>NZ_BCYZ01000079.1 GCF_001598455.1 Sphingomonas pruni NBRC 15498
GGGCCGGTGCCGATACAGCGAAGCTGAAAACGATCCTCGCCGCTCGGGCAACGGCTACTCGATCAAGCGAAATCTAATCGCCATGCCGCCACCCGGCGCGAGGTCGAGCGGCAGTGTGTCCGCCGCCGTCACGATCTTCTTTTCGATCGTGATCGCCAACGGATTGACGCGGTAATCGGCATTGGGCCCGTCGCGATAGATCTGGGCTTCATACCTCTTGCCCGGCGCGAGGAAGGTCAGCGGCTGCTCGAGCGAACGCGCATTCTCGTCGGTGATCGCGCCCAGGAACCAGTCCTGCCCGCCGCGCTGCCGGCGCGCGATGACGACGTAATCGCCGATCTCCGACTGCAAGGTCTCGGACGTCTCCCAATCGGTCGGCACGTCGCGGATGAACTGGAACGCGGCCAGGTTCTTCTCGTAATTTTCGGGCAAGTCGGCGGCCATCTGGATCGGGCTGTACACCACGACATATTCGGCCAATTGCGTCGCAAGCGTCGATTGCACGCGCCGCGTCACGTCGTCCTTGCCGTGCGCGAGGTCGAATATGCCGGGCGTGAAATCCATCGGACCGCCGAGCAGCCGCGTGAACGGCAGGATGGTCATATGTTCGGGCGGATTGGTCGGCACGCCCCAGGCATTATATTCCTGACCGCGCGCCCCTTCGCGGGCGACCATGTTGGGCCAGGTGCGGCGCAGGCCGGTATCCTTGACCGGCTCGTGCGCATCGATCGCGATGCGGTATCTGGCCGCGGTTTCCGCGACGAGCAGATTGTGGCGCACCATGAATTGCCCGGCGAACCACTCCCCCTTGCCATCGCGGTCGAGGATGTCGCCGGCATGGCGGACATAGCCGGTCTTCACGGAATGCACGCCATAGCGCTGGTAGAACTTCATCGCGTCGTCGAGCTGGTTCTCGTAATTGATCACCGCGCCGCCGGTCTCGTTATGCCCGATCAGCTGGACGCCCTTCGACTTGGCGTAAGCGGTGATCGCCGCGATGTCGAAATCGGGATAGGGCTTGGTGAAGCTGAACTTGTCGCCGTTGGTGATCCAGTCGCCGTCCCATCCCTGGTTCCACCCCTCGACCAGCACGCCGCTGAACCCGTATTTGGCGGCGAAATCGATATAACGCTCGACATTGGCGGTGGTGGCGCCGTGCCGCATCCCGCTGCCCCAGGTGGCCTTGTCGAGGTGCATTTCCCACCACACGCCGACATATTTGCCGGGGGTGAACCATTTCTGGATGTCGGGGATCTTGCTCGGTTCGTTGAGGTTGAGCTCGATCCGGCTGTCGGCCAGCGCGCCCGGGGTCTCGCCGATCAGCACCGTCCGCCATGGCGTGGTGAAGGCGCCGGTCTTCTTCGCCAGCGTGCCGTCGGGCCAGGGCATCAGCCAGGCGGTCAGCGTCCCTTCGCCATTCCCCTGCAGGAGCATCGACGGAAAATCGATCATCGCCGCTTCATGAAACGAGAGGTAGAGCCCGTTGGCGCCCTTCATCGTCAGCGGCGTCTCGGCCAGGGTGATGCGGCGCGCGTCGGTCTGGGTGTAGAGATATTCGTCGCGTTCCTGGCCCAGGCCTTGATACCACCACGCCTGGTACGCGCCGAGCGTATGGAACTGGGTCCGCTCGGCGGTGACCGCGACGTCCTGTCCGGCGGGGATGCCGGCATAATCATAGCGGAAGCCGAAGCCGTCATCGAACAGGCGGAAGGTGACGTCGACCGCCTTGTTGAACTGGGTGTCGCCGCTCAGTGTCACCGTCAGCTGGGTGTGATTGTCACGGATCACACGCTCTTCGCCCCAGGGCTGTTCCCAGCTGGTGTTGGAGGCCGCGCGGCGCGGATTGCCGATCGCGGTATAGCGCGCCGCGGGTTCGCCCTTGAACGTCAGGCCGAGTTCGGACGGCGCCAGCACGACCGCGCCCTTGCGGGTGACCTCGTACAGCGCCTGGCCGTTGTCGACCCACACGCAAACCTCGATCACCTTGCCCGGCGATTGCGCGCATTCGCGCGGGGCGGCCGCGGCCGAGGCGGTCCAGCCGAGTGCGGCGATCAGGGCTAGCGAGCGAAGGATCATCGGGTCTTTCCTTGGGGGGAGGGTCAGGAGGATTTGAGGCTGGCGGCGCGAAGCTGCCGGCGCAGCGCCGCGCGGGCGGAAGGGGAGAGGGGGCCGAGCGACCCCTGGAGCAAGGCGGGAATATGCGAGAGGACGTCGCCGCGCTCGGCGAATACGTATGCTGCGACCATCTCGCGCCAATAATCGCGCTCGCCCGGTGGCAGGTCGCGGAACGCGAGCAAGGCGGTCAGGAACGCGTCATTGGGTTCCTCGCTGCCGCCCCACCAGTAATTGACCATCGCATTGTATGGATCGAGCGAGGTGACGTGGTGCCACCAATAGCGCGGCATGAAGAGCGCCTCGCCCGGCTCGAGGAAGGCGACACGCGCCGTGGCGATGGCGTCGGCATAGCGCGGGAAGCGCGCGAGGTCGGGCGCTTCGGGATCGACCAGCGACAGTGTCGGCGGATTGTCGGGCGGGCCGATATAGAGATTGCCGACCTGATCGGGTGGGAACAGCACGAAGCGCCGCCGCCCGGCGATGACGCAGGCAAGGTTGTGGTCGCGATCGTTGTGCGTGCGGGTATGCATCGCGCCGCCCAGCCACAGCCGCGGGCCGATCCCGGGCAGTAGCGGCATCGGGTTGTGCTCTACGAATTCCGGCATCGCCTGGTCGAGCCGCAGCATCTGGATCGCCACGGTCGGCGCGTCGGGCTGGCCGCTCAGGCTCTCGATCCGATCGAGCGTGGCGCCGAGCGGCGCCTGGCGCTTGGTGAAAGTGAATTCGCGCAGATCGGGGCCGTAGGCGAATTGCCCCTTGTGGCGTGCGGGCGCCTCCATGACGGGCACCGGCGCGCCGCGATCGAGGCGGCGGAAATAGGCGTCGAGCGTCGCCGATCCCTGCATGCCGGCGGCGAGCGCGGGCCAGGTGTCGAACAACCGCTGCACGATCACCGGCTCGCCCGCGGCGACGATCGCAGCGAAGTCTTCCGCGCCGGTCACGGTGCGCTTTGCGACGCGCGCCAGGCTGTCGATCGCGGCCGGATCGCGCGCCAGGTGGACGGGCTCAACCATTGGCCGTCCCCAGCGCCTGAGCATGCGTCGGCTGGCGCAGCACGGCGTCCCCGACGAAACCGAGCATGGTGCGGAACTGCGCCTTTACCGTGTCGGGCGATGTCGCGTCGATCCGCGGCGGATAGCTTTCGGGCGTGACACCCAGACCGATCAGCAATGCCCGCCAATTGTCGGTCGGGATGCTGTCGTCCTCCATCGGTGGAACTTCGCCCCGTGCGCGGAAGGTCGCGACGATATGCTCGAGTTCGGGTGGCTGTGGCGCGGCGCGGCCGGTGTCCCAGAACAGCCCGGGATAGGGGGCGAGCGCGTAGAAGGTGGCCTGATAGTCGCGCAGCCGCTCGAACGACGAGCGCATCAGGCGGTTATATTCGTCGCGGCTCGGGGCGACGTCCTGCCCGGTCGGGAAATAGGTCAGCAAGGTGATCAACCCGAGCTGGACGGCGTGGAGGTCGAGATTGTGGACCGGGTCGAGCGCGCAGGCGGCAGAGCCGATCGCGACGCAATTGTGCGCCCAGGCCTGCTCGCGGCGCCCCGGATCGGACGGCCGCAGCACCGCATCGCCGAGCGCCAGCCCGGCCGCAGCACCGAGCCGGGCCAGCGCGTCCTCGGGCTCGGTCAGCGCGCTCGAAAAGGCGTGGATGACATGGGTCGCGGTCTGTGTCGGGTAAAGCGTCGCCCAGCCGGGCTGCCAGGCGCGTAGCTCGGCATAGGTCGGGATCGGCGCGAAGGGTTGCGCGCGTGCCGCGAACACGCGGTCGGCGGGGAAATGCGCGCGCCAGCTTTGCTGTTCAACGCCGAGCGTCTTGCCGATCAACGCGGCGTCGCTGCCGGTCGCGTCGACGAACAAGTCGCCTGGGACGTGCTCGCCATCGGCGACCAATGCGGTGATGTCGCCGCTGTCACCGCGCTCGATCGCGATATGATTGGCGGTGCGCATCGCCACGCCGATCCGCGACGCGACGCTCTTCAGCCCGGCGGCATAAGCGATGGCGGGCAGATGATAGCCGTAATCGGCGCGGCCATAGGCTTCGCTCGCTTCGTCGGGGATCATCACCCGGCCCTGGCGCGCGGCGGCGGCAGTCAGCGAGAATTGTTCGAGCGCGACGTCGAGCCCGAGCGCGCGTGCCTTCGCCCAATAAGGGAAGAAGTCGTTGCCCTCGATCGGCGTGCCATAGGCGCCATAAGCGTTGAGGAAGTGGCCGTGTCCGCCCAGCATGTCGCGGATATTCTGCCCGAGCGAGAAGGCACCGCCGGTCGCGCGGAGCAGTCCGGCCTCGTCGAGCCGCAGACGCGTGTGGAGCGCCTCGATCCCCGGCAGCGTCGCATAGACGTCGCTCACATGGAGCAGACTCGGCAGTTCGATCGCGGTGACCGCGACGCCGGCGGGCTTGAGCGCAGCCTGGAGCACGCTGGCGGCGAGCCACAATGGCGCGTCGCGGCCGAGCAGGACGAGGGTCTGAACGCGCGCGCTCATGCCGCCGGCTCCAGCGCGGGGGCGGGGCAATAGGACCGGATGAAGTCGCCATGCGCGGTCATGTCGGCGGCATTGACCTCGATCCGGTATTTGAGGTCGGCGAGCCTCTCCGCGAGATCGTCGAGCGGGACCGCCTCGACCAGCGGGTTCCACGCGGCGGGTAGCACGCCCTGGCCGAGCAGCACGGCGAGCCAAGAGTCGCGCGAGAAAAGGCCGTAGCGGTAATCGGGCGCGGCCGCCGAGGCGCGGAACAAGGCGATCTTGTGCGCCAGGCTCTCGGGCAGCTCCATGTTGCGGGCATGATCCCATAATGGCTGCCCGTGCCGCCGGTTGGCGGTGTAATGGAGCACCAGGAAATCGCGGGTGCGGTCGTAATGCACCTCGAACAACCGGTTATATTCGGCCGCCAGCCGCGGATCGATTCCGCTGCGCCGTGTCGGCATTAGTCCGATCAGGTCCATCACCGCGGCCTGGATCAGGAAGATCGAGGTGGATTCCAGCGGTTCGAGAAAGCCGCTGGCAAGCCCGACCGCAACGCAATTGCCTGCCCAGGCGGAGACGCGGCGTCCGGCCTGGAAGCGCAATAGCCGAGGCTCGGCGAGCGGCGGCGCGTCGAGCGCGCCCAACAGCACGTCGCGCGCGCGCTCCTCGTCGGTGAAGCGGCTCGAAAAGACATAGCCGTTGCCGGTGCGGTGCTGCAGCCCGATCCGCCACGTCCAGCCCGCTTCCTGCGCGGTCAGCCGGGTGAAGGGGAGCAATGGCTCGGTGCGCATGTTGGGCACGGCGAGCGCGCGGTCGCACGGCAGCCAATGGCTCCAGTCCTGCCAGCCGACCTCCATCGATCCGCCGACCAGCAGCGAGCAGAATCCCGAGCAGTCGATGAACAGGTCGCCGGCGATCTCGCTGCCCGAGGCGAGCGTCAACGATGCGACATGGCCAGTGGCGGCGTCGCGCGCGACGTCGACCACCTTGCCCTCGATGCGCGTGACGCCGAGTGGCATCGCCCAGCGGCGCAGGAATTGCGCATAGAGCGCGGCGTCGAAATGATAGGCGTAGGCGTAAGTCGCGCGGATCGATTTCGGGTCTTCGTTGGGAAATTCGAACGCATTGTTGCGGCACGCGGCGATCGCGAACGAATAATCGTGCAGCTCGGAGGCGCGACCGGCGGCGTAGGCGCGGGCCCAGTGATGCTGGAAATCGACTCCCGCCCAGGGCTCGCCGAACGTGCCGAAGGGGTGGACATAGCGTTCGCCGGGTTGGTCCCAGCCGACGAATTCGATTCCGACTTTGAACGCGGCCTGGGTCTCGCGCATGAACTGCGCCTCGTCGATCCCCAGCGTGTCGTTGAACACCTTGATATGCGGCAGCGTCGCTTCGCCGACCCCGACCGTGCCGATCTCATCCGATTCGATCAGCGTGATCGCATAGTCCCGGGCGGGCAGCAGCCTGACCAGTGCCGACGCCGCCATCCAGCCGGCAGTGCCGCCGCCGACGATGACGACCTTGAACGGATCGGATGTCGACGATTCTGGCTTCAGCGAATCTGGTTCTGGTGCCGGCGCCATGATGCTTTTCCCTCACAAAGATTGGGCGCCGCCGTCCCTGGGAGGGTGGCGGCGGCGCCCAGTGGAGGAAATCAGAACTTGAACCGGCCGCCAACCGAGAAGCGGCGGTCGACCACGCCCCAATTGGCATCCATGAACACCGGCTTGGCGCCCGGCGTCGCCTTGGAGTCGCCGAACACCTGCTGCTGATAGACGGTGCGCGTATTGAGCAGGTTCGAGCCTTCCACCAGGAACTCGAAATTCTTGACCACCGAGACACGGAGCGACCCATCGAGGAACCCGGCGGCCTTCTGGAACACCGGCAGGCCGACGCAGCAGTCGAGATTGTTGGTCAGGAAGCGCGATCGCCAATTGTACGCGACGCGGAGCGCGACCGGGCCCTTTTCGTACAGGCCGACCAGGTTGAACGAATGTTTCGAGATGCCCGCCAACATGTGCGAGTCGATCACCGCCCCGCGCCCGCCGCTGACGTCGAGCCCCGCGCCCTGGCCGCCGGTACCACCGGCGTCGAGCGCGCCGACCGCGATCAGGTTCGAATTGCTGATCCCCGATTGTTCGACGAAGGTGTAATTGGCCTGGATACCGAGACCCGAGAGCAGTCCCGGCAGGAAGTCGAAGAAGGTCTGGTAACCGACCTCGAACCCCTTGAGCTCGCCACCGTCCTTCTGGTTGCGCGGACCGCGCAGCAACACCGTCTGGGTCGAGCCGTTGTTGGTGAAGGGCCGCTCGAACTGACCGTAGGAGATCGCGTTGTGCAGCTTCTTGTAGAACAGATCGACCGTGAACAAGGACGATTTGCCCATATAGCGTTCGAACGTGAGGTCGAACTGGTCGGCGGTCATCGGCCGCAACCCGGCATAGCCCGATTCCGCGTTGAACACGAAATTATAGCCGGTGACGTTGGCCGCGGTGTGCGCCGCGGTCGGTGAGTTGTAGACGATATAGGGCGAGTCCGGGCCGGTGTTGATGATCGGCGAATTGATCGACACGAAGTTGCGCAACAGGCCGAAATCGGGCCGTGACAGGCCGCGTGAATAGCCGAAGCGGATGTACGACTTGGAGTCGAGCCCGAAGCGGATGTTGAAGCTCGGCAGCACGTTCGTATACGAAGCCTTGAGCGTATTGGGCGAGCCACCGCCGCTGGCGAAGGCCTCGATTGCGGGCGTGAGGTAGCACCGAGGCTGCACGATCGCATCGCCCGACAGGCCCGCGTTGCAAGCGGGCAGCAAGTTGAGCACGGTGTTGGCCGGATACGCGACCGCGCCGTCGCTGGTCACTTCGGTGCGGATCACGCGGACGCCGACATTGCCCTGGATGCGCACGCCGCCGCCGAAGATCGGCTGGTCGCCGCCGAAATTGAGCATGGCGTAGGCGGCCTTGGTCCGTTCGGACGTCCTGGTCACTTCCGACGGGGTGAAGCAATTGTCGACCGTCGCCTCAGGCCGGTCGCAGATCGCGGTATAGCCCGGCGCGATCGGCGAATTGGTGTTGGCCCCGCTCAACGACTGGAGCAGCTTGGGAAAGTCCTGCAGCGTGTCGCGGTTCAGATAGACCAGCGGTCCGTTGTTATAGGCGGTGCCGTTGTAGAAATCGCTGCCCAGGCTGGTCGATTCCCAGATCCCGGCGCCATAGCCCTTGAAGTTCGAATTGCACGCCGCCGTCGGGTTGGGCGTGGTGTTGTCGGCGTTGAACCCCGCGCCGTTGCAATTCCAGCTCGCCGCGATCGGGGTCCAGTTGAAGGTCGAGTAGCGGACCGTCTGGTTGCGATCGGCATAGCGCACGCCGACCTTGAGCGAGTCGAGCCAGCCGCCCTTGTCGAAATCGTATTGCAGGTCGCCCTTGAACGCCCATTCGTCGGCGTCATTGTCCTCGACATGGCCCTGGATGAACGGGATCCAGTAATTGTGCGGATTGGCCAGACCGCCGGTCGCGTAATTGACGTTGGAGCCCGGCAGCAGCTTGATCTCCGGCGCGTTGCCGTCGGTCAGGCTGTACTGATAATTGGCCATCGATCCGACCGCGACCAGGATGTCGTTGTTGTTGGTCGAGGCAGTGATGCGCTGACCATCGAGCGTCAGCTTCAGATTGTCGGTGATCTTCCAGTCGATATTGGCCGAGAAGTCGCGCGTCCCCTCGCTATGGTCGAAGTTGCGCGCTTCGTTCTGGAAATAGAGGCCGTCGCGCAGCGTGGTGCAGTGACCAGTGCCGCAATTGTTGACGAATGGCATGCCGGGGACCGCGGATCCGGTGTTGATCGCGTCCTGATCGTTGCCGCTCCAGCTTCCCGCCCAGCTGCCATGGCCCTGCGTCAGCACGCCCGATTGCAACATGCCGTTCGATCCGAACACCAGCGCACCGGCGCCGTCGGCCGCGCCGAGAATGGTCGAACTGCGCGGGTTGAACGCCGGCGTGCCATAGGCATTGCCGTCTAGGATCGCGTGCGAGGCGCGTTCGAGCCAGGCGTTGTGATATTTCGAATCGGTGTATTGGACGGTCAGCAGGAAGCGTTCGGACTTGTCCTGGAACTGGCCGGCGAGCGCGATGCCGCGGCGCGTGCGGTCGTAATCGACCTGCGAGTAACGGATGCCGTCGGGCGCATAGGCCCAGCCGGTGCCGCCGAACGGGTTGGCGGTACAGCCGATCGTGCCGTCCGAACCAATATTGGCGGTGCCGTCGGGCTTGAGCGCGCCCGCCGAGCAATAGGTGTCGATCTTGTCGAAGATCACGCTTTCGGTCCGCGTGATGACATGGCTGCGCGCGAAGTCGGCGAGAAAGCCGAACTTGCCGATATTGGTGTCGAATGTGTCGCTGATCAGCGCCGAGAATTCGCCGGTCCACTTCTTCGACCGGTCGCCGTAATCGGCCTTTGCGTTGCCGGTGACGACCAGCCCGTTCTGGTCGAACGGCAGGCGGGTGCGGAGGTCGACGGTGCCGGCGATGCCGCCCTCGATCATGTCCGCGGTCAAATTCTTGTAGACGTCGACGCGCGACATCAGTTCGGGCGAGATGTCGTTGAAGTTGAGCCCGCGCGCGGCGTCGGCGGAGAAGCTGTCGCGGCCGTTGAACTCGGTGCGCACCTGGGTCAGGCCGCGGACCAGCACGCCGGCGGCTTCGCCGGAGGGATGAGTCGAATCGTCGGTCGACTGCAGTCGCGACACGGTGATGCCGGGAACGCGCGACAAGGCGCCGGACACCGACGTGTCGGGAAAAGCACCGATATCGGTCGCGCTGATCGAATCGACGATCGTGGCGGCGTTGCGCTTGGTCTCAGCGGCATCGCCGAGCGCGCGGCGCACGCCGACGATCAGAATGTCGTTGTCATCGGAAGCCTGGGCGCCGCTATCCGTTTGCGGCGTCGCGGCGGGGCTGGTGGCGGCCTCCGGCGCGGTCTGCGCTTGTGCGCCGGTCGCGGCGAAGATCGCCAGCGTCATCAGCGAGGCGCCGCTCCACAGAAGCCCATGGCTGCGGTTCGAACCCAGTTGTTTCATCGATCACTCCCCTAATGCCCGCCCCTCATGCGGGGGCTTGTCCCGTTGCTCGCGTGCCGAAGCTGCATGCCCGCCACGCGGCGCGAATCACCCTGTTCGGAATCGTTGCGGCGCGTCGCTGCGTGCCATGGCCTCTTCATCCCCTCCTGCGGCGCTCGCTTTTGCGATGCGCGCGACTTCATCGCCTGCAATCTTGTGCAACGATTTGCGCTTTGTTGCGTAAATTTCCGTAGCGCGCAAGCCCTGTTTTGCAGGACTTCACACTACGATTTCTCAAACCAGCCCGAATGCCGCACCGATTCAACAATGCAACATTTGCATAGCTGCGCTCAGGCGTCGGGGATAGTCATCGCGGTAAGGGCGGCGGCGCCCATGGCCGCCGCCGCCAGCCCCAGCGCCAGGATTGCCTGATTACCCAGCCAGTGGTGGACGATCGCGCCAAACACGGTAGCGGCGACCAATTGGGGCAGCACCAGGAACATGTTGTGAATGCCCATATAGACGCCCATCTTGCGCGGCGGCACCGCGCTGGCGAGCATCGCATAAGGGAGCGACAGGATCGCAGCCCAGGCACAGCCAATGCCGATCGTCGGCAGCCACAACCAATAAGGATCATCGACCAGCATGAATCCGGCCAAGCCCAGCGCGCCGAGCGCCAGGCTGAGCGCATAGATGGTGCGCCGTCCGATCCGTTCGGCGAGCCAGGGCAATGCCAGCGCGGCGATTGCGGCCACGCCGTTATAGCCGGCGAACAACACGCCAACCCAATCGGCACCCGCATTGTACGCGGCCGAACTGGCGTCGGCGGTATGATAATGATGTTCGGCGACGGCAGGGACGGTGTAGATCCACATCGCGAACAAAGCGGTCCAGGTGAAGAACTGGACCACCGCGAGGTGCCGCAACAGGCGCGGCATATGCAATATGTCCTCGACGATCTCGAACACGCCGAGCGAATGCCGCCCGCCGCGCCGCATCGCCACCGCTGCGAGCTGAGCGAGGCCGAAGACGAAGGCGATCGTCGCCAGGACGTAAATCTCGCGCTCGAGCTGCTCGGCGAACGCAAAGCCGGCGATCGCGCCGCCCCCCAGCATCCATAATAGCCCGCTACGCGTGAGCGTCGCTGCTCCCGTCGTGCTCGGCACCATATGGTCGATCAGGTCCGGCGCGTCGGCGGCGAGGCTCTCAGGCGGACGTTCGCTGGTGGTGAACACCGTCCAGGCGACAGCGGCAAGCAGCCCGGCCGCGCCGATATAGAATGTGAGCCGCACGGAGGGCGGCAACAGGCCGGGAGGCGCGGTCGCGGCGACACCGAACCAATGCGTCAGGATCCAGGGTAGTGCCGAGGCGAAGACCGCGCCCGAGCCGATGAAAAAGACCTGCACCGCAAAACCCTCGGTGCGCTGGTCCTCGGGCAAGGCGTCGGCGACCAGCGCGCGGAATGGCTCGGCGGCAATGTTGATCGAGGCGGTGAGCAGCCACAATGCCAGGCTGGCGGTCCAGATGCTGGCGGCATTCGGCATCGCGACCAGCGCGATCGCGGTCAGGATCGACCCGGCCAGCAGGAACGGGCGCCGCCGCCCAAGCGGCCCCCATGTGCGGTCGCTCCAATGGCCGATCAGCGGCTGGACCAGCAGTCCCGTGATCGGCGCGGCGATCCACAGGATCGGCAATTGGTCGAGCTCGGCGCCCAATGTCTGGAAGATGCGGCTGGTACTGCCGTTTTGCAGCCCCCAGACGATCTGCACGCCGAACAGGCCGCAGCACATATTCCAGATCTGGCCGATCGTCAGGCGCGGCCGCCGCATCGGCGCCGGTGCTGAAATGCTCGCATCCCCCTCGCTCGCTTGCAAAACCTGCCCTTCGCTCCTTAAGTCGGCGCCGGTTAAAGCATCGCGCGGAAAAGTGGGCACCGGTTTTCCGCACCAAGCGATGCGATAACAAATAATGCGAGTGGTGGGCGTGATCGGAAATCACGCGCGCCGCTTTTAGTCAGCTTGGGCATAATGGGCACCAACAGCAACAACAATACTACGCTGCAGGACCTCGCCAAGCTGGCGGGCGTCTCAGTATCGACGGTGTCGCGCGCGCTCAACGACGAGCCGGTAATCAGTGCCAAGACCAAGCAGCGCATCTGGGCATTGGCGCGCGAGCATGACTATCCGTTCCGCCATTACATGCCCGCCGCACCGATCGGTGCCGAGGGTTCGATCGCGATCGTCACCCCGCACATGCGTGGTCGGCCGGTACCGCTGACTCACCCGTTCTTCCTCGAGCTGATCGCGCAGATCGGCGAGGCGGCGCGTGCGCGGTCGTGCGATTTCATCGTCAGCCACACCTCGCCGGAAAATTACGAAGATCTGGTCCATGCCGTCACCACCAGCCGCGCGAGTGGGGTCATCTTCCTGGGCCAGGGCGCACTGCACGAACAGCTCAATCAGCTCGCGACCTCGACCAACGGACATTTCGTGGTCTGGGGCGCGCATATGGCCGGCCAGAAATATTGCTCGGTCGGTTCGGACAATGTGCTCGGCGGGCGGCGCGCGACTCTGCATCTCGCTCGGATGGGCCGGCGCAACATCCTGTTCCTCGGCGGCAGCGACCCCGAGGCGTTGCAGCGCCGCCGTGGCTATCTCGAAGGCGTCAAGGAAAGCGGTCTCGAGGCCGATCCCAGTCTGGTTGTCGCGGTCGAATTCGAGCTCGAAGCGGCCGAGGCCGCGGTGGCGCGACTGCTCCATCGCGGCGTGGTGTTCGACGGCATCGTCGCCTCCAGCGACCTCATCGCCCTGGGCGCGATCCGCGCGATCAAGCGCGCCGGTCTCGACGTCCCCGGCGACGTATCGGTGGTCGGCTATGACGACATGCTGTTGAGCCGGCTGAGCACGCCGACGCTAAGCACGATCCGCCAGGACACCGCCGAAGCGGGACGCTTGCTGGTGTCGCGCGTACTCGATTTCTCGCCCGATCATTTGCCGGTGCACTTGCCGACCGATCTGATCGTACGAGAATCCTGTGGCGGTTGATCAGGTAGTCCGGCCGCGGCGACGCGAACTCCCAGCCGTCACGCGCCCAGCTTATAAAAGGCGGCCGCATTATTGTAGAAGATGTCGCGCTTCTGCTCCTCGGTCAGGAAAGTCGCGGCCTCGACATGCTCGACCGCCAGCCCGATCCCGTCGGGCCAGTACATATGGTCGGATCCGAACATCACCCTTTTGCCGAAGCCCGCATCGACCAGCCGGCGCAGATAATCGTGAAAGGCCGGTCGCGGCAGCAGCCACGACAGCGCACCGGTATCGATGTTGACGTTGTCGTAGAGCATCATCATCGCCTCGGCCTCTTCGATATATGGCCAGCCGCTGTGCATCAGGTTGACGCGCAGTTTCGGGTGCTTGTTGAGCGCCCCTTCCACTGTTTCCGGATGGCCGAACGCCGCTCGCGCCGACCGACAGCACGGATCGAACGTGGTGCCTGCGGGCATCGTGCCGAGATGGATCGCCACGGGCACGTCGAATTCCTCGGCCAGCGCCAAATAAGGATCGTATTTGGGATCGCTGATCGACAGACCGGCATATTGCGCGGTGACCTCGCCCAATACCTTCAGCTTGCCCGAGGCGAAGGCGCTGCGCAGCGTATCGAGCGGCGGCAGGGGCGTGTCCTCCGAACCGCGGATGCCGGCGCCGGCGACGATGCGGGCGGGATCGCGATCATGCCAGTCATAGGCCGCCTGCAAGCGGTCACCATCGCCACCGCTGACCACGCCTTTGACGATATTGTACTTGCGCATTTGTTCGAGGCAGGCGGTGAGATGGTCCGCGCCGGTGACGATCGAGCTCTTCACGCCGGTGATCGGATTAACGATCGGAACGGGCAGCTTCATCGTTGCCGGATAAGCGTGCATGTGGACGTCGATGATCGGCTTGCGAACGGCCTCGGCAGCGGGCAGGACTCCCGGCATCGCGAGCGCTGCTACCGTGCCTCCGCCATATTTCAGGAAGTCCCTGCGCGCGATCTGCATATCGTCACTCCGATTTGAACCGCGCTTTCGCGCCGTCGGGATCGATTACCAAGCGCGCCGCCGCCGCGACATGACCTCGCAGGTCATGCCTCGAGACAATGCGTTGGCCCGGTCAATGCGGGTGTGCCGATCGTTCCGAATCGGTTGAGCAGCCTGCATCCTCGACGCAACGGCGGCGGTCATCTTAGGTAAAACTCCCGTCCGACGCCGGCGGCAAAGCCGCCGGCGTCGGACGGGTTCGGCTTCGCCGACCCGCCGGCCGTGCCGGGCGCTCGCCCCGCTGGCGCTACCGGCGCGGAAGCGTGACTTCCGCGCCTGCGCCCGTCAGTACATATGCTGCCCGCCGTTGATCGACAGCGTCGAGCCGGTCACGAACCCGCCATCCTCCGAGCACAGGAACGCCACGCCGCGCGCGATCTCCTGCGCCTGGCCCAGGCGGCCGACCGGGATCTTCGCCACGATCTTTTCGAGCACGTCGGCCGGCACCGCCGCCACCATGTCGGTGTCGATATAGCCCGGCGCGATGGCGTTGACCGTGACGCCGGCCCGCGCGCCTTCCTGCGCCAGCGCCTTGGTGAAGCCGTGGATGCCTGATTTCGCCGCGGCATAATTGACCTGGCCATATTGCCCGGCCTGGCCGTTGATAGAGCCGATATTGACGATCCGCCCCCATTTGCGCTCGCGCATACCCGGGAAGGTCGCCTTGGCCATGTTGAAACAGCCGCCGAGATTGGTGTCCATGACCTCTTTCCACATCTGGTAGGTCATCTTGAGGATCGTGCCGTCGCGGGTGATGCCGGCATTGTTGACGACGACGTCGACCGGGCCGAGCTGTTCCTCGACCTGCTTCACCCCGTCCTGGCAGGCATCGTAATCGGCAACGTCCCATTTGTACGCGCTGATCCCGGTGCGGTCGGAGAATTCGCGGGCGCGCTCGTCATTGCCGGCATAGTTCGCCGCGACGGTCATGCCCATGTCCTTAAGCGCCAGGCTGATCGCCTCGCCGATCCCCCGGGTTCCGCCGGTTACGATCGCTACGCGTGCCATTGGTTTCTCTCCTATTGGCCCTGATTCGGGCAGTGTCGTCATGGTCGAGGCTATTGAGCGTCGATCCAACCGGCAAGTTCCCGCGACAAGATGTCGCGGAGCATACGTATGCCGATCTCGCTATCATTGAGACATGGCAAATAGGCGAATTGCGCGCCGCCCGCGGCGAGAAAACTTTCGCGCCCGCGAATCGCGAGTTCCTCCAGCGTCTCCAGGCAATCGGCCGAGAATCCAGGTGCGACGATCGCAACGCGCTTCGTTCCCTGACCCGGCAAGGCGGCCAGTGTCGTATCGGTCGCCGGCTCGAGCCATTTGGCACGGCCGAAGCGCGACTGAAAGGTGACGATCAACTCCCTTCCCAGGGCCTCGCCCAGCAGGCGTGCGGTCTTCTGGCAATGGCAATGATAGGGATCGCCAAGCTCGAGCGTGCGCGCCGGCATGCCGTGGAAACTGGCGATCACGGCCTCGGGCTCGAAATCGAGCGTCGCGAGCGAGGCGCGAACGGATTGCGCCAGCGCGTCAATATAGGCGGGGTCGTCGTGATACGGCGGCAAGGTGCGGATGGCCGGTTGCCAGCGCATTGCGGCCAGTGCCTCGAACGCCTTGTCGTTGGCGGTCGCGGTCGTGGCGGCGCAATATTGCGGGTAAAGCGGTGCGATCAGGAGGCGCTCGCATCCCGCCGCCTTCATCGCCACCAACTGGTCGCCGATCGCCGGGGCCCCATAGCGCATCGCCCAATCGACGGTGACGCCCGGCCACGCATCCTTCAGCGCTTCGGCCTGCGCGCGGGTGACGGCGGCAAGCGGCGATCCCGCGTCGGTCCAGACCTGGCTATAGGCATGCGCCGACTTCTTCGGACGGGTGTTGAGGATGATGCCGCGCAGGATCGGCTGCCAGGCAAGCGGGGGTAGTTCCACCACGCGGCGATCGGACAGGAATTCGGCGAGGTAGCGCTTCACCGCTTTCGGGCTGGCCTCTTCGGGCGTGCCGAGATTGACCAGCAGCAGGCCGACGCGCGGCGCCGGGATAGGCGGATGATCGGGCGGTCGCGTCACGCCAAGCCCTCCCCGTCATGCCGGGCTTGTCCCGGCATCCAACGCGCGACGACGGTTGAATTCCGTTGTGGAGGATTGGACCCCGGAACCAATCCGGGGTGACGCACGAAGTTAGTGGCAGACGTCATGCTTCTCCAACTTTCAACGGCAGACTGCGAATTCGGAACCCCGTCGCCGATTGCAATGCGTTGGCGATCGCCGGCGCGACCGGGGGCACCGCGATCTCCGATACGCCGCCGGGATCGGCTTCGCTGGCGATCAACTCGACCGTGATGTCGGGCATGTCTGCGAGCACCGGCAGATCGAGATCGCCGAACCCCCGCACCTTTGCGAGACCGTCCTTGAAACTGGTCGACGCGCCGAGCGCCTGGGCGATGCCGAACACCAGCCCGCCCTCGACATTCTGACGGACGATGTCCGGATTGATCTGCCGCCCGCAATCGATCGCGGCAACGATCCGGTCGATCCCGATCGACTGATTCTCCTCGATATGCGCTTCGGCGAACACCGCGATATGGCTGCCGCGAAAGCTGTGACAGGCGATCCCCTGCCCGCTCCCCGCCACGCCGCCTTCCCAACCGCCGAGCGCCGCCACCGTCGTCAGGCAGCGCGCCAGCCGCGCGTTGCCGCCCAGCATCGCGACACGGAACGACAGCGGCTCGGTATTGGCGGCGTGCGCCAGTTCATCGATGAAACATTCGGTGAAGAAGCAGGTGTAGCTATGCGCGCCCGATCGCCAATAGCCGGTTGGGATACCGACATCCGCGGGATGATGATCGAGCGCCCAATTGGGGATCTGATAGAATGGCGCGCCGCCGGCCACGGCATAGGCGTCGCCATTGGCGGGCAGCGCCAGTGCGGCCTGTGCCGCCTTGTCGCTAGCCAGCAAGCGCGCCGCGAGTTCGTGCCCGGTCGACGGCGCCGCGATCTTGGCCAGCAGCCCGACCAGTCGTCCGTTCTGATCGACGCGGCCAGTCATCCGCGCCGCGGCCGGCGCGCGGAAGCGGTCGTGGACGCAGTCCTCCGCTCGTGACCAGGTCAATTGCACCGGTCGATCCACTGCGCGCGCGATCGCCGCCGCCTGAACGCCGGCGTCCGATTCGAGTCCGATCCCGAACCCGCCGCCGATCGGCATGGGATGGACGATCACCGCATCCTCCCCGACACCCATCGCCGCCGCGACCGACGAGCGCGCGAGCCCCGGAGCGAGCGTCGGCATCCACAATTCGACCACCCCATCGCTCCAGGCGGCGGTCGCCGTGCGCGGTTCGATCGCGGCATGAAGCGCGGGTGCCGCGCGATATTCCGCGCTCACCACCTGCACGCCGCGAAAGGCGGCACCGACATCGCCGGCGGCACCGATCCGAACGCCGTCGCCGTTCAATGCCGTGTCGAGCGCGCTGCGGATCGAATAATCGCTCGCTCCGCCGACCGGCGCCGCAAAGCGCGGGGCGAGCGCACCGAGCGCCCGGTTGGCGGCCCACCAATTGTCGGCGACGGCCGCGACCCAATGATCGCCCTCGACCACTTTCAGTGCGCCGTGGATGCGGTCCGCCGCTGCCTTGTCGGCGCTGACCAGCCGGCTGTCGGGAGTGGGGCCCTGGCGGATCGCCGCGAACACCATGCCGGGCAAACGCATGTCGGCGGCGAAATTGACCGAGCCGTCGATCTTGGCCGGGCTGTCGAGCCGTTGCAGCGATTGGCCCGACAGGCGTCCGTTTTCGCCCGCGCGTAACGGCAGCGGGTCGGGCAGACTGCCGCCCACTGCCTCGGCGGCCAGCTCGCCGAAGCGCAATTTGTCCTTGTCGTGGACGACGAAGCCTTGCGCGGTGCCGGTCGCCTGCCAATCGGTATTCCACCGTTTCGCCGCAGCCTTCTGCAGCAGCACCCGCGCCGCCGCGCCCGCGTCGCGCAGATCGCTTTCGAACTGGCGCACCGATGTCGATCCGGCGGTCAGCATCAGCGCCGATCGCGTGATATGACCCTCGCGTATATTCTGCGGCAGGCGGTCGAACACGCCTTCGAACAGCTCCGACGCCGCCAGCGGATTGGCGTAGAGCGGGTTGAGCGGCGCCGGCTCGACCGCGACGGTGCGCCAGTCGGCGCCCAGTTCGTCGGCGACGATCTGCGGCAAGGTAGTCCAGCTTCCCTGTCCGTGCTCGGCCTGCGGCACCGCGACAGTGACATGCCCGTCCTCGCCGATCTTCAACCAGGCGTTGAAGATGTGCTCGCCCTTCGCGGCCGTCAGGTTCGGCCCATAACGCCGCGGCCAGACCGCCCAGGCAACGACCAGCCCGACCCCCACGCCGCCGCCGATCAGCAGTTGGCGACGCGTCAGGTGGGATTTGGTCGGGGTTTCATCGGGCATCAAAAAGCGGCCTAGCAAATCCTCCCCGGCACGGGGAGGGGGACCATTCGCGCAGCGAATGGTGGAGGGG
>NZ_BCYZ01000080.1 GCF_001598455.1 Sphingomonas pruni NBRC 15498
GGCCCGCCGAGCGTCGTCGCTTGCTTGCGCGTAGCTTTGGCTACGCGTCTGCGCTGCGCTCCTCGTCGGCGGGCTCCTGCGGGCAATCACGATCCTCGCGGTAATTGAGTACGGACCCTAGGCTTCAGGCCCGGCTATCGCAAGGTCGTGGCGGCCGCGGTAGCTCAGGTCGTATCCTCGCGCCACTCGAGCGGATCGAGCCAGGGCGAGAAATGCGGCAGGTCGGTCGAGACCTTGTCCGGATAGATAGCCGAGCGCTTCTCCAGGAACGAGGCGACGCCTTCCTGCGCATCGGCGCTCGCCCCGCGTGACCACACCAGGCGGCTGTCGAGCCGGTGCGCGTCGATCGGCGAGGCCGCGCCCATCATCCGCCACATCATCTGCCGCGTGAGGGCGATTGAGACCGGAGCGGATTCGGCGGTGATCTGGCGGGCTAGCTCGCGCGCGGCGGGGAGCAGATCCGCCTGGGCATGGACCGAGCGCACCAACCCGGCGTCCTTCGCCTCGACGGCAGGCACCAGCCGGCCCGAATAGCACCATTCCAAAGCGGTAGAGATGCCGACCAGCCGCGGCAGGAACCAGCTCGACGCCGCCTCGGGTACAATGCCGCGCCGCGCGAAAACGAAGCCGAACCGCGCACCCTCGGCGGCCAGGCGGAAGTCCATCGGCAACGTCATCGTGGCGCCGATCCCGACCGCGGCGCCGTTCAGGGCGCCGATCACCGGTTTCGTCGATTGGAAGATGCGCAAACTGAGCAGGCCGCCGCCGTCGCGAATCCCTTCGTGATCCCAATCGACCTTGCCGTCCGGACCGACCGGTGACCCCGCGTCGGACCAGCGCGGTCCTTTGGCATAGTCGAACGTCGCCCCGCCGGCGGAGAGGTCCGCGCCCGCGCAGAACGCGCGATCACCGCTGCCGGTGACGATCACCGCGCGGACATCGTCATCCTTGTCGGCGCGGTCGAAGGCGGCGATCATCTCGCGCATCATCTGTGCGGTGAACGCATTCATCGCCGCCGGGCGGTCGAGGGTGATCGTGAGGATGTGATCGGTGACGTCGACGCGGATTTGTTCAGGCTCGTTCATCGACCATCTTCCAATCCGTCATGCCGCACTTGTTCCGGCATCCAATCATCAACACAGGATGACGCTTGAGGCGCATTGGACCCCGGAACAGGTCCGGGGCGACGAAAAGGTAAGTCACTCCGCCTTCTCGATCCGCACCAGCAAGGCGTCGACCTGCACCTGCGATCCAACCGCCGCATTCAACTCCACGACGATTCCGTCGAATGGCGCGGTCAGGCCGTGTTCCATCTTCATCGCCTCGAGCGTCAGCAGCTTCTGGCCCTTCGTCACCACGGCATCGGCCGCGACATCCACGGCGATCACTCGGCCCGGCATCGGCGCCAGGATCGCGCCATCACCAGAGGCGCCCGCCGCGCCCCCCGATGCGCGCCAGCGGCTCAATTGCCAGACCTGCCCGCCCTCGGCGATCAGGAGGCTCTCGACGGCTTCCGATCCGGGTTCGGCCGCGCCATGCTCGATCGCGACGGCTGCACCATCGAGGAGAAATGTGTCGGTCCGCCGCGCCTGGGCGTTGAGGCGGAAGCCCGCCATCGGCACTTCTCCGATCAGCGCAGCGGCGGCGTCGGCTAGCGCCTCGTCGGACGGCAGCTCGGGCGGCATCAGCGCATCGCCCTCCCGCGCGATCAGACCGGTGTCGACATTGCCTTCGGCAAATGCGTCATGTTCGAGCGCCTCGACCAGGAAACCGGCATTTGATCGCACCGGCCAGACGATCGCATCGGACAGCGCATCCGCCAGTATCTCGCGCGCTTCCTCGCGATCCTCGCCCCAGGCGATCACCTTCGCGATCATCGGATCGTAGAAGGGCGAGATGTCGGCGCCTTGCTCGACCCCGGTATCGACGCGGGCGTCCTCACCCAGATCGAACGCTTCGAGCCGGCCGATCGACGGCAGGAAGCCTTTGGCGGGGTCCTCTGCGTAAAGACGCGCTTCCATTGCCCAGCCGTTGATCTCGAGCTCGTCCTGAGTCCGTGGCAATTCTTCGCCCGACGCGACGCGGAGCTGCCATTCGACCAGGTCCTGGCCGGTGATCTGCTCGGTCACCGGATGCTCGACCTGGAGGCGGGTGTTCATTTCCATGAACCAGATGCGATCGGCACGCAGCCCTTCGCCGGCGTCGGCGATGAACTCGATCGTGCCGGCACCGACATAATCGACCGCTTTTGCCGCACGCACCGCCGCTGCACAGATCGCAGCACGCGTCTCCTCGTCCATGCCGGGGGCAGGGGCTTCCTCGATCACTTTCTGATGGCGACGCTGAAGCGAGCAGTCTCGCTCGAACAAATGGACGATATTGCCTTGGCTGTCGCCGAACACCTGCACCTCGATATGGCGCGGGCTCAGGATGTATTTCTCGATCAGCACACGGTCGTCGCCGAACGAAGCGGCGGCCTCCCGTTGGCAGGAAGCGAGTGCATCGGCGAAGTCCTCGGACGCATCGACCCTACGCATGCCCTTGCCGCCGCCGCCGGCGACCGCCTTGATCAGCACGGGATAGCCGATTGCGTCGGCCTCCGCCTTGAGATGCTCGGGCCGCTGGTCCGCGCCGAGATAGCCCGGCGTCACCGGCACGCCGGCGGCGATCATCCGCTCCTTGGCGGCGTCCTTGAGGCCCATGGCGCGGATGCTGTCGGGATTGGGCCCGACCCAGATCAGTCCGGCATCCTTCACCGCCTGCGCGAAATCGGCATTCTCCGACAGAAAGCCGTAGCCGGGGTGGATCGCCTCCGCCCCGGTCTGTTGTGCGGCGGCGATGATCTTGTCGCTGACGAGATAGCTTTCGCGCGCCGACGACGGCCCGATGTGCACCGCTTCGTCGGCTTGCCGGACGTGAAGCGCTCGTGAGTCGGCATCCGAATAGACCGCTATCGTGCGGATACCCATCGCGCGCGCCGTGCGAATGATGCGGCAGGCAATCTCGCCGCGATTGGCGATGAGGAGGGAGGTGATCACGCGTCCGGGCACTCCGTCGTGCGCTGCGACCAGGTCACGTTCTGCACCTTCCACTGGCCGTTCTCGCGGATCAGGTCGAAATGGTCGACGCCGCAGGTCGCGACCTTGCCGTCGACCGACAGAGTGAACTCGCCCCAGACCATCGCGATGTCGCCATCGATCTCGATCGCCGGGCGGCCGGTGAATTGCTCATGATAGCGATGCTCGCCGGGCTTCACATTGGCGAGATATTGTTCCCAGGTCATGTGACGGACGATCTTGCTGCCGTCCGCCTTGGTCGCCGCGACGGTCGCACCGCCGCCGCCGTCCATGCGGAGCTGCGCGCGGATCGCATTGGCGTCGGCCGCGTCGATCGCGGCGAACCAGGCGTTGAGCGGGACCATCACTTGCGATTCCTCGCTGACCGGCATGGGCAGCGGGTTGGCGGGGGGAAGCTTGTCGCTGGATTTCTGACCGGCGGCCGAAGCGAGGAGCAGGAGGGGGAGGAGAATCATGGTGCTTCCTTAAAATCCTCCCCGGAACGGGGAGGGGGACCGCCCGAAGGGCGGTGGAGGGGGCCCCGCTCGCGGCAAGCCGCAACGATGCCGGTAATGACCGCGTCGAGGTCTTTCAGGATTTCGATGGCGGGAATGCGAAGAGTCGAAAATCCAATTTCGGCTAGCCGTTGGTCGCGAACGGCGTCGCGTGCCGGTCGGTTACCCCGTTCA
This sequence comes from Sphingomonas pruni NBRC 15498, assembly GCF_001598455.1. Taxonomy (GTDB): domain Bacteria; phylum Pseudomonadota; class Alphaproteobacteria; order Sphingomonadales; family Sphingomonadaceae; genus Sphingomonas; species Sphingomonas pruni. The sequence continues at coordinate 3,746 of NZ_BCYZ01000080.1, forward strand.
TGCGCTTCGCCATCGACTTCGATCGCCAAGCGCGCCTCGAGACAGGCGAAGTCGAGACGATAGCCGAGCTGTGGATTTTGACGCCGGAACTTGAAGCCGCCCGGCGCCTTGCGGAGTACCTGCCAGAGCAGGACTTCCGGTAGGGACATGTTTTTGCGATCGACGCGGGCCCGCCTCACATCCTTGATCGGCGCGCGGAGAACGGGGGGCGGAACCCCTCCACCACGCGGCTTTGCCGCGCGGTCCCCCTCCCCGTTCCGGGGAGGAATTTGTGGGCTTTCTTCAGCCATCACATCCGGAACACGCCGAAGCGCGGCGTTTCAGGGATCGGGGCGTTGAGACACGCAGCAAACGCCAAGCCCAATACATCACGGGTCTGCGCCGGATCGATGATGCCGTCGTCCCAAAGCCGCGCGGTGGCGTGCCAGGGATTGCCTTGCGCCTCATAGTCCTCGCGGATCGGCTGCTTGAAAGCCTCGGCTTCCTCGGGAGTCCATCTCGCTGCGTCACGGTGCACCGTCGCCAACACGCTCGCCGCCTGCTCGCCGCCCATCACGCTGATCCGGCTGTTGGGCCAGGTGAACAGGAAACGTGGCGAATAAGCGCGGCCGGCCATGCCGTAATTGCCGGCGCCGAAGCTGCCGCCGATCAGCACGGTGACCTTGGGAACGGAGGCGGTCGCGACCGCGGTCACCAGTTTGGCGCCGTGCTTGGCGATGCCCTCGGCCTCGTACTTCCCGCCGACCATGAAGCCCGAAATGTTCTGCAGGAACAGCAGCGGGATACGCCGCTGGCAGGCGAGTTCGATGAAATGCGCGCCCTTGACCGCGCTTTCCGAGAACAGCACGCCGTTATTGGCCAGGATCGCGACCGGCATGCCCCAGATGTGCGCGAAGCCGCACACCAGGCTGCTGCCGTAGAGCGCTTTGAACTCCTGGAATTCCGACCCGTCGACCAACCGGGCGATTATCTCGTGCACGTCGTAAGGCGCACGTACATCCTGCGGGATGATGCCGTACAGATCGTGCGGGTCGAACTTGGGCGGGCGCGGCTCGCGCAGTTCGATGTCGGGCTTGGCGTCGGCCTGCAGCGTCGAGACGATGTCGCGGACGATGGTCAGCGCGTGCTCGTCATTCTCGGCGAGGTGATCGACCACGCCCGACTTGCGTGCATGCAAGTCGCCGCCGCCGAGATCCTCCGCTGAGATCACTTCGCCGGTCGCGGCCTGGACGAGGGGAGGGCCGGCAAGGAAGATCGTGCCCTGGTTGCGGACGATCACGCTCTCGTCGGACATCGCCGGCACATAGGCGCCGCCCGCTGTGCAACTGCCCATCACGCAGGCGATCTGGGGGATGCCCTTGGCCGACATATTGGCCTGGTTGAAGAAGATCCGCCCGAAATGATCGCGGTCCGGGAATACCTCGGCCTGGTGCGGCAGATTGGCGCCGCCCGAATCGACCAGATAGATGCACGGCAAACGGTTCTGTTCGGCGATCTCCTGCGCGCGGAGATGCTTCTTGACCGTCATCGGATAATACGTGCCGCCTTTCACTGTGGCGTCGTTGCAGACGATCATCGCCTGGCGCCCGGATACGCGGCCGATGCCGGCGATCATCCCCGCACCGGGCACTTCTCCGCCGTAGAGATCGCAGGCAGCGAGCTGGCCGATCTCGAGGAACGGCGAGCCGGGGTCGAGCAGGCGTTCGACACGATCGCGCGGCAGCAATTTGCCGCGCGACGTATGTCGCTCGCGGCTCTTCTCATTGCCGCCCAGAGCAGCCGTCGCGACGTCGGCGCGCAACCGGTCGACGAGCGCGCGATTGTGCGCAGCATTGGCGCGGAACTGGTCGCTGTCGGGAGAAAGGCGAGTGTCGAGAACGGGTGCGCTCATGCCGCCTGCCTAGCCTTGCCGATTGCTGTTGGGAAGCCACGTGGGCCCCTAGCGCGGCAAACTGTGTTGGTGTAGCCAGCGAGTCATACACCAGATAAAAGAGGGTTCCCGATGAAGCGCTCAATTCTCGCCGCCATGTTGCTCGCCACCACCGCAGGCGGAGCCGCCATGTGGCAGGCGCCCGCGATCGCCCAAGCGGTAACGGGCACTAAATCGGGCGTCGACCAAGCGCTGATCGACCATAGCGTCAAGCCGGGCGACGACTTCAACGCCTATGCCAACGGCGTGTGGCTGAAGACCGCCGAAATCCCCGCCGACCGCTCGTCGATCGGCGTCGGGCTCGATGTGTTCAAGGTCGCCGAGGCGCGCAACGCGGACATCATCAAGGGTGCCGCCGCGTCCAAGGCAAAGCCGGGCAGCGACCTGCGCCGCATTGCCGATTATTACGATGCCTATAACAATAGCGCCGCGATCGAGGCGCGCGGTATCGCGCCCCTGAAGCCGATCCTGGCGCCGATCGCCGCGCTCAAGTCCAAGGCGCAATTGTCGGCGATGCTCGGCGCCAACATGCGGGCCGATACCGACCCGTTCAACAACAACAATTATGCCTCGACCGACAATCTGTTCGGGCTGTTCGTCGGGCAGGACCTCAACAAGCCGACGATCAACGCGCCCTACCTGATGCAGGGCGGCGTCGGCATGCCCGACCGCGATTATTACCTGTCGGACAAGAAGGAGATGGCCGAGCTCCGCGACGGGTATAAGGACTATCTGGAAAAGGTCTTCACGCTCGCCGGTATGAGCGACCCCAAGGCGCGCGCCGGCCGCGTTTTCGCGCTCGAGACCAAGATTGCCCAGGCGCAGACCGACATCGTAACCGCGCAGGACGCGCACAAGGGCGACAATCCCTGGACCCGCGCCGATTTCGCCAAGAAGGCGCCGGGCATCGATTGGAACGCCTATTGGACCGCGGCGGGCCTGCCCAAGCAGCAGAATTTCATCGTCTGGAATCCCGAGACGACGACAAAGCTTGCCGGCCTGGTCGCTAGCGAGCCGATGCAGTCCTGGCAGGACTGGCTCGCCTTCCACCGCATCAACGAGGTGGCGACCGCACTGCCCAGGGCATTCGACGACTCCAAGTTCGACTTTTTCGGCAAGCAGATGACGGGCACGCCAGCGCAGCAGCCGCGCGACAAGCGCTCGATCGGCGCGGTCAACGGTGCTTTGGGCTATGAGGTCGGCAAGATCTACGCCGGCAAATATTTCCCGGCATCGTCCAAGGCGGCGATCCAGTCGATGGTCAAGAACATCGTCGCGGCGTTCGACAAGCGCATCGCCGCGCTCGACTGGATGGCGCCGGCGACAAAGGCGGAAGCGCGCAAGAAATTGTCGGTATTGAAGGTCGGCGTCGGCTATCCGGACGTCTGGCCGATGCGCCCTTATTATGCGGTCAGCGCGACCGATCCGGCCGGCAATTTGCTGCGCGCGAAGCTCGCCAATTACCGCTATCAGATCGGCAAGCTGGGCAAGACGCCCGATCGTGGCGAATGGTGGATGACGCCGCAGACAGTCAATGCGGTCAATCTGCCGCTGCAGAACGCGCTCAATTTCCCGGCGGCGATCCTCAACACGCCCTATTTCGATCCGACCTTCGATTCAGCCGCCAATTACGGCGCGATCGGCGCGGTGATCGGGCATGAGATCAGCCACTCGTTCGACAATCTGGGGTCGGATTTCGATTCGACCGGACGCCTTCACAATTGGTGGACGCCGACCGACCTCGCGCGGTTCGAGGCATCGGGCAAGGCGCTGATCGACCAGTATAACAAGTACGAAGTGCTGCCCGGCCTCTATGCCAATGGCCAACAGGAGCTTGGCGAGAACATCGCCGACGCCGCCGGCCTGACCGCGTCGTACGAAGCCTATCATGCGTCGCTGGGTGGAAAGCCGGCGCCGGTGATCGACGGGCTGACCGGGGATCAGCGCTTCTTCCTCGCCTTCGCGCAGAGCTGGCGGACCAAGATGCGCGACCGCGCCATGCGCGCGCGGATCGCGACCGACGTCCATGCGCTGGCACCGTTGCGCGTTGAAACGGTACGCAACCTCGACGCCTGGTACGATGCGTTCGGGATCAAGCCGGGCGACAAGCGCTATCTGGCGCCGGGCGACCGCGTCCACGTCTGGTAAGGCGCGTGACGCCGGACGATCGCACGCCCGTCATCGTCGGATGCGGCGAGGCGGTCGATCGTCCGGCGGCGCTCAGCCACGCACTGGATCCGATCGGGCTGATGACGCTCGCCGCGCGGCGAGCGGAGGACGACGCCGGCAGTGGCTTGCTCCACCGGATCGACCGGCTCGATGTCGTCAACCTGGTAAGCTGGCGCTACGCCGACCCGCCCGCCGAGCTCGCGGCGCGGCTGGGGATCGCGCCACGGTCGCTCAGCTATGCCGCGATCGGCGGCGAGACGCCGACCAAATTGGTTCACGAAGCCGCGCTGGCGATCGCCCGGGGCGAAGCAAAGGTCGCGCTGGTCGCGGGTGCCGAAGCGCAACATAGCGCCGCGCGGGCGCAGAAGGAGGGTGTGGAACTTCCCTGGCCTCCGTTCGCGCACGGCGCGCCGGGGCGGATCGAACGCGCGACCTATCTCCATCCGCTGGCGGTCGCGCTTGGCGCGTCGATGCCAGTTAACGTCTATCCGTTCTACGACATGGCGAGCGCACACGCCTGGGGGCAGACGCCGGCCGAAGCGCAAGCGGAATCGGCGGAATTATGGGCGCGTTATTCAGCAGTTGCGGCCGACAATCCGTCGAGCTGGCTGGACAGGCGCTACTCGGCCGACGACATCGCGCACGTGACCCCCGACAACCGGCTGATCGCCTGGCCCTATACCAAGCTGATGGTCGCCAATCCGATGGTCAATCAGGGCGCGGCGGTGATCGTCACCAGCCTGGCCGTCGCACGCGAGGCCGGGGTCGATCCGGCGGCGATGATCCATCTGGTCGGCGGCGCCGCGGCCGACGAACCGCGCGATTATCTCGCCCGCGACGGCTATGCGGCGAGCCCGGCCCAGGACGCCGTGCTGACGCGCGCGCTCGACTTGAACCATGGCCGGCCGTTCGATGCTGTCGAGCTTTACAGCTGCTTTCCCTGCGTTCCCAAGATGGCGCGGCGGACGCTCGGCACGGACGCGGATGTCGTGCCGACCGTGACGGGCGGGCTGACCTTCTTCGGCGCGCCGCTCAACGACTATATGCTCCACGCGGTCGCGGCGATGGTGCGGCGGCTGCGCTCCAATGCTGGGACCGGATTGCTCTACGGACAGGGCGAGTTCGTCACCAAACACCACGCGTTGGTGCTGAGTTCCACGCGGTCTGATCGTGTGCTCGATGAGGACTATTCGGTTGCCGGCGACGCGGAGAGGCGGCGAGGGGCTGTGCCGCCGACGGTTTTGCCTACCGACGGTCCCGCGACGCTCGAAACGGCGACAATCCTCTATCGCCGCGACGGCACGGTGGATCACGGCATCGTTATCCTGCGAACCGAGGGGTGCGCGCGGACGATGGCGGCAGTGGCGCCCGACGATGACGCGACGATGGCGGCGATCATCGATCGAGATCGCTATCCGATAGGGCGCAAAGGCGCGATCACCGCCGGGGAAATGCCGCGATGGGCAATTTACCGGAATGCCGGTCATTAATCGAAGCCCGGGAACTGGGAGACCGCGATCAGCGGCTTCCGGCGGTTACCCTATACATGCGTCCTAGCGCGTTGCTTCCAGGACCAGCGACGCGGTGGCCTTCGCACTCGCCACGACGCCCGGAATTCCGGCTCCGGGATGGGTGCCGGCACCTACGAAATACAGATTGGAGAAGTGGTCGTCCCGATTGTGACCGCGAAAATACGCGCTTTGCGTCAACAGCGGCTCCAGGCTGAAAGCGTTGCCGAGATGGGCGGCGAGGTCATGCTGGAAATCCATCGGCGTGTAATGGAATACGGTTTCGAGGCGAGCATCGAGGTCCGGGATGAGCATGTCGCGTATCCTCCCCAATATCGTTTCGCGGTAGCGCGCGCCGAAGCTCTCCCAGTCGGGATCAGCCTTTGCGAGATTGGGCACAGGCGCCAGCGCGTAGAACGTCGAGCAGCCCGGCGGAGCAAGAGACGCGTCGGTCGCGCTTGGATGATGCAGGTAGAGCGCGGGGTCGTCCGCGACCTTGCCATGTTTGTAGATGTCGTCGAGCAGGGGCCCATAGCGGTCGGAAAACAGGATGCTGTGGTGCGCAATGCCGGGAAAGTTTCCGCGCAGGCCGAAATGTACGACGAACAAGCTGGGGGAAAAGCTTCGACGAGACAGCCGTCGTACCTTCCTCGCCGCATAGCGACTGCCCTTCACCAGGCGATAGCTTTGCAAAAGATCGCCGTTTGAGGCGACGATGTCTGCCCGCAAGGACGTTCCACTTCGCGTCGAAACCCCGGTGACGGCTCGCCCCTCGAATTCGATCTGCTCGACCGGATCGGACAGCAAGAGCTTGCCGCCCAGGCGTTCGAACAGTCGCACCATTGCGTCCACCAGCGCATTCGTTCCGCCGCGGGCGAACCAAACGCCCCCTCGCTTCTCCAGGCTGTGGATGAGCGCATAGATGCTGCTGGTCTTCATGGGGTTGCCGCCGACCAGAAGGGTATGGAACGAGAAGGCCTGGCGGAGCCGGTCGTTGCGGATATCGGCACTGACCGCCGCATAGACCGACCGCCACGCCCGGCGACGCGCCAGGGCAGGCGTGGCGCGCACCATGTCGAGCAAGCTCAGGAAGGGGCGCGCCGCGAGTTCGACGTAGCCGGCTTGGTAGACCTTGTCGGCATAGCGCATGAAGCGCTGATATCCTTCCACATCGGCGGGTTCGAACCGCGCGATCTCCGCTCGGAGCTGGGCGTCGTCGTTCGAATAGTCGAACGTTGCTCCGTCGCTCCAGTGCAGCCGATAGAAAGGGTGGATCGGCAGCAATTCGACGTCGTGCGCCATCTCGCTTCCGGACAATGCCCAAAGCTCCCGCAGGCAATCCGGGTCGGTGATGACGGTGGGGCCGGCGTCGAAGACGTAACCGTCGCGGCGCCATGCATAGGCCCGGCCGCCGGGCCGGTCTCGCGCCTCGACGATCGTCGTCGCTATGCCGGCGCTTTGCAGACGAATTGCGAGCGCGAGTCCTCCGAAACCGGCGCCGAGGATGATGGCTGTTTTCATGTGATGCTTTCGAGGGAAGATGCGCAAGGCGCGATACTTGTGGGAAAAAATATTGCCCTAGTGCATCCGGCTAACTGCGAACTCGGCGATTTGGCGCAGCGGCTCCGCTCGAGGACCGAAGGGGGCCAGATGATCCTGACAGGCTGCCGCCAAGCTCCTCGACCGTTCATGCGCGCCCTCGAGGCCCAAGGCCTCGATCGCGGTTATGCGACCGGAACGCCGGTCCTTCCTGGTACGCTTTCCCATTGCCTCGGCATTTCCAATCCGGTCGAGAATGTCGTCGCGGATCTGGAACGCCAGGCCGAGCTGTTCGGAAAAGCGGATCAGGCGCTGACGTTCTTCCGTTGAGCAATCGGCGAGCAATGCCGCGGCCTCGACACAGAAATTAAGGAGCACTCCTGTCTTCAGACCTTCGCACTGCTCGACGTCATCGGGCGAGGGATCGTCCGGGGGATTGAGATCCATCATCTGGCCTAGCGCCAGCCCGTCTTTCCCGACCGTCCTGGCGAGCGAGTTGACCAGGCGCGCGCGGATTGCGCCATCGGGGTGGGCGCGCTCGTCGGAAAGCATCTCGAACGCCAAAGCGAGAAGGGCGTCTCCGGCGAGCACGGCGGTGGCTTCGTCAAACTGACGATGCAGGCTCGGCCTGCCGCGGCGAAGATCGTCGTCGTCCATGCACGGCAAGTCGTCATGAACCAGCGATTGGGCATGCAAGCATTCGATGGCGCTCGCCACCCATATCGCGCGACGATAATCGGCGTCGAGCATTTCCGCCGCCAATACGGTCAGTGATGCGCGCAGCCTTTTCCCGCCGCCCAGCACCGCGTAGCGCATCGCCTCGATCAGGCGGGTATGCCGTCCTGTTTTGGCAGCCAGGGTGCGGTCGAGACATCGTTCGACATCGCGACGCACGGTATCCATCCGGTCCGCGAGCGGAAGGTCATCGGAAGGCGCGATCGCGACGGGCGGGAATTTCGTAGTCTCCTCGCGGCCTTCGCTTTCCTCGATCACGAAACCGAGCGACACAAGGCGGTCGCAAACGGCCCGGACCTGTTCAGGGGGCGTCGAGGCCGCAGCGGTAAGGGCGACCACGCTGGCTCCGGAGATTTGCCGGATATCCAGGGCGTCCGGACCGTTGACGAGATACACGGTGCGACAGCCGGCGGCGCGAGCCGCGTCGGCGAGCCGCCGTGCGTTCGATGACAGGTCGTCGCCGACTACGACGACTTGATCCGCCGCGGAAGCGAGCTTTTCGATGGCTTCCTGCCGGTTGGTCGTGGCGAAGCAGATATCGCTCGATGGCGGCGCGGCGACGTCCAGGAATCGCCGCTTTATGGTGGCAATAATCTCGGCGGCCTCGCCGACGGAAAAGGTGGTCTGGACGGAAAGCGCGACTGCCGTGTTGGCGGTCAGGGGAAGCGCGTCGACATCGGCGATGGAGCCGACCACCGAAATGGCGCCCGCTGGCACTTGGCCGACAGTTGCCAGGATTTGCGGATGGCCCTGCTGACCGATCAGCAGGATATGGCGGCCGGTCCGATAATAGTCGACGACTTGCGCATGGACCCTGGCCACAAGCGGGCAGGTCGTGTCCACGGTCGTCAATTTTCGTTGTCTCGCCGCGCGGTGGATAACGGGAGAAACGCCATGCGCAGATAAAATGACGACCGCGCCCTCCGGCACCTCGTCCAGTTCAGCGACGAACTTCGCGCCCAACGCCTCGAGACGGTCGACGACCGCCTGGTTGTGAACGATATGACGCCGCACGAAAACCGGCGCTCCGTAATAGTCTATGGCGCCTTCCACGGCGGTAATGGCGCGCTCGACGCCGGCGCAAAATCCTCGTGGGTTCGCCAGGATCAGTCGCTTGTGCACCGGCGCGGCGCTCCCGGATGTCGGCGGCGCCATGCGTGTTCGTCTCCTGCTTCTTGTTGGCTCGAGCTAATCCACCTACGAGCGACCTCCACGATCATCCCAGCCGAGCAGGCGAGCAACATGTACTTTGGGGCAATCGAGCCGGTTAGAAGCCTGCCTCAACTGCCATTCGGATCGCGTCCGCACTGGAGTCGACTTTCAGCGCTTTGAGCAACGCCGCCCGGTGCATCTTGACGGTACGCTCGCTCAATCCGAGACGGTGCGCGATCTCCTTGTTGCGCTTCCCTGAGGCCATCAACTGCAGGATCTCGCGCTGACGGCCGCTCAGCGAGGAGACTTGCTGCGCGGCAGCGATTTGCCGATTCCCCGTAGAGAGGGGAAAGCCCTCCGGAATTTCCGTCTGTGATCCGAGGAAATATTCAATCTTGCCGGTAAGGTCGAATATGGGCGCCACCATCACAGAGTTGCGAAAAGAAGAGCCATCTCTGCGGTAATTGAGCACCTCGGCGAGCGTCGGACGGCCCTCCCTTATTCCCTGCCGCAATACTTCGCTCCCATCCGGGTCGGTATCGCTTCCCCTGAGGAATCGGCAATTGCGGCCGAGTATCTCTGCGCGCGAATACCCAGTAAGAGACAGAAACGCGTCATTGCAGGCCACGATCGGATTGTCCGTCAATCGTGGATTGGTAATGACAGCCGCCGTGGCGCTCGCGTCGATCATCTCGCGGAACAGCATTGCCACGGTTTAGCGCCTGCCGTCGACTTGACCAAGTTCCGGCGAGGGGAAGTTCTGTCAGCTATTTGAGCGTCGGCATGAGAGTGATTCCGCGCACGCGCCGAAGCGGACCTTCCTTTCCTCAATGCGCATCCTGCGGTGGCGCTGCACCGACACGCGGCGGTCGGCAGAACGGGACCATCACGAGTGCCGCGAGGAACAGGTATGCCATCAGGCGGAACACGTCGTCGAATGCCAACGTCAGTGCCTCGCGTCCGACGATCCGGCTCATCAGCCCTTGGGCCATCAGCAGCGCTTGCGAAGGATCCGGCGTGACGGCGCCCAGTTCGCGCGCCAGCGCCGCTGCCGTGTCGTTCGCGGCCTTCGCCGATTGCCCCAATGCCTCGCTCAGCCGCAGCGCATGGAGCCGTGTATTATCGGCCAGCCAGGTGTTGACGAGGGCAATGCCGACCGCGCCGCCGGCGTTGCGCATCAGGTTGAACAGGCTGGAGGCGTAGCGCAATTCCGGTCCCTCGAAATTGCCAAGCGCGAGGCCGACCGAGGGCACGATGCACAGCATCACTGCGAAGCTCCGTACGACTTGCGGCCAGAACAACGCGGCGAATCCCCAGTCGGGGGTCATCGCCGAGAACAGCCATAAGCCCAGAGCGAAAAGCGCCAGCCCGAAGGTGATGACGATGCGCTGGTCGACGCGCTGCGAGAGGCTGGCGGCGATCGGCACGCCGAGCAATTGCGCGCAGCCGGCGATGACGACCGTGCTGCCGATCTCCGACGCATTGTACCCGCGTACCCGGCCGAGGAAGAGCGGGATGAGATAGGTGCCCGCATAGAGGCCGAAGCCGATCACCAGGTTGAACGCGCAGGCGAAGACGAAAGTCGGCTTACGGAATGGGGTGAGCTTGACGATCGGGCCGTTGGACCGGAACGATCGTTCAAGGAACAGCACGAACGCCACGATCGACAGCCACGCGCCGATCTGGATCCGGATGTCGGTGAACCACTCGTTCTTGGGTCCTTCCTCCAGCACATATTCCAGGCCGGCCAGCGCCACTGCCATCGCGGCAAGATGGACCCAGTCGATCCGCTTGAGCATGGCTAGGTTGGGGGTGTCGACGCGGATCAGCGCGAGCGTCAGCGCCGTCACCAATATGCCCGGCGCGACGTTGATGAAGAACACCCAGCGCCATCCCATCGCATCGGTGATCCAGCCGCCGACGGTCGGGCCCAAGGTCGGCGCGAGCACCGACACCATTCCCAGGATCGCGGGAATCATCGCGCGCTGCTTTCCCGAGAACAGGACGTAGCCGGTCGCGAATACGGTCGGGATCATCGCGCCGCCGACAAAACCCTGGACAGCGCGCGACACGATCATCGATTCGATGTTCCAGGCCAGCCCGCACGCCATGCTCGATAGCGTGAACAGCCCGGCCGACAGCGCGAACAGCCAGCGCGTCGACAAAGCTTGGGCAAGAAATGCCGAGAACGGGATCATCACCAGTTCGGCCATCAGATACGCGGTCTGTACCCAGCTGATCTCGTCGGGCCCGGCTGACAGACCCGCCTGCACTTCGTTGAGCGAGGCGGCGACGATCTGGATGTCGATCAATGCCATGAACTGGCCGAACGCCATCACGCCGAAGATCAGATATTTCTGGCGATTGGTCAGGCGAGAGGGATCGAACGGTGCAGCCGGAGCCCGCGCCGATCCCTGGGGGGAGAGTGGTATCGACGCCAATATACTTGCCTCCGGCTGCGTTTATATTATATGCGTCATATAAAGGAGGCGTTCAAGTGCGCTATTCGAACGAGCACAAGGCAGAGACGCGGCGGCGGGTGCTGAAGGAAGCCGCGCGGGAGATTCGCGCGAAGGGGCCCGATGGCGTCGCCGTGGCGGGCGTGATGGCACGCGCTGGCCTGACGCATGGCGGCTTCTATGCGCATTTCGAATCGAAGGACGCGATGATCGCCGATGCGATCGGGACGATGTTCGACGATGCGCGCGAACGGTCCGATGCGATCGAGCAGACCGACGATCCCCGCGTCGCGCTCAGGGCCTATGTGGATTTCTATCTCAGCCCGGCGCATCGCGATCGGCGCGAGCGCGGCTGCCCCCTGCCGACCCTGTCGGGTGATCTGGCGCGGTCGGGGGAACAGCAGCGCGCGCGCTTCGGCAAGGGCGTGGAAGCGCTGACCTTGCGGCTGGCCAAGGCGCTCGGCGGCATCGGCTTCGCCGACCCGCACGCCGAAGGGTCGGCAATGCTGGCGCAAATGGTCGGTGCGGTGGCGTTGTCGCGCGCGGTCGCCGATCCGGCTCAGTCGGACGCGATCCTGACCGATGCGCACGCCGGACTGGTCGCGCGTTATGGTTTGGAGGGGCGGCAATGAGCGAAGTGATCGACGCCCCTGACGGTCTTCAACAGGTTCGCGACTTGCTCGCCCGCGGCGCCCAGCCGCCGATCGGGCGGACGCTCGATTTCTCGCTGATCGAGGTCGAGCGCGGACGGGCGGTGTTCGAGGGAACGCCCGATGAGCGCCATTATAATCCAATGGGCGGCGTTCATGGCGGATATGCTGCGACCTTGCTCGATTCGGCTTGCGGGATCGCGGTGCATTCGATGCTGAAACCCGATCAGGGGTTCACGACGCTCGAACTCAAAGTTTCTTACCTGCGTGGCATGAGCGACCAAACCGGGCCGGTTCGCGCCGAAGGCAGGGTGGTCAATATCGGCCGCCGCGTCGCCTTTGCCGAGGCGGACATCCGCGATGCCGATGGTCGCGTGATGGCGACCGCGACGTCCACCTTGCTGGTGCTTGCCAAATGAATGCCCCTTTCGGCTCGACTGACGCCGCGACCGCGTCCGAACTTCCCACCAAAAAGCGTTTCGCGTTCCCGCGTAGCGCCCTGGTCATGGGGCTGGTCGCACTCGCGGTGGCGATCGCCGGCATCCTGTGGCTGACCGCGCCGAGGTCGAGCGAGTCGACGGACAATGCCTATCTTCACGCCGATTCGAGCGCGGTCGCGCCGAAGGTCGGCGGGCTGGTCGCGGCTGTACTGGTGAAGGACAATCAGATCGTGCACGCGGGCGATCCGCTCGTTCGCATCGATGCACAGGATTACGATGCGAAGCTGCAAGCTGCCCAGGCCGCGCTGGCCGATGCCGAAGCCGGCGTTGCCACGGCGCGCGCGTCGCTCGCCGCGCTCGATGCCGATGAGCGCCTCGCGTCGGCGCAAGTGCGCGCCGCGAGTACTGTCATCGCGTCGGCGGATGCCGAACTGATCCGCGCGAACGCCGACAAAGTGCGGTACGATTCGCTGCTGGGTCAGGGGTTCGCCACGCGTCGCGACGCCGAACGGATCAAGGCGACGGCGATCGGCGCGGCTTCGGCTGCCGACAAATCGCGCGCCGAACTGGGCGTGACCAGCGAACAAGCGGATGTGACGCGCGCGCGGCGCCCGGTGCTCGAAGCGCAAGTCGCCTCCGCCGAAGCCGCGGCGCTGAAGGCGCGCGCCGCACTCGACCTCGCGCGGCAGGATCGCGGGCACACGCTGATCGTCGCTCCGATCGACGGCGTGGTCGGCAACCGCCAGGTCCAGGTCGGCGACTTCGTCCAGCCGGGCAGTCGCGTGTTCACCGTCGTCCCGACGCGCTCGCTCTATGTCGTCGCCAATTTCAAGGAGACGCAGACCCGCGGCATGCGCGAAGGGCAAAAAGCCAAAATCTATGTCGACGCGCTGGGCGAGACGCTGAACGGCACGGTCGAAAGCTTCGCGCCGGGATCGGGCAGCGAGTTCACCCTGCTGCCCTTCGAGCCGGGATCGGGCAATTTCACCAAGATCGTCCAGCGCGTCGGCGTGCGCATCCGGCTCGACCCGGGCCAGGCGGCGCTGGCGACGCTCAGGCCGGGTCTGTCCGTGACGGCGAAGGTGATGCTGCTCTGACATTCTCGCGCGCGGGCAACAGCCTGGGATTGCGCAGCAACGCCGCGGAGAACAGCGATACCGCCAGCCCGACCGGCGCCACCTCCATCGCGGTCATCGGCAACCGGACCAGCGGATTGGCGTACATCGCCCGCATGCCATCGAGTTCGGCGCTCATCCGGGCGATCTCCGCAGCGCTCTTGCCGCCTGCGCGCGCCTTGGCGAGCGCCGACGCGATATAATCGTCCATGAAGCGATAGTGCGTCGCCGCCAGATACATTTCCCAGATCAACGTATAGGCGATGGTCGCGATCAGCGCGATCAGCAGGGCCAGGCCGAGCGCGGGAAAAAACCGGATCACCCCGCCGCGCTCTACGTCGCGATATCGCTTCACGCCGACGAAGATGAAGCTCATCGCGACCAGCATGACCGAATAGCCGAAGGTCAGCGTCGCGACCCATTGCACCTTGTGGTTGAGGAACGCGGTCACAGCGATGAATGCAGCGAGTACGATGCTGGCGAGGCCGCCATAGATGAGCGAATAACGAAGCGTCGGAGTCATGAAGATTCCCCCTTGTTGCGGAGACGACGTCATCGCCATCCGCACCGGCGGATACTATCGCCCGAACGGGTGATTTCGCGAATCCGTTCGTGAAAATCCTCCCTACGCGAAGCGTGGGGAGGGGGACCGCT
>NZ_BCYZ01000081.1 GCF_001598455.1 Sphingomonas pruni NBRC 15498
AGCACCGCCAACCACCACATCGTTGCCGGCGTCACCGAACAGCTGATCGTTGCCGTCATCGCCATAGATGGTATCGGCACCCGCGCCGCCATGGACGATGTCGGCTCCCGCACCGGCCAGCAGGAGATTGTCGCCCTCATTGCCGGTGATGGTGTTGGCCAGCTCATTGCCGACGCCGAAAATGCTGCCCGCACCCGCCGCCAGGGTCAGGTTCTCGACGTTGGCGTAGAGATAGAAGTTCGAGGTGGAGACCACCGTGTCGGTGCCTTCACCGGCATTCTCGAACACTACGTCGCTTTGCTGGTCGACATAGAAGACGTCGTTGCCGGTGCCGCCATGGAGCTGGTCGGTACCCACGCCGCCGTCGATCACGTCGTCGCCCGCGCCGCCAACCACCACATCGTTGCCAGCATCGCCGTAAAGCTGATCGTTGCCGTCCTCGCCGTAGATGGTGTCGTTGCCGACACCGCCATGGATGGTGTCCGCTCCACCGCCTCCCAGCAGGAGGTTGTCGCCCTCATTGCCGGTGATGATGTTGTCGAGCTCATTGCCGACGCCGAAAATGTTGCCGGCGCCCGCCGCCAGGGCCAGGTTCTCGACGTTGGCGTAAAGATAATAGTTCGCCGTCGAGATCACCGCGTCGGTGCCCTCGCCGGCATTCTCGAGCACTACGTCGCCCTGCTGGTCGACACGGTACAGGTCATCGCCCACGCCACCGACCATAATGTCCGCGCCAGTGCCTCCGATCAGCTGATCGTTGCCCAGGCCGCCTTCCAGCCGATCGTCCCCGCCGCCGCCGACCAGTATGTTGTCGCCATTGCCGCCGATCAGCACATCCGCGAAGTCGGTACCGGTGACATTCTCGATCCCGCGCAGTTGATCACCGCCCGTGGCCGTGCCGATCGCGGTGTCGGTCAAACCCAGCCGTACGGTCACGCCCGCGGTCTCGGTGTGGTAATCAGCCAAGTCGATCCCGGCGCCGCCATCCAGGAAATCGGCGCCGTCGCCACCAATCAGGCGGTCGTTGCCGCCATTGCCATAGAGATGGTTGGCGCCCGAATTGCCGATGATCGTGTTGGCTAAGTCATCGCCAGTCGCGTTGATCGCCGCACTTCCGGTGAGCTTCAGCGTTTCCACATTGGCAGCAATGGGCGCAATAATCGTGACAGAACTTTCGATCGTGTCATTTCCGCCATTGGCGTTCTCTGTGACTTGATCGTTGGCGTTGTCGACAATGTAGGTATCGTCACCCGCGCCGCCGATCATGACATCGTAGCCGCCCCGACCATCAAGGCGGTCGTTGCCGTCCCCACCGTTGAGGATATCATTGGTTCCACCACCAATGATCGTGTCATTGCCGATATTGCCGTTGACTGTAGCGCCGAGGATACTGGCACCCGACAGGTCGATCGTCGTACCAGCGGCTGCCAGATTGAGAATGAGTACGTCACCGCTTCCAGCGAACGCGATGGATCCACCCGTCGTCAAATTGATGGTTTCGGAAACGTAACCACTATATCCTGGGGTCACGATGTGAGAAAAGCCCTGGAACTGCGAAGCAGTCATCGAAACGGCGGTATTGTAGCCTACGCCTAGCGTCTCAATCGACATAACCGTCGAAGTGGAAATGTCCACGCCGCTCAGGAAAAGCGAATCGTTGCCGGTGCCGCCGTCATAGACCTCGCCCGAAGCGTAATCCGCGGCGGTCACCGTGATGCTGTCGTTTCCGTCGCCCCCGTGCAGCGTGTCGCGCCCGGTACCGCCAGTCAGCGAGTCATTGCCGCCACCGGCGTTGATGACGTCGTCGCCTCCGCCGCCGTTAATGATGTCATTGCCATCGATCGTGGTGATGATATCGGCGGCGCTGCCGCCCTGAAAAGTGGTCGTCTGAGCGGCATAGGGACGCGTTGCGCCGGTTAGGTCGAACGTTGTGGCGACGTTTGCGAAGGCCACCGTCCCCTCCACGCTGAATACGTCGCCGGCGAATGAGATATTACCGCCGGTCGTTAGGTTGATTGAAGCGGTCTGGATCGACTTGAATGCCGAAAGCTGCGCCGTGGTCATCGCGAGCGTGCCGGCCACCAGATTCTCCACGTTGGAGAAGGTGACGCCGGTCAAATCGACAAAGGCCTGGGGATAGGCGTAGGAAACCGACACGGTGTCGTTGCCGTTGCCGCCATCGATGTTTTCGCCCGCGGCGACGTCGCCCAGCTGCAGGTAGATCATGTCGTCGCCGTCGCGTGCCGAAATCGAGTCCGCCCCGGCGCCGCCGTACAATATATCGCCGACAGTACTTCCGACGATCGTGTCGTTTCCGTCATCGCCATAGAAGATGACCGAACTGTCGCCGGCGGTCAGATGATCGTTGCCACCTCCGCCATAGACGGTCCGTTGATAGTCCTGCGTGGGCATGGTGATCGTGTCCGCGAAGGCCGAACCCGTTACCTGTTCGATGCGCTGAAAATTGGACACCGTGCCGCCGCCGATGGTCTGGCCGCCGGCGAGAATCGCGTTACCGTCTACGGTGACACCGGTCGAGGCACCGGTTAGGGTTAGAACCAGGGTGTTGGTGCCAGTGCCACCGTCGGCGTCGTCGCCATATCCGACCGAGATATAATCGTCGCCCGCATCACCATAGACACGGTCATGCTCGCTGCCGGTATCCAGTGTGTCTGGCGAGCTGCCGCCATTCGCATAGCTGGATTCTGTTCCGGCAGAAAAAAGCAGGTCGTTGGCGTCGCCTCCGTGAATGACGTCCGCCCCGGTACCGCCGAAAATGTTGTCCTGGCCGCCGCCGCCGGTGAGCGTGTCGTTGCCGGCGCCGCCATTGGCGGACGCCGATTCATAGGTGGCCCCGACTATTAGGGTATCGGAGCCGGCTCCGCCCTTGAAGTTCCCGCCGCCATAATAGACGTCGTTGCCGTCGCCACCAAAGGCGTAGATGCTGGAATTGCCGTGAAAGGTGTCGTTTCCCGCTTCGCCGTAGAAGTAGCCGCCATACGAACTGCTCCCGGAGTCGAGCGTATCGTCGCCGTCTCCCCCATACAGGTTGCTGTTGTAATAGCCTGCGATAAGATGATCGTTGCCGCCTAGGCCGCGGATGTCAGGCGACGCATAACCGAAACTGCTCCCGGTGATCGTATCGGCGAAATTGCTGCCATCGACGAACTGGACGCTGCTGATGTTGGTGATCGTCCCGCCACCGATGGTTAGCGAGCCATTATTGTTCAAAGCGTCGAAATTGACGGTGACGCCGCTCGTGGCCCCCTGGAACCCGATCAGCAACGCCGCACCGTCGGCCCCGCCGTCTACGTTGTCGCCGTAGCCGGCGAAGATCATGTCGTACCCTGCACCCCCACGAATGGTATCGACCTCCGTACCGATATCGAGCGTTGGGACGATCGGATCGTAATAATAATAGGAGTGCTGCCAGTTTCCGGGGCTACCTGCCGAGGATAGAGTGTCGTAACCGTCGCCGCCGTCGATCGTGTCCCCGCCGGCGCCGCCGTTCAACGTATCGTTACCGCCATTGCCGTTGATCGTGTCAGCGCCTGGAGTTCCGGTATAGGTGTCGTCTCCCGGGCCGCCGCTGAAACTGTCTTGCGGCTGCACAATCGCTACCAGATTTGCCATAATCCCCCCAAAATATACCGAGTCCGCTTGATTCATCCACACGGATATCACGGCCTATGCTGCTCTAGATAGATGATTTTTGAAGCCATAGCGGGCGGAAATCCTCGTTTTGGCAACAAAAAACCGCCGCCCGGATCGCTCCGGACGGCGGCTTTTTCAGTCAACAGTTAGTGTCGGACGAGAAGCTTATTCGCTCTCGTTCAGATACTCGCCGGCATCCGCGTCGGTGCCGTGGCCGCTCGGCGCGACACGCGCCAGCGCATCGCTGCCGGTGTCGTCGCGGACGTCACGCGCCAGTTCCGCGGCACGCTCTTCCGCGGCCGAGTTCGGCGCGATCAGCACTTCCTGCAGCGCACGCTGCTGGACGCGGAGCGCAGCGTCGCGGCTGGAGGCCGCCACGCGCAGGCGATTCATGCCCGCACCGGTACCGGCGGGGATGAGGCGGCCGACGATGACGTTCTCCTTGAGGCCGATCAGCGTGTCCTGCTTGCCCTGGACCGCCGCCTCGGTGAGGACGCGGGTGGTCTCCTGGAACGACGCCGCCGAGATGAAGCTGCGGGTCTGCAGCGACGCCTTGGTGATGCCGAGCAGAACCGGCTTGCCCTGGGCGGGCTGCTGGCCGGGGGCGAGCTTCTCGTTGGTCTCGTCCATCTCGGTGCGGTCGACCTGTTCGCCGGCGAGCAGGGTGGTGTCGCCGCCGTCGGTGATCTCGACCTTCTGCAGCATCTGGCGAACGATCACCTCGATGTGCTTGTCGTTGATCTTCACGCCCTGGAGTCGATAGACTTCCTGGATTTCCGACACGAGATATTCCGCGAGCGGCTCGATGCCGAGCACCTCGAGAATGTCGTGCGGATCGGGCGAGCCACCGATTAGGTTGTCGCCACGCTTGACGTAGTCGCCTTCCTGGACGTCGATCACCTTCGACTTCGGGATCAGATACTCCACGACCTCGCCGCCGTCCTCGGGCTGGATCCCGATCTTGCGCTTGGCCTTGTAGTCCTTGCCGAACACGACGCGGCCCGAGACCTTCGCGATGATCGCGTTTTCCTTGGGCTTGCGGGCTTCGAACAGCTCGGCGACGCGCGGCAGACCGCCGGTGATGTCGCGGGTCTTGGCGGACTCGCGAGCGACACGGGCAAGCACGTCACCGGCCTGGACGGTGGCATTGTCATCGACCGACAGCACCGCACCCGGCGCCAACATGTAGCGCGCGGCTTCGTTGGCATCGACGCCGGTCAGGGTCATGCGCGGACGCAGATCCTCCTTCGACTTGGTCGCGGCGCGATACTCGGTGACGACGCGCTGGGTGATGCCCGTCGCTTCGTCGGCCTGTTCGGTGAGCGTCTTGCCTTCGATGAGGTCCTGATACTTCACCGTACCGCCGGTCTCGGTGATCAGCGGCATGGTGAACGGATCCCACTCGGCCATGCGGTCGCCCTTGCTGACGATGTGGCCATCGTCGAACATGACGTACGCACCGTACGGGATGCGATCGACCGACAGCTCGCGGCCGTCCATGTCCTTGATCGCGATCTCGCCCGAGCGGCTCAGCACCACGCGGCGGCCACGCTGGTCGACAATCAGACGCAGGTCGCGGAATTCGACCGTACCGTCGGCATGCGCTTCCAGGTTGGACGTTTCGTTGAGCTGCGCCGCGCCACCGATGTGGAACGTACGCATGGTCAGCTGGGTGCCCGGCTCGCCGATCGACTGCGCCGCGATAACGCCGACCGCTTCGCCGATATTCACCGGGGTACCGCGGGCGAGGTCACGCCCGTAGCACTTGCCGCAGACGCCGATCTTGGCTTCGCAGACCAGCGGCGAGCGGATCTTCATCCCCTGGATGCCGGTGGCTTCGATCTTCGCGACCGCCGCCTCGTCGAGCAGCGTGCCCGACGGGATGATCACCGTGCCGTCCTTGTCGACCACATCCTCGGCCGTGGTGCGGCCCAGGATGCGCTCGCCGAGCGACGCGATGGTCGAGCCGCCCTGCAGGATCGCGCGCATCTCGAGCGCCCGCTCGGTACCGCAATCCTCCTCCATGACGACGCAGTCCTGCGACACGTCGACCAGGCGGCGAGTGAGGTAGCCCGAATTGGCGGTCTTCAACGCGGTGTCCGCGAGGCCCTTGCGGGCGCCGTGGGTCGAGTTGAAGTATTCGAGGACGGTCAGGCCTTCCTTGAAGTTCGAGATGATCGGGGTCTCGATGATTTCACCGCTCGGCTTCGCCATGAGCCCGCGCATACCGGCGAGCTGCTTGATCTGCGCCTGCGAACCGCGGGCACCCGAGTGCGCCATCATGTAGATCGAGTTGATCGGCATTTCACGACCCGTCACCGGATCCTTCTTCACCGCCTTGATCTCGTTCATCATCGAGTTGGCGACCTGATCACCGCAGCGCGACCAGGCGTCGATCACCTTGTTGTACTTCTCCTGCTGCGTGATCAGGCCGTCCTGATATTGCTGCTCGAAGTCCTTCACCTGCTCGCGGGTCTCGTCGACCAGCTTGTCCTTGTCCGGCGCGATGATCATGTCATCCTTGCCGAACGAGATACCGGCCTTGAACGCGTGCTTGAAGCCCAACGCCATGATCGCGTCGGCGAACAGCACGGTCTCCTTCTGGCCGGTGTGACGATAGACCTCGTCGATCACGTCGCCGACGTCCTTCTTGGTCAGCAGGCGATTGACGGTGTCGAACGGCACCTTGTGCGACTTGGGCAGGCACTCGCCGAGCAGCATGCGGCCCGGCGTCGTCTCGTAGCGCTTGAGGTAGGTCTTGCCTTCCTCATCGGTCTGCGGGACGCGGCTGATGACCTTGGTGTGCAGCGTGACGGCGCCGGCTTCGAGGGCCTGGTGCACTTCGGCCATGTCGGCCAGCAGCATGCCTTCGCCGGGCTCATTCTCCTTGAGCATCGACAGGTAATAGAGACCGAGCACCATGTCCTGCGACGGCACGATGATCGGCTTGCCGTTGGCCGGCGACAGGATGTTGTTGGTCGACATCATCAGGACGCGTGCTTCCAGCTGGGCCTCGAGGCTCAGCGGGACGTGCACGGCCATCTGGTCGCCGTCGAAGTCGGCGTTGAACGCCGAGCAGACCAGCGGGTGGAGCTGGATCGCCTTGCCCTCGATCAGCACCGGCTCGAACGCCTGGATGCCCAGACGGTGAAGCGTCGGCGCGCGGTTCAGGAGAACCGGGTGCTCGCGGATCACTTCGTCCAGGATGTCCCAGACTTCCTTGCGCTCCTTCTCGACCCACTTCTTGGCCTGCTTCAGGGTCATCGACAGACCCTTGGCGTCGAGGCGCGCGTAGATGAACGGCTTGAACAGTTCGAGCGCCATCTTCTTCGGCAGGCCGCACTGGTGCAGCTTGAGCTCTGGACCGGTCACGATGACCGAACGGCCTGAATAGTCGACTCGCTTGCCGAGCAGGTTCTGACGGAAGCGGCCCTGCTTGCCCTTGAGCATGTCGGACAGCGATTTCAGCGGACGCTTGTTCGCACCGGTGATCGTGCGGCCGCGGCGGCCGTTGTCGAACAGGGCGTCGACCGCTTCCTGCAGCATACGCTTTTCGTTGCGGACGATGATGTCCGGCGCGCGCAGCTCCATCAGCCGCTTGAGGCGGTTGTTGCGGTTGATCACGCGCCGATAGAGATCGTTCAGATCCGACGTCGCGAAGCGGCCGCCGTCCAGCGGCACCAGCGGGCGCAGTTCGGGCGGGATGACCGGCACGACTTCGAGGATCATCCATTCGGGGCGGTTGCCCGAATCGATGAAGCTCTCGACGACCTTCAGCCGCTTGATGATCTTCTTGGGCTTCAGCTCGGACTTGGTCGTCGCGAGTTCCTGCAGCAGCTGCTCGCGCTCGCCTTCGAGATCGAGCTGCTCGAGCATGATGCGGACCGCCTCGGCGCCGATGCCGGCGGTGAAGGCGTCCTCACCATATTCGTCCTGCGCCTCGAGGAGCTCGTCCTCGGTCAGCAGCTGGAAGCGCTCGAGCGGGGTCACGCCCGGCTCGATCACGATATAGGCTTCGAAGTACAGCACGCGCTCGAGCTGCTTGAGCTGCATGTCGAGCAGCAGGCCGATGCGCGACGGCAGCGACTTCAGGAACCAGATGTGCGCAACCGGGGCGGCGAGCTCGATATGGCCCATCCGCTCGCGGCGAACCTTCGAGACGGTGACTTCGACGCCGCACTTCTCGCAGACGATGCCCTTGTACTTCATGCGCTTGTACTTGCCGCACAGGCATTCGTAATCCTTGATCGGACCGAAGATCCGCGCGCAGAACAGGCCGTCACGCTCGGGCTTGAACGTGCGATAATTGATCGTCTCGGGCTTCTTGATCTCGCCGAAGCTCCACGAGCGGATACGATCCGGCGACGCGATCCCGATCTGGATCTGGTCGAAGGTCTCCGGCTTGGCGACCGGGTTCGCGAAATTGGTCAGTTCGTTCATTTTCTAGCTCCAATTCCCCTCCCGCGAGCGGGAGGGGTTAGGGGAGGGCATGTCACTACGAGGAGGGGCCTTGCCGACAAGCCCTCCCCCGACCCCTCCCGCAAGCGGGAGGGGAGAAGAGTCATTCCGCGGCGATCGCCACGCCGTCCGAATCCACCCCGGGCTCGTCGTTCTTGAGTTCGACGTTGAGACCCAGCGAGCGCATTTCCTTGACGAGCACGTTGAAGCTCTCCGGGATGCCGGCCTCGAACGTGTCGTCACCCTTGACGATCGCCTCATAGACCTTGGTGCGTCCGACGACGTCGTCCGACTTCACCGTCAACATCTCCTGCAGCGTGTAGGCGGCACCGTACGCCTGGAGCGCCCAGACCTCCATTTCGCCGAAGCGCTGGCCGCCGAACTGCGCCTTGCCGCCCAGCGGCTGCTGGGTGACGAGCGAGTAGGGGCCGATCGAGCGAGCGTGGATCTTGTCGTCGACCAGGTGGTGGAGCTTCAGCATGTAGATGATGCCCACGGTCACCTTGCGGTCGAACTTGTCGCCGGTGCGTCCGTCGAACAGGTCCGACTGACCCGACGGGTCGAGACCCGCCAGTTCCAGCATCGCCGACACGTCGCCTTCGTGCGCGCCGTCGAACACCGGAGTGCCCATCGGGACGCCGGGCTTCAGGTTCTGCGCCAGTTCGATGATCTCTGTGCCACTGCGAGCGTCGAGATCGGCGACATAATGCTCGCCATAGATCGTCTTGAGGCGCTCCTTGACCGCGTCGGGCATCGCGCCCGGCTCGGCGTTCGGATTGGCGTCACGCCAATCTTCCAGCGCCTGCGCGACCTGCTGACCCAGACCGCGCGCGGCCCAGCCCAGATGGGTCTCGAAGATCTGCCCGACGTTCATGCGCGACGGCACGCCAAGCGGGTTGAGCACCAGGTCGACCGGCGTGCCGTCCGCCAGGAACGGCATGTCTTCCTGCGGCAGGATGCGGCTGATGACGCCCTTGTTGCCGTGACGGCCGGCCATCTTGTCGCCCGGCTGCAGCTTGCGCTTAACCGCGACGAAGACCTTGACCATCTTGAGCACGCCAGGCGGCAGTTCGTCACCGCGCTCGAGCTTCTCGCGGCGGTCCTCGAACTTGTCCTTGATGAGCTTCACCGCGTCATCATACTGGCCCTTGACCGCTTCGAGGTCCGACTGGACCTTGTCGTCCTGGACCGCGAACTTCCACCATTCGTGGCGGTCGACGCTGTCGAGCAGGTCCTGATCGATCTCGGCACCCTTCTTGAGGCCCTTCGGCGTCGCCGTGGCGACCTGACCGATCAGCATCTCGCGCAGGCGCGACCAGGTCGCACGGTTGAGGATCGTGCGCTCGTCGTCCGAGTCCTTCTTCAGGCGCTCGATCTCCTCGCGCTCGATCGCCATCGCGCGCTCGTCCTTGTCGATGCCGTGGCGATTGAACACGCGGACTTCGACCACCGTGCCGGCGACGCCCGGGGGCAGCCGCAGCGAGGTGTCACGAACGTCCGACGCCTTCTCACCGAAGATCGCGCGGAGGAGCTTTTCTTCCGGCGTCATCGGGCTTTCGCCCTTCGGCGTGATCTTGCCGACCAGGATGTCGCCCGGCTCGACCTCGGCACCGATATAGACGATGCCCGCTTCGTCGAGGTTGCGCAGCGCTTCCTCGCCGACGTTCGGGATGTCGCGGGTGATGTCTTCCGGCCCGAGCTTGGTGTCGCGGGCCATGACTTCGAATTCCTCGATATGGATCGAGGTGAAGACGTCGTCCTTGACAATACGCTCGCTGATGAGGATCGAGTCCTCGTAATTGTAGCCGTTCCACGGCATGAACGCGACGAGCGCGTTGCGGCCGAGCGCCAGCTCGCCGAACTCGGTCGACGGGCCGTCGGCGATGACATCGCCGGTGTTGACCACGTCACCCACCTTCACCAGCGGACGCTGGTTGATGCAGGTGTTCTGGTTCGAGCGCTGGAACTTCATCAGCGTGTAGATGTCGACGCCGGACTTGCCGGCTTCGACCTCTCCAGTGGCCCGGATGACGATACGGGTGGCGTCGACCTGGTCGACGATGCCGGCACGCTTGGCGGCAATCGCCGCACCCGAGTCCCGCGCCACCGTCTCTTCCATGCCGGTGCCGACGAACGGCGCCTCGGCACGGACCAGCGGCACCGCCTGGCGCTGCATGTTCGATCCCATCAGCGCGCGGTTGGCGTCGTCGTTTTCCAGGAACGGAATGAGCGACGCCGCGACCGACACGAGCTGCTTGGGGCTCACGTCCATCAGCGTGATGTTCTCAGGCAGCGCCATCAGGAATTCGCCGGCCTGACGCGCGGAGACCAGCTCCTCGGTCAGCTTGCCGTCGGCATCGGTTTCGGCGTTGGCCTGCGCGATCGTGTGCTTGGCCTCTTCCATCGCCGACAGATAGACGACTTCGCTGGTCACCTTATTGTCGATGACCTTGCGGTACGGCGTTTCGATGAAGCCGTATTTGTTGACGCGGCTGAACGACGCCAGGCTGTTGATCAGACCGATGTTCGGGCCTTCCGGCGTTTCGATCGGGCAGATGCGGCCATAATGCGTCGGATGGACGTCGCGGACCTCGAAGCCCGCGCGCTCGCGGGTGAGGCCGCCCGGCCCGAGCGCCGAGACGCGACGCTTGTGCGTCACTTCGGAGAGCGGGTTGGTCTGGTCCATGAACTGCGACAGCTGCGACGAACCGAAGAACTCGCGCACCGCGGCAACCGCGGGCTTGGCGTTGATCAGGTCGTTCGGCATCACGGTCGACACGTCGACCGACGACATCCGCTCCTTGACCGCACGCTCCATGCGCAACAGGCCGACGCGATACTGGTTCTCGAGCAGCTCGCCGACCGAACGCACGCGGCGGTTGCCGAGATTGTCGATATCGTCGATCTCGCCCTTGCCGTCCTTCAGGTCGACCAGCGTCTTGACCACCGCGAGGATGTCCTCGGTCCGGAGCGTCGTGACCGTGTCCTCGGCATCGAGGTCGAGGCGCATGTTGAGCTTGACGCGGCCGACGGCCGACAGGTCATAGCGCTCCGGATCGAAGAACAGACCGGCGAACAGCGACTCCGCAGTCTCAAGCGTCGGCGGTTCGCCGGGGCGCATGACGCGATAGATGTCGGACAGCGCCTGCTCGCGCTCCTCGGCCTTGTCCGCCTTGAGCGTGTTGCGGATCCACGGCCCGGTCGAGACATGGTCGATGTCGAGCAGCTCGACGCGGTCGATCCCGGCGGCGTCCAGCTTTTCGAGATTCTCAGGCGCGAACTCGTCGCCCGCCTCGATATAGATCTCGCCGGTCGCTTCGTTGATCAGATCGTACGCCGAATAGCGGCCGAAGATTTCCTCGGTCGGGATCAGCAGCGTCTCGAGGCCGTCCTTCTGCGCCTTGTTGGCGGCGCGCGGGCTGACCTTCTGGCCGGCGGGGAAGATCACTTCGCCCGACTTGGCGTCGACGATGTCGAACATCGGCTTGGCGCCGCGCCAATTCTCCGGCTGGAACGGAATCTGCCAGCCGTTCGGGCCGCGGACGAACGTCACGCGGTTGTAGAAATAGTTGAGGATGTCCTCGGACGTCAGGCCCAGCGCATAGAGAAGCGCGGTGACCGGCAGCTTGCGCTTGCGGTCGATACGGACGTTGACGATGTCCTTGGCATCGAACTCGAAATCGAGCCACGAGCCGCGATACGGAATCACGCGCGCCGCGAACAGATACTTGCCCGAGGCATGGGTCTTGCCGCGGTCATGGTCGAACAACACGCCCGGCGAACGGTGCATCTGGCTGACGATGACGCGCTCGGTGCCATTGACGATGAAGGTGCCGTTCTCGGTCATGAGCGGCATGTCGCCCATGTAGACGTCCTGCTCCTTGATATCGAGCACCGAGCGGGCTTCCGTATCCGGATCCACCTCGAACACGATCAGGCGCAACGTAACGCGCATCGGCGCCGCATAAGTGATGCCGCGCTGGCGGCATTCGTCAGTGTCGAACTTCGGCGGCTCGAGCTCGTAATTGACGAAGTCGAGCTCGGCGGTGCCGGCGAAGTCGCGGATCGGGAAGACCGAGCGCAGGGTCTTTTCGAGACCGGAGACGTAGCCGATCGACGGATCGCTGCGCAGGAACTGTTCGTAGGATTCGCGCTGAACCTCGATCAGGTTCGGCATCTGCACCACTTCGTGGATGTTGCCGAAAACCTTGCGGATGCGCCGCTTCGCGGTGCCTTCGATCGCTTTGGTCGCCATGTGGGTGTTTGCCTCGTCAGCTTAAAATTCGTGCCCCGGATCCCCGAGGCGGGCACGCATCGCGACGCAAAAAAGCCGCGCATCCAACTTCCGTTTCCGGCCGTGGACGGGCAGCTTCCAGCGTCGTGTGAACCGACAGCTTCCAATTCGATCGACCCGGTGCGCGACGCCGTGTCATTTCCCGAAAGCTGTGGTGAGGAGCGCGATATAGGTAGCGTGTTGGAGAGTGTCAAACGCTCCGCCGCATTTTTTCGGAGCCACAATGGAGGCATCGCGGACGGTTACATTCTCCTCGTCCTGCAGGTCGATGCTCAGTGCCGTGGCGGTGTAAGCTTCAAAGTATGTACGAAATTGTCCCTATTTTTGCTGAGGAGTCAGTGGGTTGCTCGACTCGTCGCGAAAATCATCTCGACCGGACGGCGACGAAACGAGGAACCGGGGGCGGGTTCCACTCATTTTGGCAGCGTCATGAAACAGCAATTTGCCCCCCGCAAAGCCCGCGCACTGGCGCCCCTGCTGGTCGCCACAGCGCTCGTCTCAACCCCCGTATTCGCGCAGGATACCACGCCGCAGACGACACCCGCACAGCCGGCGATCGTCACGCCGCCGGCCAGCGCGACCGTGTCGATCCCGCCGGTCGTGCGTACCGTGCCCGATGGCACACCGTCGGCGACGACAGCCGCCGACGAACCTGCCGCGACGCCGGCGCCGCGTGCAACGACCCGCACCGCGACGCGGACCACGCGGACGGTGACGCATACGCGGACCGCCTCGGCGGCGCGATCGGCTCCGGCTTCTGCTCCTGCGGCGGCGCCCGCTCCGGCGCCACAGGCCGCCGCCCCCGCGCCGGCACCGGTGACGCCGCCCGCGGACACCACCGCTTCCGCTCCAACTACCGCGCCTGCCGCCGCGCCGGCCACCGAACCCGCGGCGCCTGCCGCCGACACCACGTCGACCCAATCCAATACAACCACGACCGAAGTCCCGCTCTGGGCCTGGGTCGCCGGCGGCATCGCGCTGCTGGCGGTCATTCTCGGCGCCGCGCTCGCCATGCGTGGCCGTCGTCGCGAGGACGAGTATGAGCCGGCCTATGTCGAAGACACGTATGTCGAGCCGCAGCCCGAGCCGGTGGTCGCTACTCCGGTGATCGAGCCGATGCCGGTGGCCAAGGCCGAGCCGCGTAAGGAGCCCGAATATCTGCGCCGCGCGGCTCCGGTGTCCGCTGCAGCGGCGGTCGAGCCGATCGTTGCCGCGCCCGACGCGGTCGAGATGTCGACGCCGCCGGCCGACGAAGTGGCCCAGCTCACCGCCGGCACCGCGCCGGTGGCCGAGCGCCCCTGGCTCGAATTCGCCATGCGCCCGGTCCGCGCCGGCACCAATGTCGACGAAGCCTTGGTCGAGATCGAATTGACCGTCGGCAATGCCGGATCGGCGCCCGCCCGTGACGTCCGCATCTCGACCTTCCTGTTGTCGAGCGATCCGAACGGGTCGGAGATGGAGCGCCTGCTGGTCAACCCGCCGGCCGACGGCACTACCGACCCGGTCACGATCAATCCCGGCGAGGGCAAGCGGATCGACGCCACGCTGGCGCTGCT
Source organism: Sphingomonas pruni NBRC 15498 (assembly GCF_001598455.1). Classification (GTDB taxonomy): domain Bacteria; phylum Pseudomonadota; class Alphaproteobacteria; order Sphingomonadales; family Sphingomonadaceae; genus Sphingomonas; species Sphingomonas pruni. Next base: position 13,963 of record NZ_BCYZ01000081.1, read on the forward strand.
CAAGTCGGACATGGGCGAGAACCTGCCCGATGCGATCCGGCCGATCATCGTCGCCGATGCGCGCTATACGCTCGAAGACGGCAGCGAAGGCCGCACCTCCGCTTCGTTCGTGGTCGGCGTGACGCCGGAAGAAGGCGGCCCGGGCCTCGAGCCGCTCGAACTCAGCCGCGCGTCGATGCACGACAATGTCGGCGCCGAACTGCGCGGCGAACCGCAACACGCCTGACGCTCCCTCAGGCTCTCAGGCGCCCGTCCCGGACCTCCCGGGGCGGGCGTTTTTGTTGGGGGAGGGCGCGCGACGGGCCAAATTCCTCCCCGGAACGGGGAGGGGGACCGCGCGGCGCCAGCCGCGTGGTGGAGGGGGCCTGCGATGCGCCAGCCTCCTCGGTTGAACTGGTTATCGTGGGACCCCTCCACCAAGCCGCTTCGCGTCTTGGTCCCCCTCCCCGTTCCGGGGAGGATTTCTGCTCGACCGTGTCGCAGTCGCGCGGCGCCGACGTACGGCCGTACTTTGCAATCGGACAGCGACTTCGATAGGCCCCCATTGCATCGCGCTGCCGTAGCGTCCTAGGACGCTGCAACCCTCCCAAGGAGACTCGGTCGCATGATGAAGAAGCTGGCGTTGTTGCCTCTGGTCGCTCTCGCATTCACTCCGGCGCTCGCGCAGAAGGCACCGATATGGCCGCCCAACGGCACCGACATCCCGGAAAAGTTCACCCCGCCGGTCGACGCCAACGCCGATTACATCAAGCGCGAAGTCATGATCCCGATGCGCGACGGGACCAAGCTCTACACCGTCATCGTCATCCCCAAAAACGCGACCAACGCGCCGATCGTGCTGACCCGGACGCCCTACAATGCCGCCGGCCGCGCCAAGCGCGCCGACAGCGCGTCGATGCTCAACACGCTGCCGCTGGCCGACGAGATCTTCGTCAAGAACGGCTATATTCGCGTCTATCAGGACATTCGCGGCAAATACGGATCGGAAGGCGGCTATGTCACGACGCGTCCGCCGGTCGGTCCGCTCAACGACACGAAGGTCGACCACACGACCGATGCCTATGACACGATCGATTGGCTGGTGAACAAGGCGAACCTGCCGCAATCGAACGGCAAGGTCGGGATGATCGGATCGTCCTATGAAGGGCTGACCGTCGTGATGGCGCTGCTCCACCCGCACCCCGCGCTCAAGGTCGCGGCGCCGCAAAGCCCGATGGTCGACGGCTGGATGGGCGACGACTGGTTCCATTACGGCGCCTTCCGCCTCGCCAACATCGCCTGGCTTGGCGCGCAGACCGGATACAAGGGCGCGGGCAAGGCGCCGCCGACCGGCGGTTACGACGACTACGACAATTTCCGCGAGGTCGGCTCGGCCGGCGACTGGGCAAAGAAGTCGGGTTACGACCAATTGCCCTATTGGAACCGCATGTCGATGCACCCGGCCTATGACGAATTCTGGTCGGACCAGGCGCTCGACAAGCTGCTCGCCAAGAATCCGTCCGACGTGCCGACGATCTGGGAACAGGGGCTGTGGGACCAGGAAGACATGTGGGGCGCGATCCACAGCTATGAGGCGCTGGTGAAGGCGGGCAAGGCCGGCAACAACTTCATCGTGATGGGCCCGTGGCGGCACAGCCAGATCAACCGCGTCGGCTATGAGCTCGGCCCGTTCAAGTGGAACGGCGACACCGCCGCGCAATATCGCGAGGACATGATCCTGCCGTTCTTCAACCAGTATCTGAAAGACGGTCCCGCGGTCAGCGTGCCCGCGGCGACGATCTACAATACCGGCGAGAACCATTGGGACCGATTCAACGCCTGGCCGCTGGCGTGCGAAATCGGCTGCCCGTCGCCGCTAAAGCCGATCTACATGCAGGGTGACGACGGCCTGGGCTTCGACAAGGGTGGGGAGGGCGGCGACAGCTATGTCTCCGATCCCGCCAAGCCGGTCCCGCATTTGCCGCGTCCGGTCAATTTCAACGACGGCCGCTGGGGCGACTGGCTGGTCCAGGACCAGCGTTCGTATGACGGCCGCCCCGACGTGTTGAGCTATGAGAGCCCGGTGCTCGACCAGCCCGTCCGCGTCTCGGGCGTGCCGATGGCCGACCTGTTCGCCAAGACGACCGGCACCGACGGCGACTTCGTGGTCAAGGTGATCGACGTCTTCCCGGCCGAGAATGCGACCGATCCCAAGATGGGTGGCTATCAGCTGGCGATCAGCCTGGACATCTTCCGTGGCCGCTATCGCGACAGCTTCTCCAACCCGTCGCCGATCCCGGCCGGCAAGGTGCAGGAATACAAGTTCCGCCTGCCCGCGGTGAACCACGTGTTCCAGCCCGGCCACCGCATCATGATCCAGGTGCAGTCGACGCTGTTCCCGCTCTATGACCGCAACCCGCAGAAATACGTCCCCAACATCTTCTACGCGAAGAAGTCGGACTATCAGAAGGCGACGGTGACGATCATGCGTGGCGGAAAGACGCCGAGCGCGGTGTGGCTGCCGGTCGTGCCGCTCGCGCCGCCGCAATTGATGCGCTAGGGGAGCTTTTTTCGCCGCTTGGTCGGCGGAGGTTCAGCTAGATCGTGCAATTGATGGGTTCGATGAGGGGTTTTGGAGTGTTGAGGCGCGCGGGCATGTTGCTCGCGGGGGCGGCGGTGCTGCCGGGGATCGCGGCTGCGCAGTCGACCGGCAGCACGCCTCCGCAGTCCATCCCCGATCTCGGCGGCTTCACCCTTCCGCCCAAGCCCAAGCCGACTCCGACGCCGCCGCCATCGGGGCCGATCGTCGCGCCGTTCAGCCGGCCTACGCCGATCCCGACCTTCGCGCCGACTCCCGCGCCGGCGCCCAGCAAGACCGTGACGCCGCCGGTCACGACGACGCGGCCCAGCAACGCGACGCCGACGGCCACCCCGACACCGCGCGCGACGCCGCGGGCCGGCACGCCCGCACCGAAAGCGACGCCGACGCCGGCGCCGACCACGGCAACTCCGCCCGTCACCACGGCCGCGCCGACCCCAATCGCGACCGCGACACTCGAGCCGGTGCCGAGCCCGCTTCCGACCGCAGCCGCCCCTGGGCCCGCCGAACAGCCGTCGAGCGGCTGGTCCTCTGGAACGCTGGTCGCGATCGTCGTGGCGATCCTGGCCTTGCTCGCCGGTGGCTGGTTCCTGTTCGGCCGGCGCCGCCGCGACGAGGATTATTACGAGGAGGAGGTGGCCGCCCCGATCGCGCCGCCCGTCGCGGCCCCACGCCCGGCTCCCCGCGCGCCGGCGCCCGCACCGGCTCCGATACCGGCACCTTCGCCTGCGCCCGAGCCTGCGGCGCCGTCCGGCCTGCTCACCGTTCCGCTGCGGCGCATCGCGGAGGGGCTCCAGCCGGCGCCGCAACCGCCCGCGCCGCCGCTCCCCGCCGGCCTGGTCACGGTCCGCGCGCCGCAAGCCCTCGTTCGTTCGCTCGAGGAATTGAAGCCTGAGCTGGAGATCGTCCTGATCCCGCAGCGCGCCGGCACCGACCCGTCGATGAGCGCGGCGATCGAATATCGCATCGTCATCCGCAACACCGGCCGCGGCGATGCGCGTGAGGTCCGCTTCGGCATCTATATGACCAGCGCCAGCGCGCGTCAGGCGGCCGATCTGCAGACGATCTTCGCCAACCCGGTCGAACAGCCGGTGCTCGCGCCGTTCGAGATCCATGCCGGCAGCCAGGTCGAGCTGTCCGGCACCGCGATGCTGCCGCGCGCCGACCTCAACGTGATGACGATCGACGGCAAGCCGTGGTTCGTGCCGGTGCTGGCGATGAAGGCCGAATATCGCTGGGGAGAGAATGTCGGCGCGCCGGGTGTGGCGACTGCGGCGCACATGATCGGCATCAACCGCGGGGAAGGGGCCAAACTCGCGCCTTTCCGCCTCGACGGCGAACCGCGCATGCACCCGAAGGTGGCTGAGCGCCGGGTGGCGTAATTCGCGAGTTCTCCAAGCGATAGACGCCTCCCCGGCGAAGGCCGGGGCCCAGATTCGATAACTCGCGATGGCATCCCGCCGCCGAGAATCTATTGCGACTGGGCCCCGGCCTTCGCCGGGGAGGCGTGATGTTTCAGTGACGCGTTTTTACCCCG
>NZ_BCYZ01000082.1 GCF_001598455.1 Sphingomonas pruni NBRC 15498
ACTCTAGCGCGCGCGGCCCCCTCCCCGTCCCAGGGAGGAATTTGGCGGCTCACCCCTTTGCCGGCGCGATTGTAGTCCGCGTCACCGCGGCTTTATCCACCGCCGCTTTGCTGAACCACAAAGGCTGCATGTCGCCCGCCAGCCAATCCTGATACCAGTCGCGGTAGTGCGGCGAACGCGGGTCGGCCGACTGACCCGGCAGCAGGAGCACGCGGCTATTATCCCAGGCGCCGACATCGGCGACGAGCAGGTAGCTCGCGCCGTGCAGGACGTTGAAGGTCTTGCGGCCCAGGTTCACGCCACGTGCCATGACGGTGTAGCTGTCGCCGCCCGAACGGCCGCCATCGATCTTGGGGAAAGCCGCCGCGATCGCGGGCGAGGCTGACAACGGGTGGGCGATCGACACCTGGTGCAGGTCGCCCCAGCGCCATTGCGCCGGATCGGGGCCGGCGAGCTCGACCGCCTTGGTCCATCCTGCCGCCAGCGCCTTGTCCAGCAACGCGTCGCGCGCCGCCACAGGATTATCGCCGAGATAATGATCGGGATTGGCGAGCGCGCGCAGCATCTCCGACAGGTTCATCGTCTTGAGAAGATCGCGCGCCGCCTTGGGAATGACGAGGTCGCGAAACGCCGAGGACAGTTCCGGCATGACCTGTTCGTACAGCAGTGCCGCCGCGCTATCCGCCGCGATGCCGCAATTCCATTGCCGCAACAGCGCCGCCGCCGGGGTAGCTTCGGGCGACAGGGTCGTGGGCAGCAGCTTTACCAGCGCCCGCGCCGGCAGCGATTGCACGTCGTGCTGGAGCGCGACGCTATCCTCGACACGATGCTTCGGCTGGCTGTTCAGCACCTCGGCGATGCGATCATAGCGATAGGAATCGCTCCAGCTGAAGCTGATCTTGCGCTCGCGATACGGATAGTCGGACGGCAGATTCATCTGATTGGCGGAGGCGAACCAGCCGGCTTTGGGATTATAGCTGCTGGGCATTTCCTCGACCGAGAGGATGCCGGTCCAGTCGTAGCTGCCGTCGCCCGGCGCGGGAAACAGGCCATCATGCTTCGGCCGCTTGGGCGTGAACCCGCTCGCCTGCCACCCGGTATTGCCGTGGATGTCGGCGTAATGATGATTGGTCGGCGAGACGTGGATCTTGAGCGCCTGGCGCAGCGACGCCCAATCGTGCGCCAAGTTGATCGCGATGATCGCGAACCGCATGTTCGCGCCCGGCAGCAGCGCGACGCTGGCCTGGACGACGGCGCGTTGACGCGCGGGATCCTGCGAGATGACCGGTCGGCCTTGCGAATAGCGCAAGGTCACGCGCTCGGCCGGCGCGTCCTTGACCACGATCTCTTCCTCGACCGTCTCGAAGCGCTTCCATTGGCCGTTGTGCCAATATTGCTCGGGATCGTCCTCGCGCGTCTTGAGGATGAACAGGTCGGTCTGGTCGATATGGAAATTGGTCCGCCCGAAGGCAAAGCGATCGGTATGACCCTGCATGATCCCGGGCAGGCCGGGGTCGCCGCCGCCGATCACGTCCAGCCCCGGCGCGGTCAGATGCGCGATATGCCGCGGGCTGAGCCCACCGATTCCGAGATGCGGATCGTTGGCCAGGATCGGCCGGCCGGTCGCGGTGCGGCTGCCGGCGACGGTCCAGGCGTTGCTGCCTTGCGCGATGCGGTCGATGCGATCGATGTCGCGGTCGTACGCGGCGATCTTCTGGCCGAACGGTAGCGGAGCCGAGCCTTCGAGCAGGATGCCGAGATCGACCTCGCCGACCGCCGCGCAATCGAGCCCCTCCGGCACGGTGAATTGCCACGCCGGGCGCAGCGGATCCATGAACCGGTCATAGTCGAGCAGGCCGCACGCCTGAAGCTGCGCGTGGCGCACCTCGTCATCGGCATCGCCCAATCCGCCCCCGCGCAAGCGGACGAGATCGCGCACGTCCCAGCGCAGCGGCGTGATGCCCAATATGCCGAATTCGGGCGGCAACTGGCTGGGATCGGCCTCTAGCTCGTCGATCCGCGCGTTGATCCCGGCGACATAACCGCGCGCGCAATCGAGCACTTCGGGCGGCAGCGACTTGAGTTCGGCATCCACGTCGCCGCGATAGAGGAACAGCCGCGCCGCCCGATCCGCGGTGACGAAGCGCGGGCCGAACACTTCCGCCATACGCCCGAGCTCGCGACGATAGTCCCAGTCGAGCTGGAACATCCGGTCGCGCGCGACAACGTACCCCTGGCCGAAGAAGGCGTCATGCTTGGATTTGGCGCGGATATGCGGGACGCCCATCGCATCCTCGAGTATCTCGATCGGCGCCCGCGCGCCCGGCAGCCGGATGGTACCGCCGCGCTCGGGGCCTGGCTTATTCATTTGGCGGGCCGTGCTCGCAACCGGCAGAGTAAGCATCGCAACCGAGCTCAAGAGGAACGCGCGACGCTGAATCATCAAGGGTCCCAATCGTCATCACCCAATCGTTATCGCCATGAATCGAGACCCTATCGCAGCCGGTTAGGCAAAATGCATAGCAACCCGGGCATTGCCTATAGCCGTCGGCTATTGACGGCCCGCCACCCCTATTCCCCTAGGCTATACCCAAGCTAAATCATAGTAACGCCACTTGTATTGACCCCCTTTTGGCGCCCTGTAACCTCCCGTCTCGGAAGTGACATGTTTCCGCAACACAGCGGAGGGTCTCCTTCCAAAAAGGCAGGGATGGCGGGAGCAAGCCAATCGGCTCTCCGGTACGTCCCGCCGACAAATGCAGGTGGGACACATGGGCTGATCGACAGCCACATGGTCCAAGCTAGGAAATCAGGTCTCGGCGCGCCGCGCACGTTGGAGGAGGTCCTCCATATCGGTCTGATCGCAAGCCAAAGGGGTTGTTTGAATGTCAATTTTCGGGCGTATTCATCCGCGGATCGACCGCCGTTACGCGGCGGGCATCGCCATGACGGCGCTGGCCGTCGTTCATAGCGCGCCGGCCTTCGCGCAGACGGCTCCAGCCGCGCCGCAGGACGCCCAGGCGGCGCCGCAGGATGCTCAGACGGCCGCGGCCCCGGTCGACGGTTCCGACATTGTCGTCACGGGCTCGCGCATCGTGCGCAGCGGGTTCCAGTCACCGCAACCGCTGACGGTGCTGACGCAAAAAGAGATCGAAACGCAGTCGCCGACCAACAACCTGGCCGATTTCGTCAATACGCTTCCCGCGCTCGCGGGTTCGACCAAGCCGGCCAACTCGCGCCTCAACCTGTCGAGCGGCCAGGCGGGCATCAACGCGCTCAACCTGCGCAACCTCGACAACCAGTCAACCGGCACGCGGACCTTAGTATTGATAGACGGCCACCGCTCGGTCGGCTCGACGGTCAACGACATCGTCGACATCAACACGATCCCGCAAGGACTGGTGAAGAGCGTCGAGATCGTCACCGGCGGCGCCTCGGCGGCCTATGGTTCGGACGCGGTGGCCGGCGTGGTCAACTTCATCCTCGACAAGAAATATGAAGGTCTGAAGATCTCGGCCGACCGCGGCGTCACCACCTATGGCGACGGCGGCAATTATTCGGCCACGCTGACCGCCGGCACCGCCTTCGCTGGCGGCCGCGGCCACATTGTGTTCAATGCCGAGGTCGCGCATCAGGACGGCATATTCGAGGTCGACCGCGACTGGAACGCGACAGGCTATGTCCGCATTCCCAATCCGGCCTATGACTCCAAGCTCAACAACACCGTCCCGCAATATCTGACAACCCTGCGCCAGGTGGGCGCGGCGAACTCGACGCCAGGCGGCCTCATCATCAATTCGGCCGGCACCGTGGCGAATAGCCTGCGCGGGATTTACTTCGGCCAAGGCGGGTCGGTAAACCAATATCAGTTCGGCACGTTGACCTATCCGGCGATCACCGGTGCGTCGGGACCGTCGCTGACCCAGGGCGGTGATTGGCGGATCAATGATTCAGGCCGCCGCATCGGCCTGATGCCCGAGGACAGCCGCTACGGTGTCTTTGGCCGCCTGAGCTACGACATCGCGGACAATGTCGAGATTTTCTTCGAGGGATCATACAATCGAGAGAAATCGGTATTCAACGCCGGGCCTAACCTGTCGACCAGCATCAAGTACCTGAACGACAATGCCTTCCTCATCAACACGCTCGGACCGGCACGGTTGGCGGGCATCTCTAACGTGTTAGTCTCGACGACTGCGGCCGACCTACCCTACCGCGGCGTAAACAACGAGCGCAAGGTACAGCGTTACGTGATTGGCGCCGATGGTCAGTTCCAGGCGTTCGGTAAGGCCGCGCATTGGGACATTTATGCCCAATATGGTCGTGCCGACATGCGTGAGCAGCTGACCAATATCATGAACACCCAGAACATGCTCAACGCGACCGACGCGGTGTTCGCGCCCGCCGGCAACGCGCTTGGCGTGGCGGCGGGAACGATCGTCTGCCGGTCGTCGCTGACCAGTCCGACCAATGGCTGCATCCCGCTCAACCGTCTGGGCGTCGGCGTCGCCAACCCCGCCGCCTTCGCTTATGTACTCGGCAATCCCGAACGCGACGAGATCGCCGAACAGAAGGTTACCGGTGCTAATCTGGCGCTCACGCCGTTCGCCACCTGGGCAGGCGATGTCAGCGTCGCAGTCGGCGCTGAATATCGCGAAGAAAGCATCAAGGGCTACGTCCCGCCGCAGTACCGGCCAATCATCACCGTCGACTCGCAAGGACGTGCGAGCACGACGAATACCTGGTCGGTCGGGAACTATCTCCCGACAAACGGCAGCTACAACGTGAAGGAAGCTTATCTCGAAACCGTAGTGCCGCTCGGCCTGGGCCTCGAGTTCAACGGCGCGGTGCGTGCAACCGATTATTCGACGTCGGGCTATGTCACGACTTGGAAGGCCGGTCTCACCTGGCAACCGATACGGGACATTCGCTTCCGCGTGACGCGCTCGCGTGACATCCGGGCGCCCAACCTCAGCGATCTCTATCAGACGGGCGGCTCGAACAGCGATTCGGTTCACAATCCATTCTACGACAAGGATCCGGTAGCCAACCCGCAGGCAAGCTATGGCTATTCGGCGACGGTGGTCGGCAATCCCAACCTGAAGCCCGAAAAGTCGAATTCCTGGAACATCGGCGCGGTCATCACGCCCCGGTTCCTCAAGGGCTTCAACGCGTCGATCGATTACTTCCGCATCGAGATTAAGGACGCGATCGGCTCGTTCGGCGCGCAGGACATCATCAACCTTTGCGCCTTGGGAAATCAGGACTTCTGCGCCGCCTATACCGTTGATCCAGCTAATCCGCTGAGGCTGCTGTTCCGCACCCAGCCGTTCAACTTCTCGCGCCAACTTGTTCGCGGCATCGACTATGAGGCGGCCTATCGGATCCCGCTGGGTGGGCAGAGCGCCTTCACCCTTCGCGGCACGGCGACCAACTATCTCGACAATCTCGTTTATACGGGCATCCAGGGGTCGGTCGCGGTCAACACCGCAGGCGTAAACGGCGGCCAGGGCAGCACGCCGAGCTGGATATTCCATTTCAGCGGCACGCTGGATTTGCCGACCACGTCGATCACAGCGGTGGCGCGCGGCGTGAGTTCGGGCAAGTATGCCTCCAACGGCATCGAGTGCCAGACCACTTGTCCGGTATCGAGCACCAGCTACCCGACCTATGACAACAATCGCGTGTCGGGGCTGTTCTATGTCGATCTCAACCTGACGCAGAACATCAAGATCAACAACAAGTCCGATGCGCAATTCTTCGTCAACGTGACCAACCTCTTCAACCGCTGGCCGTTGTTGGTCCCTGAGACCGGTCTGGCTGCCAATACGACCTATTCCGACATGCTCGGACGTACCTTCCGCGTCGGCGTTCGCATCAAGCTGCGCTGATCCAGAGTCCCTCCCCTGGGGCGTCGCGTGATCGAAAGTCGCGTGGCGCCCCTGCTCTTTTCGAGGCTGCGCTCCGGGGCGGACTTTGCAATCCATAGCTTTAGGGAATAGGTACGGGGAAACCGCGTCATTCCCAGGCCGTTAGCGGGCGCCGCCGTCGCAATGACGAGCAAATCCAACGCGGTGTTCGATGACCGGCGTTTTCGACGCGGGTATCAAGAGGGCCAAGACATGAACCTGCGCCAGCTCGAAGTCTTCCACGCCGTCTATCTGCACGGCACGGTCAGCGCCGCGGCGCGCTCGCTCAACGTCTCGCAGCCTTCCGTCACCAAGGTCCTCCGCCACGCCGAAGATTCGATCGGCCTGCCGCTGTTCGAGCGTGCCCGTGGCAGACTGATCCCAACCCAGGATGCGCGGGCGCTATTCGGCGAAGTATCGGAAATCCAGGATCGCGTGCGCTCGCTGCGTCAGGCGTGCCACAATATGCGGCTCGGCAGGGGCAGCCTGTTGCGCATCTCGGCGCTTCCGTCGCTTGGCCTGGGCGCCATTCCCGACGCGGTCGCGGAATTCCTGCGCGGACATGAGGATATCCTGTTCGACCTGCAGACGCTCCATCACGACGAAATGGTCCGCAAATTGTACGAGCGCGAGACCGATATCGCGATCAGCTATGAGGTGCCGCCGGCTGCACCCGTCGGGCATCAGGTGATCGGCGAAGGCGAATTGGTCGTGCTCTACCGCGAGGAGGATTTTCCCGACGCGCCATCGCGCGTTCACCTCTCCGACTTGCGCGAGCACAAGTTCATCAGCCCCGTGCAATCGGGCCCGATCGGCCGCATGTTGTCGAGCGAACTAAGCCAATTGGGCGTCGTGCTCGACGAAGTCGTGTCGGCGCGAACCTATTATGTCGCTGCCGCCCTGGTCCGAGCCGGCGTCGGCATGGCGATCGTCGACAATTTCACCGCACAGGCCTCGATCGCGCCAGGGCTCGCCTCGCGCCCGCTCCAGCCCGCGATCACTTTCGATATCAACGCCGTCTATATGCAGGACCGCCCGCCGACCCACACCGCCTCCGAATTCCTCGACCTTCTGGCGGACGTGATCGATAAGCTATAGCCCCACGCTATAGGGGCCGTGGCGTTAAATATTGGGGCTGATCCGGGTGCGGCGATACAGTTTGTCCTCCCTCGAAATTTGCAGCCGAACCGACATGATCGCCACGCCTTACCTTCTGTATCTCGGTCACTCGAACGACCATGCCGGTATCAAGACGTCGCGCGGGCTGGCCGTATTCCGGCCGGAAGTGTGCGTGGGTGAGTTCCGCCACGACGATTGCCGGCTGACGCTCGACTTGCCGCGAATGGATTTCGCAACGGCGGCCGCGGCTGGCGCCAAGACGCTGATCCTGGGCGTCGCCAATGCCGGCGGCACACTGGGCGAGGACATGGTTGCCGACGCGATCTCGGCGATGGAAGCGGGGCTCGACATCGCATCGGGCCTTCACCAGCGCCTCAAGGATGAGCCGCGGCTGGTCGAGGCGGCGCGCCTGCTCGGCCGCGCCTTGCATGACGTGCGCGATCCGCAGCAGGGCATTCCGGTCGGCAACGGCAAACCGCGCGCGGGCAACCGCCTGCTGACCGTCGGCACCGATTGCTCGGTCGGCAAGATGTACACCACCTTGTGCCTGACACGAGGGTTGACCGAGCGCGGCGTCAAGGCGGATTTCCGCGCCACCGGCCAGACCGGCATCCTGGTGGCGGGAAGCGGTGTGCCGCTCGATGCGGTGATCGCCGACTTCATTTCGGGCGCGATCGAGCAATTGTCGCCCGCCAGGACCGACGGCGGCTGGGATCTGATCGAAGGCCAGGGATCCCTGTTCCACCCGTCCTTCGCGGGCGTTTCCACCGGACTGCTGCACGGCGCCCAGCCCGATGCGATCGTCATGTGCCACGACCCGGTCCGCAAGCATATGCGCGGCCTGCCGCATTTCGGCCTGCCCGGAATCGCCGAGTGTCTGGCCGCCAATCTTCAGGTCGCCCGGTTGACCAGCCCGAACGTGCGAGCCGTCGGCATCGCGCTCAACACCTCTGCCATGCCCGAGGACGAGGCGCGCGCGCTGTGCGCCCGGACCGCGGACGAGACGAATCTCCCCTGTTCCGATCCGTTCCGGTTCGGCGTCGATGCCATTCTCGACACGTTGCTCGGCGAACCTGCCCGTGCGGGCGCCAAGCAGACCGCCTGATCGCCATCATGCGCCGCACGATAACGATCCAGCCCGAGACCTTCCCGCTCAGCACCCCGTTCCGCATCTCGCGCGGGACCAAGACCGCCGCCGAGGTCGTAACCGTGCGGATCGAACAGGACGGCGTGGCTGGACGCGGCGAATGCGTTCCCTATCCACGCTATGGTGAGACGATCGACAGCACGATCGTCGCGATCGACGCGGTGCGAGGTGCGCTGGAAAGCGGTGCGGGGCGTGACGAGCTGTTGCGGCTGATGCCGGCGGGCGCTGCCCGCAATGCAGTCGATTGCGCATTGTGGGACCTCGAAGCGCGTCTGACGAACAGCGAGGTGGCGACGATGATCGGCCTGAAACAGCCGATTGGTCCGATCGCGACCGCAATGACCGTTGGCCTCGACACGCCCGACCGCATGCGCGTGGCGGCGGCGGCGCTGGCCGACGTGCCACTGATCAAGGTCAAGGTCGACCGCACCGATCCCGCCGCCCAATTACGCGCTGTCCGCGACGCGGCGCCCCTGCCCCGCCTGATCGTCGATCCCAATGAAAGCTGGACGATCGACGAGGTGCGTTCGCTGCAGCAATTGTTGCTCGACCTGAAGGTCGACCTGCTCGAACAACCATTGCCGGCGGCCGACGATGCCGCGCTCGCCGGCTTCGTCTCGGCGATCCCGATCGCAGCCGACGAGTCGGTGCACGAAGCGTCGAATCTTGGGGCGCTGCCCGATGGCTATGGCGTCGTGAACATCAAGCTCGACAAGGCCGGCGGCCTGACCGCGGCGCTCCAGCTGGCGGAGGAAGCGCGTCGGCGCGGGCTGGACGTGATGACTGGCTGCATGGTCTGCTCGTCGCTATCGATCGCGCCGGCGCTGATGATCGCGGTGGACAGCGTGTTCGCCGATCTCGACGGTCCGCTATGGCTGGCGCACGATCGGGAGGGGGGCGTCGAATGCGTCGGCGGGAAGCTCCGCGCGCCGCGACCGGGGTTCTGGGGCGACAGCTAGGGGGTGCGCACTTTGGTTTGCCGCCCGGTAGGTCATCCACGGCAGAAGCAGAATTATCCAGCCGACCTACTTCACGCGGGTTAGATAAGCCTTGAAGACGGCGGCCCAGGTGCGTCCGCCATCCCGCGAGTAAGAGATCTCATAGCGGTGCGAATCTGTCGTGATGTCAGACCAAACCCCGCGCACTAGGACGTTGCGGTCCTTGTATTTCCCGGTCGCGTAAAACTCGCCCCTCCCGTCCTTGAATTCACCGATCCCGGGCGTGTCCACCTCCGCGCTGTCGCTGTCGATGTACGACTGGCTCCATTGGTGCGACTTCGCATTGTAGAGAAAGATCGTCGCTCCCTGCCAATGTCCATCCTGTCCATCGACATCGAGCTGCTCGATCCAGCCGCGGCCGCCCCAGATCGGCATAGCGGTCTTGGTGCCGTCGGACGTGGTGATATGAGTTCCGCCGTCGAACGGATCGAGCACACGAGTGATGTGGGTGTGCCAGACGCCGCGCGCGAAGTCGAAATCGTGCGACCCATCGTGCGGCGGCTGCGGCACTGCGGCCGTGTCGGCGGCGCGGCCGATCCCAGCCGGCAGACCGAACGCCAGGGGCAGGGCCAAACCGAGAGCCATTGGGGCGCGAATGTTCATCCCTACATCTCCGACAAGCGAGCATCGTCGCGCCACATGTGATCGGACACGCGATCGGATCGAAGTGCCGGTCGCGGGAAATCTTTCTGGTCCACTCCACCGAGTGCATCATTCGACCGCCACGCCCGCGCGATCGGAGCATGATTGGGCGTGGCATTGGTTTTGCCGATAGCATGCTGAGCGACCCGCAGCGGGGGTGTGGGGTGGAAACTAGGCCCTGGATCGAGGTCTAGAAACATCGACCGAATAGCGAAATTCTTCGATGCATCTCCTCTTTTAACGCTGGTTGAGCTGCTTCGATCGGAGCCACCAGCGTATCCATTATGTCGAAGATGACGGCCGCGGCCGCTTGGGCCACATCGCGATGTCTATCTTTCGTTTCGTCGTTGATGCCGGCGATGTCGACGATGCTCTGCAGCTCACGGATCGCCCTCATGGCGGAAGCGATCGCAAGCACAGAGAAATCTTTATCGTCCCGATCTTTCATTTTAAGATGCCCTTGCCTCGTCCGCGATTATCAGTCCCGGCTCCGCCAATAGTCGAACGCGATCTGCTGCTGCTCGCGAACCAGCTTCATCGCTCGCGGCCCCGTCCACGGCCCGTCATACCCCAGCACGAACGCCCGCGCACCGCCCCACCAACCCTGGCCCGGCAGGCCATCCGACTCGCGAACGACCAGTACGGCGAGTTCTGGTTCGCCTGCAGCGATGGCGGCATCGTCGATCACGTCGAGCGTCTTGCATACCGCGCGCATCTTGGGCCGAGTGAAGCGATGCCCCAATTGCGCAAGCAAGTGCGAATAGCTGACCGCCTCGCCCGCTACGGCCGCCTCGATCAGCAACGCGCGGACGCGGGCGACATCGGCGATCGAATTGGCAGAGCTTTGGTCGATTATGGCGCCTGCGGGATGACACGCACCGGTCATTTGGGCTAGTCCTCTGCAACTCGCACCAGCCGGAGGCGTTCACACAAACTCCAATGATCAAGGTCGCGAGCTACAATATCCGCAAAGGCGTCGGTACCGATCGCATCCGCAGCCCGGAGCGGATCATGGCCGTGCTGCACGAAATCGACGCCGATGTGATCGCGCTGCAAGAGGCCGACCGGCGGTTCGGCCGGCGTGCGGCGATTCTCGATTCCGAGCATCTGTCCGATCACGGCGCGTGGAAGGCCCTGCCGTTCGGATCGCGGCCGCTGTCGAGCGGTTGGCATGGCAATGTGCTGCTGGTCCGCCGCGACGCCCAGGTGGTCGATTGCGAGGCGATCCATCTGCCGACGCTGGAGCCGCGCGGCGCGGTGATGGCCGATCTGCGCATCGACGGTCAGGCGATCCGCGTGGTCGGCATGCACCTCGATTTGTCGGGCCTGATGCGGCGGCGCCAGGCCGACGCGATCCTGGCGCATCTCGACGCCAGTACGCATCAACTGCCGACGGTGATGATGGGTGATCTCAACGAGTGGACCCGCGCGTCGGGCTGCCTCAAGGATTTCGGCTCGCGTTTTCACTTTGCGCCGACCGGGCCCAGCTTTCATGCCCGCCGGCCGGTCGGGCGGCTCGATCGGATCATGGCCTCGCCCGATCTGACGATCGTCGATTGCGGCGTGCATGTCAGCCATGCGTCGCGCTGGGCCTCCGACCACCTACCGATCTGGGCCGAGGTGAAGGCAGCGTGACGCGCGAGAAGGAATTGCGCATGGCGTTGGTCTGCTACGGCGGGATCAGCCTGGCGGTCTATATGCACGGCATCACCAAGGAGATCTGGCGCCTGGCCCGGGCCAGCCGCGCGTTTCACTCGGGGCAGCCGCCGAGCGTCACATCGACCGAACATATCTATTGCGGCTTGCTGAGCGAGATCGAGGCGGAAGCCGAGATGCGGCTGCGCGTGCTGCCCGATATCATCGCGGGCGCCAGTGCGGGCGGGATCAACGGGGTGTTCCTGGCGCAGGCATTGGCGACCGGACAAAGCCTGGAGCCGCTGACCCAATTGTGGCTCGACGTCGCCGACGTCGAGGCATTGATCGACCCGGAGGCGGCGCCGTCGCACCGGTTCGCCAAAGTATGGGCGCTGCCGATCGCCTGGATGGCGCAGCGGCGCGGCGCGGCGCGGGTCGACGAACTGGTCGATTCGGAAGCACGGGCCGAAGTCGAGAAAAAGCTGTCGCATTTCGTCCGCTCACGCTGGTTCGAACCGCCGTTCGGCGGAGAGCGTTTCACCAATCTGGTGCTCGATGCACTGGCGGCGATGGCCGAGAGCGGTGGCGACGGCCGGTTGCTGCCCGCCGGCCAGCCGCTCGATCTGTTCGTTACCGTTACCGATTTCCGCGGCCATCCCGAACGGCTCGAACTCAATTCGCCGCCCGAGGTGTTGGAAACCGAGCATCGCCTGGTCATCCCGTTCACCGATCACGGCACGGGCGGGTTCGCCGATCCGGCCGAACTCGTTTTCGCCGCGCGCGCCACGTCGAGCTTTCCGGGTGCCTTCCCGCCCTTCACCATCGCCGAGCTCGATAAGGTGCTGACCGATCGCGAAATGGCATGGCCGACGCGCGACGCCTTCCTGCAACGCGCCCTGCCGCGGCAATATGCCGTGAATGCGGTCGACAGCGCGGTGCTGATCGACGGATCGGTGCTGGTCAACGCGCCGTTCCGCCCGGCGATCGATGCGCTCCGCGAACGCCCTGCGCGCCGCGAGGTCGACCGCCGGTTCATCTATATCGACCCCTCACCCGGCGCCGGCTTCCATTTCGGCACAACCGCGGCGCCATCGCCGGGATTCTTCCAGACGATCATTGGCGCGATCTCCGAGATTCCCCGGCAACAACCGATCCGCGACAATCTGGAGGAAATCCAGGAACGCAGCCAGCGGATCGAGAAGATGCGCGCGATCACGCGGTCGATCCGCCCCGAGGTCGAGACGCAGATCGAAAGCCTGTTCGACTATACGTTGTTCATGGACTCGCCGACCGCGACCCGCCTCAAGAACTGGCGCATCAAGGCGCAAAATGCCGCAGCAGCAAAGGCGGGTTACTCCTACGCCGCTTATGGTCATCTCAAAGTGGCGGGCGTAATCGACCTGATCAGCAACCTGCTCCACGCCGTGGGGGGCGAGCCCGGGGCCGACCGCCTCATCCGTATCCGCCAGGCGGTCGAGGCGGCGGTGCAAGCCAGCGACGGCGGGCTGACCTTCGCCGGCAAGGCCAGCGAATCGGCGATCCTGTTCCTGCGCTCGTTCGACCTCGGCTTCCGTATTCGCCGGCTGCGGCTGGTCGCACGCAGGCTTGCCGAACTGGAAGAAGACTTGTCCGAGGAGCAGCTCACCGCTGCGCGCGACGCGATCTACGACGCGCTCGCCGCTTATCTCGAGGCCAAGCGAACGGACACGCATCTCGCCTTGCGCCGCGACGTCCGCAGCCTGCACAACGACGCCGCGCCATTGCTCCAAAAGCTGGCGGCATCTCTCAACCTCAAAGACCTCGATGACGACACCGACGCCAAGTTGGCCGACGCCTTTGCCGGCATGGCGAAGGACGTGAAGCGGCCACTATTGCTCACCTATCTCGGTTTCCCCTTTTTCGACGTCGCGACCTTGCCGCTGCTCCAGGGCGAAGGGCTCGACGAATTCGATCCGATCAAGGTCGATCGCGTCGCACCGGAGGACGCTACCGCGATCCGCAAGGGAGGCGCCGAGGCGACGTTGAAAGGCATTCAGTTCAACAGCTTCGGCGCGTTCTTCAGCCGCGCGTATCGCGAAAACGACTATCTTTGGGGCCGGCTGCACGGCGCCGAACGAATGATCGACATCATCGTGTCCGCGCTTCCGCCGCGCGTGCGGATGAAGCCGGGGCGCGTCGCCGCGATCAAGCGCAATGCGTTCCACGCGATCCTGGACGAAGAAGAAGCGCGCCTGACCGCGGTTCCGGGCATGATCGAAGCGTTGAGGCGGGAAGTGGGTTAGGATTGCATGCGATAAGGTCTGTCCCTCATGCCGGCCATGTGCCGGCATCCACCGGGCCGCAAACCCAAACGCCGATGGATGCGCTGCACAGTGGATGCCGGCACAAGGCTGGCATGACGATTTAGCTTTCGTTGCATTCCAAGATTGGGTGCGACCCGTCTCTCGGACGAGATCTACAGCGTCCAGACCAGCACATTCCCCACCAGCACCACCGCCATTACCACCATCAGCACGCCCTTGGTCCGCGTGTCGGGCCGGAGGCTCAATCGCACGCCGAAATAGACCAGGATCGCCGCCGCGATCATCGCGACGGCATAGGCCATGTCCTGCATGCCGCTCACGATTCGCTTTCGCTCAGCGCCGGGAAAGCCGGTGCCTCGGCCGGTTCGGGGGCCAGTGCCCTGGCATAAGCGTCGATATCGACATTGCCGCCCGACAGGATCACCAGCATGCCAGGCTCGGCGGCCACCTTGCCGGCGAGCAGCGCCGCCAATCCGACCGCTCCACCCGGCTCGACCACGAGATGCAGCTTGCTCGCTGCCCAGCGCTGCGCCGCGCGGACCTCCGCCTCACTGACGGCCACACCCTTGGCGTCGCGCCGTGCCAGCACTTCGAACGTCAGCGGCGAGACCACCGGCGTCTGCAACGCGTCGCACGCGGTCGGTGGCGGATTGGGACCGACCGGTTCGATCCAGCTTGCCTCGAGGCTGCGGCGCATATCGTCCCAGCCCTCGGGTTCGACCACGGTGATCCTGGCTTCGCTCAGGCCAAGGGCGATCCCTGCCGCGAGCCCGCCGCCGCCGCAGGGAATCACGACATGCGTGGGTTCGCCCAATCCGATCGCCTCCATCTGCCGCCGCGCCTCGATCCCGGCGCTCCCTTGGCCTTCGATGATCCAGGGATCGTCGAAGCTCGGCACCAGCACCGCGCCGCGCGCTTCGGCCAGTTCGGCGGCGATCCTCACCCGATCCTCGGTCATGCGATCATAGGGCACGACTTCGGCCCCGAGCGCGAGCGTGCCGTCGCGCTTCGCCCTGGGCGCGTCCGACGGCATCACGATCGTCGCCGGAATGCCTAGCCGTTTCGCCGCCCAGGCGACTCCCTGGGCGTGATTGCCCGAAGAGAAAGCGACCACGCCCTTCGCGCGCTGGTGATCGTCCAACGCGGTCAGCCGATGCCAGGCGCCGCGCAGCTTGAACGCGCCGATCGGCTGTAGCGATTCGGCCTTGAAGGCGATCGTCACGCCGTTGATTTCCTGCGTGAAAAGCGGTGACGGCGGCAGGATTGCCGCGATCTTTGCGGCGGCGTCACGGACCCCTGCCCGCGTTGGCTGTCTCACGATCGTCACTTTTCATCTCCGCTCATCAAAATCGGGTCCAAAAAGTCTTTACTTGGTAATCTTTGGACCTTATCTGCCCGCTTCCCGCTGCCCCATGGGACTTCCAACCGCAAGGCAGCATTTCACCGTACGGCGCAAGCCACTTGGAGGTCCCTTGAGTTGCACAAGCATCATAGCGCGCTGGGGCTAGCGAAAGCCCCTGGTAATTCCGCCCGCGGGATTGCTCTTGATCAGCGTCCGGTTCAGCCGGTCACGCTCATTCGCCCGCATGCGGCCGCCCGCGCCGCCCGATTCTTCGTCGAGAAGTTTCCGGGCCGCTCGATGTATGCCGTCAAGGCGAATCCGTCGCCCGAACTGATCCAGATCCTCTGGGACAGCGGCATCACGCATTACGACGTCGCCTCGATCGCCGAGGTGCGGCTGGTGCGGCGCACGTTGCCCGACGCGACCCTGTGCTTCATGCACCCGGTCAAGGCCGAGGAAGCGATCCACGAGGCGTATTTCACGCATGGCGTGAAGACGTTCAGCCTCGATTCGATCGAGGAACTCGACAAGATCGTCCGCGCCACCCACGGCGCGAGCGACCTTACGCTGTGCGTGCGCCTGCGCGTGTCGTCCGAGCATTCCAAGCTCAGCCTTGCGTCGAAGTTCGGCGTGGCGCCGGGCGAATCGAAGGAGTTGCTGTTCCAGGCGCGGCAGACCGCCGATGCTTTGGGCATCTGCTTCCATGTCGGCAGCCAGGCGATGACCCCGGCGGCTTATGCCGAGGCGATGGAGCGCGTGCGCCAGGCGATCGTGGAAGCCGGCGTGACGGTCGACGTCGTCGATGTCGGTGGCGGCTTTCCGTCGACCTATCCCGGCATGGAGCCCCCGCCGCTCGAACATTATTTCGAGACGATCCACCGCGCGTTCGAGAGCCTGCCGATTTCCTATTCGGCCGAGCTCTGGGCCGAGCCGGGCCGTGCCTTGTGCGCCGAGTACAGCTCGATCATCGTGCGCGTCGAAAAGAGGCGCGGCGACGAATTGTACATCAACGACGGCGCCTATGGCGCGCTGTTCGACGCCGCGCATATCGCATGGCGGTTTCCGGTAACGCTGCTGCGCGAGCCCGACAGCAATGCCAGGGACATGGCGTTCAGCTTCTATGGCCCGACCTGCGACGATCTCGACCATATGCGCGGGCCGTTCATGCTGCCGGCGGATGTGCGTGCGGGCGATTATCTCGAGATCGGGATGCTCGGCGCCTATGGCTCGGCGATGCGGACCGCGTTCAACGGCTTCGGATCGGACGAGACGGTGATCGTCGACGACGAGCCCATGGCGTCGCTTTACCTGAGCGAGGACCGCGAGGTCGCGTCGAACGTCGTAAAGCTGTAACAGCTACCATCCACAGTCGTCATGCCAGCGAAAGCTGGCATCTCGCGCAGTATTCCTACTGCTTGAGACCCCAGCTTTCGCTGGGGTGACGGCTATTTTCTTACGGGTTTCCGCGTCCCCTTGAACGACGGCGGCATGAGAAAACGGGAATTGAACCCATGACCGACACCCTGACCAAGACCGCGGCTGCCAACGCGCCGATCAACGACACCCGCAAGGCGGAATTGCTGTCGAAGACGGTCAAGCATATCGACATCACATCGTTCGACGCGCGTCCGATCGTCGACGCGATGAGCGACATGAGCTTCACTAGCCGCGACCTCGGCCGCGCGACCAAGATCTACAATCAGATGCTGGCGGACAAGGATTGCACCGTCGTTCTGGTCATCGCCGGTTCGACCTCGGCCGGCGGCTGCATGGACCTGTATGCCGAGTTGATCCGCAACAACATGGTCGACGTGGTGGTCGCGACCGGCGCCTCGATCGTCGACATGGATTTCTTCGAGGGTCTTGGTCACAAGCACTACCAAGCGCTTGAAATCCCGGACGACGATACGCTGCGCTCGCTCTATATCGACCGCATCTACGACACCTATATCGACGAGGAGCAGCTCCAGGATTGCGATCACACGATCCTGAAGATCGCCGACAGCCTGGAAGCCAAGCCCTATTCGAGCCGCGCGTTCATCCGCGAGATGGGCAAGTATCTCGCCGAGCATGGCAAGAAGGACAACAGCTTGGTCAAGCTCGCCTACGAGCACGACGTGCCGATCTTCTGCCCGGCGTTCGTCGACTCGTCGGCGGGCTTCGGCCTGGTCAAGCACCAGGTCGACCGCGCCAAGTCGGGTCAGCCCTATATGGTGCTCGACGCGATCGCCGACTTCCGCGAGCTGACCGAGATCAAGATCCAGGCCGGGACTACCGGCCTGTTGATGATCGGCGGCGGCGTGCCGAAGAACTTCGTCCAGGACACCGTGGTTTGCGCCGAGATCCTCGGCCACGAGGATGTCGAAGTGCACAAATATGCCGTGCAGATCACCGTCGCCGACGTCCGCGACGGCGCCTGCTCGTCCTCGACGCTGCAGGAAGCGGCGAGCTGGGGCAAGGTCAACACCGGCATCGAGCAGATGGTATTCGCCGAGGCCGGATCGGTAATGCCGCTGCTGGCGAGCGATGCGTATCATCGTGGCCTGTGGAAGGACCGTCCCGAGCGGCGTTGGGCGAAGCTTTTTGCTTAAACGCTGACGGCTAACGACAATTAACGAGGCGGCGTCCGGACCATCCGGGCGCCGCCTTTCTCCTTCTCCCTTTGGGGGAAGGAAGGGGCCCGCTCGCGTAGCGAGTGGGAAGGATGAGGGTAGCATCTGGCTGCAATCGACCCTCACCCTTCCGCCG
>NZ_BCYZ01000083.1 GCF_001598455.1 Sphingomonas pruni NBRC 15498
GCGGCGGAAGGGTGAGGGGGAGTCACGAGTAATATGCTCTTGGGTCCCCCTCACCCACTCGCTCCGCGAGCGGGCCCCTTCCCTCTCCCACAAGGGGAGAGGGAGATGACGCCAAAACGAAACGGCCCGGAGGGGCTACTTACCTCCGGGCCGTCCATGGTCCGCCGCAAGGGGGATTAAGCGGCGGACGTCGCTCGCCCAGGTTCAGGCGGCGATGTCTTTTTGGTCGCGGGATAGCCGGAGCTATCCCGCTCGATCACGCCGCGAACTGGTTCATCGTATTGTGCGCCCCACCCGCCTTGAGCGCCGCCTCTCCAGCGAAATACTCCTTGTGATCGTCGCCGATGTCGCTGCCCGACATGTTCTGGTGCTTCACCGCGGCGATGCCCTGGCGGATTTCCTGGCGCTGGACGTTCTTGACGTAGCCCAGCATCCCCGCCTCGCCGAAATATTCCTTGGCCAGATTGTCGGTCGACAAAGCCGCGGTGTGATAGGTCGGCAAGGTGATCAGGTGGTGGAAGATCCCCGCCCGCTTCGCGGCGTCCGCCTGGAAGGTGCGAATCCGCTCGTCGGCTTCGGCCGCCAGATCGGTGGCGTCGTAATCCACGCTCATCAGCTTGGCGCGATCATAGGCCGACACGTCGCGGCCCGCTTCCACCCAGGCGTCATAGACTTGCTGGCGGAAGTTGAGCGTCCAGTTGAAGCTGGGCGAATTGTTGTAGACCAGCTTGGCATTGGGCACGACTTCGCGGATGCGATCGACCATCGAGGCGATCTGCTCGATATGCGGCTTCTCGGTCTCGATCCACAGCAGGTCGGCACCGTTCTGCAGCGAGGCGATGCAGTCCATCACGCAGCGATCCGCCCCCGTCCCTTCGCGGAACTGGTAGAGGTTCGACTTCAGCCGCTTCGGACGCACCAGCTTGCCGTCGCGCTCGATCACGACGTCGCCGGCCTTGAGGTCGCCGACCGCAATCTCCTCGCAATCGAGGAACGAATTATACTGGTCGCCGAGATCGCCCGGTGTGTGGCTGATCGCGATCTGCTTGGTCAGGCCGGCGCCGAGCGAGTCGGTGCGGGTGACGATGATGCCGTCCTCGACACCGAGTTCGAGGAACGCGTAACGGCACGCCCGGACCTTCGCCAGGAAGTCCTCATGCGGCACGGTGACCTTGCCGTCCTGATGCCCGCACTGCTTTTCGTCGGACACCTGGTTCTCGATCTGCAGCGCGCAGGCGCCGGCCTCGATCATCTTCTTCGCCAGCAGATAGGTCGCCTCGGCATTGCCGAAGCCGGCGTCGATATCGGCGATGATCGGCACGACGTGTGTCTGGTGATTGTCGATCGCCTGGAGCAGGCGCTGTTCGGCAACCTCGTCGCCCATTTCGCGCGCCGCGTCGAGCTCGCGGAACATCATCCCGAGCTCGCGCGCATCGGCCTGGCGGAGGAAGGTGTAGAGCTCCTCGATCAGCGCGGGAACGCTGGTCTTTTCGTGCATCGACTGGTCGGGCAACGGCCCGAACTCGCTGCGCAGCGCGGCGACCATCCATCCCGAAAGATAGAGATAGCGGCGCTCGGTCGATCCGAAATGCTTCTTGATGCTGATCATCTTCTGCTGGCCGATGAACCCGTGCCAGCAACCGAGCGACTGGGTGTAGTTGGCCGGGTCGGCATCATAGGCCGCCATGTCGCGGCGCATGATCGCCGCGGTGTAGCGAGCGATGTCGAGCCCGGTGCGGAACCGGTTCTGGATCTGCATCCGCGCCACCGCCTCGGCGCCGATTCCGTCCCAGGTGCCGTTATGGCTCTTGATGAGCTGAGCGGTGGCAGCGATCGAATCTTGGTAGGTCACGGTACGTCCTCGCTTGTGGTGATGCGAGGTTATGTACATCGATTTACATTTTATCAGTCGCCGCCATGAGGTAGATAGCGGTCACGATGTGACTTCAGACGCAACATCGGTAGATAACCTGTAATTTAATTTACACCTAAGCAACCTTGCGCCAGACCGAGATCGGGATATCGCCATTGGGGCGGGCGGCGACGGTGTAGCGCAACACTCTGCCCTTCAACTCGTATTGCCTGACCTGTCTCGTGCCGTTCCAGTTCGCGAAGCTCGCCTGCTCGATCGCGAAGGTCAATGTGTGTGCCTTCACGTCCGCGCTCAATATCCCGTAATGCACGCTCATCCCCAACGCGATCTCGCGATACTCTTCCGGCGTGCCGGTGGCGCGGTCGCCCGACGCAAAATGCGGCCGTTCGCTCTTGTAGATCATCAGCGCGTAGCGACCGGCAGTATCCACCATCATGCTCCCGCGTGGCGCGGCGCCGTAATCGCGGCTGACACTGCCGTCAGGATGCTGGACGTCGGCCGCGACCAGCGACCAGGTCCCGACCAGTTCGCGCGGCAGCGACGGACGCTCGGCCGCTACGGGCGTGGCGGCGAGCGACCCGCCGATCAGGATGGCAGCGGCAGCCACTTCGATCGTACGCGGCGGCGGTAACAGTCTGAACATGGCAAGTCTCCTTCCCGGACCCGCTACCCGAACCCAATCATCGGCAAAAACGAATAGTTTTAATTCTTCGCTTCGGTTATTCTGAAGTATGAAAATGCCCAATCTCGATATGGACGTGCTCCGGACCTTGGTCCTGGCCGAGCAGTTGGGCGGCTTCGGTCGCGCCGCGGAACGCGTCGGACGGTCGCAATCGGCAGTCAGCCAGCAGATCCGCAAGATCGAGGACCAGGTCGGAGAGCCGCTGTTCGCGAAACAAGGCCGCGGCCTCGCGCCGACGCCAGCCGGCGAAATTCTGCTGGCTTATGCTCGGCGTATCCTCGACCTCAACGATGAGGCGCTGATCGCGGTCCGGGGGACCGCGGCGCAGGGCCAGGTACGCTTCGGTTTGCCACCCGATCTCGCCGAAACCTGGCTTCCCGACGTGCTCGGACGATTCAATCGCGCGCATCCGGGGATTCGCCTGGAAACGATCGTCGACCGCAACCGTGCGCTGATCGACCGACTCGACCGCGGCGCACTGGATGTCGCGCTCGCCATGAACCAGACCGACCGCGCCGATGCCAGACCGCTGGCGGCCCTCAAGGCGATCTGGATCGGACCCTCGCCCCGCCGCTTGCATTGGGATCCAGCAGGCAACGAGCCGCTCCCACTGGTACTGACCGAAGCACCCTGCTTTTTCCGTCAGCGCGCGCTTGCCTTGCTCGAAGCCGCCGGTGTGCCCTGGCGGATCGTGATGACCAGCGCGAGCGCGCGGGGCCTGTGGGCGGCGGTCGAAGCCGGGCTGGGCGTGACCTTGCGCATCCCGATCGGCGTCCCTGCCGACCTGCACGTGCTCGGCAATGAGGAAGGGCTTCCCGATCCGTCCGGCGAGCCGTTCGTCCTGTCGATCCATGATGGCGGCCGCGTCCTCGAACCGGCCGCACGGCAGCTTTACGATATCCTTGCCGCGGCGATGACCGACATACCAGGCGGCTAGTCGGGATCGTCAATCGCCGCCGAAGGTGAACGGGCTGACTCCGCGCTCGCGCTCGTTGACCAGCAAGGCCCGGCCTGCCGGCGCGGCGCTGCGTTGCGGGCAAGATGGGCGCGCGCAGGCGCGACATCCCAGACCAATCGGCGTTGCCTCGCCTTTCAGGTCGATTCCCCGTGCCACCGCCAGGCTTCCCGCGACGTCCGCCGAAACGCCAAGCCCGACCGCGAATTCGGCCTGCACCGCGCCATAACGGCGCCCCTGCGGCGTCACCGTGCGCGAGAGGGTCAGCCAGCGTGCGCCGTCCTCGAGCGCGACCAGTTGAACCATGAGGTCGCCGGGCCGGTCGAATGCCGAATGCACGCGCCAGAGCGGACACCGCCGGTCACTTTCGACCAGCGGCGAACCGCTGGCGCCCGAAAAGCGCTTCGAGACCTGACCGGCGCGGTCGACGCGCACCATGAAAAACGGCAGCCCGCGCGCGCCCACGCGCTGCAGCGTGGTCAGTCGGTGCGCGACCTGCTCGAACCCGGCGCCGAAGCGCCGCTGCAGCAATTCGAGATCGTATCCCGTCGCCTCGCACGCGCGCAAGAAACGGGCATAAGGCATCATTACCGCCGCGGCGAAATAGCTGGTGAGATAGCGGCGATAGAGGCGTTCGCCCGCGCGGTCGGCGAAACCCGCACCCTGAACCAGCGCCTCGACCATCGATCGCGCTTCGATCTGGCCGAGCTGATAGGCCGCCGCAAAGGTACGGCTTGCGGCATCGAGCATCTCCGACACTTGCAATTGGCGGGCATGGAGGTCGGTCCGCCGCAACAGATCGGGCATCACGTCGACCGGCAGGACGCGAATGGTGAGCTGGTGCTTGACGCGCAGTCGCTCGGCGATCGCGCCATAGAGATCGCCGGCGCCCATCCGCAATTCGTCGGCCAGCGCCTCCGCCGCCGCGTCGAGATCGGCATAATGGCCGCGCCAGCGCTCGATCTCCTTGCGTAGCTCGGCGATCACGTCGCCAGTCCCGCCGGTCTCTCCGGTCGCTGAGCCCTGGCCCAGCCGATCGAACACGCGGGCAAAGGCTTCGGCGCCCCCCGGGGCACCCGCCAGCCACTCCTCCACCTCGTTACGGTCGATCTCAAGGTCGGCGAACATCGGATCGGCCAGCCGCCGCCGGATCGCCGCCGCCCCGCCGCCCGGCTCTCCCGCCGCCAGCGCGCGCGGATCGAAATCGAATGTCTCGGCCAGCTTGACCAGCAACGCGGCGGAGAGCGGGCGCTGGTTCTTCTCGACCAGATTGAGATAGCTGGGCGAGATCGCGAGCATCTCCGCCATCGCCGCCTGGGTAAGACCCTCGCGTCGCCGCAGCCGCCGTACCGCGTGTCCCGCCAGCAATTTCCGATCCGCCATGCCCATCCTTGACTGGAATGATTCCTGGCGCAGCGATCCGGCGGCCGAGGCGAGTTGTCAATACTTTACATAAAGACCGATCTTGCCCTTGATCGATCGACAGCCAGACCTTCGCGATGGCGACTCCGTTATCGCCCAGCGAGCGATATTCGGCCATCGGACCGGGCGAGAGACAGGCGCCTGCACGTCGGTCTTGTAAGGTTTCCGACTTTCCTGGGGAGGAAAGGATGCCCGCCGGGTTCATCTCGGCGGGCATTTTCTATATTCCTCCCCGAGCTTGCTCGGGGAGGGGGCGTCCGAGCTTTGGCTTGCCCCCGGCAAGCCAAGATCGGGTCCGGGGGACAGGATCTCGCTCGAACGCGCCAAAGGCGGTGGTGGAGGGGCCCCTCCTTCAGCAAACTCGCGGCCCATTGCGCATTTGTGGCAGGCCCCCTCCGCCAAGCCGCTGCGCGTCGTGGTCCCCCTCCCCGTTCCGGGGAGGAATTTTGTTTCCCCCGAACCGCATGCGCTTGTTAAAGCCCTGCCATGCATCTCCGTCTTCGTACCGCGTTCGCGCTCCTGCTCGTTTGCGTGGCGTTCGCCGCGCAGCCCGCCGCCGCCAAGGTCCGCATCACTTTCTGGTCGCGCGAAGAAGGGCAGATGTTCCCCCACGCTTTCTTCACGCTCGACGGCACGCCCGATCGGGGCGGGCGGCCGGTCGACATTTCCTATGGCTTCACCGCCAAGGTCATTTCCCCTGCGATCCTGTTCGGTGACGTGCCCGGCAAGATCGACATCACGCCGCGTAGCTACATCATGGGCAGCTTCGCCCATTTCTCGGTCTGGCTGACCGATGCGCAATATGATTCGGTGCTCCATCTGACCGAGGAATGGGGCGATAAAGGCGATCACCATTACAGCGCGAGCAAGCGCAACTGCGTTCATTTCGTCGCCGAAGCCGCGCGCCGTTCGGGCCTGCGCGCGGTGATCCAGCCGAAATTCGTCAAGAAACCGCACGCCTTTCTCGAATCGGTGCTGGCGATGAACCCTCAGGTCACCCGGGTCGAAGCCAACGCCAAGACCTTCTACGGCACCGCACGTTCCGCTGTGCGCTGAACTTCAGCCGATCGGCACCAGTTCGACCACATCGAGCCACGATTCGAAATGCGGATAGGGCAGCACCAGCCGCCAGCGCCGCGGCCCGATCCGCTCGACGATTCCCGCCATGTCACGATTGGCGTCGCGGCCATAATCCATCGGCATATCCTCGTCGCCGAGTGACAGCGTGCCCAGGAAGATCTGTCGGGCGCCGCCATCGTCGAATATCAGCCCGACCGGGCGTTGCGATCCGCCGATCTTGTAGAAACTCAGCAGCCCGCCTTCGGGATCGATGCGGCAGCGGAAGGCTGGATAGGCAGTGAAGTCGCGATTACCCGGCCGCTGCCCGCCGAGCTTGAAGACCCGACAGCGATAATCGCTGGCGGGCGGCTTGGCGTCCGCGAGGGCGCGGTCGGGGTCAAACAACACGCCTTGCGCCGCGATCGCCTTGCCCTGCCCCGCGGCGCGTGCCTTGGCGAGCGCCTCAAGCCACGCCTGACGCGTGTTGCGCAGGCGCATACGGTCGTGCGCCGTAGCCACGCGCCGCCAGTCCGTTTGTATTTTGTCTTTCGCCACCGCCGGAACAGCGACCACGAACAGGGCGCTTATTAGCGTCCCGAAATGCGCCCTTTTCATGCCCTGACAACCAACCATCGAAAGGTTGGTTGCGCAGGCGATATGTTGAGCTCTCGTTCAGCGAAGCCGAAAAGACTCAGGCTGCGGTCCAGCCGCCGTCGACGGTCATATTGGCGCCGGTGATCGACTTCGCCTCGTCGCGGCACAGGAACACGGCGAGCGCCGCGACCTGTTCCGGCGTGACGAACTCCTTGGTCGGCTGCGCGGCGAGCAGCACGTCGTTCATCACCTGCTCGCGAGTCAGGCCGCGCGCCTTCATCGTATCGGGGATCTGGTTCTCGACCAGCGGCGTCCAGACATAGCCCGGCGAGATCGCATTGACCGTGATGCCGTGGGTCGCAACCTCCAGGGCCGCGGTCTTGGTCAGGCCGGCAATGCCGTGCTTGGCGGCAACATAGGCCGATTTGTTGGGGCTCGCGACCAGGCTGTGCGCCGAAGCGGTCGAGATGATCCGGCCCCATTTTGCCGCCTTCATATAGGGAATAGCGGCGTGCATCATGTGGAACGCGCTGGTCAGGTTGATGGCGATGATCGCGTCCCATTTGTCGGCCGGGAATTCGTCGATCGGGGCGACATGCTGGATGCCGGCATTGTTGACGATGATGTCTGGCCCGCCGAGTTCGTCATGGCAGCGCTTGACCATGGCCTCGATCGCCTCGGCCTTGGTCATGTCAGCGGCGTCGTAGAGCGCCTTCGCGCCGCTCGTCGCCTCCAGCGCGGCGCGTTCCTGCTCGATCGCGGCGGCATCGCCGAAACCGTTGATCATCACGCTCGCGCCCTCGGCGGCGAACGCCTTGGCATAAGCGAGGCCGATGCCCGAGGTCGAACCGGTGACGATGGCGCTCTTGCCCTTGAGGAACATTGGGGTCTTCTCCTTAGCGGCGGGTGAGATCGAAAGCGGCGGTCTTGCCGTCGATGATGTTCTCGGCGACCAATTCGGCATTGGCCATGGTCGCGGCGACATCTTCGCTACCGGCTTGCCAATGCTCGCGCATCGTCCGCGCCGAGAATTCGAAGTCGCGCGCGCCGCCTTCCCAGGCATTGGCGCGATAGATCAGATGGACCAGATTGACCGGATATTCGGCCGACCGCTCGGCGAGCGCGCGGACGTCGGGATCGTTGCCCATTTCGGGCGGCAGTTTGGCGAGCACGCGCCGCGCGATCTCGCGATCCTTGCGCAACCGCATCAATTGCGTCGAGATTTCGCGCGACCGGCTGGAAAAGCGGATTTCCTTTTCGCGCGCCATCACGTCCATGATCGTCCGCGGCCGCACCGCGATCGATGGGAACAGATCGACCTGGAACACCAGCAACCCTTCGGTCTGGTGATCGAGCACATGGCTGAGCGGGGTATTGGAGACGAGCCCGCCATCCCACCACAACCGGCCCTCGATTTCGACCGGAGGAAGCCCCGGCGGCAACGCACCCGACGCCATGATATGGCGTGCATCGATCCGCTCGAAACGGTTGTCGAAATACCGGAAGTTGCCGTTTTCGACATCGACCGCCCCGACCGACAGCCGCACGGGACCGTCGTTGAGCAGATCCCAGTCGACGAGATCGTTCAGCGTGTCCTCCAGCGGCGCGCTGTCGTAGAAACTGAGCGCGGCGACCGTTCCCGGGGCGGCCATCACCGGGGGCAATCCACGTGGTGTGAAGAAGCCCGGGACGCCTGCCAGCATGACGAACCCCGCCGACCACTCGTGGAGCGTCTCACGCACCATGTCGTCGGGAAAGATCGGGAAGCTGGGCAACGCGCTCGTCACCTTGTCCCAAAATGCCGTCAGCCGTTCGACGCGGCGCTCGGGCGGGTTGCCCGCGACCATCGCGGCATTGACCGCGCCGATCGAAATGCCCGCGACCCAGTCGAGTTCGATGCCGGCGGCCTCCAGCCCGTCGATGACGCCGGCCTGATAGCTGCCCAGCGCGCCTCCGCCCTGAAGCACCAGCGCCACCTGTTCGGGCAAGGGCAGCATCTTGGCGCGGCGGCGGGCGGCGGGATCGACCATCGCCCAGTCGCATGGGCCAAGAGGCCGAGTCGATCAATCGGGCGATTGCAACCATGGGCGTTGGCGCGCATTTTGATACGCGACGAAAACGACAAAAGGGGCAGCCGATGCGGCTCGACGACTTCGATCCCAACATCAATGTCGAGGATCAGCGTGGCCAAGGCGGCAGCGGGTTCGGCGGTTTCGGTGGTGGAGGCGGCGGGCTGTTGTTCGCGTTCCTGCCGTTCATCTTCAACCGGTTCGGATGCCTGGGCGTCGCGGTCGTGGCCGGCCTGTTCTTCCTGCTGAGCGGCGGGCTGCACTTCGCCGATACCGGCGGATCAGGCGGCAGTTATGCGCCGACCAGCGCGACCCGGCCCGCGGGCGGCACCGATGCTAAATCGAGCTGTACGATCGACGCCAGCTCCAAGGTGGCCTGCAACGCCTTCAGCTCCGCCGACAAGACCTGGGCGGCGATCTTCCAGCAACAGGGCCAGCGCTTCGTCGCGCCGAAATTAGTCTTCTATTCGGGTAACGGCCAGTCGGGCTGCGGCGCAGCGCAGTCGGCGATGGGGCCGTTCTATTGCCCCGGCGACCAGGGCATCTATCTCGACACCAGCTTCTTCCAGGAATTGTCGCAGCGTTTCGGCGCGCCGGGCGATTTCGCGCAGGATTATGTTATCGCGCACGAATTCGGCCATCATATCCAGAATTTGATGGGTATCTCCGATCGCGTGACGCGGCTGCAGCGCAGCTCGAGCGAGGTGGAGGGAAATCGCCTGTCGGTGATGCTCGAACTCCAGGCGGATTGCTTCGCCGGCGTCTGGGCCGCGCAGAACCGTGATCGCATGGAACCCAACGACCTGCAGGAAGGCATGACCGCGGCGAAGGCGATCGGCGACGACACACTGCAGCGCGAGACGCAGGGCCGCGTCATGCCCGACAGCTTCACCCACGGCACGTCCGAGCAGCGCATGACTTGGCTCAAGCGAGGCATCGACACCGGCGATTATCGCCAGTGCGATACGTTCGCGGGAGCGATCTAACGTTAGTCTTCAGCCGTCATCCCGGACGTGTTCCGGGGTACAGCGGGCAGCGACGGAGTAGCCTAAGCCTCTTGCCTGTCGCTAGCGGCACGCTGGATGCCGGGACGAGCCCGGCATGACGGTTAAATCGGATGATCCTCCACTCGCGCCACCCCATCATCGACGCGGATCAGCGTGTCGCACAGCCGCAAGCTCGAATCGCGATGCGCGACGATCAGGATCGTGGGGCGCGGATCGAGCGCGGCGAGGCGCGTCAGCAATTCGCCTTCGCTGGCCTGATCGATCGCGTTGGTCGCCTCATCGAGGACCAGCAAGCGGGGCTTGCGCAACAAGGCGCGGGCGATGGCCAGGCGCTGGCGCTCGCCGCCTGACAGCAGCGCGCCGCGCTCGCCCACGACGCTGTCGATTCCTGTCGGCATGCGCGCGACGATCGCGGTCGCGCCGACCATCTCGATCGCCGCGTGCATCATGTCCTCGCTGATCGTCTCATCGCCCCAATCCAAGTTGCGGCGCACGCTGTCGTGGAACAGGAAGCCGTCTTGCGGGACATAGGCGATCGCCCCGCCCCAGCCGCCGCCGAGCGCGCGTCCGCCGACGGTGATCCTGCCCTGTTGCGGTTCGAGTAGCCCGGTGATGATGTCGACCAACGTGGTCTTGCCGCCCCCGCTCGCGCCGGTCAGCCCGGTGATCGATCCTTCGGCGATCGTCAGCGTCGCATCGCTCACGCCGCCGCCGCCGTGATGCCGATACGTGACGTGCGAGAGCTCGATCGCTCCGGCTGGCGGAACCTCCGCGCTGGTCTGAGCGAAGGCCCCGAAATGCCGCTCCGCATCGCGCACTGCTTCGAACGCCGGGACGCCA
Organism: Sphingomonas pruni NBRC 15498; assembly: GCF_001598455.1. Classification (GTDB taxonomy): domain Bacteria; phylum Pseudomonadota; class Alphaproteobacteria; order Sphingomonadales; family Sphingomonadaceae; genus Sphingomonas; species Sphingomonas pruni. Next base: position 10,502 of record NZ_BCYZ01000083.1, read on the forward strand.
TAGGCGACTTGCTGGATCGATTGCTGGATCGCCTGGGCCGGGCCCGCCATCCGGCCGAAGACCAGGACGACGATGATCAGCCGCGCCGGCGGCACGTCCAGCAGGTTGATGCCCGCGAGCACGACGCCGGCCAATGCCACCGCCGCTCCCAGGGTGAACCACAAGCGCGCCCGCGCCTGGTCGCGCTGGAACCATAATTGCCGGCGCCGCGCGACCGATTGCGACGCCGCGAATTCGTCGACGAAACGATCGCGCATCTGTTGCGCGGCCGCGATCTTCAGTCCGCCCAGAAAGCTGCTGGCATTGCTCATCATGTTCTGGCCCGCGCGCAAGGCCTGTTCGCCGCTGTTGCGATTGCGGGCCTGACCGAGCGCGATCAGCATCGCACCGATCACCATCGCCACACCGGCCACCAGCGCCAGAACCGGGGCAAGCGCCGCGATCACGGCGAGCTGCACCAAAGTGGAAATCAAGGCGACCGTCATCTGGATCAATTGCTGAGCGGTGGTACCGATCCGGATCACGTCGATCCCGATCAACGTCGTCGTGCGCGAATGATCGAGCGCGGCGATTTCGCGCCACGGGGCCACCGCCAGCGCGCGCAGGATGCGCAGGCGCTGCGCATCGACGAACCGTGCCTGAAGCGACTGCATCGAAAGGTCGCGCGCATAGAGCACCAGCCCGCGCACCACCATCATCGCCATGAACGCGATCATCATCCAAGCGATCAACTGGGACGTGCCGACAATGCCCCATTTCTCGGCATAATTCCGTACCCAGCCGGGCCCACCGCCGGTCGCCACGGTCAGGATCGGCACGAGCAGCAGCAGCCCGGCGCCTTCGACCGCGGCGCCGCCGAGCGCGAGGGCCAGGGCGATTGCCGTGCGCCGCGGGCTCATCGCCGCCAGGGCGCGCGTGATCGCCAGCATCATGCGCAATGTTCTTGTGGCGTCGCCCCCGGTCACTCCGCCTTGTTAAGGACGAAGCGCACCGCTGTCACCGCGTACCGTGTCTTAATCGACCAGCGCGAGTAGCCGCTCCGGATCGGCGCGTTCGGGCATTGGTCGTGCGAACGCGTCGCTGCCCAAAGTCGCGAGCAGGTCGACCAGCCGCTCCTCGGCATGCGTGCCGATCGCGCTGCGATTGGTCGGATGATCGGGGGTAAGGCTGCCGAGATCGACGAAGCGGCTTCCCCAGCTGTCGGCCAGCGCCAGTACCTGTTCGACCGCGGGCGTGGGATCGCAGGCTACGATCGACGGGAAGGGCAGCTTGGTTGCCGGACTCAGCCGCACGTTTCGGGCCATCGCCGACTGGCCGAAGCCATAGCTGAGCGGCGACAACAGCACCGCGCCGCGGATGTTGCGGAGGTAGGAGCGCGGCGAGAGCTGGGCCCACCAAGCCACCGCCAGACATGCGACCCCTTGCGCGAGGATGACGGCAGGCTCGGCGCGATTGGCCATCACGGCGTCGAGCTGCAAGGCCCAGCGCCCGCTGTGGAAGCGGGAAAGGTCGAGTTCGACGCGCAGCAATCGTGCCGCAATCTGGGTATCGCCCTTCACCGAGACGATGATCGGAACAGGCTTGTCGAACGACGTATCGAAGTCGCGATCCATGACAGCTCTCCCAAGCGGGCGCGTCGCCTCTGTTCTTGCGAGCGCCTCCGACTCGGCGGCGCCTGACTCAAAGCTATTCCGATCGTTTTGATGTACAAACGGCTTGCGACGAATCGAGGTCCGGCAGAGCCGGATCGGAGGAATCGGGTCAGACGGCGAAGGCGAGCGAGAATTCGGCGCCGCCGTCGGGGTGGTTGCGCGCGGCGATGCCGACCTGCATCGCCTCGGCGAATCCCTTGGCGATGGCGAGGCCGAGGCCGCTACCCCCGCTGCGATCGCTCCCGCGCCCCTGCGCGAACGTATCGAACACGCGCTTCTCCGAGCCCGGCTCCAGCCCCGGACCATGGTCGCGCACCGACAGCAACACGGTGTCGGGTGTCCTCTTGCCGATGATCGCGACGCGCCCGTCGCCGCCATGGATCGCCGCATTGGCGAGCAGGTTGATCAGCACGTGATGGAGCAGGGTCGGGTCGGCCCGGACCAGCGGCAGGTCGACCGGAACCTGCAAATCGATATGCACGCCGCGCAACAAGTCCTTGAGATCGTGAACCGCGCTCGCCACCGCGTCGGTCAGGTCGATCGCTTCGAGGGAGATCGCCAGCGCACCCGAATCGAGCCGCACCATGTCGAGAAGATTGTCGAGGAAGCGCCGCAGCCGGGCGATATCGGCGCGGGCCAAGGGTACCGCCGCGGCATCGGGATATTGCCGCGCCAATGCGTCGACCGAGGCAGCGACCGATGTCAGCGGCGTGCGCAGATCGTGCCCGATAGATGACAACAACGCCGCGCGCAGCCGGTCGCGCTCGCGCAAGACCGATACGTCGCGCAGCTGGTCCTCAAGCTTTAGCCGCTCTTGCGCGAGCGCGGCCTGGCCGAGCAAGGTGGTCAGCAACACCGCGCGATCCGCACCCACCGGGTTGCCACCATCCTCGGCAAGCAGACCCACCACGCCGAGCACGCCGAGCGAGGTCTTGAGAGGCTGAAACTGCCAGTCCGCCGAAACCAGGGTGCCGGTACCGACTCCGGTGGCCTCTCCCTTGGCCCAAGCCCAGTCGGCGGCGGCGCGGTCGACCGTGCCGAGCTCGGGTATCGGCCCCGGAGCCGAGGCGATGCATTCGAGTTCGCCGTCACGCTGATCGAGCAGGATCACGGTCACGCCGAGCAGGCGGGCGGCTTCGCTGCAGATCGTCTGGCTGGTGCTCCGCCAGTCCGACGCGCGCGCCAGCGCCTGGCCGAACCCGGCGACCGCCGCATTCTCCTGCGCGCTGCGCGCACCGATCGTCGCGCGTATCTTCAAGCGGCCGGTCAGGTTCGCGGTAAAGGTCGCGATGCCGATCAGGACGAACAGCGTCAGCAGGCTCTGCGGATCGGCGATGGTGAAGGTGTAAAGCGGAGGCAGGAAGAAGAAATTATAGGCGAGACCCGACAAGATGCCGGTCGCGACACCCGGCCACAGCCCAAGCCGCGCCGAGGCGACGATCACCGGCAACAGATAGATGAGGTCGATACCCCCCGGCCCGATCCACGGCTCGACCGTCCGGGTCAGCACCGTCGTCAGCGCCACCAACAGCACCGGCACGAATGCGTCGATCGCAAGGCTCCAGTCGCCGCGCGGAACGCTGGTTCTGGTCTGCGCCGGTGCACCGCCGGCGGGAATGACATGGACCGCCAAACCCTCGCCCGCCGCCAGCATCGCGTCGACCACGGATCCGTGACGCAAGGCGAACCACCAGCTGCGGCTCGACTTGCCGATCACCAATTGCGTGATCCGCGCCTCGGCGATCTGATCTCGCAAGCCCGCGGTGACGCTCTCCGCGGGGATGGTCGCGATCGTCGCGCCCAGGCTTGCGGCGAGGCCCAACATGTCGGCGACCTGGCGCCGTTGCTCTTCGCCGAATCCGGCGGCGCGCGGGGTCTCGATGAACACGGCTTGCCATGGTGCCTTCAAGGCGTCGGCCAGGCGCTTGGCGGCGCGGACCAATGTGTCCGCGCCTGGCAATTCGCTGACCGCGACGAGCACGCGCTCGCCGCCGGCAAAGGTGCCTGTCACGGCATGAGTATCGAGATGCTCGGTCAGCGCCTGATCGACACTCTGCGCCGCGCGGCGCAGCGCCATCTCGCGCAGCGCCGACAGATTGGCTTTGGAAAAGAAGCGATCGAGCGCCCGGGTCGCTTCGGCAGGAATATAGACCTTGCCCGCCTTCAACCGCTCGATCAGTTCGTCGGGCGGCAAGTCGACCACTTCGACCTCGGCGCCGTCGAACACGCTGTCGGGCACGGTTTCGCGGACACGCACGCGCGTGAAGCTGGCGACGACATCGTTGAGGCTGTCGACATGCTGGACGTTGAGCGTGGTATAGACGTCGATCCCGGCGTCGAGCAGTTCCATCACGTCCTGCCAGCGCTTGGGGTGGCGGCTGCCGGGTGCATTGGTGTGCGCGAATTCGTCGACCAAGACGAGTTGCGGCCGACGTTCCAGCACTGCGTCCAGATCCATTTCGTCCAGCCGGTGTCCCTGATAATCGATGGGACGGCGCGCGATTACCTCCAGCGGTTCGACCAGCGTCTGGGTTTCGGCGCGACCATGCGTTTCGACCACCGCGACCACGACATCGGTGCCGGCGCGTTGCCGCTCGGCGCCTTCGCGCAGCATCTCGAACGTCTTGCCGACTCCCGGCGCGGCGCCGAGGAAGATCTTCAGCCGCCCACGCTCTTCAGCTTTCGCGGCACGCAGCAGCGCATCCGGTGAAGGGCGGTTATCGTCGAGCAACTGCGCAAAACTCCCGTGTCGCGGCTAAGGCAGAAGCAGGGGATCGGCACGAACCGCCGATAAGGCAAGTCTCGACGGTGCGATTCTAATGGCTTCTTAATGCCGCCGGGCCGCTTTCGCCCGCGCACCTTAATGCCGTCCGCTCCTATCTCGCCGGCCGATCCAACAGGAGGCCGATCATGCCCGACATCACCTGGCTCGCCGTGCTTGGCGGGCTCTTCCTGGCGACACTCGCCTTCGTGCGCTTGTGCGACGAGGCCTGAGATGAACCTGCACCTCGCGCTCGCCGGGCTGACCGGGTTCGGCCTGCTGATCTACCTCATCGCCGTCCTCGTGCGGCCCGAACGCTTCTGAGGATATCGTCATGACGCTTCAGGGATGGGCGCTGATCGCGCTCTTCGTCGCCATCCTGGCGGCACTGGCCAAGCCGATCGGGCTGTGGTTGTTCGCATTGTACGAGGGGCGGCGCACGCCGCTCCATGCGGTGCTCGGCCCCGTCGAACGGGGTTTTTATCGGCTATCCGGGATCAACCCCGACACCGACCAGAGCTGGCGCCGCTACGCCGTCCACATGCTGGTATTCCAGCTGGTCACGGTGCTGCTGACCTATCTGATCCTGCGCGCGCAGGGGTTCCTGCCGTTCAATCAGGGCAAGCTCCCCGGCGTGGGCGCGGATGGCTCGATGAACACGGCCATCGCCTTCGTCACCAACACCAACTGGCAATGGTATGTCGGGGAGTCGACCATGTCGAACCTCAGCCAGATGATGGCGCTGACGATCCACAACTTCCTCAGCGCGGCGACCGGCATCGCCATTGCCTTCGCGCTGTTCCGCGGGTTCGCCCGGCGCCCCTCCCCCAACCCGGCACCGGGCGGCACCGCATCGCCCGGTATCGGCAATTTCTGGGCCGATATCACCCGCATCACGCTCTATCTGCTGTTGCCGATCTGCGTCGTTTATGCGCTCTATTTCGTGCTCAGCGGCGTACCGCAGACCTTTGCCATGTCGGTCGACGCGACCACGCTGGAAGGCGTCAAGCAGACGATCACGATGGGTCCGGTCGCCAGCCAGGAAGCGATCAAGATGCTCGGCACCAACGGTGGTGGATTCTTCAACGCCAATTCGGCGCATCCGTTCGAGAATCCCTCGGCGATGACTAACCTGGTCCAGATGCTGTCGATTTTCGCGATCGGCGTCGGGCTGACCTACACGTTCGGCAAGGCGGTTGGCGATACGCGCCAGGGCTGGGCGATTCTGGGCGCCATGACCATCCTGTTCCTGGCGGGCGCCACCGTGGCTTATTGGCAAGAGGCAGCGGGTAATCCGGTCCTCCACCATCTCGGTGTCGCCGGCCCCAATATGGAAGGCAAGGAAGTCCGCTTCGGCACCGCCGCGAGTGCCTTGTTCGCCGCGGTCACCACCGCCGCCTCGTGCGGCGCCGTGAATGCAATGCACGACAGCATGACCGCGCTGGGCGGCCTCATCCCGCTGTTCAACATGCAACTGGGCGAGATCGTCATCGGAGGCGTCGGCTCCGGGATGTACGGGTTCCTGCTGTTCGCCATCCTCGCGGTGTTCGTCGCCGGGCTGATGGTCGGCCGCACCCCGGAATATGTCGGCAAGAAGATCGAGGCGCGCGAGGTCAAGCTCGCGGTGCTGGCGATCGCGGTGCTGCCGCTGTCGATCCTGGGGTTCACCGCTCTGTCCTCGGTGATGCCCGATGGGCTCGCCGGGCCGCTCAACAAGGGCCCGCACGGCTTCACCGAGATCCTCTACGCGTTCAGCTCGGCCACCGCGAACAACGGCTCCGCCTTTGCCGGGCTCAGCGCGGGAACGCCTTGGTACAATAGCCTGCTGGCGGTCGCGATGTGGGTCGGGCGGTTTTTCATGATCGTCCCGGTGCTTGCCATCGCCGGCAGCCTGGCCGGCAAGAAGTACCACCCTGCCGGTGCCGGGTCGTTCCCGACCAAGGGCGGCCTGTGGATCGGCCTGCTCGTCGGGATCATCCTGATCCTGGGCGGTCTCACTTTCCTGCCGAGCCTCGCGCTCGGGCCGATCGCCGATCATCTCGCGATGATCCACGGCCAGCTGTTCTGATGGTCTGGCGCGAAACACTGCCCCTCTCCCGCTGGGAGAGGGGAGGAGCCGCAAAGCGGCGGGCGGGTGAGGGTGTCCCCTCCGCGCCGCGCCCCTCGT
>NZ_BCYZ01000084.1 GCF_001598455.1 Sphingomonas pruni NBRC 15498
TCGCCTCCTCGGATGCCGCTTGTGGCCCGCCCCCTCCACCAGCCTTCGGCTGGTCCCCCTCCCCGTGAACGGGGAGGAATTATGAGCCTCCACGTCGTCGTCCTGATGGGCGGCTGGTCTGCCGAGCGCGAAGTCTCGCTGATGTCGGGCAAGGGCATCGCTGAGGCGCTGGAATCGCTCGGTCATCGCGTCACGCGGATCGATATGGGCCGCGACGTCGCGATCAAGCTTAGCGAAGCGAAGCCCGACATCGTCTTCAACGCGCTTCACGGCACGCCGGGAGAGGATGGCTCGGTCCAGGGCATGCTCGACCTGATGGGGCTCAAATACACCCATTCGGGAATGGTCACCTCGGTCATCGCGATCGACAAGGTACTGACCAAACAGGCGTTGGTCCCACACGGCATTCCCATGCCCGGCGGACGGATCGTCAAGTCGGCGGAAGTATTCGAGGGCGATCCGCTCAAGCGGCCCTATGTGCTGAAGCCGGTCAACGAAGGCTCGTCGGTCGGCGTCGCCATCGTTACCGATGACGGCAATTACGGCAACCCGATCGGCCGCGACGTCGCTGGGCCTTGGCAGGAATTCGAGGAACTGCTCGCCGAGCCCTATGTCCGCGGCCGCGAACTGACCACCGCTATCCTTGGCGGCCGTGCGCTCGGCGTGACCGAACTCAAGCCCAAGTCCGGCTGGTACGATTACGATGCCAAATATACCGACGGCATGACCGAGCACGTCTTTCCGGCGCAAATTCCCGACACGATCGCCGCGGCGTGCAAGCGGCTCGCGCTCGAAGCGCACCATCTGCTCGGCTGCAAAGGTGCATCGCGATCGGACTTCCGCTGGGACGATGAGCGGGGCGAAGACGGATTGTTCCTGCTCGAGGTCAATACCCAGCCCGGCATGACTCCCTTGAGCCTGGTGCCCGAACAGGCGAAACATCTCGGCATCTCCTATCCGGAGCTGGTGCAGATGATCATCGACGAGGCACTGGCATGAGCCGTGCGCCGGCCAAGAGCGGGCGGCCGACCGCGCGCAGGCCGTCGGCCAAGCGCAAGCAGAAGAAGCCGTCGATCATCGACCGCATCCTGGCCTGGCTGCCGATCAGCCATCATACGCTGCAGCGTATCGCTACCTGGTCGATCTTCGCGCTCGCAGTCGGTGCCGCGCTGATCGTCGCGCAAATCTTCGGCATTCCCGGCGCGGTCGGCACCGCGGTCGCCGAACAGGCGGGCAATGCCGGGTTCCGCGTCGAGCAGATCGAGATCCGCGGAGTCAAGCGGATGGACCAGATGACGGTCTATGCCGTCGCGCTCGAACAGAAATCGCGCGCCATGCCGCTGGTCGACCTCAACCAGATCCGCGACAAGCTGCTGCAATATGGGTGGGTACAGGACGCCCATGTCTCGCGGCGGCTGCCCGACACGTTGTTGATCCGGATCGTCGAGCGCACGCCCGCGGCGGTATGGCAAAATGAGGGGACGCTGAGCCTGATCGATCGCGACGGCGTCTATCTCGAACCGGTGTCGGCGGACGCTATGCCCGATCTGCCGCTGGTGATCGGGCCGGGGGCCGACCGTCAGGAGCCGGCCTATCAGACGCTGATGACCAGCGCGCCCGCGCTCAAGCCTAAGGTGCGCGCCGCGACCTGGGTCGGCAACCGCCGCTGGGACCTGTTGTTCGACACCGGAGAGACTTTGTCGCTGCCCGAAGGAACCGATGAAGCTGCCAAGGCGCTCCGTACGTTTGCGGAGAGGGATGGTACGCTTCGCCTTTTGGGTAAAGGTTGGTTAAAGATCGATATGCGCGACCCGGATCGGATGGTGATGCGCAAGCCCGACGGATCGAGCCGGATTGGGGTTCCGACGAGTTCGCAGGGCAGTGCGCCGGCATCGGCGGATCGCGCGGCGTCGCGCGATCAGGTTTGAGTGGGGGAATAGAGTTATGGCCAAGACACCGCCGGAGGGGCTGATCACAGCACTCGATATCGGGTCGTCCAAGGTTTCCGCGATGATCGCGCAGAAGGGCAGCGGCGGCGAGCTGATCGTGCTCGGCACCGGCCAGCGCGAAAGCCGCGGCGTCCGGCGCGGCTGCATCGCCGACATGGCGGCGACCGAAGTTGCGGTGCGCGAAGCGGTCGAACAGGCCGAGCGCATCGCCCAGACCAATATCGAAAATGTCTGGGTCGGCTTTTCCGCCGGCGGGCTGGTCAGCGATGTCGCCTCGATCGAGTTCGAGATGGGCGGCCACCGGATCGAACAGACCGATATCGACGCGTTGCTGCGCGCGGGGCGGGAATCGATCGATCCCGCCGGCCGCATGGTGCTCCATGCCCAGCCCGCGCTCTACACGCTCGACGGCATTACCGGGGTCAAGAACCCGCTTGGCCTGCATGCCGACCGGATGGGCGTCCATATCCATGTCGTCGCCGCCGATGGTTCGCCGGTGCGCAATATCGGCCTGTGCGTCGCCAAGTCGCATTTGGAGGTGAAGTCGATCATCGCCGCGCCAGTCGCGACCGGGCTTGCCTGCCTGAGCGCAGAAGAACGCGAACTGGGTACCGCGCTGGTCGAGATGGGCGCCGGGATCACCAACGTGTCGCTGTTCGCCGGCGGCATGCTGGTCGGTCTGGTCACCGTCCCGATGGGCGCCAGCGACATCACCGACGACATTGCCTCGACCTTCGGCGCCAGCCGCGCCCAGGCCGAGCGGATGAAGTGCTTCCACGGCTGCGCCAATGCGACGCCGCGTGACAATCATGAGATGCTCGAGATCGCGCCGCTGAGCGACGACGGCGCGGGCGAGGGGCCGCGCATCACCAAGGCGCAGCTGATCGCGGTGATCCGCCAGCGGCTCGAATTGTTGATGGGAGAGATCGGCAAGGCGCTGACCGCGATGAAATTCGACGGCAATGTCGGGCGCCAAGTCGTGCTGACCGGTGGCGGCGCCGAGCTCAAGGGCATCGCCGATTACGCCCAAGCCGCGCTCGGCCGGTCGGTCCGGGTCGGACGGCCGCGCGGGCTTGCCGGCCTGCCCGACGCGCATTCGGGACCGGCTTTCGCGACCTTGGCGGGATTGGTCCACCATGCCGCGACCGACCCGATCGACCTCAGGTCATTGGCCTCGGGGGAGCACCAGATGGTGCACCGTCCGTCGCCGATATCGATCTTCCGTCGCCTGATCAGAACGGCTCGGGCGAATTATTAAAGAAATGCGTCATCGACCCCCATTTGTAGTGGATAGTAGGTGGGCGATGGTGCAAGAAGTTGTGGGTTTAAGGTGTTCCGGGGGGCGGAACACGTCGGAGAACGCGTAATGGTTGAATTTCTTCCTCCGGATGTGGATGAGCTGACTCCGCGCATCGCGGTGATCGGCGTCGGTGGGGCGGGCGGCAACGCGATCGCCAACATGATGAAGAACGACGTGCAAGGCGTCGACTTCCTCGTCGCGAATACCGATGCGCAGGCACTCAAGCAGAGCCAGGCGGGACAGAAGATCCAGCTCGGCGTGCGGATCACGCAAGGGCTCGGCGCGGGGGCGCGGCCTGAGATCGGACGCGCCGCGGCGGAAGAGGCGATCGACAGCGTCGCCAAGACGCTGGAAGGCGCGCATATGTGCTTCATCGCCGCCGGCATGGGCGGCGGTACCGGCACGGGCGCGGCCCCGGTCATCGCCAAGGCGGCGCGCGACATGGGCATCTTGACCGTTGGCGTGGTGACCAAGCCGTTCGCGTTCGAGGGCAATCGCCGCGCCAAGGCGGCCGAGGCCGGTATCGAGGAACTGCAGAAGTACGTCGATACCCTGATCGTTATTCCCAACCAGAATCTGTTCCTGGTCGCCAACGCCAATACCACGTTCAAACAGGCCTTCGAAATGGCCGACGAAGTGCTGCAGCAGGGCGTGCGCGGGATCACCGACCTGATGGTCATGCCGGGCCTGATCAACCTCGACTTCGCCGACGTGCGGTCGGTGATGCAGGAGATGGGCAAGGCGATGATGGGCACTGGCGAGGCCGAGGGCGACAACCGCGCCATCGAAGCCGCGTCGAAGGCGATCGCCAACCCGCTGCTCGACGGCGTCAGCATGAAGGGCGCCAAGGGCGTGATCGTCTCGATCACCGGCGGCGAGGACATGCGCCTGCTCGAAGTCGACGAGGCCGCCAACCATATTCGCGAACTGGTCGATGAAGACGCCAACATCATCTGGGGTTCGGCGTTCAATCCCGACCTGGAAGGCAAGATCCGCGTGTCGGTCGTCGCCACCGGGATCGAAGCCGATAGTGCGGCCGTGGCCGCAGCCGCCGCGGAGCCGGCGACCCGCGCGTTCAGTTTCGGCCGCAGGACGGAGTCGGTGATTCCGGCGTCGCCGGTCGAAGCGGCGCCCGAAGCGAAGGCCCCCGAAGCCGACGCGCAGCCGCTGGACCTCGAGACTCCGGTCGACAGCGCGGACACCGCTGCGCCGGAGGCTGACGCCGACGAGCTGGTATTGGGCAGCGAGGTCGCGGTCGACGATGCGGCGGCTCCTGCCGAATATGAAGCGCCCGCGGCCGCCGAGACTGAAGCCAAGGAGACGCCAGGCTGGCTGTCGCCGGGTGAGAGCGCCGAAGAGGCTCCGGCCATTTCCACCGGTGACGAGGCGGAAGCGCCGCCGGCCCCGCGCATGAAGCTTGGCGGCACCTTGTTCGAACGGATGCAGAGCGTCGCGCGCGGCGGCTCGCGCTCCGAAGCGGACGAGGACGAGGGCAAGGATTCGCTCGATATCCCGCGCTTCCTGCACCGCCAGAACAACCAGTAAGCCGATTTGCGGGGTGTCGGTGACGTTCATCGTCGCCGCACCCCGTCTCGCCGCTTGTGAAGCACAAGATCATTTCCCGTTCAGCCACCGTCGGGTTTAGGCTGACAACCGACATGATGTTCCGACGCGCTCTCGGTCTCGCCGCAGTTGTTTTGGCAATGAGCGGTGGACAAGCCTTTGCTCAGACCGCCGATGAAAATCGAGATGCCGACGCGCTGGCCGCGGACATGCGCATTCTCGCCGCCAATCCGCTCGACATCGAAGCATTGGTCACCGCCGGCGAACTGACCCTCAGGATGGGCGACAACACCGCGGCGGCCGGATTTTTCGGTCGCGCCGAAAAGCTCGATCCGCTCAATCCGCGGGTAAAGGCGGGGCTCGGCAGCTTGCTGGTGCGTGCCGAGCGTCCCGGCGAAGCGCTACGGCGGTTCCAGGAAGCAGAAGCGCGCGGGCTCGATCCCAGTAAATATGCCGGTGATCGCGGCCTCGCCTACGACCTGATCGGTGAGCAGGAACGTGCGCAACGCGATTACCGGCTGGCACTGCGTAAGGGCCCCGATGACGAGATAACGCGGCGCTATGCGCTGTCGATGGGGATTTCCGGGCGCAAGAAGGAAGCGCTCGACCTGCTCGACGCGTTGCTGCGCAAGAGCGATCGTGCGGCGTGGCGCGACCGCGCGTTCATCCTGGCGATGAGCGGCGATCGTGAGGGTGCGCAGAAAATCGCCAATTCGATGATGTCGCCGGGCCTGGGTGCCGGGCTGGCCCCGTTCTTCGACCGGCTGCCGATGCTATCGGCCGCCGACCGCGCTTTCGCGGTCAATTTCGGCGAGTTGCGGGCGACGCCCGAACGCGTCGCCGATGCACGGATGGTCCCGGCGCTGCCGCGGCTCGGGCCCGACCCGACGGCACCGAAGGTTCTTGCCGTGGCAGAGCAACCCAAGCCGCGGCCGACGGTCCAGGACGACACCAGGAAGCACAAGAAGCGGAAGAAGGACCAGGACCTCGCGCCTGTAGTCCCTGCGCCGAAGCCGGCGGCGCCGGTAGAAGTGGCGATGAATCCGCCTTCCTATATCCCGCCGCGGGCGACGCCGACACCCACGCCCACGCCTTCGCCCCAGCCGTCACCGCGCGTCATCTACGCCGCGCCGCTTCCCTCGCCGAAGCCCGCGACCGGGCTGACCCCGGCGCCAACGCCCTTGCCGCCGCCGGTCAGGGTCGCCGAGACTCCGAAACCCACTCCCGCACCCACCACGACGGCTCCGGCACCGTTGCCCGCACCGGTCGTGGTCGCGGCCGCGCCCGCGCCGGCCCCCGGCTTCAGCGCTGCGAGTGCCGATCATGGCCTAGCCGACCGCCCGACCGCCGCCGAGGCGGGGATCAGCCCGGCGCCGACCGCGACCTCGCGTGTCAGCGAGGATACCGTGCTCGCCAGGATCATCGCCGGTATCTCCGTGCCTGGTTCGGAACTCGGGGTCGCGCCGCCGCCGACGCGCGCCGCTCCGCCGCCACCGCCTCCGGCGCCCAAGCCAGTCGAAGTAGCGCCTGAACCCAAGGCGAAGGTGGAGCAACCCAAACCTGCCGCCAGGACGCCCGAAGCACGATCGGCGACCCGCAAGGCGTCGGGTGAAGAAACTGCTGATCCTCGCGACGGCAAGTCTGCCAAGGGCCGCAACGGCAAGCCGCTCGAGGACGCGAAGGCGGCAAAGGACGATGCCGATCCGGTTGCGTGTCCTCCGGTGGCGAAGGGCAAGACGACGGTGAGGGGCCGAGCGACGGCAAAGGGCAAATCGACCGCCAAATGCGAAGTCGCGAACGCGAAGGGCGGCCGCGATGCCAAGTCGGACAATGCCGCGCTCGACGACAATGGATGTCCGCCGCCGGCCAAGGGCAGGGCGACGACGCGCGGCAAGGCGGCGCTGAGAGGCAAGTCCGCGACCAAGTGCGAGACCGCGGACGCGAAGAGCGCGCGCGACACAAAGGGCGAAGAGGTTGCGCTCGACAAGAATGGCTGCCCGTTACCGGCGACCAAGGGCAAAGCGGGAACGCGGAGCCGGGCCGAGCTTGCCACCACGCGCGGCAAGGCAGGAGCGAAAGGCAAGGCGTCGGCCAAATGCGAGACTGCCGACGCGAAGGGCGCCAAGGCCGATGCGGCAACCAAAGGCGATCCCGCGCGCGTCTGGGTCCAAGTGGCGGGCGGCGCCAACCAGGCGGCGCTGGAAAAGGCCTGGAATGGGCTCAAGACCAAGGCGCCCGATCTGTTCCGCAATCGTCAGGGATGGTCGACGCCGCTACGCGCGACCAACCGCGTCCTGACCGGACCGTTCAAGTCCGAGGACGAGGCGCAGGCCTTCGTCAATCAGCTGGCCAAGGCGGGTCTGTCGGGCTTCGTCTTCACCAGCGCCAAAGGGCAGAAGATCGACCGTCTCGGCAGCGGGAAGTAGTTTTCGCGCCCTGCCAAAATTACGCTTCCCCGGCGAAGGCCGGGGCCCAGCTTCGGCGACGTAGCGAGGGCATACCCGCCTAACCACAGCCATCGCGACTGGGCCCCGGCCTTCGCCGGGGAGGCGTGGGGAGGTGGACACCTTTCGCAGCAAGTATCGGTTAGATTTCCCGGACTCCCGCCGCTACACGCGAGCGCGATGACCAGGACGCCTGCTCCTTATGCTTCGCATCCCGAAGACAGCCGCGGGCGGCTCTATCCGGAACCCGAAACCACCACGCGCGGACCGCGCGATGCATTTCAGCGCGACCGCGACCGCATCATCCACTCGATCAGCTTCCGCCGTCTGCGGCACAAGACCCAGGTCTTTCTGGCGCCCGATGGCGATCATTTTCGCGTCCGTCTGACGCATAGCCTGGAAGTCGCCCAGATCGGCCGCACCGTCGCGCGCGCGCTGGGCCTCAATGAAGACCTCACCGAAGCTTTGTGCCTGGCGCACGATATCGGTCACCCGCCGTTCGGCCATGCCGGCGAGGATGCGCTGGAGGCGGCGCTCAAGGATCGCGGCGGGTTCGATCATAACGGCAACACGCTGCGCACGCTGACCGAGATCGACAGCCCCTATCCGCGGTTCCCCGGCCTCAACCTGACGTGGGAGACGCTGGAGGGACTCGCCAAGCACAATGGCCCGATCATCGAGCCGCAATGGGCACTGGCGCGCGCCGACGAGCAATTTCCGCTCGAGCTCGCAAACTGGCCGAGCCTGGAAGCGCAGGTCGCGGCGATCGCCGACGACATCGCCTATGACAATCACGATATCGACGACGGATTGCGCGCCAGGCTGCTGAGCCTGGATCAGCTGCTCGACTTGCCGATGATCGCCGCGCGCTGGGACGAATGCCGCCTGCGGTTCTCGGATGTGCCGCACGAGCGGCTGGTCGGCGAACTCATCCGCGGCCAGATCGGCGGGATGGTCATGGACCTGATCGATACCAGCCGCGCGGCGATCGCAGATGCGCGGGTGACGTCGGCGGATGATGCGCGCGATGCGGGCAGGGCGTTGATCAAATTCTCCGAGCGGATGCGCGACGACGAGCGCGACCTGAAGCGGTTCATGTACGCGAACCTTTATCACCATCCGCGCCAGTTGGCGGCGGCGGAGGCGGCGCGGCACGTCGTCGCCGGACTGTTCGCGGCCTATCATGCCGACCCCTCGCTGATGCCCAGCGATTGGGCGGCGCGGCTACCCGCCGACGAGCCCTGGCTCAGCCGCCACATCGCCGATTTCATCGCCGGGATGACCGACCGTTATGCGATCGCGCGCTATCGCGAAGTGGTTGGACCGATCGATTTGCCTGATGGGTTTTAGATAAACCCATCAGCGCGAAGGGAATGCCTAACTGACGCGTTATATTCGGGATAGTTGTGCGACACCTGGCGGTTCGACCGCGGGTGCGAACAGGAGTGACGCGTCGATGGCGGCGACCGATGCCAGCATTGCACTCAATCGCTTCGGGCTTGGTGCCCGGCCCGATGAGAGCATTCCCGACAACCCCAAGGCCTGGTTGAAACACCAGATCGAGGCGTTCGATCCGAAGCCCGCGGCGCTTGCGTCCGTCCCGCCGCGCGCCGAAGTGGCGGGTGAACTCGCCGATTTCTATGAGCAGCAGCGCCAGCTTCGCCAGATGGGGTTGGGCCGTCGCCAGCAACGCGCCGCCGCGCCAATGCGGACGGGGCAGCCCGGCGTGGCAAAACCCGACGTGCCGATGGACATGGCGATGCGTCCCGGCACGGCAGTCATCCCGCCCGGCACGCCTGAGCCCGGTACCAAGCCCGAGGCGGACGACCCAGTTAAGGAAGCGCGGCGCTATGTCGGAAAGCAGGTGCGTGACGATTATGCCGTTGCCGTAGGCGCGCGCGTCGCCGCCGCGATCACCAGCAACGCGCCGTTCGCCGACCGTCTGACGCATTTCTGGGCCAACCATTTCGCGGTGTCCGCAGACAAACTCCAGGTGATCGGGCTGTCTGGCCTGCTCGAGTTTGAGGCTATTCGCCCGAATCTAACCCGCACATTCGGCGACATGCTCAACGCGGTCGAACGCCATCCGGCGATGCTGCTCTATCTCGACCAGGCGGTGTCGGTCGGACCCAATTCGATGGCGGGGCGGTTCGCCGCGCGGCGTCCGCGCCCGAACGGCCGGAAGCTCGGCCTCAACGAGAATCTCGCGCGCGAGATCATGGAATTGCACACGCTGGGCGTGCGGAGCGGCTATACCCAGGCCGACGTCACCGAATTCGCGCGTGCGCTGACGGGCTGGACGGTGGCGGGCATCGGCCGCGGGCCGGGCGCGAGGATGGCCGGCACCGACGGCACTCCGGGCGATTTCGTGTTTTCCGAGCGCCTGCACGAACCCGGCGAGCGCACCATTATCGGGCGCACCTATCGCGAGGACGGCGAGAAGCAGGCGCAAGCGGTGCTCGACACGCTGGCGACCAGTCCGGCGACGGCGCTGCATATCGCCACCAAGCTCGCGCGCCATTTCGCCGGCGACACCCCGCCGCCCGCGCTCGTCCAGCGGCTCCAGGCGAGCTTCGTCAAAACCGGCGGCGACCTGCCCAGCCTCTATCGCGTGCTGATCGACAGCCCCGAATGCTGGGTGGCGCAGCCGGTCAAGTTCAAGTCGCCCTGGGAATGGACGGTGTCGGCCTATCGCGCGCTCGGCATGACGCAAGTCCAGCCGCTTGCGGCGGTCGGCCTGCTCAACCAGCTCGGACAGCCGACCTGGAAGCCGGGATCGCCCGCCGGTTATGACGATATCGCCGCGAGCTGGGCCGGACCTGACGCGTTGGTCCGCCGGGTCGAGGCGTCGGAGCGTTTCGCCACTCGCGCCGCCGCACAGATCGATGCGCGCGCGATTGCGCCCAAACTCTTCCCGGCGGCGCTGTCGCCCGCCACGGAACAGGCCCTGGCCCGTGCAGAAAGTCCCGGCCAGGCACTCGCCTTGCTGCTCGTCTCTCCTGAAATGCTGCGGAGGTAATATGTACGATCGCCGCTCTTTCCTGATCGGTTCCGCGGGCGCCGCGGCGCTCGCGCTGGCGCCGCGCATGGCCTTCGCCAAGGCCGACACCGACCGCCGTTTCGTCTTCATCATCCAGCGTGGAGCGGCCGATGGACTCGGCACGATCGGGGCGGTCGGCGATCCGGCCTTTGCCGGTGCTCGCGGTCAGCTTGCCGAAGATTTCGCGACCGGCAAGAAGCTCGATACGATGTTCGCGCTCCATCCGGCGATGACGTCGCTCGCCGGCATGTACGACGCCAAGGAGGCGCTGTTCGCCCACGCCGTGGCCTCGCCCTATCGCGACCGCTCGCATTTCGATGGCCAGAACGTGCTCGAAAGCGGGGGGACCGGTGCGTACCAGGTCAAGGACGGCTGGATGAACCGCATGCTCGGCGTCATCCCGTCGGGCGAAGCCAAGGCGATCGCGATCTCCGCGACGATCCCGCTCGCGATGCGTGGGGCGCATGAGGTGACCAGTTACGCGCCGTCCGCGCTGCCCCAGGCATCCGACGACCTGCTGACGCGTGTCGCCGCGCTCTATCAGGGCGATAGCCAGCTCCATGGGTTGTGGAGCGAGGCGATGGACACACGCCAGCTGACCGGCGACCTTGCCGATGTCAGCGTCAAGAACGCGGCGGCAACCGGCCAGCTCGCGGCGCGATTGCTAGCGCCGGCCAACGGCGCGCGGATTGCGATGATCGAAACCGGCGGCTGGGACACCCATGCCGGCCAGCGCGGCCGGCTGACGGCGCAGCTCAAGGGGTTGGACGCCATGCTCGCCAGCCTGAAGACCGGTATGGGGCCGGCTTGGAGCGATACGATGGTTCTCGTCGCGACCGAGTTCGGCCGCACCGTTGCGGTCAACGGTACCGGCGGGACCGATCACGGCACCGGATCGGCGGCGATGCTGGTCGGCGGCGCGGTCAAAGGCGGGCGTGTGGTCGCCGATTGGCCGGGGCTGGGGCAGGCGGCTCTGTTTGAAGGCCGCGACCTCAAGCCGACGCTCGGCCTCGATCAATTCGTCGCCGGCGCGGTCGCCGGCCATTACCAGGTCGAGCCGGGCAAGGTGATGGCGACCTTGTTCCCGGACACGAAAGGCGCGGCACCGGTCAGCGGGCTATCGTTGGCGTGATTTCTTCCGCGACCAAGGCAGTAACCGGACGGGGGTCAGCCCGTGCCGAACGGTCCCAATAAGGCGGGGTGCCGAAGGCGCGGCGCAGGCTGTCGGTCATCGCGGTGATCTTGGCGGAAGGGGTGCGGGCTAGCGGATAGCAGATGTAGAGCTCGGCGCCTTCGGCCGCCGCGCCGACATCAACATGGACGAGCGATCCGTCGGCCAGTTCGGCATGAACGAAGAAATCGGGAAGCAGGGTGATACCGAGCCCCGCCAAGGCTGCGCCGCGCATGATCAGGCCATTGTTGACGCGTATCACGCTACGCGGCCTGATTACCGTCCAGCCTTCCGGCGCATCGAACCGCCAATCCGCTTCGCGATTGGTATAGACGATGCCCTTATGCGCGTTGAGGCAGGCCAGCGAATGCGGCGTCCCGTTGCGCGCGAGATAATCGGGCGACGCGACCAGGATCCTCCGCGTCGTTGCCAGCCGCTTGGCGACCAGCCGGTTGTCCGCCACCGGGCCATGGCGGATCACCGCATCGAAGCCATCGGCCGCGGCATCGACGAAACGGTCGTCGAGCTCGAGCGTCAGCTCCAGGCCGGGATGCTCGGCGAGAAAATCGTATAGAGCGGGTCCCAAATGCAGCACGCCGAAGCTGACGGGCGCGGACAATTTCAGCGTGCCCGCCAGCGTGTCGCGCCGCTCGGCGATTTCGGACTGTGCTTCCCGCGCCTCGAACAGGATTCGCTGGGCGCGGGGCAGGAAGCTGTCGCCGTCCTCGGTCAGCGACAGTTTGCGCGTGGTGCGCTGAACCAGCCGGACGCCCAATGTCCGCTCGAGCTCGGCCAGCCGCTCGCTGATTACCGACTTGGCGTGTCCCAATTGCCGGGCGGCCTCGCTGATCGATCCGGATTCGGCAGTGGCGACGAACGCGGCGATGCCGTCCATCTTGATCATCGTTCGATCCTTCCGAAAACCGAATTCGGCATTGGCCGGCTAGTCCGGACGATGCATCGCGCGCACGTTCCTGTCGATAGCGTCACGACGCGCCAACAGGGATTTCGCCATGCTTCGATCAGCCATTCTCGCGCTAAGCTTGCTCGCCGCGGCGCCGGCGGCGGCACAAGTCCAACCTTTTCCGGCATCGTTCGTCGAACGCGACATCCCGACCAACGGCACCACGCTGCACGTTCGTGTCGGTGGCAAGGGCCCGGCCGTGGTGCTCCTGCACGGTTACGGCGAGACCGGCGACATGTGGGCGCCGCTGGCCGCCGACCTGATGCGCGACCACACCGTGATCGTGCCCGATCTACGCGGCCTCGGCCTGTCGGCCCACCCGGCCGGCGGCTATGACAAGAAGACGCAGGGCCAGGATATTGCCGGCATTCTCGATGCCTTGAAGATCGACAAGGTCGACCTCGTTACGCACGATATCGGCAATATGGTCGGCTATGCCTTCACCGCCGAACATCGCGATCGCGTGAAGAAGTTCGTGCTGATGGACGCGCCGATTCCGGGCATCGGACCGTGGGAAGAGATATTGAAGAACCCGCTGCTTTGGCACTTCCGCTTCGGTGGACCTGACATGGAGCGGTTGGTCGCAGGACGCGAACGCATCTATCTCGATCGTTTCTGGAACGAATTCTCCGCCACGCCGGCCAAGTTCAGCGAACAGTCGCGCGAGCATTACGCGAAACTCTATGCGCTGCCCGGCGCGATGCATTCGGGCTTCTCGCAGTTCGCGGCGTTCGATCAGGACGCGGTCGACGACAAGGCGTTCCTCGCCGACGGCAAGCTGACCATGCCGATCCTAGCGATCGGCGGCGACAAGTCGTTCGGCACGACGATGGCGACGGTGATGCGCGCCACGGCAACCAATGTCACTGGAGCTGTCGTGGCCAATTCCGGGCATTGGCTGATGGAAGAGCAGCCAGACGCGACGGTAAAGCTGGTTCGTCAGTTTCTGGACGCGGGGAAGTAAGCTCGATCCGGGACGATCAAGCGGGCTTGCGCGCCATGCCGATGAACGCGGTCGACCGGATTCCTTCGGGTGGCAGCTTCATCGCCAGCGCGGCGGCTTCCTCCGAAAATGCGGTGCGCTGTTGCTCGTCGAGATCGCGCCACAAAGGCGACCAACCGAAGGCGAGCTTGGCATTCTCGCGAAACCATTCGACCGGCTGCACCGGCCAAGGGCGCTCGACCGAGTGGACCGTTTGCGGTTCGAGGCCGACCTCGCGAAACGCCTGGTCGAGCAACGCCGGTGAATTGAACAGCCGCGCCATCGGGGTCGGGATGGGGCGGTCCGGAAACAGGCGCCGCGCCGCCTCCTGAAACAATATCGCGGGACCGGCGCCGCCGGCATTCTCCCACACCGCGATCACCGCCAGCCCGCCCGGCCGCAGCACGCGCGCGATCTCCGCGAAACCAGCGATCGGGTCCGGAAACATGAACACCCCGAACATCGAGAAGGCGGCATCGAAGCTCGCATCGGGGAAATCGAGCTTTTGGCCATCCATCACCATGGCATGATTTCCGGGACGGATAGCGGCGGCCCGTTCCTGTGCCAGGCCAACCATGGCGGGCGAAAAATCGATGCCGATCGCATCGGCGCCGCCTTTCACAGCGATCCCCAGCAACGCACCCGCTCCCGTTGCGACGTCCAGCACGCGAGCGCCCTGCGGCAGGTCGACGGCCTGCCATGCCGCTTCGCAATAGAGCCTGGTCAGGCGATCGGCTTCGTCGGCATAGCGCTCTGCGAGCGAATCCCAGTGCGCCGGGTCGTTGATGGCTTGGGGAGGAGCGGTCATGTCGCGTCGGATAATGATACAACATAACACCGTCAATCCGGTTCGTATTGAATGCGATGGCCGGCATCGCAAATTTGAGTGTCGCGCGCGCTTGGTCTAAGGGCGCGCCTTCTCCTTATCGTTGGACCCCAGCATGACCCTCTACACCCGCTTTGCCGCGCATATCGATGCGGCGCTCGATGCCTTGACCGCGCATGGCGATCTGCCGAGCGGGCTG
The DNA here is from genome assembly GCF_001598455.1 of Sphingomonas pruni NBRC 15498. Classification (GTDB taxonomy): domain Bacteria; phylum Pseudomonadota; class Alphaproteobacteria; order Sphingomonadales; family Sphingomonadaceae; genus Sphingomonas; species Sphingomonas pruni. The sequence goes on from NZ_BCYZ01000084.1 coordinate 14,439, forward strand.
GCGCGAGGCGCGGTGACGGTCGAGCCGCCGCGCGACGCCAGCCATGGTGATTTGGCGACCAACGCCGCGATGGTGCTGGCCAAGCCGGCCGGGACCAATCCGCGTGTGCTCGCCGACAAGATCGCGGCCGAACTCGGCAAGCTCGACGAAGTGGCGAGCGTCGCGGTGGCGGGGCCGGGTTTCATCAACATGACGCTGACCGACGACACCTGGCGCAACGAGCTCGCCGCGATCATCGATGGCGGCGCCGATTACGGTCGCTCGACCAAGGGGCACGGCCAGACCGTCAATGTCGAATATGTTTCGGCTAACCCGACCGGCCCGATGCACATGGGCCATTGCCGCGGCGCGGTGGTCGGCGATGCGCTTGCCGCCTTGCTCGAATGGGGCGGCTACAAGGTCATCCGCGAATATTATGTCAACGATGCCGGTGGCCAGGTCGACGTGCTCGCGCGCTCGGCGCACCTGCGCTACCGAGAGGCGCTGGGCGAGGAGATCGGCGAGATCCCCGAGGGACTTTATCCCGGCGACTATCTGATCCCGGTTGGGCAGGCGCTGGCGACCGAGTTCGGCGACAAGTTCGTCTCGGCGCCCGAAAGCGAATGGCTGGCGCTGTTCCGCAAGGTCGCGGTCGCGCAGATGCTGGTGCTGATCAAGGACGACCTGGCGCTGCTCGGCATCCATCACGACCTGTTCTCGTCCGAGGCCGAACTGCAGGCGGCGAAGAAGCCGGAAGCGGCCGAGAAGGAATTGCGCGCGCGCGGCCTGGTCTATGACGGCGTGCTCGAAGCGCCCAAGGGCGAGACGCCCGAGGATTGGGAGCCGGTCGAGTTGCCGCTGTTCCGCTCGTCGCAATTCGGCGACGACCAGGACCGGCCAATCAAGAAGTCGGACGGCAGCTGGACCTATTTCGGCGCCGACCTCGCTTATCATTGGCAGAAAGCGCAGACCGCCGACGCGCTGATCGACATCTGGGGCGCTGACCATGCCGGTACCGTCAAGCGGATCGTCGCGGCGGTGCAGGCGCTGACCGGCGGCAAGACGCGGTTCGACGTCAAGCTGGTCCAGATGGTGCGACTGTTGCGCGGCGGCGAGCCGGTCAAGATGTCGAAGCGGGCCGGCAACTTCGTCACGCTTGCCGACGTCGTACGCGAAGTCGGCAAGGACGTCGTCCGCTTCACCATGCTGACGCGCAAGGCCGATGCGCAGATGGATTTCGATTTCGCCAAGGTGGTGGAGGCGTCGAAGGACAATCCGGTGTTCTACGTCCAGTATGCGCACGCGCGAGTCGCGTCGCTCAAGCGGCGGGCCGCGGAGGCCGGGATCGTGTGCAAGGACATCGACCTGTCCCAGCTTGATACGGAGGACCTGCGGCTGGTGAAGCTCGCCGCGCAGTTCCCGCGCGTCGTCGAAACCGCGGCGGCGGCTCGCGAGCCGCACAGGATCGCCTTTTATCTCTATGACTTGGCGGCAGAGTTTCACGCGCAATGGAATGTTGGTAACGACCGCCCCGAGCGGCGGTATCTGATTCCGGACCGTCCTGAGCTCACCTGCGCGCGGCTTTTCCTCGGCGACGCGATCGGGCAGATTGTCCGCAATGGTCTCGCCATCATGGGGGTCGAGGCCGTCCAGGAGATGAAGTGATGGCGGGCGAAGAGGACGAATATCTGGCATCGGAGCCTGTGGCCGAGCCCGCGGCACGCGACGAGGATCGACTGCCCTGGCTCGAGACCGCGGCGGATGACGAGGAGGAGGGGCCTCCGCTTGGTCGTCTCGTCGGCCTCGTTCTGCTCGGGCTGGTCGCGCTCGGAGCGGTGCTCGGCGGCGTCTATTGGTGGAAGCACCGCGCGCCCGCGCCGGGCAATGGCGACCTGATCGCCGCGCAGGAAGGCGATTACAAAGTCAAGCCGGACGATCCCGGCGGCCTCAAGGTAGAGGGCGAGGGCGACGCCTCGGTCGCGACGAGCGGCGGCAATGGCGGAGGCAACAGCCAGATCGCGGTGACCAAGCTGCCCGAGGCGCCGGTCGCCGGCACCCGGGCGGCGTCGAACGCCAAGACCGGGCCGGGCAGCCCGGTCGCGACCGCCCGCGTCGCAGGTTCGGGCGGCAAGCTGGTGGCGCCGCCCCCGGGCAAACCGGTGCCGGTCGCCAATGGCGGAGGCGGCGGCGCGCTGGTTCAGCTTGGCGCTTTCCCCAGCGAAGCAGCTGCCAATAGCGCGTGGACGCGGGAGTCGAAGCGGTTCACCTATATCGCCAATCTCGGCAAGTCGGTGGAGAAGGCGGAAGTCAACGGCCGCACCTTCTACCGGCTCAAGGTCAATGCCGGCAGCGCGGGCGCCGCGCAGGAATTGTGCGGCAAGCTGAAAGTCGCTGGCGAGGCGTGCATCGTCACGAACTGACGGTGCGTTGCGTCCATCCAAGACGGAGAGAGATCGGAAGGCGGGGGCGATCCTCGCCCTTTCTTGCGTGGTCCGGCTTCGAGCATGACGGACCTGACCTAACTCATCGTTAGCCA
>NZ_BCYZ01000085.1 GCF_001598455.1 Sphingomonas pruni NBRC 15498
GGGCGTGTTTGATCGCTCCGACCGCGACATGCCCTCCCCCAGCCCCTCCCGCGAGCGGGAGGGGAGTTTTAGTCCACCCGCTCAACCTTCACGCTCTGCGACAAACACTCCGCTTCGCCGAAGATGGTCATGAAGCTGATATCGGTGGCGTCGCGTCCCACCCCGATCCGCACCAGCCCCTCGACCGGGGCCAGGCCGGTGGGATCGATCAGCCGCCATTCGCCATCCAGCCATACCTCCACCACGGCATGGAAATCGGGCGGGTCGAGGCGCCAGGCATAGGCGGCGACCATGCGGGCGGGAACGTCGGCCGCGCGGGCGAAGGCGATCAGCAGGTGCGCGAAATCGCGGCACACCCCGCGATGCGCGACATAGGTGTCGGTGGCGGTGGTGGTCACGCTGCTCGACCCGACGACATAATCGAGATGGCCGCGGATCCATTCCGCCATCGCCTCGATCCGGTCGCCGCCGGCCACCGCATCGAACTCGCGCCGGACGAGCGCGTCGAACCGGTCGGATTCGCAATAGCGGCTGGGGAACAGGAACGGCACCACTTCCGCCGGCAACAGCTTGACGTCGTCGGCGGCCAGGCCATGGAGCGTCGCCCCGGCGCGATCGACCTCCACCGTCGCGGTGTAATGCGCGGTCACCCGCCCCTCCCCCCGCGTCCAGGTGCGCCGCCCCAGCCCGTTATCCGCCGCGATCGGGCGCAACGCCTCAACCCCGCCGATCCGCAACAGGTCGGTGATCAGGCGTTGATCGGGCGTCTGCGCCACTTCCAGCGCGAACAGCAGGTCGGCGGGCGCGGCAAGCCAATAGTCGAGCCGGGCGTCGATGGAGAGGCGCATGGAGTCTTTCTGGGCAGGAGTCGCTTCGTTCCTATCCGATAACCGCCCTGCCCCGCTATGCTCGGGATCAGGCGAAGGAGAGGAGGTGAGCATGCCGTCCCACGACCCGATACCGACCCCGATTCCGGCCCCGATGACCGCCGCCTCGCGGTTCAGTTACCGCTGCACGCGCTGCAACAGCTGCTGCGTCGACAAGCGCATCCAGGTCAATCCGTATGAGATCGCGCGGCTGGCGCGCAATCGCGGCGTCTCCACCGCCGAGGCGCGCGAGACCTTCATCACCGCCGACAGCGCGTTGCGCCAGCAGGAGGACGGGCGCTGCGTCTTCCTGGGCGACCAGGGGTGCTCGGTCCATGCCGACCGGCCGCTGGTCTGCCGCCTGTTTCCGCTGGGCCGCGTGATCGATGCCGCGGGCAAGGTGCATTTCGTGCCCTATCCCGATCCACTGGCCGCGCGCGGCGAGTTCGGAGAGGCGGGCGCGGTCGCCGACTATCTGGAAGCGCAGGGCGCTACCGCGTTCATCGCCGCGGCCGACGCCTATTTCGCCTTTTTCTGCCGCGCCAATGCGCGGATGGGCGCGGACACGCCGATAGTCGCGGATCCCGACCGCGACCTGCTCGACATCGACAGCGAGATCGCCGCGGCGTGCACGGCCAGCGGCGTCGCGGAGCCCGAGGATCTGCTCGAGCGGATGTGGCTGCACATCAGCCTGCTCGACGAAATGCTCGATCGCTAATTAGCTGACCAGCCAGCGCCGCTACCCCAGATAAAACGAAGGCCGCGCGATCCCATCGGACCGCGCGGCCTGCTTGTTCCGGTGGCGGGTCGCCCCGCCGCCGCACCGATTACTCGGCGACGTTGCTGCCGTTGGCAGTGACGTCGCTGACGTTCTCGTCGGTGATGTTGGTGGTGTCGGTCAGGTTCGCGTCGTCGGTCGCGTTGACGACGACGGCGTTGTCGGCGGCCGGCTTGTTGCCGCCGCAAGCAGCGAGGCCGAGCACGGCCGGAGCAATCACCGAAAGAACTACAAGCTTCTTCATGGACAAACCTCCGTAATATCCAGGCCGCGCCCCCGCTCGGCACAGCGCCTCGCGAATTGGTCCTGGGTCAGTCCGGCGGTGCCTATGGCGCAATTCCCATCGGATTGGTAGGGGAAAATGCACCGTTCGTCGCAAGGGAGGGGGGCACGTTGTGGGCGCGGCCTGAGGGTTGGGCGCCTGTCGTGTTCCTTAGGGCGCAGTTAGCGCGCTTTTGGTAGGCTGGTACCGTAGCCCACGGACATCCGCGGCTCGATTATAAATAAACTGTCCGTAATGCGCCCTATTATCGGACCTTCCAGAACTTGGGTCGATCGCTTAAAAGCTGTCGTCGGTTTGAAGAGGCGCGGACGGTCACTGTGGGTCTATGCTGGCGCTATATTGAGATCGGCTATGGTTTCTAGCACAGTGGCAAGCCGGTCAGCGATTTGTGGGTTTTTTTCGTATAGTCTGCGAACGCCGGCATGAAGGCGGGAGCTTGCGACATCCTGCCCTTCGGCAGATGCCGCCAGAGTTTCCAACTCTAGCCCGAGAACCTTGCAAATCTGCACTACGTTGCTGCTGATAGTCCTGAAATCGCCGCGCAGCACGCGGCTGACCTGACTGGCATCGACGTTCGCCACACGTCCGATTTCAGCATTGCGCATGGCGCATTTTCGCCGAGCGTCAGCGATCTTGCGCTTGAGCACGACAAGCTCCTTCTCAGTTGCTTTCATGCAAATCTGCATGTAATAAATCATGCAGATTTGCAATGGAGTTGTGACATGGACGAGATCCGCTTCTATCGGGCAAGCGAGCGGCCATGGGGGTCGTTCAGCAACCTCTTCCGGCGCGATATTGAGTTCGAGGGCGAAGTCTTCCCCACGAGCGAGCATGCCTACCAAGCGGGCAAGGCGCGGAAGTCGGAGGTCAGGAAGTGGCTGATGCAGGCGCCCTCGCCCGCATTACTAGCAATGGCGGCGCACGGCCTTTACTATTGGGACGTCTCGCCTGGCTGGTCGACGCGCAAGTACGACCGCATGCGCGCCGTCCTCCGCGCTAAGTTTGAACAGCACGCCGACCTGCGCGAACTTCTGCTTTCCACCGGGGAGGCTCGTCTCGTCGAGAGCGCCACCGTCGACAACGAGGTCAACCGGCTATGGGGCGAGGTCAACGGCGTCGGCCGCAACATGCTCGGGACGATGCTGATGGAACTTCGGTCCGACCTACGGGCGGAGATGGGACACGAGGTCGAGCTCGTAGCAGCCGAGTGATCGCAATAGGTCGAAAGTTGCCACTTAAAGGTAGGAAAGAACCCGCCGAGCATATTCCGCACCGCGCTCGCGGAATATGCCGCGAGCGCCCGGATACGCGCAATTCTCTGCGGCGAGGCGCTGCCCGGCGATCACGCCGTTGATAAGGCTAGCGAGCGACAGATCGAGCGACGCCGCGGTTCGACGGCTTAGCAACCAGTCAATCAAGCCGACGCTCACCATGTCGCCTGACCCACAAGTGTCGGCGACGCGGTCAGCCATGACCGCGCGGCACCAGCGAACCTCGGGACCCTGACGCATCTCGAGCCCGTCGGCTCCATGGGTCACGATCGAGACTGCGACGGTCGACGAGTCCCTCCCGTCGAGGACGTGGCCGAGGCGTTCCGCAGAATACTTCAGGATTGATGTGACGCGGACAGCGCGTTCGAAAAGTCCCGCATCGCCGACATCGGACGGCTCGAAGTAGACGATGGCGCCTGACGCATGTGCGGTCTCCATCGCATCGACGATGCCCACGGAAACACGATCGGCGTAGAAAACGCTACAGGTGCCGATTGCCGACTGCGCCCGCGCCGCCTCGACCGCGTCGATCGGCTCATACCGCGGGAACTCCTCTTCTGTCTCTAGACATTTGAAGCTGAACCTGTGGTCGCCGGTCGAGGTGTCCAACTCCTGGGCCAGCACGGGCGAACCTCTGTCAGCATGAAGGAAAATGTAGCTGACATCCGCGCCAGCCTCCCTGAATTCCTCGACCAGCCTATGGCCGACCTGGTCGCTTCCCAGCGCTAGGACAGGCGCCACCGCCCGATCGAGCATGGCGAGAGAGACGAGCACGTTGCCACACGATCCGCCTAGCGCTTCCTCCGCGAAGTCGCCATCGGCATACAGCCGATCGAGCACGGTAAAGCCCGTGCCCACCACTTCCGGAGTGTCGCCTCTGATTCGCATGTTCACCTTATGTACTCAAGTCTTGTGCTTGTCGAGGAACGTGAAATCGATCCTCAACTCGCCCACTGCGTCACGTTTTATAGACCTCAACACCTTAACGAGCGCCTCTGGTCCCTGGATGCTCCGTCCGAAGAGCGAATGGCTCCCCCCGTCCCGGCCACACACGGCACCGACGCTAATTCCGCCCGGCCTCGACAGCAGTTCGCAGTCGTTCCCGCCCCGCGCGCCACTGTCGCCCACGGTGATCACCTGCCTGCCTACGCCCGCCAGAGCTTCGATCCTCGAGACGACCGAGATCTTGCTGGCAGACGCGAGCACGACGTCGATGGAATGGCCCGATCGCGTCACGCGCAGCACGCCACCGATCGCCTCGGGCAGCGACGCGATCCGCGCGGCCAGTGCGTCAGGGTCCTCCAGCCCTTCAACCGCAATCGTGATTTGGAGCGGACTGGGCTTCCAACTGTGGCCAGACGGCAGACCGCCTTCCGTCTCGAGCCATCCCGTCACGCTCGCGATGGCAGCGTGATCGGGTGGCGGAGCCTCCGCGATGTTCACCTCGAGGGGCACCACGTGCGCTCCGTTGTAATACCCCATCAGGACTTCCGGGTGCATCGCCGCAGGCAAGACTTTGCGTAGGTCCTCGCCAGCAGAACCCCCGCGGCCTGTGGCCACGCCGATCGCGACACCTTCCGCGTGAAGTCGCACGAGCTCGTTGACCACCTCACTCGTCGGCAATTCGTATCGCCTCTCCGTGTCGACGACCGTGCCGTCGTAGTCGAGTACGATTCCACCGATGGGGACGGCAGCGAGCCCCGCTAGCAGATCCAAATGAACGCGTGTCGGGTCGGTTTCGGCCTGCGCGGGATCGTCGCGGACCGCCGAAGCGTCGCGCTTCTGGCGCACGCAAGGCACCAAACACCTCGCCAGGTCGAGGAGCGAGGGATCGGCGTAGAGTTCGCGCCCAAACTCGCCAATCCCAGGCTTGCCGGGGTCGACGCCTACCGCTGCGCCGATGGCCTCGACGACGCCGAGCGCGTCGATCACGCCAACCGCGTTGCGAAACCGCCCGCAGTCGCCGAGGTCGAGCTCGGTGCTCTGTATCTCATCGGGAATGATCGAGCGGGCGGCGGACCAGACCGGTCGACTGCCGACCCCGATCACCGCGAGGAGTCGGGTCCGCCCGGGGCGGTGATGGAGCCACGCGTGCCGACCGTGAGCCAGGTTACGCAGATCGGTCCGCTGAACCGCGCATAGTGAGGCCTCCCAAAGCGACGTTTCTATCAGCGACGCCACCGTCGCCGCGCGGGGGTCGGCGGCCATCACCAAGGTGTCATCAGGCGAGATGCGGGCAAACGACGCCATATGCCGATCACGGGAGTCGGCGGACGCGGTGTTGGCAACGGCGTCCCGCCAAGCGGAGGCGAGCGCCCGGCCAATCTGATCAGGCGACGCCTGGTCTGCCGCAAGAAGGAGCGCGCCGACCGTAGAGACCAGCGAGTGGGTCGCCAGGAAACCGTCCTTCGGGTCCACCACAGGGACCACATGAACGGTGTCGGCGCCCCCGAGATCGGCCAGGGCCGCGCCGGAGGGATTGCGTGTCATGACCTGGATTCCCGTCGCGCCCCGCGCCTTCGCCGCCAAAACCGTGGCCACCGCATCGGGATTGTCCGCCCCCGCCGACATCACCCAGACAGAAGCACCGTCGAGGTCGCCGTTCGCTAGGACAAGCTCCATGGGGGTCACGACGGCAGTCTGCTCGCCAAATAGGGTCTCGCGGCAGCGGGCTAGATAGTGCGCGGCGATCACGGAACCGCCAGAGGCAACCGCGAACGCCGGACGTCCGCGGGAGGCGACGAGCGCGGCCGCAAGATTCGTCGGATCAAACGCATCGAGCAACGCTACCGTCTCGATCAGCGTGTCCAGCTTCTCGCCGAACCGCGTCATGTGGCGTGAAGCTGCATGACGCGATGGTGCTGAAGGTCATGATTCGAGTCGAGCGCAATCGGACACACAACGTCGCGTCCCTGCATCACTTCGCCGATTCCTCGCCGGAGGCTGTGTAGTCCCCATACGCCGGTCCAGACAGCAGAAGATGGACGATCTGCGGCGGCGTCGTTGGGCCGGACGATGGCGAAAACTCGTAACGTACGGTCTCAAGATACTGAATCGTGAGATCGTGCTCGATGGCCGCCATCAGTGCACCGGCCGCCATCACCTTGCTTCCTATCGGCGAGAGGTAGATCCTAGGCTCGAAGACGTCCCGTACCGTCTCCTCGAACCTGCGCGTCAGGGTCGAGAGCGTACGATAGGTGTCAAGTGGGTTACGCTCTGAAACGTAGACCAGGTCGCGTGGGTCGACGAGCCACTCGTCCACAAGCCGCGACTGATGTTCGGCCAGCAGCGCGTCTGCCCGCCGCGGCTCCTTAGCCGGGAAAGGCACCATAGGGCAGATCTTGTAGCAGTCGCCGACCGAGCTGTTGATTGCGTCCAACGCCGCGCCGCGCCCCTTTGCTAGCTGGGGCACCCACATCCTAGCGACCGGCGCGACACCTTGGAGGTGCGCTAAACCAGAGAAGCCTCTTACCGCCATCGGCATGTCGCCGGGCTCGCTGGATATCTGGTCGTCAAGGTCGGGATCCGACGCGATCATCAGGTGGAACGATCGCTTACCGCTCTTCTCGCAACCGTCGAGAAGGATGCGCGCTGCGGGAAAGCCGACGCCGATCGAGAGAGCGCTCATGTCGAGGATGACGTCGGTCACGCTATCGTCGATCTCGATCTTCGCCAGCTCGGCGACGATGCGCCTTCCGCCCACCGGCGCGCCGTCGTCGCCGAAAATCTCGATCGACAGAACCGAGTTCTGCGGCATGACCTTGCGCAACTCGGCCTCGTTGTAGTCAGCCGCAGCCACGAGGTCGGCGTCCGGTTTGCCGCGCTCCTCGCGGAAGAAGAAGCCGGCGACCCGGTTCCCGAGCGTGTTGGTCAGCAGCTGCGCAATGTGTCGGGAACGGGGATCGAACCCGGCGGCCGCGATGAACAGGCACGAGCGAGACTCGTCGGCGAAGTACTCTGCGACGAACTGCGCCACGCCCTCATCGAAATGGGCGATGCAATTGTCCCAGTGCGGCCGGCTCATGCGCTCATCTCAGCCAAGTCCTGCACCCGGCGCTCGAGGAAGCCGCCGCGCTTGAGCGTTAGACCATTGGCGAGACATACGACCCCGCTCAGCTCGATGAGGCACCACTCCCTGCTGCCTTGGCCATAGCTACGCTGGACGACGATCGCGCCATGCGCAACCGCGAACTTTAAGATGAGTGCCGTCTCGTCGTTCGTCTCGAGGAGCGCGCGCATCTCCTCCTCTGGGATACCGATCGCGTTCGCCCCGGCGTCCAGCCGGGCGTTCGGTGTCAGCGATGCCTCCCGGCAATCGCGGGCCATGGCGTCGACGAGCGCCCTCACCCTGCGCGCGAAGGCAAAGGACCAGCCGTCCATGATCTCCCGCGCCTTGTCGCGCAGCGCCTCTTGCTGGATCGCAGCTGGCAACGCCGCCTGCTGTCCGCGAATAGCTCGCGTTTCCATCCGCGCGACGAGCGTACCGGCGAGTTGGAGAAAGAGTTCTGCGTTCTCATTGCTCGCGTCGCAGACATTCTCGAGACCGTAGTGCAGCGGCCTGCCGAACTCCTCGTGCAGATGGATGCGGGCACCTTCGGCGATGCCTGAACTGGCCTTCAGCGGCATCTTTGGATCGGGATCGAAGACCTCGAAGAGCGACGGCGTCACGTTCTTCACGCGGTTCGCGTAACGGTGGAGGAGAATGCGCGTCATTTCGAGGGCGACCTCGCGCTCCCGGTCCCCACCGGTGCCGTCGGTAATATATTCGTCCACGAGTCCGTCGATCGCCTCACGCCTCGCGGGGGTGATCTCGAGACGCCGCTGGTCACGGTCGACGGCAGCCTTGAGCTCCCGATACTTCGCATCGGTTATCGTAGGAGGCTGCGTCGGAAGCAGCGCCGCGAAGTTCGTGGCATTCCGGTTGCGCAGTGCCTGCACGAGCGGGAGGTAGCGGTTCGCCATGTCCGCGGCCATTGAACGGAACTGCCGCCGCTCAGCCGTGCGGTCCTCTCTGCCCTGCATGAACACGTTGACGAAGTCGCGGTCGGGCTTGAGGTTGTGTGTCTCCAGGTTCTCAGGCGACTGGAGCACCGTCCCCGGACTCAGCGCATCAAGGCGCATCATCATCCAACGCCCGAACTTGATCTCGCGCCGGGCGAGCGCGACGAACATCTGCTCGAACTGCGTGGGGTGGAGCGCGTGGACGTCGTCGAGCATCGCGAGAGGGGTCAGCGTGAGCGGCTTGCCGTTCCAATCGATCTCGATCGCCCGGATCACCTCGAACGGGAGATAGGGCTCGAGCGCCTCCGACGGCAAATCCTCAAGGCGCGGTGCGACGAGACCGGCTCCGATGGAAGAGATAGCACGCTGCACGCGGAGTGCGCGCTCCTGCATCGCGGCTGCCGTGGTTCCCCCATAATCCTCGATACGCGTCTCCGCTCCTCCGCGCGGGATGAACCGGATGCCGTCAAGACTCCGACCCCCGGCAGTCAAATTTCGGATGAGACCAAGGATTGTGCGGGCCTGAAGGAGCCAGAGCACCAGCTTGGTCTTCACGCCCTCGTCGTAGGGCAGCTCCCAGAAGTCGCGATACTCGGACTCCATCGGAACGCGGACGGCAGCGACCGCCGGCAGGCCGTCGCGCAGGAAACCCGCCTGAGCGAGCGCGGAAGCGAGGTCGCGATTGGTCGGGCTGGTCTGGTCGCGCATGATCGCCTCCAAGAGCCGAAACTCGGCGAGCGTCGCCAGCATGGTCTTGCCGCTGCCGGGGGCGCCGACGATCCTGACCGGGAGGTCGAATAGGTCGTCGCGCCTGGGGTGCTTGGCTAGGAAGGTCGTCAACGGCGACGGGCTGACGATCGCCAGGAACGACGCGTCGTCGCGGATGTATTCGGTCGCACGGCGGAGGAACGGATTGGCCATGGAGTCAGCCGTGCCGATCGCGGCGACGGAAAAGGGGCACCATCCGATGACCATGCTTGCCGTCGGTCTCAGCCCACAACAACGGGATGCTGTTGTTCGGCGTGTTGTGCTCAAGCACGATCGGCAGGGCACAATTCGCGTAGCCCAGCTTCATGTCGGTCTGACCGGCCTCGTCGCAATGTTTCTTGAGCCGCTGATACAGCCAGTCGTCGTAATACTTGTCGCAAATCGCGAGCATGTCCTTGTCTCTTACGAGATCGAGCGGAAGCGTCTCCGGTAGTAGGACGCCCTGGGTGATCGATATGTCGCCGAATGAGCGCGACGTCCACTTCAGCTTCGCCGACTCGACCCGTTCGTCCAATGCTTGGCGCGCCTTGTGCGTGGAAAGGTAGTGGTGAATGTGGAGGGCGTATCCTTCCGACAGGGGGAACTTCTCCTTCATTGAACTCCGGGCGTCTTCCACCAGCGAATTGAACTTGGTCAGCTTGCCCTTCCACTTCCCATCCACCTCGCGGACGAAGGTGGTACCGGAGGCCGTAAAGTCGTCGATCAGGTAGACATGCTCGAACCGAGCATTCACATCGCCCTCCGATTCCCTCAACTCCTTTCCGAGATCCTCCCATTTCTCGTTGCCGATGTTCATCATCGGCGCGATCTGCTCTGTCGTGAGCTTGGTCGCGTTGGCGCGGCGAAGGATGTCGATCCGGCTGCCATCGCTCAAGCCGATGAACAGACATCGCCGCAGGATCCGCTTGAAGGCCGCAGCGCCCTCCGCCGACCCCCAGACCTCATGGGGGGCAACACCGGCTGCTTGGGCGGCAAGACGGCGGAGATGAGGCGTCACCGTTTCTGGAACGAAGGCCTCGATCGCCCGCTGCGTCTCGGCGGCCGACACATACACGAGCCGATGCCGCACGAACTCGTATGCCGTCACGCGGTCCTGCTGCTCGAATTGCTTCAGCCAGGTCGCTAAGTTCTCGATGAAGCGGGACCCCGCCCGGAAGTCGGAGTAACCGTCATACTTCACGGAGGACATCAACCGGAGCCAGGCGTATTCCTGCGTCGCAGTGCCGTCGTCGCCCCATCCCATGATATCGGCGATCAGGCGAAGTCCAAGCGTGTTCATCCCCCTCCGTAAACTCGTCGTCGAGCTCCAGTCGCAACGAAGGCCTCAGCTATCGTCGTGAACACAGAAAAAGCAAGTCAGTACAACAGATTTGAATGCAATTTTACTGCGTTCTTGGATCGCTGCTTGCGTCGGCTTTTCTTTACCTCAGCGACTATTGCCACCGGTCCGTAACCGGCCCATTTTCAGCCCCTCTGCGTTCCACATAAGCACTGCCTTTCTTGAGGCGAAGGGCCTAGAACATGCCCAGCGGCAATGGCCTGGCTAGACGTCCGCCTCCACACCGCCGCTTAGTGTTGGCGCATCTATACCCCCGCTTTGACACCCGACATCAAATTGCCAACACGAACGCAGGCTGCGGCCAAAGTGGATTAGCGTGAGACCGCTTTTTGTCGGCGGGCCTCGATATCCACCGAGGTCCCACCATCCCACCCAAGACCCTTTACGCTTCGTTTACCACGCCCGGGGCAAAACACGCTCTGTGCAGGGCGATGTGCGCCCAGGGGACGTTTATGGATTCGCAGCGCGGCTACGAAGAGGACCGATCGGATACCGATCGCGTCGTCGCGGATGATGGGATCGACGACACGGCGGCACCGGAGGCGATCGGCACCGATGAGCGGCGCATGCACGTGCGCGCGTACAACCATTGGGTGTCGTTGCTGCGCGGGCGGGCCTATCCCTCTATCGAGGATCTCGACCCCGCCAATATCGCCGATTTCGGCCCGCATTCGGTGCTGCTCGATTTCACCGCCGGGATCGAGGATCCGGCGATCGCCTTTCTGGGCCGCGCGCTGCGCGACGAAACCGCGCTCGACCAGTCGATCACGCATATCTCTCAAGTGCCCAGCCGCTCGCTGCTGTCGCGGCTGACCGACCATTATCTTCAGATCATCGCCAACCGCGCCCCGATTGGGTTCGAGGCCGAGTTCGTCGGCACGCGCGGGCACAATACGATGTATCGCGGCATCCTGATGCCGTTCTCGTCCAACGACGACACGATCGACTTCATCTATGGCGTGATCAACTGGAAGGAACTGGTCGACGCCGAGACGCAAAAGAAGCTCGACGCCGAGGTCGATAGCGCGCTGCGCGCCGCGCCCAAGCCGCAAGCCGCCGCGCCGGTCTGGGCCGATGGTCCCGCCGCCGACGTGGCCCTGGTGCCCGAACCCGAGGATCTGGCCGGCAAGCTGGAACAGGCGCGCCAGACCGCGCAGGCCGCGACCAATGCCGATACGCGCAGCCGCGCCGCGCTCTATCGCGCTTTGGGCCGTGCGCACGATTTCGGGCTCGCCGCCGAACAGGACAGCGAGACCTATGAACGCCTGCTCGCCGATGCCGGGGTGACGGTGCAGGAGCGCGCGCCGATGACCGCGGTCGCGAAGCTGGTATTCGGCGCCGATTACGACAAGGCGCGGCTGACCGAATTCGCCGCGGTGCTGGCGCATGCCCGCCGCCACGCCATCCCCGCCGGCCAGCTGACGCCGTTGCTGGAAACCGTTGACGGCGGGATCAAGGCCGTGGTCGCGGCCGAACGCGCGGCGCGCAATCCGGAAAAGGACGAGGCGCGCGATCCGCTGGCGGATATCGCCGAACGGCTGGTGCTGGCGAGCATCGAGTTCGCGACCGGGCTGGAGCCTGGGGAGCTGGTCGTGCTGCTCGGGCGGGCGACGGGCGAAGGCACGGTGGATATCGTGGCTTCGGTGGCGAACGACCGGCCGCTCGCGGCTCGGACGCTGAAGGCGGCGAAGTAAACCCAACGCTGGCCACGTCTCCAGCGCGCCTTACACTCCGCCGTCACCCCAGCGAAAGCTGGGGTCTCGTGCAGTATATCGATCGCCTGAGACCCCAGCTTTCGCTGGGGTGACGGCTATTGGCAGGATGACGACGTTTTGCGTGTCAGGTCAGCACCCCGCTAACCCACAAATCAAGTTACACCCGAAACTATCCTTGAGCCCGCCGATCCACGGGGGCATAGGGTGGCGATGGCCAAGACCACGCTGAAATCGCTGTCGGACGCGCTTGCGGACCGGCTGACCAAGGGCGCCTTGCCGGGAGAGCTGCAGGGATTCGGAAAGGCGGAGCGCGCGGAAGCGGCGAACTTCGTCGCCACCGCTGCCTATAGCCGGCCGCCGGGCGGACCGACGATCGTGATCGAGCCGATCGCCGCCAACGATCCGCGCCGCCGCATGCGCGTGGCGATCGTCAATGACGACATGCCGTTCCTGGTCGATTCGGTCGCGGCGACGATCGCGGCGCAGGGAATCGCGGTCGATCGCATCATCCACCCGGTCATCCCGGTCACGC
This sequence comes from Sphingomonas pruni NBRC 15498, assembly GCF_001598455.1. Lineage (GTDB taxonomy): Bacteria > Pseudomonadota > Alphaproteobacteria > Sphingomonadales > Sphingomonadaceae > Sphingomonas > Sphingomonas pruni. The sequence continues at coordinate 12,554 of NZ_BCYZ01000085.1, forward strand.
GCGACCCGTCGGGCGGGCTGATGAGCGTGGGCGACGGCAATCCCGAATCGATGATCTATATCGAGATGGAGCGCGCCGACGCGCGCGAGCGCCGCACGTTGGTGACGGCGCTAGAAGACAATCTGAAGGACGTGCGCGCCGCGGTGCATGACTGGATGCCGCTGCAGGACGCGATGGCCGCCGATGCCGCGAGCTTGAGCGATGCCGGGGCCGGCGCGGGCGCGGAATTGCTCAACTGGTTCCTCGACCGCCACTTCACCTTGCTCGGCCACGGCAAGTTCGGCCGCGACGGCGGCGCCCGCGATCCGCTGGGCATCTGCCGCAACAAGAACGAAACGCCGATCCTGGCCGAAGCGTCGCGCGCGCTGGCGATCGAGTGGTTCGAACAGAGCAACGAAGCGCCGCTGCTGCTGAAGTCGAACCGCATTTCGAGCGTGCATCGCCACATCCCGCTCGACCTGGTCGTGGTGCCGATCCGCGACGGCAAGAAAGTCACCGGCCTGTCGATCCATGCCGGCCTGTGGACATCGTCCGCGCTCAATTCGCCGCCGGACGATGTGCCCGGGCTGCGCACGCGCCTGGCCGACCTGCAGAAGAAGTTCGGGTTCGATCCCAAGGGCCATGCCGGCAAGGCGCTGGAACATGCGCTGACCACCCTGCCCCATGATCTGTTGATCGCCTTCACGCCCGAGGCGCTGGAGGAAGTGGCGCTGACCGCGATGAGCCTGGCCGACCGGCCGCGGCCGAAATTGGTGATGTCACGATCGATCCTGGGCCGGCATTTGTTCTGCTTCGTCTGGCTGCCGCGCGACGAATTCACCACCGCGCGCCGCATCGCGATCGGCGATATGCTGGCCGAGGCGGCGGGCGGCGCCCTGCTCAACTGGGCGATCGCGATGGACGATCTGGTCGCGCTGATCCGCTATACGGTCGACGTGCGCGGCGAGGGCCGCATGCCCGACGTGGCGGCGCTGGATACCCGCCTGGCGCGGATGATGCGCGGCTGGGCGCCGGCGGTCGAAGCGGCGCTGGCGGAAAGCGACGCGGCACGATCAACCCGGCTGGCGTTGCGCTGGGCCAATTGTTTCCCGCAAGGCTATCGCACCGTCAACACGGCCGAAGAGGCCGCGCGCGACATCTTCAGCCTGGCGACGCTCGACACCCCCGAACAGCGCGCGGTGCGCCTCTATCGCGACGCGCGCGGCGAAGCGCGGCTGAAACTCTATCGCCTGGGCGGCTCGATCGCGCTGTCGGACGCGGTGCCGGTGCTGGAGAATTTCGGCTTCCGCGTGATCGAGGAAGTGCCGACCGCGCTGACCGACGAGAGCCAGGGCTTCATCCACGAATTCCTGATCGAGGCGGCGGGCGGCGTCGGCAACGTGTTCGACGGCAATACCAGCGTGCTGGAAAATGCGGTCGCCGCGGTGCTGGAAGGCAATGCGGAGAACGATGCGTTCAATCGCCTGATCGTCGACCTCAACATGGCGCCAAGCTCGGCGGTGCTGTTCCGCGCCTGGTTCCGCTATCTGCGCCAGGGCGGATTGACTTATGGCCTGACCACGGTGGTCGACGCGCTGCGCCGCGCGCCGGCGGTCACCGCCGCGCTGATCGAGCGCTTCAACGCCGCGCACGCGCCCGGCGGTAAAAGCGACGCCGGGGTGCTCGCCGCCGACGAGGCGATCAAGGCGGGACTCAACAACGTCTCCGCGATCGACGACGATCGCATCCTGCGCGCGATCCACGGCGTCATCGCCGCGACCTTGCGCACCAACGCCTTCACCCCCGCGGCCGACGAGGCGCTGGCGTTCAAGCTGGACAGCCACAAGGTACCCGGTCTGCCCGCGCCGCTGCCGTGGCGCGAGATCTGGGTGTACAGCCCGCGGGTCGAGGGCATCCATCTGCGCGCCGGCCCGGTCGCGCGTGGCGGCCTGCGCTGGTCCGACCGGCGCGACGACTTCCGCACCGAGATCCTCGGGCTGATGAAGGCGCAGCGCGTCAAGAACGCGGTGATCGTGCCGACCGGCGCCAAGGGCGGCTTCTACCCCAAGCAGCTCCCCAGCCCCGCGGTCGATCGCGACGCCTGGTTCGCCGAAGGGACCGAGAGCTACCGCATCTTCATCCGCACCTTGTTGTCGGTCACCGACAATATCGTCGAGGGCAAGGTCCTCCATCCCAAGGGCGTGACGATCCTGGACGGCGACGATCCCTATTTCGTCGTCGCCGCCGACAAGGGCACGGCGACTTTCTCCGACGTCGCCAATGCGATCGCAATCGAGCGCGGCTTCTGGCTCGGCGACGCCTTCGCCTCGGGCGGCAGCTATGGTTACGACCACAAGGCGATGGCGATCACCGCCAAGGGCGCCTGGGTCTCGGTCCAGCGCCACTTCGCCGAGCGCGGGGTCGACGTGCAGACGCAATCGATCCGCGTGGTCGGTTGCGGCGACATGTCGGGCGACGTGTTCGGCAACGGCATGTTGCTCAGCCAGGCGATCAAATTGGTCGCGGCGTTCGACCATCGCCACATCTTCCTCGACCCCGATCCCGATCCGGCCTCGAGCTGGGCCGAGCGCGAGCGCATGTTCAACCTGCCGCGGTCGAGCTGGGCGGATTATAATCCCAAGCTGATCTCGAAGGGCGGCGGCGTGTTCCCGCGCACCGCCAAGACGATCCCGCTGTCGAAGCAGGTCAAGGCCGCGCTCGACATCTCGGCCGACGAGCTCGAGCCTGCCGCCTTGATCTCGGCGATCCTCAAATCGCCCGCCGACCTGATCTGGTTCGGCGGCATCGGCACCTATGTGAAGGCCGCGAGCGAGAACCATATCGAGGTCGGCGACCCGGCCAATGACCGCTTGCGCGTCAATGCCGAGGATATCCGCGCGACCGCGATCGGCGAAGGCGCCAATCTGGGCGTGACGCAGGCGGGGCGCATCGCCTTCGCGTCGAGGGGCGGCCGGATCAACACCGACTTCATCGACAATTCGGCCGGCGTCGACTGCTCGGATAATGAGGTCAATATCAAGATCGCGCTCAACCGCGAGATGATCGAGGGCCGGCTGGAGTTCGAGGCGCGCAACAAATTGCTCGTCCAGATGACCGACGACGTCGCGCATCTGGTGCTCGAGGACAACCGGCTGCAGACGCTGGCGCTGTCGATCATGGAACAGGATGGCGCCCAGGCACTGCCGAGCTTCGTCCGCCTGATCGAAATTTTCGAGAGCGCCGGCCGGCTCGACCGCGTGGTAGAAGGGCTGGCCGATAACGGCACCCTGCTCCGCCGTGCACCCGAGGGTCGCGGCCTGACGCGGCCCGAACTCGCGGTGCTGCTCGCTACCGCCAAGCTCGCGCTGCAGGACGCGATCGAGCATTCCAATCTGGGCAGCGACGAAGAATTGCTCACCGACCTGCACGCCGCTTTCCCGCCGGCGATGCGCAAGAAGTTCGCCGACGCCATCGACCATCACCGCCTGCGCAGTGAGATCATCGCGACCAAGCTCGCCAATCGCGTCGTCAACCGGCTGGGCGTGCTGCACCCGTTCGAGCTCGCCGAGGAGGAAGGTGCTGCGATGGCCGACATCGCGGCGATGTTCGTCGTGGTCGAGCGGCTCTACGATCTCGACAAATTATGGGCCGAGATCGAGCGGGCGCCGATGCCAGAAACCGGCCGCCTGGCGCTGTTCGACGAAGTCGCGGCCGCGGTGCGCAGCCAGATCGCCGATCTGCTGCGGGTGACCGCGCCCGGCACCACGCCGTCGGCGGTGATCGCGCGCCTGGCCAAGGGCGTTTCGGCGCTCGACCGCAAGACCAAGGAATTGCTGCTCGAGGAAGCGAGCGCGCAATCGGTTCGCATTTCGACCAGCCTCGAAGCGGCGGGTGCGCCTGCCGCGCTGGCGAAAAAGGTCGTCCGGCTGTTCGAGCTCGACGGTGCGGTCGGCCTCGCCGATCTCGGCGCCGAGCTGGGTATGGATGAGACCGTGCTGACCCGCGCCTTCACCCATCTGGGGCAAGCGCTCGGGCTCGACTGGGCGCAGGCGACCGCGGCGCGCATCCTGTCGAGCGATCCGTGGGAACGCCTTCTGATCGCCGGGCTCGCGCGCGACTTCCAGCAGCTTCGCCTCGAATTCCTGGCGCGACATGCCGGCAAGGACCCCGAGGGCGCGGTGGAGATGTGGCTGGGCGCCAATGCCGGCCGCGTCGCGCAGTTCAAGGGCGTCGTTGACCGCGCGCGCACGGCAGCGACGCCGAACGCCGCGATGCTGGCGCAGATCGCGGGGCAGGCGCGAGTGTTGCTGGGGCGGTAGCGCACGCAAAAATCCTCCCCGGCACGGGGAGGGGGACCATTCGCCCAGCGAATGGTGGAGGGGGCCCGCGACTCATTAGCCGCA
>NZ_BCYZ01000086.1 GCF_001598455.1 Sphingomonas pruni NBRC 15498
AGGCTTGGCTGAGCACCGGAAACCCAACCCCACCCCCAACCCCTCCCCTGAAGGGGAGAGGCTTTAAGAGGGATCGCCGCACTGCGGAAGCATCGGGTCGCCGCGGTGAGCGGATCGCGGCGTGGTGGCTGAGGCTCAAGGGCTGGCGCATTCTCGACAAGCGCGTCCGCACTCCGGCGGGCGAAGTCGACCTCGTCGCGCGCAAGGGCAACCTCATCGCCTTCGTCGAAGTGAAGATGCGCGCGACGTCCGCCGAACTGGATTTCGCGATCGACGAACGGCGGCTCACTCGGGTAGCGGCAGCGGCCGAAGTGCTGATGGCGCGTTATGCCGGGCCGGGCGACGATATCCGCGTCGACGTTATCCTGCTGGCGCCGGGCGCCCGTCCTCGCCATATCGAGAATGCGTGGATCGGGTGACATAGCCGACTAATACGCATAGACGCCCATCCGTTATACCGGCGAAAGCTGGCATCTCAGGCCGCATGAGACCCCAGCTTTCGCTGGGGTGACGGGCAAAAGAGAGAGAATCGCATGCCGTTGACCGTTGCCGTCCAGATGGATCCCATGGAATCGATCAACATCGCCGGCGATTCCAGCTTCGCGCTGATGCTGACCGCCCAAGCGCGCGGGCATCGGCTCTACCATTACACCGCGGACGCGCTCAATTATCGCGACGGGCACGTCTGGGCGAAGGCGCACCCGGTCACCGTCGAGCGTGTCAGCGGCAAGCATTTCAGCTTTAGCGAGCCGGTGAACCTGGATTTGGGCGACGACGCCGATGTCGTGCTGATGCGCCAGGATCCGCCGTTCGACCTGGGCTATATTACCGCGACGCACCTGCTCGAGCGGATTGCGGACAAGACCCTGGTGGTCAACGATCCCGCCAATGTCCGCAACGCGCCGGAAAAGGTGTTCGTGCTCGACTTCGCGCGCTTCATGCCGCCGACGCTCGTCACGCGCAGCCTGGAGGAAGCACGCAAATTCCTGCAAGAACATGGCGAGATCGTCGTCAAGCCGATTCACGGCAATGGCGGCAAGGCGGTGTTCAAGGTGGATCGCGAAGGCACCAATTTGTCGGCGCTGATCGAGGTGTTCAACATGACCTGGCGCGAGCCGCACATGCTCCAGGCATTCCTGCCCGGCGTGGCGAGCGGCGACAAGCGCATCGTGCTGGTCGACGGCGAGATTGCGGGTGCGATCAACCGCCTCCCCGGCGAAGGCGAATTTCGCTCCAATCTGGCGGTCGGCGGGTCGGCGTCGAAGACCGAACTGACCGCGAAGGAACGTGAGATCTGCGCGGCGTTAGGCCCTGAACTCAAGAAGCGCGGGCTGCTGTTCGTCGGGATTGACGTGATCGGTGGCGAATGGCTGACCGAGATCAACGTCACTTCCCCGACCGGGATCGTCGCGATCGAACGATTCGACGGCGTCGACGTGTCGGCGATGATCTGGGACGCGATCGAGAAGAAGGTGGGGAAGAATGGCTAACTCTCCCCTCCCGTTTACGGGAGGGGTCGGGGGAGGGCCTGTTTACCTCACCGACCTTTTCGACAAGCCCTCGGCTAACTCCTCCCGCGAGCGGGAGGGGAATAAGTGACCGAGTGGTTCCTCGATGGCCTCGAACAATGGGGCTATGCGGCGATCTTCCTGTGGATGGCGCTGGAGAACATCATTCCGCCGATCCCGTCCGAAGTCATCATGGGCTTCGCCGGGATCGCGGTCGCGCATGGCAAGCTGACCTTCGTCGGGGTGATGATCGCCGGCACGCTGGGGTCCACCCTGGGCAATTATTTCTGGTACTGGATCGGCCGCAATGTGCCGCTGCAGCGCCTCAAGCCGTTCGTCGACCGCAACGGGCGCTGGCTGACGGTCTGCTGGTCGGACGTCGAGCGGATCGACAATTTCTTCTTCCGCCACGGCCAATGGCTGGTGTTCGCGCTGCGCTTCGCCCCGTTCGGCCGGTCGATCGTATCGCTGCCGGCCGGCATCTCAAACATGCCGCGCTGGAAGTTCATCGTCTGGACACTGGCTGGAACGACAATCTGGAACGCTTTCCTGACCGGGGCGGGCTGGTATCTCGGCGCGAACTTCCGCGAGGCGGAGGAGTGGACCGGCCCGGCAGCGATCGCGATCTGCGCGGCGATCGCGGCGTGGTATGCGTGGCGCGTCGTGACGTGGAAGCCGCGGGCCTGAACTGTTCCCCTCCCATACATGGGAGGGGAGTCTGTCACGCCCGCGGATGCGCGTTCCTGTACACGTCGAGCAGATGCGCGGCGTCGACCGCGGTGTAGATCTGGGTCGAGCTCAGGCTGGCATGGCCGAGCAGTTCCTGAAGCTGGCGAAGGTCCGCCCCCCGCCCGAGCAAATGCGTCGCGAAACTGTGCCGCAGCGCGTGGGGCGTCGTGCGGTCGGCCAGTCCGAGCCTGATCCGTGCCGCCTGGACCGATTTCCTGACCACGCCGGCCGATAACGGTCCGCCCTTCGCGCCGCGAAACAGCGGCTCGCCGCGCACCAACGGCCAGGGTGACGCCGCGACATAAGCGTCGATCGCATCGCGAACTTGCGGCAGCAACGGCACGATCCGCGTCTTGTCGCGCTTGCCCGTGACCGCCATCGCCTCACCCAACGGCAATATAGCGCCAGTCAGCCCGACCGCCTCGCCGATGCGCAGCCCCGCACCATAGAGAAGGAGCAGCACCGCCCAGTCGCGCGCGGCGATCCAGGGTTCGACGGCGTCTTCGGCGACTTCCTCCGCCAGCGCGATCGCGTCGGCGGGCGAGACCGGACGCGGCACGCCTTTCTTGACGCGCGGTCCGCGCATCCGCGGTGGGGCGTCGTCGCCCGCCGCCCATTTGAGGAAGGTCTTGATCGCCGACAGTTCGCGCGCGGCCGAGGCATTGCCCAGACCTTGCCCTCGCCGCCGCGCGAGATAGGCGCGGAGATCGGCCGCCGTCACCCGGCCGAGCGCCGCGCGATCAATCTCCTCGCCCCAATGTTCGCCAAGGAACTGGACGAGGCGAACCGCCGTCGCTTCGTAAGCGCGCACGGTGTGCGCCGAGCGTCGCCGGTCGCGCGCCAGATGCTGACCGAACTCGAGCGGCAGGGCCGTCATGGCCGCCGCGCCCGTTGCTTTGCCGAAACCGATTTGATCACCAGCCGTCCCTCGCCCGCCGGATCGATTGGCTGTTCGAGGCTGGCCGCGGCGGCGTCGATCAACGCGGCGACGGCTGGGTTGTCGATACGGTTTCCGATCAGCTTGACGTGGCGCACGGTATTGCCGCCGCCCTCCAGCAATCCCTTGGGATCGGGCAAGGTCGGGCCGTTGGACAGGAACAGGCTGACCCAGCGCGGATAGCCGGCGACCGAGCAGATGATCGAGCGCACCTTGTCGCTGGCTCCGAACCCGATCGCGAGCGCGTTGTAATTGTCATAGACCAGGATGGTCGCACCGGGCAGCCGTGCCGACACCATCACCACCGCGCGCCGGATCGTCGCCGCGATTTCGGGCGTGAATTTGTCGATGAAGCCGTCGAGTTGTTCCTGCGGGGTCACGACCGCATTCTAGCTGGCCGGGACGAACCGGAACAGGGCGGACGAAACCAGCATGCGCGAGGTTTCGCCGGCGCGCGGGAATCGCCATATGAGCCCGTAATGTCCCGCGCTCGCGTCCTCGTCATGAACTCCGCGCTCGGCCCTCTCGACTATCGCGTGCCGCACGGCATGACGGTCGAGCCGGGATCGCTCGTGGTCGCGCCTCTAGGTCCGCGCCAGCTGCTCGGCGTCGTGTGGGAACCCGAGCGCATGCCATCCGACGCGGAGGTTGGCGACAATCGCCTGCGCAACCTGATCGACGTGCTGCCGGTGCCGCCGCTGACCGATGCGATGCGGCGGCTGATCGAATGGACGGCGGATTATTATCTCGCTTCCCCAGTCTCGGTGGCGCGGATGGCGTTGCCCTCCTCCTCAGCGCTCGAAGGCGCGCGCACGGTCACCGAATATCGCCCGACCGGGCATGTCCCCGAACGCCTGACGCCGCAGCGCGCCCAGGCGCTGGAGAGGATCGGCGACCGCCAGGGTCTCGTCCGCGAGCTGGCGACGATCGCCGATGTATCCGACGGCGTGATCCGTGGCCTAGTCAAGGTGGGCGCGATCGAGGCAGTCGAGGTCGATATCGACAGCCCCTTCCCGCTACCCGATCCCGATCACGACGTCCCGCTTCTATCCGAGGAGCAGCAGCGCGCCGCCGACGCGCTGACCGGCGACGTCGCCGCGCGCGCGTTCAAGCCCACCCTGCTGGACGGCGTCACCGGATCGGGCAAGACCGAGGTCTATTTCGAGGCGATCGCCGCCGCGATCCGCGCCGGGCGCCAGACCTTGGTCCTGCTACCCGAAATCGCGCTGACCGAACCGTTCCTCCAGCGCTTCACTGCGCGCTTCGGCTGCGAACCGGTGGCGTGGCATTCCGGGCTGCGCCAGTCGCAGCGGCGACGCGCCTGGCGAGCGATCGCGACCGGACAGGCGCTGGTCACGGTCGGGGCGCGGTCGGCATTGTTCCTACCCTATTCCAATCTCGGCCTGATCGTCGTCGACGAGGCGCACGAGACCAGCTTCAAGCAGGAAGAAGGCGTGCATTACCATGCGCGCGACGTCGCGGTGATGCGCGGCAAGTTCGAGCACATTCCGGTCGTGCTCGCCACCGCCACCCCGGCGATCGAGACGCGCCAGCAGGTCGAGATCGGCAATTATGCCGAGGTGAAGCTGCCGGGCCGTTATGGCGCCGCCGAAATGCCCGATATCGAGGCGATCGACCTGTTGCAGGATCCGCCGGAGCGCGGCCGCTGGATCGCTCCCAAATTGGTCAACGCGATCGACGAGACCTTGGCGCGCGGCGAACAGGCGCTGATGTTCCTCAATCGCCGCGGCTATGCGCCGCTGACTTTGTGTCGGGCGTGTGGACACCGCTTCCAATGCCCCAATTGTACTGCCTGGATGGTGGAGCACCGGCTGGTCCGGCGGCTGAGCTGCCATCATTGCGGCCATGTCATGCCGACCCCGCACGCATGCCCCGAATGCAAGGAGGAGGATTCGCTGATTGCCTGCGGCCCCGGCGTCGAGCGCATCGCCGACGAAGTAGCGGCCTTGTGGCCAGAGGCGCGCGCCGCGATCGTCACCAGCGACACGATCTGGTCTCCGGCCAAGGCAGCCGAGTTCGTCAACCGGATGGAAGCGGGCGAGATCGACATAGTGATCGGTACGCAGCTGGTCACCAAGGGCTATCATTTCCCCAATTTGACCCTGGTCGGGGTGATCGACGCCGATCTCGGGCTGGGCGGCGGCGATCTGCGCGCGGCCGAGCGCACGTTCCAGCAGATCATGCAGGTCGCCGGGCGCGCCGGGCGCGGGGAGAAACGCGGCCACGTCTTTATTCAGACCCACGACCCCAAAGCGCCGGTGATGGAAGCCCTGGTGTCGGGCGACGCCGACGCCTTCACCGCCGCCGAGACCGAAGCGCGGCGCGAGGCTGGCGCGCCGCCATTCGGCCGCTACGCCGCGATCGTCGTCAGCTCGGAGGATCAGTCGGCGGCTCATGACATCGCCAAGCTGGTCGGGCGCACCGCGCCGCGGGTCGAAGGAATGGACGTCTACGGCCCAGCGCCCGCCCCGCTGGCGATGCTGCGCGGACGCCATCGCTATCGCCTGCTGATCCATGCGCGGCGCGGTCTCGACGTCCAAGACGTGATCCGCGCCTGGCTCGGCGGGCTCGATTGGCCGTCCAAGGTCCGCGTCATAGTGGACGTTGATCCCTATAGCTTTGTCTGAAGGGCGCCTCTAGAATTTTTCCCAGTAAAAGGGACGCATTCTTCGGGGGATGGAATGATTCGAAAGCTGTGGTTGTTGGCATCGCTGCTTGCGGTGGCGTCGCCGGATGTTGCCAGCGCCGCCTGGTATCAGGCAAGCTCGAAACACTTTGTCGTCTACGCCAACGACAGTCCCGAACGGGTGAAGGCCTATACCGAACGCCTCGAACGATTCGATCAGGCGATTCGCTACTGGCATCGCATGCCCGAGGACAAGCGCGGCCCGTCGGCGCGAGTCACCATTTTTGTCCTAAGCGATATCGGCGAAATCCAGAAAATCTACGGCAGAGGAAGTACTTCGAACGTCGCCGGCTTTTATGATCCGCGCGCGAGCGGGTCGGTCGCCTTCACTCCCCGCAATGCGGGGAATGAAGGCGACTATGGATTATCCGCGCAGGCGATCCTGTTCCACGAATATACGCATCACTTCATGCTGACGAACATGTCGGACGCGGCGTTCCCACCATGGTTCACCGAAGGATATGCCGAGCTCCACGCCACCGCGATCATCAAGTCCGACGGCAGCGTGCAATTCGGCGCCGTGCCGCGCTACCGACAGTGGACCGTAGCGAGCCCGATGCTGCTGCCCGCCGCCAAGCTGCTCGAACCGTACCCCGGCAAGCTCGATGACGACAGTCGTGACGCGCTCTACTCACGCGGCTGGCTGCTGATGCATTATCTGACCTTCGATGCCGATCGCCGCAAGCAACTCGCCGCCTATATTATTGCAATCAACTCCGGAAAGTCCGCACAGGAAGCTGGCGAGGCGTTCGGCAAACTCAGCGAGCTCGACGGCAAGATGAACGCGTGGGGCAGCCGCAAGGCAATGCCATTCAACGAGATAAGCGGGTCTGAGCTGCACACCGGAACGATCGCCGTACGTCCGCTGACTCCGGGCGAGGCGGCAGTCATGCCGGCGCTAATCGCCTCCGAACGCGGCGTCGACGATAAGACCGCCCCGACGGTCGCTGCGCTAGCGGAACGCCTGGCGGCGCCTTTCCCCGGCGATCCCGCCGCGCAGAACGAACTAGCCGAGGCCGAATTCGACGCCAAGAACTATGCCGCCTCCGAAGCAGCGGCAGACCGCGCGCTGGCCGCGGATCCCAAATCGGTCCACGCCCTGCTGTACAAAGGGATGGCGCAACAAGCGGTGCTCGTCCGTGACAAGATCAGTGATAGCAACCGCTGGGCCACGGCGCGGCGCTGGTATCTCGCCGCGAACAAGGTCGACACCGAGAATCCCGAACCGCTCGTGCAATTCTACGACAGCTTCGTTGAGCAAAAGGAGAAGCCAACCGCCAATGCCGCCAACGGATTGCTCTACGCCTATGCGCTCGCGCCATACGATCCCTTGCTACGGCTGCGCGCGGCCAGCGTGCTGATCGGTCGCGACCAGGAAAAGGCGGCGCGAATCGCGCTCTATCCGGTCGCCTACAATATCGAGGAGAGCGGACCGGCCGAAATCGCGCAGAAGGTGCTCAAGGCGCTGGACGCCGGCGACAAGACGGCCGCTCTCAAAGCCTTCGAGCCGACAGAGAAGAAAGCCGAGGACAAGAAAAAGGCCTAGGATCCGCTGCATCCTGCCGCAGGTCGATCATCGATTGATCGGCGCGCACTGTAACTCGCGTCCGCTTTCTGTCATGGCGGCTGTGATGGCGTGGACTGAACCAATGAACATATTGCGGCAGATCGCACTGGCGCTCTTGTTAGTAGCGGCGGGCTTGCAAATCGTACCCGCGCACGCCGACGATATCGCGGCGGCGTCGCGGAGCGTCGTGCGCGTCGTGACGATCGCGATCGTCGATCAGGAAGTGGTCGGTTTCGGCCACGGCTCCGGATTCGCGGTGGGTCCCAATCGGATCGTCACCAACGCCCACGTCGTCGAACTCGCACAGAAATACCCCGACAATGTCGTGATCGGCGTAGTGCCGTCCGAGGGGTCGAAATCCTATCAGGGCCGCGTGGTCGCGATCGATACCAAGCGCGACCTGGCTTTGATCGAGTTCACCGGCGGCGCGCTGCCCGTTGCAACGCTGTATACGGGCGCCCCCGACGATAGCATGGGGCTGGTCTCGCTCGGCTATCCGGGCAATGTCGACCTGGCGACCGCGCAATCGGCGGCGGACTATATCAAGCCGCTGGCGCCGGTGCGCTCCGAAGGATCGCTGTCGGCCAGCCGCAACATCGAAGGCATCAACGTCCTGCTGCATACCGCCAGCATTTCGCGCGGCAATTCGGGCGGGCCGCTGCTCGACCGCTGCGGGCGCGTGATGGGGGTCAATTCGGCCATCACTCGCGGCGAGGATGGCGATGCCAATTTCGCCTTCGCGATCGCGGAGAGCGAACTTGCCGGCTTCCTGCGAGCGAACCGGCAGGCGTTCAACGCCGTGGACATTCCCTGCATGAGCCTGGAAGCCCGGCTGAGCGCCGACCAGGCCGCCGACAATGCGGCACGCGAGGCGGCCGACGCATCGCGACGCGACGCCACCGCGCGCGAGCAGGCCAGCCGTCAACAGGCGATCGAGGCCGCGCGGCTGAGCGCGCAGCGGGCGAGCGAGAATGTCATGGCGATTTCCGCCTTGCTGCTCGTCCTCGGCGCACTAACCGTCGGTGGTGGCGGACTGCTCTATTCGCGTGGACGCCAGCGCGAGGCGATCTGGGCCGGGTCGGCCGGCGGCGTCTTGATCGTCGGGTCGGTCATCGTGTTCCTGTTGCGGCCGAGCGAGGAGCCGATGCTGCCGCCGGGCTTCGCGGTTCCGGTCGCGACTCCGACGACCTCATCGCCAGCGGCGGCGCGCGCCGTGGGCAAGATGGTATGCAAGTTCCAGCCCGACCGCAGCCGGGTGACCGTATCGGCGACCGACGACGTCAATCTCGACTGGGGTCAGGACGGGTGCATGAACGGCAAGACGCAATATGCCGACGATAACGGCAAATGGACTCGCGTGCTGGTCCCCAGCAACGAGCAGACCGTGTCGGTACTGCAATTCGACCCCGATACGCGCACCTATACGGCCTATCGCTATTTCCTGAGCGCGGCGCAGATGGATGCCGCGCGCAAGCTACGCGCGCAAAGCCCCCTTAAGCAGTGCAGCACCGATACCGGCGCGCGCAACGCTCTGATGGTGCAACAGCAGTCGATCCGTGCGGCGTTGCCGACCACCTATAGCGAGAAGCTAGTCTACAGCTGTTCTCCCACACCCTGACGGCGACGGACCCAGGACGGGGGGACGAACTCGCCACGCCGCCAGGCGAGGTACAGCACCGCCAGTCCAAACGTGGTCGCGACGATGATGGCTGGAAGGGAAGCCTCGGCACCGAACGCGCCGCCGGTCAACAGGTCGGACCCGCGGATGTCGGGCCTCAGGATGCCGTCCATCTCCCCGCCCGAGACCGGAATTCCGTAGATGCCACCCTGCGTGAAGTTCCACGCCGCGTGCAATCCGATCGCTGCCCATAGCCGCCGCGTGATCATGTAGATCGCCGCAAGCATGATTCCCGCCTCGAGCATGATCGCGACGCCCGCCAGCAGCGTGGCATTGGGATTGCCGAGGTGGAGTGCACCGAACAAGGCCGCCGACAGGGCAAGTGCGGCCCAGCTGCCGAGCCATTTCTCGGTCAGACGGAAGAAGAAGCCGCGGAAGAATATCTCTTCAGTGAAACCCGACAGGATCGCCACGGCGAGTGCAGGCACCAGAACGCCGGCGTCGCGATAGCCGATGACGCGGTAACCGCCGAATACGGCGATCACGCCGACGATGAGAGAAAAGATCACCACCCCCGTGAGGATGCCGGCCGGCAGCTCGACACCTGCCGAGGCCAGCGAAAACTCGCTCGGCGGGCGCCTTTCGATGAAACGGCAGAAAGCGACATAGACCGCGACGAAGGTCGCAGCGACCAGGCAGGCGAATAGGATCGCCCATACGCCATTCTTGTGCGGTGGGGCGATGTGGCTGAGCCCAGCCGATAATGCGATCGCCAGCATCGTAGCGCCGATCGAATAAAGCAGCAGTAACCCCGGATGCCGCCACGTCGGCTGCTTCGTCTGATCCATACCTGTCTCCCTTTACGGCAAAGGGTAACGTGCGCGGTGTATTATTCAAGCAAAGCAGATCGCTTTGGGTTGACGGCGGTGCGCTGCCCGCAAATGATCCGACGAGTCGAACGGGAGGGATAAAGATGAAACGACTTGGACTGCTCGCCTGTCTGGCATTGATCGGGGCCGCGGATGCGCCGGCGTCTCCGGTGATCGTCCCGGTGACTGTCGCGCCCGCGTTGGGCGATCATTTCTCCGGTCGGCTGATCGTCTTCGCCGAAAAGGCCAAGCCCGATTCCAAGCCGGCGGACGCGGTCGATTTCTCTCCGTTCGAGCCCACCGGCGCGTCGATCGCGGCGCGCGAAGTGAGCGACCTCGGGCCCGATAGAATCGCGCAGATCGACGGCGAGACCGACGCCTTTCCCGCGCCGCTGTCGAGCCTGCCGCCCGGCACCTATCGCGTCCAGGCCGTGCTCGATCGCAACCACAATTACAATTATGGCGGTCGCGATGCCGGCGACCTGGTCTCGAAGGTCGTCGAAGTCACTCTGCCCGGCAAGCTGCCGACGATCGCGCTCGATAGCGTCGTGCCGGCCAGTAATCCCGACGCCATGCTCGGACGCCTGCCGGCCAGCGAGCGGCCGAAGGTCGAGGCCGCGTTATCCCAGCTCAAGCCGGTTGATTTCCAGAGCACCGCCCTGACCGCGTTCCGGGGCACGCCGACATCGATCCGCGGCTGGATCGCGCTGCCTCCCGGCTATGACGGCAAGACCAAATTCCCCACCGTCTATTCGGACAGCGGCTTCGGTGGGACACTCGCGTCGGAGCGGATGCAAGGGGCGCGCATCTCGGCGATGATGGCGGATCGTTCGCTGCCGCCGATGATCTGGGTGTTCCTCGATCATAGCGGCGCGACCGGCACCAACGAATTCGCCGATTCGGTCAATAACGGACCCTGGGGCAAGGCGCTGACCGAGGAGCTGATCCCCGCGCTCGAACGCCAATATGCGATGGACGCCAGGCCAAGCGGGCGTTTCCTGACCGGGCACAGTTCGGGCGGCTGGTCGACGCTGTGGCTCCAGGTTCGCTATCCGAAGCTGTTCGGCGGCAGCTGGCCAACCTCGCCCGATCCGAGCGATTTCCACAACTTCACCAATATCGACCTCTACGCACCGGGCGCGAACTTCTACCGCGACGCCAAGGGCGAACCGATTCCGCTGGTCCGCGATCACGGCAAATTGATCGCGACGATGGAGCAATTCGCCCGCGCCGAGGCAGTACTTGGCCCCTATGGCGGCCAGATCGCCTCGTTCGAATGGGTGTTCAGCCCGCGCGGCGCCGACGGCCGGCCGGTACCGGTGTTCGACCGCGCGACCGGCAAGGTCGATCCCGCCGTCGTCGCCTATTGGCACGACAATTATGACGTCGCCCATATCGTCACCCGGGACGCCGCCGCGCTGAAACCCGACCTAGACGGCAAGATTCACCTCACCGTCGGGACCGCGGATACTTTCTATCTCGACGGTGCGGCGCATCTGCTCGATGCGGCGATGGCCAGGGCGGGGATCAAGGCGAGCTTCACCTATCTGCCCGACAAGACGCATTTCGACCTGTACGAGCGCGGCGGCGACAAGATGGCGCTGATGAAGGACAATGCCTGGGCAATGTATGCGGTAGCGCGGCCGGGGGCGAAGCGGCCGGCATCTTAAAGCGCCGGCCTTACAACCGTCATCCCCGCGAACGCGGGGACCCACCTCCGACGCGCGCCGCAAACCCACCGGTTCGATGCTGGATAATCTTGGAGATGGGTCCCCGCTTGCGCGGGGATGACGATGGTATTCAGGCCCGATCGATCCGCGCCGCGAAGCAGCCCGGGCGAGCATTATACGCCTGGAGGTACGCAACGTTCGGATCTTCCAGCCATGGCTCGATCGCCCCGGCCAGGTCGCCGCCGTCCAGCACGTCGCCCTTGAGCAGCATGCCCTGGGCATCGAACGCCCGCAGCGCGAGCAGGCGGCGCGAAAGTTGTTCCGGAACGCTATCGCGATATTCCGCGGCCTGTTCGGCGCCCTCGCGCACGAAGATTGCGTAGGCCGCCCGATACGGACTATCGACCGGCAGATGCTGGTAGTTGATCAGGATCAGATCCTCGCCCGGCTCGGCGTCCTCCAGCGTCACGCGGCAGGGAAAGCCCGGCTTCTCGTCGGCACGGCGGCGCACCGCGCCGAAGGCGGCAAGCTCGCCGTTGCTCAGGCCGTAGAGCGGCTTGAACGGGGTCGGGTCGAGCCCGCGGATGACATACGCCATTACTTCACTCCTTCACGATCGAGCAGAACAGCCTTGCGCTCGACGCCATAGGCATAGCCGCCCATCGTCCCGTCGCTGCGCTGAACACGGTGGCAGGGGATCACCACCGCGATATGGTTCGCGCCGCACGCGCTGCCAGCGGCGCGCACCGCTTTCGGATTACCGGCGATGGCGGCGAGCTCGGCATAGGACCGCGTCTCTCCCGCAGGGATGTCGCGTAGCGCTTGCCACACCGCCTCCTGGAACGCGGTACCCTGGACGTCGAGCGGCAGGTCCTGGTCGCGATCCGGCGATTCGACCTTGGCGACCACGCGCGCGGCAAGATCGGCCAGCGCGGCACCGCCGGCAACGATCTCCGCCTTGGGAAAATGTCTAGCAAGGTCGAGCGCATCCTCGTCGAAGGAAACGCGGCACAATCCCTTGTCGGTGGCGGCGATCAGCAATTTGCCCAGGCTGGTGACCGCGATCGTCCAGCGGATCGTCACCCCTGCCCCGCCCTGTCGCCAGGCGCTCGGCGTCATGCCCAGCCTTTTGGCGCCACCTTCGTAGAAGCGGCTCGGCGCCGAATAGCCAGCTTCGTAGATCGCGTTGGTGACGGACGATTCGTCCTTCAGCGCCTGCGCGACACGAGTAGCGCGTAGGCCGCGGAAATAGGCCGCCGGCGTCACGCCGGTCGCGCGCTTGAACAGGCGATGGAAATGATGCGGCGCGTAACCGACCTCCGCCGCCAGCTCCTCGAGCGAAATGGCGTCCTCGGCTGCCTCGAGCAACGAGATGGCGTTGGCCACCGCGACACGATCGCGGCCGACCTCGTCCGGCTTGCAGCGCAGACAGGCACGGAATCCGGCGGCGCGCGCACTGGCAGCGTCGCGATGGAATTCGACATTCTCGCGCCGCGGATGGCGCGCCGGGCAGCTCGGCTTGCAATAGATGCCCGTCGTCCTGACCGCGACGACGAAGCGCCCGTCCTGCGCGCGATCGCGGGCGTCGAAGGCCGCCCAGGCGGCGTCGATATCGATGGAGGTTTCGCTCGTCATGCAGTCTATGTAGGCGCCCACGCAGGCCGCCACATCCCGGCGTTTGCGGCCAAAGCCAAAGGCTATCCGGCCGACCCGCTCCGATCGATCGTATAGATTACGTGGACCACCGGCTGCCCCGCCATTTCGGCGTGATGGCGGCGATCGGTCAGCTTGCCACCGACCTTTTCTATCGCGCGCCGCGAGCGAATATTGGTCTCGCCGATCATGAACATCACGCGCGACACGCCGGTAAAGGCATGATCGAGCATCAACCGCTTCATCTCGCCGTTATAGCGCCCGCCCCAATGCGACCGTGCGAGGAAGGTCCAGCCGATCTCCACTTCATCCGGCTCGGCGCGCCCGAAATCGTAACGCGAACTGCCGATCACCGCCCCGCTCGCGCGGTCGATCGCCACCAGCATGCCGCCTGAGGCGAGGCCGTCGGCGAAGAAGCGGCGAAATACCGATTCCTGCCAGCGGTCATGCGCTGGATGAACTTCCCAGATCAGCGGATCGCCGGCGACTGCGAACAGCGCGTCGAAATCCTCGGCGGTGGCGGGGCGAAGCTCTACCAGGTCGCCGATCAGGTGCGGTTGGCGGTCGAGCGCCACGTCACACGATCAAAAGGGCGACCGGAACCACAATGCCGAGCCCCAGCGCGATCAACGCCGGGCGGCGCAGGTTGCGCGTGCCAAGCGCGATCGTCAGGCCGATCAGCGTGGTCGTGAACAGGCCGATGGCGACCAGCAACGCAAAGATCTTGAGCGGCGCAAGGCCGCCATGATCGTGATCGTCGTCCCCCGCTGACCGGGCAGTGGCGGGCTTGCGTGCCGGTTCGGCCGGGCGCGGCTTGGGCAGCATCTGATGCTTGTGAATACCGGCGATCGTCGAGACCCAGGCAGCCGGCGGCGGGTTGCGCTGGTCCTGCCACCCCAGCACCTGGATCAATCCGCTGAACGCGAAGAACAGGACCGCGGGGGCCAGGAATACACCGATATAATGGTGCCATTGGCGCAGGGTGCGAAGGGTAGTGCCTTTCATGCCCCGCCTTATGGCAGCAAAAGCAAGCCGGACAAGCCGGTTCAGGACATCAGGCGCTCATAAAAACCGCCATACCGACCCGCGGGATCGACTAGATGGATTTCCAGGATCCAGAACCGCTCGTTGCCGTTGGGATCGGGGTCGCGGAGCCGGGTCGTGTTCTCCGGATTGATGCGGTAGAAATCCTTGTCGCCGGGCAGATGCGCATGCGGGAATTCGCCGACTATGTGACCCGCGATGACGCCACCGAACCGCCAGCCCGCTGCCGCCGCGCTTTCACAAGCGAAGGCGTAGAGCTCGGCGCCGGTAATGTCGGGATTCGCGTCGAAGTGCGCTTTGACTTGGTCGAACTGCGCGGGAAGGTCGGCGACCAGACGGATCTTGTCGGGGTCGTTGCCGACGACATAGGAGCGGCCGACATCGGCTTCCCATTCGTCGAACACAGGCCCGAGATCGAGAAACACCAGATCGTCCTGGGCAATCGTCAGCACCGGCGGGTTCTCCCGCGCGGTGGCGAGGCCATTGACCCCGGCATGAACGATCCGCTTGTGCCAATGCTTCTCGACCCCGAATTCGTCACGCGCCAGGGTATAGATGTCGTGCTCGACCTCGCGTTCGGTCCGGCCGGCCGCGATCAAACCCAGCGCCTCGACCCGATCCAATAGCTGCAAGGCCAATTCCTCGGCGGCATGGAGCTCGGCATGGCGCGCGGCGGACGAGAGCGTGGCGTGAGTCATGGCGCGCTCCAATAAGGGAGCGTGCCGCGCGCGGCCAGAGTTCAAAGACTGTGGGCGACGAGCCAGCGCGCGATCAGTGCCTGCGCAGGCTGCCTGAACACCGCCTCATGCCCCGTGCGCGGAAAGACCACGCGATCGGCATTTGGGTGCAGCGTCTTCAAGAGGGCGCTGTTCTCCGGAGGAATGGTCGTATCGGCAGCGCCATGGATCAGCAGGATCGGGCAGGCGATGCGGCCTATCTTGGCCGCGGTGTCGAACCGCTCGCTGACCAGCAGGTCGGCCGGAATCCACCAGAAGCGTGTCGCGGCGACCTGGGCGATATTAACGTAAGGCGGGACCAGGATCAGCGCGCGCGGCGGTTGCTCAATCGCCATCTGTGCTGCGACGCCGGTGCCCAGGGAATAGCCGATGACGACGGTGTGGTCGGGCCCGATTCCGTTCGCCGTCATCCAGGCGCGCGCCGCGCGCGCGTCGCGATAGAGGCCTTGCTCGTCGGGAATACCGGGCGCGCCGTTGAAGCCGCGAAATTCTGGCAGCACCGCACCATAGCCGGCCGCGACCAGTTGCCGCACCGCGACGATGCTGCCCAGCACCGAGTCGCCATTGCCATGAAAGAACAGGATCACTGGCTTGCCGGACTGGGCCGGATGATAGAGGAGCCGCCCGCGCAACCCGTCCGAGGTCGTCACCGCGACATCGCGATAACCGCTGCGATCGGGGTTGACCGCCGCGGTGCCGAAAGACCAGCCGGGGTAGATCAGTCGCCGCTGAAACGTATAGAGCAGGCCAACGACGGCGACATAGATCAGCGCCACCGCGATCAGCAGCCCGATCGCGATCCGGCGCAGCCTGCGGCGCACTATTTCTGCTTGTCCTTCGCCTTCAGGCTTTTCGAGATGACGATTTCGGCCAGCCGCGCGCCGGGAATGAAGATGCCGGCCGCCTCGACCCCGGCATTGATCAGGAATTCCGCGTCGATCTTGTGCCCCAGGAATTGTTCGAAAGTGCTGCCGCCGGTCCGCGTCTCGCCGGTGACGCCGTCGAACTCGACCACCGCTTCCTTGCCCTGCCAGCGATAGCGAAAGGCGTAGACCGGTCGGTAATAAAGGTCGATGTGATGGAGCGAGAGCTTCTCCTCGATCACCTTGTCCGCCTCGATCCGCTCGATCGAGCTCGCCAGCACGTCGCGCACCAACATCGATGCCTTGGCCGTGGGTGGCACGACCACGGCGCCATCCGCCGCCACCTTGGCCAGCCCCTCGGCGTCGATCACCTTGGCCTCATGCTGGAGATATTGCACCGCGCCGGGGTCGGGGTTGCCGCTGATTGCGTCGTAACAGACCTCGCGATGGATCTCGTCGTGGCAGGTCTCGGTGCCGGTCAGCGTATAGGCGCCGCCAGTGACGACGTGCATCCTGCCATCGATCTCGACGTTGGTGACGTTGGCCTCGACCGCGACCTTATAGTCCTTGTGCCGTTCATAGGTCATCGTCGCGGTGCAGCCGATGCGGAAGAACGGCTGCAAGCGGCGCTCGCGATAGATCACTTCATAGTCTTCATCCTTGGGGCGCGACAGGAATCCGGTGATCTTGGCCATCGTCCCGAACGCATCGGTCCGCTTGATCCAGGCGCGCCCCTCGGCATGGTCCATGTTGAACCGGTCGGCGAGGATCAGCACGCGTTCTTCGGCGAGTTCGACGTCCATCGGGCACCCCTTTATGCGCTTTTTGCACACCTCCTCGCCGGATCGGTCAAGCGGGGATAGGCGAAATCCGCCCTACCCGCTTGCTGGCCCTCTCCCGCAGGCGGGCGAGGGTTGGGTGAGGGTCTTCTTCTTTCAGGCGGATAAAAAGAAAGAAGACCC
>NZ_BCYZ01000087.1 GCF_001598455.1 Sphingomonas pruni NBRC 15498
GGGCGTGTTCCAATGCATCGGGTGGGTGACAGACCCTCCCCCAGCCCGGTTTCAGGTCGATCATGCCCCCGGCATGATCTGGACGATGCGGGGCATCGTCCACCTGAAATTCGCAAGCGGGAGGGGAGAGATACTCGCCTCAAGCGTCGGTCGACGCCGTGGTCCAACCCAAACGCGGGATCGTCACCGATCGCCGTCCCGACAGATCGGTGCGCGTCACGATGACGTCGCGATCCTCCATATAGGCCAGCACACGCCGCGCGCGGCCGAGCGAGCTGGTGCCATAGATTCGCGCGATCTCCTCATCGCTCGGACAGGGTGCATTTTCGCGCGCGGCGCGCGCGATCAGCAGGAAGGCGCCGAGCATCTCGTCGGGCACCGCCGCAGCGGCCGTCATCGCGGGCGCCCATTGCTCGTCCTCGGGCTGATAGATGCCCGCGCGCGCCGCGGCGAGCCGGCGCGCGAAGCTCGACGGGTCGAGCGCGATGCGGCGCAGCCCGGCCATGCGGCAGCGTACCTGGAAGTCCTGGAACAGGGCGGCGGCGGGACGCAGCGCGCTGTCGGGATCGGCGACGATGCCATGCAGCGCATCGGCCATCACCGCCTCGGCATCGACCGGGTCGGCATCCTCGGCCTCGGCCGCGGGTGTCGCCGCCAGCGCTTCGAGCAATTCGGCTGCAGGTGCCGGGCGCGGCGGGGGCGGCGGTGCTAGCGGAAGCACCAGCGTTTCCTCGACCGGCGCCAGGATGAAGTCGCGCATGTCCTCGGCCGGGCTCTGGTCGGGGAGCGGCACCAGCTTGGGACTCGAACTGCGCGCGCTGGTCTCGACCTCGCCGATGCGGATCGTCACCGGGCGCCGCGCGAGCGCCGGGCCGAGGCCCAGGAAGGTTCCGCGCGGCAAGTCGCGGATCGCCTCGGCCTGGCGCCGCTCCATACCGAGCAGATCGGCGGCGCGCGCCATGTCGATGTCGAGAAAGGTGCGGCCCATCAGGAAGTTGCTCGCTTCCGCCGCGACGTTCTTCGACAATTTGGCTAGGCGCTGCGTGGCGATGATCCCGGCCAGCCCGCGCTTGCGCCCGCGCGACATCAAATTGGTCATCGCGCCCAATGAAGCGCGGCGGACGTCCTCGGCCACCTCGGCACCGGCGGCTGGCGCGAAGATCTGGGCCTCGTCGATCACCACCAGCGCCGGATACCAATAATCGCGTGGGGCATCGAACAACGCCGACAGGAAAGTGGCGGCGCAGCGCATCTGCCCTTCCATCTCGAGCCCTTCGAGGCTGAGCACGACCGAGGTGCGATGCTCGCGACAACGCGCGGCGAAGCGCGTGATCTCGGCGAGCGAATAGTCGACCGCCGCGATCGCGACATGGCCATAAGGTCCGGCCAAGGTGACGAAGTCGCCTTCGGGGTCGACGATAACCTGCTGCACCTGGCGTGCGCTGCCTTCGAGCAGGCGGCGCAACAGATGCGACTTGCCCGATCCCGAATTGCCCTGGACGAGCAATCGGGTGGCGAGAAGTTCCTCGAGATCGACGCATGCCGGCCGGCCGGCCGAATCGATCCCCATATCGATCTGAAACGTCATTGCCCTGCGCATGGTGGCAACGACGGTGGAAGGGCAAGCCGTAGCGGCGAAAAAAGCTGCGGATTATCTGGTGGCTACAGGCCTCTCCCCTGAAGGGGAGGGGTAAGAAAGATCACAATCCGGGCTTGGTCGACATCACTCTGCCTTCAGCACTTCGCTCAATAGCCGGCGATCTCCGGCACACAGGTGTCTCCCGCCGTCGGGCATCGTTGCCAGCCGCCGCCCATTGCCTGGAATAGCTGCACGCGCGCGGTGAGCGCATCGGACCGCAGCTGGATCAGCGACAATTGGGCGCCGAGCAGTCCGCGCTGGGCATCGAGCTGTTCGAGATAGGGCGAATAGCCTTCGCGATAGCGGTTGGTCGCCAGCCGCAATCCTTCGGCCAATGCGGCCTGTTGCGCGCGTGCAAGCCCCACTTGCTCGTCGAGCCGCTTGGCGCCGGCCAAGGCATCCTCGACTTCCCGGAATGCGGTCAGCGCGGCGCGGCGATAGGCGAAGGCCGCCTGGTCGCGTTGCGCGCCAGCCGCTTCAGCCTGCGCGGTCAGCCGGCCGCCTTCAAAAAGGGGCGCCAGGATGCTGCCGCCGACCGACCAGAGCGTGATCGGATCGGCGAGCAAGGTCGAGAACGCCGCGCCAGCCGATGCGCTCAACCGGACTTGCGGCAGGAAGCGCTTGCGCGCCGCCCACAGGGATTTGTCCGACGCCGCGAGCTGGAATTCGGCTTGCGCCACATCGGGTCTTCGCCGCAACAGTTCGGAAGGCAGACCGTCGGGGATCGCCGGTACCGTCAGGCGATCAAGCGGCAGTCCGCGATTGATCGCCTGGGGCGTTTCGCCGGTCAGCAGGCTGAGCGCATTTTCGGTACGGGCGATAGCGAGTTCGATCTGCGGGACGATCTGCGCAGTGCCATCATATTCGGCTTCGGCCTGCTGCAATTCGAGCTTGGGCGAATAACCGCGCCCCACCCGCGACCTGGCGAGCCGCAGCGATTCCGATCGCGCCGCCACGGTGGCTCGCGCGACCTCCAGTCGGGCATCGAGCCCGCGCAGGGAAATATAGCCGCTCGCCACTGCTCCCGCGACCGACAGCCGCACCGAATCGCGCGCGGCCTGGCTGGCGAACCAGGCATCGCGCGCCGCCGCCTTGCTATCGGCGAGCCGACCGAACAAATCGACTTCATACGCAGCCTGGACTTGCGGCTGGGCGGCATTCTGTTCGGAAGGCATACCGAATGGGCTGACCGATCGCGACCGGCCGCCGGTGAGGCCGGCATCGATCGTCGGCAGCAGCTGGGCGCGCGCCAGGGCCAGATTGGCGCGCGCCTCGCGCACCCGCCCCATCGCGATCGCGATGTCATTATTGTTCGCCAGTGCCTTGTCGATCAGGGACGCCATTGCCGGATCGCCGAACGACTGCCACCAGGCTCGGTCGATCGGCGCAGTCGGGCCGACATCGGTGCGCCAGGCCGGCGGCGGTGCCACCGGCGGCACCGCGGCCGTCTTCACTGCAGGGCCGGCGCACGACGCGAGGAGGATCGCCAGCAATGGCGCGGCGTGTCGCCTTATCATCGTTGCCGCCCGCTACGCGTGTCGATGCTGACCTCGACCGACATGCCGGGCCTGAGCCGCGCCGCCGCGGCCTGTCCCCGATCGATCGCGATGCGCACCGCGATGCGTTGCGCGACCTTGACGAAATTGCCGGTCGCATTGTCGGGTTTGAGCACTGCGAACTCGGAACCTGCCGCCGGCGACAGGTTTTCGATGCGGCCGGTCAACTGGGCTCCTCCGAGCGCATCGACCTTGAAGGTGGCGCGCTGGCCGACCGCCATGTCGCGCGTCTGCGTCTCCTTGTAATTGGCGATCACCCAGACATTGTGCGGCACGATCGACAGCAATTGCGTGCCGGCGGTGACATAGGCGCCGTCGCGCACGCCGATTTCCGAAAGCTGACCATCGACCGGCGCGCGGATGATCGTGTTGTCGAGATCGATCTGCGCGAGGCGGAGCTGCGCCTTGGCGGACTCGACCGAAGCCTGCAGGCCGGCGCGTCCGACGACCACGGTGCGGACGTCCTGGGTACCGATCGCGCGGCTGGCCTGGGCCTGACGCACGCCGGCCTGGGCGGCGAGCAACGCCGCGCGCGTCTGATCGAATTCGCGCGCCGAGATCGATCCATCGGCGACCAGCGCCCGGGCGCGGCGCATGTCGGCTTCTGCCTTGACCAATTGCGCCTGCGCGTTGGCGATGCCGGCATTCTGGGCCTCGGTCGCGACTTCGCGCGAGCGTTGCGCCTGCGCCGAATTGGCCAACGACGCTTGCTGGGCGGCGACATTGGCCTCGGCCTGGGCGACGCGGGCGCGATAGATGCGGTCGTCGATCGTCGCCAGCACCTGTCCGGCCTTGACTTCGGCGAAGTCCTGGACGGTGACGTGGGTGACATAGCCGCTGACTTGCGGACTGATGATCGTGACCCGGCCGCGGATATAGGCGTTGTCGGTCTTTTCCGACCAGCCGGCGAAGGGCGGCAACCGCCACGCATAGAGGATCGCCAGGATCGCACAGAGCGCGAGCACGATGATCGCCGCCACCACCGCGCGCGACTTGGCGGGCGGGTTCCAGCTGGACGGCGCCGGATCGACCTGGGCGTCGGCAATGGGTTTATCCGGCAGCGGTTGGTCGCTCATTTCATTGCCCCTTTTGAGCTTGCGCTTGAGCCTGCATCTGCCGCTGAAGCAACACAACCGGGGATGTCTCGCCGCGCCGCCACATCGACCAGCGGATCAGGAATCCCCATAACGCCATCAGGATGGCGAGCACCCCGACCAGCCAGAATACGTCGTTAAAGGCCAGGATATTGGCTTCGCGCGAGACCTGCTGGCTCAGCAGCGCGGCGCCTTGCGCACTACGCAGTGTCGGATCTCCCACAACGCCGGCTACGGCGCCGCCGCTGGCGCGCAATCGTGCCGCGACCAGGGGGTCGGTCGCCACGATGCGTTGGACCAGTTCGTGCGAATGGAATTTCTCGCGCACGACTTGAAAGGTGCCGAGCAGCGCGCCGCCCAATAATCCGCCGACGCTCTGGCTGAGCCCGAACAGCACCACGAAGCTGACGAAGTTGCGCCCGCCGGCGAGCAATGTTCGCGCGATGCCGATCACCATGGCCTGGGCCAGGAACAGGAGCGAGGCGAAGCCGATCAGGGCCTGGCTGACATAGAAACTGCTCGGCCGCGTCAGGTTGGTGGCATCGGCGTCCATGAACGCCCCGATCACGATCAGGATCACCGCGATGCTGATCGGCATCGCGACGTCGCTGGGCCGAAAGGTCAGCACGGCGGTCACCAGTCCGGCGATCGACGCGAGCACGATGATCCAGTTCAAGGTGACCATCTGGTCGTTGATCAGCCCGAGCACGTTGAGCAAGCCGACCGAGCCGAAGGCCTGTTCGGACAGCAGGATGCGGACCGACGCGGCGACCACCATCAGCCGCACGATCTCGCGGCTGCCCAGCCAGCGCGTGTTGATTAGCGGGTTGGCGCGATTGTGCTCGACGATGATCGCGCCCGCGATCAACGTGATACTGGCGACCAGCGCCCAGCCGATCCACGGCTGGTCGGTCCACCATTCGATCCGCCCCTCGGACAGGACGGCGATCAGCAGCCACAGACCCGGCGCGAGCAGGCCGAAGGTCAGAAAATCGGCCGGCTCGAACACCTTTTCGCGCTCGCTGGGCGGCAAGGGCTGACTCATCACCGCGGCCAGCGTCGCCAGCGCCAATCCAAGTTCGAGCCAGTAGAGATTGTGCCAGTCGCCCCATTCGAGCAGGTGCGGCGACAGGATGCGCGCGAACGGCGTCGCCAGTTGCGGAATGCAGATCCCGATCATTACGCCGGCGAGCCGCTTGGCGGCGGGCAGCGACTGGAAGAAATAGAGGATCGTCAACGTCGACAGGCCACTGGCCGCGATGCCGCTCATCGCCCGCACCGCGACCGAGGTCCAGAAATCGTGGACGAACAAATGCATCAGCGTCGTCGCGGCATAAGCGACCAGCGAATAGCGGATGAACGGCTGCAGCCCGAATTGCTGGCGGTATTTGACCAGCAACAGATTCGCGGTGACGTTGGTCATGAAATAGGCGCCGGTCAGCCAGGCGCTTTCATTGGTATAAAGGTCGAGCGTCCCCTGCGCGAAGTTCAGGTTCACCGTGACCAGCGCATTGCCCAGGCCGCCGGTGATCCCGATCAGGCAACCGATCAGGAAATAGATCAGCCGGCGGCTCGTAGGATGGTCGGGGTTGGCCGGCGACCCGGGGAGCGTCGGCCTTTCGTGCGGCTTGAAGACATAGTCCGTCACGCATCTGCTCCTGGCATGCCGGCCTCAATTACCGAATCCAGCGTTACCACCTTTCGCGTCATTCGCCAGGGTGAGCGTTGGTACAGGTGGTAGGGCCCTGGTGGCGCTGGGCAATCGCTCGATCGCGGCCTTGTCACGCATTGGCGGGATGCCGTGTAAATTCATGCCGCCAATGAAGGTCTTGAACCCCGTTCGAACATCGCTTCCAGCTTGCGGACTTCAGCGAGGGTCAGGCCAGCCAATTTCGAAAATGGCCTGCTTACGATCGCCCTGCAGCGGGTCATTCCCCAAAACGACGAAGCCGCGGAAGATCGAGATCGGCCGCCGCAAGGCCGCCCAGGAACGGCCCAAGGCACCGGGCGATAAAGTCGCCGAAGCGGCGCCTTCGGTCATCCTGCGTTCAGCTACGCCGGATAGATTTTCGGACCTTATGTCATCTGATGGAGGACGATTGATGCGAAAACTTCGTACGGCCGTCTTGGCGGGTATCGCGACGCTCGGCGTCGCGGGGACCGCGATGGCGGCCAGCAAGGACGCTCATGTGATGGCGGTCGCCTTGCCCGATGGGTCGGTCGCGCGGATCGAATATCAGGGCGCGGTTGCTCCAAAGGTTCGGATCGACCCGTCGGCGCCGACGCTGCGCATCGTGCCGATCCGGCTGGCCGATCCGTTCGATGCGGCGCCGTTCGCGATGATCGACCGGATCATGGCCGATATGGATCGCCAAGCCGCCGCGATGACCGCGGCCGCGCTCCAGCCGATCCCCGCCGACAAGGCCGGCCGGCCCGATCTTGCCGCGTTCGGCAACCTACCGGCCGGGACGGTCAGCTATCGCTTCGTGTCGACAAGCGACGGCAACCGCGTCTGCAGCCGGTCCTGGCAAGTAACGTCGCAAGGGCCCCAGCAGGCTCCGAAGCTGATCTCGGCCAGCTCGGGCGATTGCGCCGGCGACGGCAATTCGTCTGCCGACACGGCGGGCGCGGCGGCGAAGACCGTGTCCGCTGAAAAGGGCGCGGCGGCCCAGCCGCACGCGGCGACCCCGACGATCTGAAAATAGCGAGAGCGGCCTTCAGGCCGCTCTCCACTTCTCCTTCATAGATCATCGCGCAGCGGCGGGCCTGCGCCGTGAGGCTGCGTCCAGCGCCGCGAGCACCCGGTCGAGCATCGCGGCGTTGCTGGCTGCCTTGGGGAGTTCGCGCCGCGCGAACAGCTGCAGCCGATCGACGTCGCGTTGCGGCACGGCAAGGTCGATCGGCATCGTCGGCAGTTGCTCAGGCCGCGCGCCTTGCGCCACCCTGCCCGAAGCGAGAAGGTGATCGAGCAGGCGTTTGCGGTCGGCGAAGCTCCAGCCTAGCGCCCGAAGCTCGGCGGGGCTGAGCGACAAGAGCGCCAGCGCGAATTCCATGATGTCGTCGAACGTCAGCAAAAGCCGCACGGTTCGACCGCCGCGTTCCCGCCAGCGCCGGATCGGACCGCGCGTCACTGGATCGGAATGACGCCGTCGACCGCGCGCCATTCGGCCGGCCGGATCAATCTTTCGTGCGCGATCCGTACCGAATGGAGCGCGGCCTCGATGTCGCGCCGCCAATGATCGAGGAATTCCAGCAGCACCGGAAAATCAGGCGCCAGATCATATTCTTGCCAGACGAACAGCTGGAGCAATGACGGGGCATCGGGACGATAATAATGCAGCTCCGCCGTGGTCAGACCATAGCCCTCGAGCTGGGCAATGAACGCGCGGTCGCTCATTGACGGGTCGACCTGGCGCCAGAGGGAGTGTCCAGCGAGCGCAAAGC
This sequence comes from Sphingomonas pruni NBRC 15498, assembly GCF_001598455.1. Lineage (GTDB taxonomy): Bacteria > Pseudomonadota > Alphaproteobacteria > Sphingomonadales > Sphingomonadaceae > Sphingomonas > Sphingomonas pruni. The sequence goes on from NZ_BCYZ01000087.1 coordinate 7,734, forward strand.
CGCGAAGACGTCATCGACGGGAACAGCGCGGCGCATGCCGGGCGGTTTGCGCAAGGCGGGCTTTCCTTCGACCGCGGAGCGGTCGGATGCCCAGCGGGCTAAAATGGCGCGCTTGACCTCGGGTTCGAGGCTGGGATGGTGCGCGACGTCGATCGGGTGAAGATATCGGGAGACGGGTTGCGACATGGCTGTTCTCCTTTCCTAAAGTCGCTCCTTTCTCTTGGGCCAGCCGGCCCGGCGCTGAATTTCGGTCGACAACGCATCTCCGTCAAGGGGAGGTGCCCGCTGCGAGCCGGCCAATTTTCCGCGTTTGGCACTCTATGCCAACGAGCGCCAAAAAATTGCGCTCCGGCTCTTGACCGAAAAAATCCGCTTTCCTAATTTTTCGCCAGCTTCCGTTCGCAGCGAACGGCAAGCGCCCTTACATCATGTTTTGCAACTGGAGGTTATGCATGCATTTCCGTCCCTTGCACGACCGCGTGGTCGTCCGCCGGCTCGAAGCCGAGGAGAGAACTTCGGGCGGCATCATCATCCCGGACACTGCCAAGGAAAAGCCGCAGGAAGGCGAAGTCGTCGCCGTCGGCCCCGGCGCCCGCGATGACAGCGGCAAGCTGGTCGAGTTGTCTGTCCGCGCCGGCGACCGCATCCTGTTCGGCAAATGGTCGGGCACCGAAGTGAAGGTAGAGGGCGAGGATCTGCTCATCATGAAGGAGAGCGACATCCTCGGCGTGATCGAGGCCCCCGCCGAACTCAAACGGGCAGCATAACGCCCGTCATCCCCAAATCTCAGGAAGGATAGAGAAAGGAGTCAAATCAGATGGCTGCCAAGGAAGTGAAATTTGCGTCGGACGCGCGTGATCGCATGCTGCGCGGCGTGGATACGCTTGCGAATGCGGTCAAGGTCACACTGGGGCCGAAGGGCCGCAATGTCGTGATCGAGAAGAGCTTCGGCGCCCCGCGCATCACCAAGGATGGCGTGACGGTCGCCAAGGAAATCGAGCTCGCCGACAAGTTCGAGAATATGGGTGCGCAGATGCTGCGCGAGGTCGCCAATAAACAGAACGACAAGGCCGGCGACGGCACCACCACCGCGACCGTGCTCGCCCAGGCGATCGTGCGGGAAGGATCGAAGGCGGTCGCCGCGGGCATGAACCCGATGGACGTCAAGCGCGGCATTGACCTCGCCGTGAGCGCGGTAGTGAAGGACCTGGAAAGTCACGCCAAGAAGGTCGGCGCCAATAGCGAAATCGCCCAGGTCGCGACCATTTCCGCCAATGGCGACGCCGAGGTCGGCCGTATCCTCGCCGAGGCGATGGAGAAGGTGGGCAATGAGGGTGTGATCACCGTCGAAGAGGCCAAGAGCCTCGAGACCGAACTCGAAACGGTCGAGGGCATGCAATTCGACCGCGGCTATCTCTCGCCCTATTTCATCACCAATACCGAGAAGCTGAAGGTCGAGCTCGACGACCCCTATATCCTGATCCACGAAAAGAAGCTCTCGAACCTCCAGGCGCTGGTGCCGCTGCTCGAAAAGGTCGTGCAGTCGGGCCGACCGCTCCTGATCATCGCCGAGGATGTCGAGGGCGAGGCGCTCGCGACCTTGGTTGTCAACAAGCTGCGTGGCGGCCTCAAGGTCGCCGCGGTCAAGGCGCCGGGCTTCGGCGACCGCCGCAAGGCGATGCTAGAGGATATCGCCATCCTGACCGGCGGCAATGTCGTCAGCGAGGAACTCGGCACCAAGCTCGAGAATGTCACCGTGTCGATGCTCGGCCGCGCCAAGAAGGTCACGATCGACAAGGACAATACGACGATCATCGACGGCGTCGGCGCCAAGGCCGATATCGACGGCCGCGTCGCGCAGATTCGCCAGCAGGTCGAAACCACGACCTCCGACTATGACCGCGAGAAGCTGCAGGAGCGGCTGGCCAAGCTGGCGGGCGGCGTCGCCGTGATCCGCGTCGGCGGCGCGACCGAGGTCGAGGTCAAGGAACGCAAGGACCGCGTCGACGACGCGCTGCACGCGACCCGCGCCGCGGTCGAGGAAGGCATCCTGCCCGGCGGCGGGATCGCTTTGCTGCGTTCGCTGAAGGCGCTCGACGGCCTCAAGCCGGCCAATGACGACCAGCAGTCCGGCATCGATATCGTGCGGCGTGCACTGCGCGCACCGGTCCGCCAGATCGCCGAAAATGCCGGCGAGGACGGCGCCTATATCGTCGGCAAGCTGCTCGAAAGCACCGATTATAATTTGGGATTCAATGCTGCGACCGGCGCATATGAAGACCTCGTCAAGTCGGGCGTGATCGATCCGGCCAAGGTGGTGCGGACGGCGCTGCAGGACGCCGCATCGGTGGCGTCGCTGCTGATCACGACCGAGGCGCTGGTCGCCGAATTGCCGAAGGAGGAGAAGGCCGCGCCGATGCCGGCGATGGATTATTGATCCAGACGGTGGAGCGCGGCGCGGCCGCGCTCCACATTTGCGAGCCGGCGTCCCGGCTCAGCGGATGGTGATCGGGAGGTCGCGCCCCGCCATCGCAACGTTTCCAGCGCGATCCGTGGCATGGATGCGGATCGTGTAATTGCCGGGAGCGACCTCTGCTGGATTCCAGCCTCCCGGACTCACACGGCCATGCCGCACGACATTGGTGACGACGTAGAGAAAGCGCGTTCGCTGGTCGCTATGGACCGTGTCTCCGCTAGCCGGCGCATAGGCGATCTTCGCCGCCAAGGGCGATGTCGGCATGCGATCGAACTCGATCGTGATGCGCGGCCGTTCGAACCCGCGTACCGGCGCGCCGTCTTGCCTCAGGATCTGAAAGCCTGCCGCATACAGGCCAAGGCGGCGGCGCGCGGCATTGCCGTCGACCTGATCCCACGCCTCCGCCACGATGCCGACCGCGCCGCCGGCGGCGGGAACGATTAGCCGGCCATTCTGCGTTTCGCGCAGGCGCTGGCCATTGGCATCGATCACATAGACGTCGTCGATATGCGGCGGAACGTGATCGCCGAAATTCGGAAAGCGCAGCAACAACGCATTTACCTTGGCGCGCGGGGCGCCGAGTTCGAGATGGACATGCGCCATGCGGTTGATCGTGCCGAGCGGATCGCCGACCCGAAAACGGGTGCCGCGCTTCACGCGAACCCGGACGACATGGCCTTGGCTGTCGCGGAGGATCTGGAACCGGCTCGCGTCCAACGGCGCACCGGTCGGGGTGCGGCCGACGCGCATATGGATATAGGTCATCTGGTCGACGCGCAGCCCTTCGCTCAGACCCTCGACATCCCAATTGGGTAGCGGATCGCGCACCGTCTCGTCCGCGGAGGCGAGCACCGTCTCTCCTACGGGTGCGCTGATATCCAGGCCGGCGTGTAGATGATCGCGGCTTTCGCCGTCATAATTGCCGCGCACTTCGCCCATGTCTCCGACCACTTCATGCCAGCCGAGCTGGGGGCCGACCGGCCAGGGGAAGACGGGCTTGTTGACCAAGGTGGGGGTAGCTGGTGGGGGGATCGTCGCAGGGATTGGCGCCGCATCGGCAGGACGCGGGCTGAGCTTGCGAACGGCGTAAGCCGAGGCGTCGGCGACATAGAGGGCGCCGGACCGATCGACCGCGAGCCCGGACGGCCCGATTAGCGGGAGCGCAGCATTTCCCTCGACCGTCGATCCCGACCCGGCAAGGACGCGCAGCGTTCCAGAGGGCGCCATCTCGACCACACGTCCGCGGCGATAGGACGCGATATAGACGAAGCCATCCCAGGTGGGCGCCAGTCCGATGATCCCTTGCAACAGGCCGGCGCCGTCATTGGGATCGGTACGGGCAAGCGTCGTGACGCGGCCGTTCGTCTCGACCTTGCGGATCGCGGTGTTGCCCGAGTCCGCGACGAGCAGCTTGCCGTGTCGATCGAGCGCGATCCCGGTCGGCGTATCGAACGCCGCCGCCGCGCCCCGTCCATCGGCGAAGCCCGGCACATCCTGCCCCGCCAGCGTCCGTACCTGGCCGTCGGGCGTGATGATGCGGATGCGGTCATTGTAGCTGTCGGCGACATAGACATTGCCTTTGTCATCGGCCGCCACGCCGATCGGTCCATTGAAGCGCGCGCTCGCGGCGGGACCGTCGCGAAACCCTGCCGTTCCGTCTCCGGCGACCGTCGTTACTACCCCCGCAGGACTGATCTTGCGGATCGCGTTGGCGCCGGTGTCCGCTACGAACAGGTTGCCGGCCGTATCCAGCGCAAGGCCGGATGGCGTATCGAACGATCCCGGCAAGGTGGTTACATTGCCGTCGACATCGATCTTGCGGACGCGGCCGGTATCGCCGGCATCCGCAACGAACAAGGTGCCCCGCGCATCGATCACGACCGCGAAGGGATCGCCGAAGCGCGCCTTTGCCGCCCCGCCGTCGGTCTGTCCTCGCACTCCCTCGCCGGCGACATTGGTCATGGCCACCGGCCAACCGAACCGTGTCGCGGGTGGCGTGAACCAGCCCAGCGTAATCAGCAACCAGATCGCGCTTCCGGCCGCGGCGAGGACGATCAGACCCACAAAGATGGCGACCTTGCGCGGCGATTTGATGGACATGCGGATGCCCTAGCAACAAACCGGCCGGCATCTCCACAGGGTGATCGCAAAGTCGCGTTAGCAAGGGCGCTTGCCCGACCGCAATAATGTCCGGAATGACGATAGGCAGGCTTGACATGCCGCCCTTCCCGGTAAAGGTAGCGTTACCAAAGCAACGAGGGGATGGCTCGACATGGCCGGCTGGGAAACGCTTTCCGCCGATTTTCTGCCTGCCGACTGGCGACAAGGCCGTTTCGTCGGCCGCGTGGCGCGTGTCGATGGACCGAGTCCGGTGCTCGTCGTCGACGGCATCGTCCATGACATGGCACGCGTGGCGCCGACCGTCTCCGACCTTCTGGCGCGCCGCCTGTTCGATCCTGCGGGCGGCGAGCGCCTCGGCGCCATCGAGACGCTCGATTGGTTGAGCCCGATCGATCTGCAGTGCGTCAAGGCAGCGGGCGTGACCTTCGCGGTGTCGACGCTCGAGCGCGTGATCGAGGAGCGCGCCCGTGGCGATGCCGGCGTCGCGGCGGCGATCCGCGACCGTCTTGCTGCGCATGTCGGCGGCGATCTGCGCTCTGTTGTGCCGGGATCGGCCGAGGCGGCCGCACTCAAGGACAAACTGATCGCGGACGGCATGTGGTCGCAATATCTCGAAGTCGCGATCGGTCCCGATGCGGAGATCTTCACCAAGGCGCCGGTGCTGTCGGCGGTCGGGTTCGGCGCGATGGTCGGCGTGCGCTCCGATTCGACCTGGAACAACCCCGAGCCCGAAATCGTGCTGGTGGCTGACGCCGGTGGTGAAGTGGTCGGCGCGACATTGGGCAACGACGTCAATCTGCGCGATTTCGAGGGTCGCTCGGCGCTGCTGCTCGGCAAGGCCAAGGACAATAATGCGGCGTGTGCGATCGGCCCGCTGATCCGACTGTTCGATAGCGACTTCACGCTCGACGACGTGCGTGGAGCGGTCGTCGACCTAACGATCGAGGGCATGGATGGCTATCGCCTGACTGGGTCGAGCAGCATGGCGCAGATCAGCCGCGATCCCGCCGACCTGGTGCGGCAGGCGATGAGCGAGCATCATTATCCCGACGGTTTCGCCCTGTTTCTCGGTACGATGTTCGCGCCGACCCAGGATCGCGATGCGCCGGGCCGCGGCTTCACCCACAAGGAGGGCGACATCGTCACGATTTCGAGCGAAAGGCTGGGCACGTTGGTCAACAAGGTCACCAGCGCGAAGGCGGCGCCGGCATGGTCTTTCGGGATCGGCGATCTGATGCGCAACCTCGCCGCGCGCGGACTGTTGACGCCGCAACCGGTGCTCGCCGAGGCCGCCAACTGATGCTGCAGACCGCCATCGATAGCGCCCGGGCGAGCTATCCCAGTCTCGCCGGCAAGCGCGTGCTGGTCACCGGCGGCGCGACCGGGATCGGCGAGGGGTTGGTCGAGGCGTTCGCCGCGCAAGGATCCCGCGTCGCCTTTGTCGACGTGCAGGACGACGCGGCGCGCGCGCTGGTCGACCGGCTCGGCGGCGACGACGCCGTGCTCTACAGCCGCTGCGACCTCACTGATCTCGACGGCATAAAGGAGTGTTTCGCGGCGATCGAGGAACAGCTCGGTGGTGTCGACGTCCTGATCAACAATGCCGCCAATGACGATCGACACAAAATCGACGACATCACCCCAGCTTATTGGGACGAACGGATGGCGGTGAATTTGCGCCATCAATTCTTCGCCAGCCAGGCGGTCATTCCGTCTATGCGCCGCGCGGGCGGCGGAGTGATCGTCAATTTCGGGTCGATCAGCTGGCATCTCGCCTTGCCTGATTTGCTTCTCTACCAGACCGCCAAGGCCGCGATCGAAGGGCTGACGCGGTCGATGGCGCGCGACCTTGGCCGCGATGGGATCCGCGTCAATGCGGTGATACCGGGCAACGTCCAGACGCCGCGCCAGCAGCGCTGGTACACGGCAGAGGGCGAGGCCGAACTGGTTGCGGCGCAATGCCTCGACGGACGCATCCAGCCGGCCGATGTCGCGGCCCTGGTGCTGTTCCTAGCCTCCGACGATGCGCGAATGTGCACGGGGCACGAATATTTCGTCGACGCGGGCTGGCGGTGATCGGCACGCCCCAGGTTGTCGCCCCGGTCGGGGCAATGTTGGGCGAGGGACCGGTTTGGATCGGAGAGGCGCTCTGGTTCGTCGATATCAAGGCGCCGTGCATCTACCGCCTGGGCGATGACGGCGAGGTGGCCCGCTGGGCCGCGCCGGCGCCGGTGGGCTGGGTGATGCCGATCGCTGGCGGCGGACTGGTTGCGGGGCTCAAGACGGGTCTCGATCGCTTCGACCCGGCTGATGGCAGCTTCTCCGCCTGGGTCGAAGTCGAACCCGACCTGCCGGACAACCGGCTCAACGACGCGGTGGTCGGTCCTGACGGTTCCTTATGGTTCGGATCGATGGACGATGAAGAGGCGCAAGCGTCGGGCCGCTTCTACCGCTTCGCCGACGGAAGAGTGTCGGACACCGGGTTGCCGGGGGCGATCGTGACCAACGGCCCGGCCATCTCGCCCGACGGTCGCACGCTCTACGTCACCGACACGTTCGCGGGGACGATCGGTCAGGCGGACATCAACGACGATGGCTCATTGGGTCCGCTGCGTCCCTTCGTCACGATCGACAAGAGCGATGGCCATCCCGACGGCCCGACCGTCGATGCGGAAGGGTGCGTGTGGACCGGCTTGTTCGGAGGCTGGAGCGCGCGGCGCTACGACCCGGCGGGTGCGCTGATCGAGACGGTGCGCTTCCCGGTCGCCAACGTCACCAAGATCGCGTTCGGCGAGGACGGTCTGCGGACCGCTTATGCGACCACCGCGAAGCTCGCGCTCGATGCCGCCGCGCTCGACGCCCAGCCGCTCGCGGGGCACCTTTTCGCATTTGACGCCGGGGTCGCCGGCGTGCCGGTCAACGCCATAAGATCATGACAAGAACGATAATGGGAGAGTGGAATGAACGGGGGAGCGACACGGGCCAATAGCGGCCTTATCGCCATGATCGTCGCGGTGGCGACGATCGGCGGGTTGTTGTTCGGCTATGACAGCGGCGCGGTCAATGGCACCCAGCCCGGCCTGAAGGCCGCATTCGGCCTTAGCGAGAGCGGGCTCGGCTTCACCGTCGGGTCGCTGCTCATCGGCTGCTTTATCGGCGCCTTCTTTGCCGGCACGCTTGCCGACCGGATGGGCCGCCGCAACGTGATGCGGATCGCGGCTCTGCTGTTCCTGGGCGGTGCGCTGGTCCAGGGTTTCGCCCATCTTCAGCCGATCTTCGTGACCGCGCGGATCATCGGCGGCATGGCGGTAGGGGCGGCAAGCGTCCTGTCACCCGCTTATATCTCCGAAGTCGCCCCAGCCAATATCCGCGGGCGGATGACGACGGTGCAACAGATCATGATCATCTCGGGTCTGACCGCGGCGTTCGTGGTCAATTATTATCTCGCCGCCGCCGCCGGCGCCTCGACCGAGAAACTCGGCGGGCTCGAAGCGTGGCGCTGGATGTACCTGATGCAGGCGATCCCGGCGGCGGTCTTTCTGGTCGCATTGTTCCTGATCCCGGAGAGCCCGCGCTTTCTCGTGTCGAAGGGCCGTGAAGGCGAGGCGGAAGTCGTTCTCACCAGGCTGTTCGGCGCCGATACCGCCGCGACCAAGCTTGCCGAGATCCGCGCCAGCTTCAGTGCCGATCACCGGCCGCAGCTGCGCGACATCATGGATCCCGTGAAGGGCGGCATTCGTCCGGTGGTCTGGGCCGGATTGCTGCTCGCGGTGTTCCAGCAGCTCGTCGGGATCAACGTGATTTTCTATTACGGCTCGACCTTGTGGCAGCTCGCCGGCTTCACCGAGAACGACTCGCTGCTGATCAATATCGTGTCGGGCGTGGTGTCGATCGGCGCGTGCCTGGTCACTGTTGCGCTGGTCGACCGGATCGGACGCAAGCCGCTGTTGCTGATCGGCTCGGCCGGCATGGCAGTGACGTTGTTCGGCCTCGTCTATGCGTTCAGCCAGGGCTCGCTCGACGCCGCGGGCAAGCTCCAGCTGTCGCCGGAGCTCGGCACCATCGCGGTGGTCGCGGCCAACCTCTACGTGATCTTCTTCAACCTGAGTTGGGGGCCGGTCATGTGGGTGATGCTGGGCGAGATGTTCCCCAACCAGATCCGCGGCTCCGCGCTGGCGGTGTGCGGCTTCGCGCAATGGTTCGCGAACTATCTGGTCGCGCAGAGCTTCCCGGTCATGGCCGCCAAGCTGGGGCTCGCGACCAGCTACACCTTCTATGCGGTGTGCGCGGTGATCAGTTTCTTCCTGGTCCAGAAGTTCATCCACGAGACCAAGGGCAAGGAGCTCGAGGAAATGACCGGCTGACGATCGATCGGGGCGGATCCTAAGGCAATCCTCCCCCGCCAGGGGGAGGTGTCGCCGGAGGCGACGGAGGGGGCGGACGGCAACCAACTATCGCCGGTGCTTCCTCCCCCCCCCCC
>NZ_BCYZ01000088.1 GCF_001598455.1 Sphingomonas pruni NBRC 15498
GCGCGGTCAGCGTCTCGATCAGCACCGCGGTCTGGATCGTCATGTGCAACGAGCCGGTGATGCGCGCGCCCTTGAGCGGCTGCGACGCGCCGAATTCCTGGCGCAGCGCCATCAGGCCGGGCATCTCGGTCTCGGCGATGTTGATCTCGGCGCGACCGAAATCGGCGAGGGAAAGGTCCTTGACGACATAATCGGTCGTACGGTCGAGCACGGTGGCCACGTCAAAAATCTCCGGAAAAGTCGGTTGATGCGGCTCCCCTACCCAACCGACGGCACGATTGCAATCTCGATATAAAGATTTCTTTATATCATGAACTGGGCTGGCTTTCTCATATCGGTCAACGTCCAGCGAGCATCGCCGACGTCAGCGAGGCAAGCGCCATTCGCGCGCCTTTTGCCGACAGATGGTCGTCGTCGATATAGAGCGATGTCCCGCCGACCACCGTCTCGCAGCGCCCGGCGCGAACGATCCCGCACAATGCCCGGTCAGGATATATTCGGATCAAGCGCGGATCCTGGCCAAGGCTGTCGAGCAGCGCGATCTCTCGCGCCTGGCGTTGTTTATAGCGGGCGTAGCTCGTCGTCGGGCCGGTAACCGGCAAGCCCAGCCGGTTCAGTTTCACGAGATAGTCCGGCGTCGACCAGCCCGCTTCGGGAATGGGGTAGATCACGAAGATGCGCTTGCCCGCCGCCAGCAGCCGGGCGACCGTCGCGCGGTAGCCGCTGGCCAGTTGCTGGCGCTGTTGCTCAGTCGGCGCCGTAATGCGCGGACCGGTTTCGACACCGCCTTCGCCATTGTCGAAATAGCTGCCCTCGAGCGCGAGCGGCCAACGCGCGGCGAGGATGACCGTATCGATATCCGGCGTGGCGAGGATGGTTTTTACCGCGGCATGCGTGAAACGCACACAGCCCGCATCGCGATTGGGCATTACCCCGACATTGTCCGCGGGCGGACAGTTCGGTCGCGTCAGCACCACCGCCCTTTGCCCTACCGCGTTCATCAGCGCGTCGACAGCGGGTATCAGCGCCTCGGCGTGCGAATCACCGAATAGAGCGACGGTCACGCGGTCTGCTTTACCAGCATGACAGGGCGGCTGCGCACCCGAAGTGTCGTTGCAGGCCTCCAAGCGCTCCAATCCTGCCTGGCGTGCCTGGGCAAGCGCCGCGATGGGTGCCGGCAACCGACTTGGAAAGCCAGCGCCTGACCAGCCGATCGCACCGATGGCCGCCATCGTCAGCGCGGCCAGCATTGTGGACACCAATACGGTTCGCTGGCTCAGGAACGACCGGCGCCGGAATGGCTTCTCCACCCAGTGATAAGTCAGCGTGGCCAGCCCGAGCGACAGCAACAGCAACCCGCTCAACGACGCCGTTCCAGGAGTGTTCAACGAGATCAGCCGCGCAAAGGCTAGCACTGGTTGGTGCCAGAGATAAGCGCTGTACGAGATCAATCCGATCGCGACGAACGGCCGCGACGCCAACATCCAGCCGACCGCGGTGCGTGGCGTCGCGAAGGCGAGCAGCAGCACCGTCCCGACCACCGCTGGCAGTGCCCATGGCCAGGGAAACCCGCTCGTATCGTCGAGCAGAAAGATCGGCACGACGACCAACGCCGCTCCCACGAACGCAAGTGCGTCGTCGGCCCTGCCCCGCGCGGCAAACGCATCGCCTCGCGACGGCCACAGGCTCAATGCCGCGCCGGCCAGCAATTCCCAAGCGCGCGTCGGAATTAGGAAGAAATTCGCCGAGGGGGCGACGTGACCGGCGACCGCGCACAGCGTCAAGGAGATCAGCAGCACGGCGATGATCGCCGGCCGCAACGTTCGCCGCGCGAACCGGAAGATGAGGTACACGCAGGACGGAAAGAGCAGGTAGAATTGCTCTTCGACGGCCAAGCTCCACAAATGGAGCAGCGGGATCTGCCCGCTATCGTCGGCGAAATACCCGCCTTCCAGCCGCCAGAAGTAGAAATTGCCCGAAAACAGCGACGAGGCGAACAGGCTCTTCGAGAAGGCGGTCAACGCCACCGGCGGCATGAACCACCATGCGAAAGGCAGGCACACGACAAGCACGAACGTCAGGGCCGGCATGATCCGCCGCGCCCGTCGTTCCCAGAACGTAGCGAGACTGAACCGGCCCTCGCTACATTCGCGAACGACGATACCGGTGATCAGATATCCGCTGATGACGAAGAAGATGTCGACACCGACATAGCCGCCGGCGAACAATGAGAAGCCGGCATGATAGAGCATCACCGCCAGCACGGCGACAGCGCGAAGCCCATCGATTTCCGGCCGGTATGCACCCGCGGCCCCGGGTCGATTGCCAACGCTCACAGACTTCCCCGGCTATTCGACACGGACGCGCTTTGCCATTTCTGCAAGGCCATAGAGCAAGTCATCAGCCTGTACGAGCTTGGTCGAGCCAACTTTTTTCCGGCCGATGTCACACTCGCTCGCGCTGTCTCGTCAGGTCTGCGCATCCCTGATGAAAAGGACCGATCATGACCCCTCGCCTCAACCCCTACACCGCTTCGCCCGAAATGATTCAGGCGTTCCTCACGCTCTCCAATACGGTGGCTGCAAGCGGACTCGAAAAGCCGCTGCTCGAACTGGTCAAGATCCGCTCGTCGCAGATCAATGGCTGCGCCAATTGCATCAACATGCACACGTTCGAGGCGCGCCAGGCCGGTGAGACCGAACAGCGCATCTATCTGACCTCGGCATGGCGCGAGGCGCCGTGCTATACGGATCGCGAGCGCGCGGCGCTTGGCTGGACCGAGGCACTGACGCTGATCGCGGACAAGGGCGCACCGGACGATGTCTATGCGGCGCTCGACGCGCAGTTCAGCAAGGAGGAGCAGGTCAAGCTCACCATGATGATCAACGTGATCAACTGCTGGAACCGCCTCGCGGTCGCTTTCCACCTGTTCGAGCCGAGCCTCGGATGGAAGGCGTGAGCGACGCCGCTGCCCAATTCGACGCGCTTCGGCCCAGGCTGATGCGCGTCGCATACCGCATGCTCGGCTCGGTCGCCGATGCCGAGGATGTGGTGCAGGACGCGTGGCTGCGCTGGGCCGACACCGACCGAGAAGCGGTCCGCGTGCCCGAGGCATTCCTGCGCCGCGTCGTCACCCGGCTGTGCCTCGACCAGCTCAAGTCGGCACGAGTGCGGCGCGAAGAATATATCGGGCCCTGGTTGCCCGAACCGGTGGTCGAGGCCGAGGAAGTGGAGGATGTTACTCTCCCCCTCATGCTCGCGCTCGAACGGCTGTCCCCGCTCGAACGCGCGGCGTTCCTGCTCCATGACGTGTTCGGCGAGAGTTTCGACGATGTCGCCGAAAGCCTGGGCCGCGATGCGGCGGCGTGCCGCCAGCTCGCCAGCCGGGCGCGCGAGCACGTCCGGGCGGAAAAACCGCGGTTTCCGGTCGAGCGCGAGCATGGCCTGGAAATCGCCCAGGCGTTCTTCGCGGCCACGCGTGGCGAGATCGGCGTCCTGGGAGCGATGCTCGCTGACGATGTGAGCCTCTATTCGGATGGCGGCGGCAAGCGACCGGCGGCGGCGCGCATCATGCTCGGGTCGGACGAGGTCACGCGCACCTATGCGGCGATCAAGCGCCTGCTCCAGGGCCGGTTCGGCGAGTTGATCCGCTTCGCCTGGATCAACGGCCTGCCCGGCTTCGTCACCCGCGAAGCCGATGGCGTGCTGCAGACCACCGCGCTGCTGATCGACGGCGGCCGGATCAAGGCAATCTACGTCATGCGCAATCCGGACAAACTGCGGCACCTGGAAGGCGCGCTGCACTAGCGGGATGCGTAAAATCCTCCCCGGAACGGGGAGGGGGACCGCCGCCGAAGGCGGTGGTGGAGGGGCCCTCCGCCACTAGCCTACCGGCCTGTTGCTCGTTGGTCGCGGCCCCCCCCCCCCCCCCCCC
>NZ_BCYZ01000089.1 GCF_001598455.1 Sphingomonas pruni NBRC 15498
CCCTCCGCCACTAGCCTACCGGCCTGTTGCTCGTTGGTCGCGGCCCCCCTCCACCATCGCTGGCGCGATGGTCCCCCTCCCCGTTCCGGGGAGGATTTGTAAGGCTAACGCTGCCCTAAACCCGCACCAGCACACTCGCCGTGACGGTACCACGGGCCCGGAAGCCCAAGCTCTCATACAGCGCGATCGCCCCTGCATTGCTGGCATACGCATGCAGCCATGGCGTCTCGCCCCTTGCCAGCATGCGCTCCGCCACCACGCGCATCAGCGCCCCAGCATAGCCGCGACCGCGATAGTCGGGACGGGTACAGACGCCGCTCACTTCGCTCAGGCCCGGCATCTTCATCCGCTCGCCCGCCATTGCGATCAGCGCGCCGTCTTGCTTCACGCCGATGAAATCGCCGAGCCGGTTGGTGTGGGCGGCATAAGGGCCCGGTTGGGTGAGCATCGCGAGATCATACATGGCCGGCGCGTCGTTCTCGTCGAGCTCCACGATCTCGAATGCCGGGGGTTTTCCGGGAACCGGTTCCTCGCAGATCATCTGCACGCATTCGGCTCGCCGCACGAAGCGCGTCCCGGGCGGCGCGGGCCAGTCCTCGCGCTCGACCATCCACAATTCGCCCTGCTCGGGCACCAGGGCGGCAAGCGCGGCGAGACTTTCGGGCGAGCGATCGGCGGCCGCGCCGAACACGCCATAATCGCGATCGATCCGCCAGGCGCGCTCATCGCCCTCCGCGATTCGCGCCCAATATGTCGTCAGCGCGTTCCATACCGGCCGGTCGAGTTGCTCGTACCCCATGGATCATGCGCTAAACTGTGTCCCGGCGATCGCCAAGAGCGGGCGCCAAGAGCGGACCGGCGTCAGGCCGTGCCCGTCTGGCTCGCAAGCAACCGCGGATCGATTCCGGCGCGTTCGAACCCCTCCGTCCAGCGGTCGCCTGCTTCGGTATCGAACAGCAGCCGCTCATCGCCCGCGATATTGAACCAGCCGTGGCGCAGCATCTCGCCATCGAGCTGTCCCGCACCCCAGCCGGCATAGCCGAGCGCCACCAGCCAGCGGCTAGGGCCCTGCCCGTCGGCGATCGCCTTCAATATGTCGATCGTGCCCGACAAAGCCCAGCGCCCGGCGACGTCGATTGTGTCCTGTCCCGACCAGTCGGTCGAGTGGAGCACGAACCCGCGACGCGGCTCGACCGGTCCGCCGAAATGAACCGGCGCGTCAGGTGCCTCGCCCGGCTCGATATCGAATTGGTCGAGCACGTCGTGCAGCCCGAGTCCATTGATCGTCGCGCCGATGCCGATGCCGATCGCGCCTTCCGCATCGTGCCCGCACATCGCGATCACCGCGTGCTCGAATCGCGGATCGCCAATACCCGGCAAGGCGAGCAGGAACTGCCCGGTCAGAAAAGGCGCGGCTGATTCCATCATCTCCAGTGTAAGCCGGTCGGACCGCTGCCGTCACGGCTTGAATTTCCCGGCAGCGATGCCAAGTGCCGGGCGCGCGGCGCGTTGATGCGCCTATGAGGAGAGAACGACATGACCATTGCCGTTGGCGACAAGCTTCCTTCCACCACCATCGTCAAGGCGACCGAGAATGGTCCCGAGCAGGTCAGCTCGGACGATTTCTTCGCCGGACGCAAGGTCGCTCTGGTCGCCGTCCCGGGTGCTTTCACCCCGACCTGCTCGGCGCGCCACCTTCCCGGTTTTCTCGACAAGGCTGACGACATCAAGGCCAAGGGCGTCGACGAGATCGCCTTCACCTCGGTCAACGACGCGTTCGTGATGGGCGCCTGGGGCAAAGCCAATGATGCAGCCGGCAAGGTCACCATGCTGGCCGATGGCAATGCCGATTTCGCCAAGTCGGTCGGTCTCACCTTCGATGGCTCCAAATTCGGCATGGGCGAGCGCAGCCAGCGTTATTCGATGATCGTCAACGATGGCGTCGTCGAAGAACTGAACGTCGAAGCGCCCGGCGAGTTCAAGGTCAGCTCGGCGGAGCATCTGCTCGAACAACTCTGATCAAACTCCGATCGTCGCCGAACCGAAACAATCGAACACGGCCACGGGAACGCTAGGGATAACCCTGCGTTCTCGCGGCGTCCCGTTTTTGTGGAGATTCCCATGGCCGACGATACCATCAACCCCGCCGCACCCGCCGCCGATACCTCGTTGATCGACAGCGCGATCGATACTGCCGAAAGCGCGCTCGACACCGCGATCACCGGATCCAAATCGTTCCTGTCCAAGGCGCAGGAGACGTTGACCAGCGCGGCTGAAAGCGCGGTGGCGGCGGCCAAAGAGCATCCGCTTGCTGCTGCCGGGATCGCCGCCGGAGCCGCCGCCGCCGTAGCGGGCGCCGCGTTCGGCGCGTCGAAGCTGATGTCGGACGACACTGATACAAGCGCAGGGTCGAAAAGCGCCAAGAAGAAAAGCTGACGCATCGACGTTACGGCCCCGACTTGCCAGCGTCATCCGCGTACTTTAGCTGCAGCGGATGACGCAGGCTTCCGATATCGTCGCCGAACTTGATCGGCTCTATTCCGCCTCGGTCGAACGTCTCCAGGACGCGCTGACGGCCTATCTCACCAGCGGCAAGACGCCCGACCCGAAATCGCGCACCGACGGTTCGTTCGCCTATCCCGAAATCCAGCTGATCTATCGTGGTGACCATGATCGGCCGACGCCGCTGCGATCGTTCGGCCGGCTGTCTGAAGCCGGCAATTATCGCATCAGCGTGACCAAGCCGGCCATCTATGCCGACTATCTGACCGAACAGCTCACCTTGCTGATCGAGGATTACGACGTCGAGGTCACGGCGGTTCCGGGGCGTCAGGAAATCCCCTTCCCGTATGTGCTCGATCCGAGCCACGCGCTCAATCTCGACGAAGTGTCGGCGGTCGAACTGGCGCGCTGGTTCCCGGCGACGGAACTGGCGCATATCGGCGACGAGATCGCTGACGGTCTTCCTACACCGGGCGAAGCGCGGCCGCTCGCCCTGTTCGACGGACTGCGCACCGATTTCAGCCTGGCCCGACTGCGGCATTATACCGGCACGCCGCCCGAACACGTGCAGCGCTATGTGCTGTTCACCAACTATCACCGCTATGTCGACGAGTTCGTCCGCTGGGCATTCGACCAGCTCGGCGAGGGAAGCCGGTTCAGCGGCGTGTCCGGCGCGGGCGGCGTTCTGTTGCGCGCGGGGGACGACATCGAGGCGGTGCTCGCCGATACCAGCGCATGGCGGCGGCACCAGATGCCGGCTTACCATTTGATGGCCGACGATCGCACCGGCATCACGCTGGTCAATATCGGCGTGGGGCCGTCCAACGCAAAGACGATCTGCGATCACCTGGCGGTGCTCCGTCCCGAAGCGTGGTTGATGATCGGCCATTGCGGCGGACTCCGGCCCAGCCAGCGGATCGGCGACTATGTCCTGGCGCACGCTTATTTGCGCGACGACCATGTCCTCGACGACGTGCTGCCCCCCGAAATCCCGGTTCCCGCGATCGCCGAGGTCCAGGTCGCGATGGCGCGCGCTGCGGAGAAGATCAGCGGCCAGTCGGGCGAGGAGCTCAAGCGCCGCCTGCGCACCGGTACGATCGTCACCACGGACGATCGCAACTGGGAATTGAGCTATACCAAGTCGGCGCTGCGTTTCTCGCTCAGCCGCGCGGTGGGGATCGACATGGAATCGGCGACGATCGCCGCGCAAGGATATCGCTTCCGGGTGCCCTACGGCACCTTGCTCTGCGTCTCGGACAAGCCGCTCCATGGCGAGCTCAAGCTGCCGGGCCAGGCCAACCGCTTCTACGAACGCGCGATCAACGAGCATATGCGGATCGGCATCCAGACCTGCGAGGAGCTTCGCCAGGAAGGCGCCAAGCTCCACAGCCGCAAATTGCGCGCGTTCAACGAGCCGCCGTTCCGTTAATCACGAACCCAGCTGTCACGGGACTATCACGACCCTGAAACAATCTGGTATGCGCGGGCGTTAGCGACCAACGAGAACAGGGGATCAGCTCTCATGGCCACGACGCCGAAAAAGACGCCTGCCAAGCCCGCCGCCACCAAGGCGGCTGCGAAACCCAAGGCGCCCGCCAAGCCGAAAGCGGCTGGCACGCCCACGGCGGAGCCGGAAGTGAAGGCCGCCGCAGCGACGAAGACGCCCGCCAAGGCGCCGGCGAAGACGGCAGCCACCAAGCCGAAGGCCGCAGCGAAACCGAAGGCAGCCGCAAAGCCCGTCGCCAAGGCGGCCGGCGCCGCGGCTGCGACCACGCCCTCATCGAAGACGGCCGCCAAACCCGCGGCGAAGGCCAAGCCTGCAGCGAAGCCCAAGGCCGCCGCGGCTCCCAAGGCTCCGGCCACGCCCAAAGCGCCCGCCGCTCCCAAAGCTGCTGCGGCTCCCAAGCCTGCTCCAAAGCCGACCCCCGCCACGCCGGCACCCGTGCCTGCGTCCGCAGCACCAAGCCGCGCCGCGACAATCGCCAAGAGGGGCGGCATTGCCGCCGGGATCGCCGGTGCGATCGGCGCCGTCGCCGCGTTGTTCACGCTCCGCAGCAGCAGCCGAAAGAGCGAGCCGAAGGACGAAGACTCTTGAAAACGGGGTCAGTGAGCAACCGCTAGCGTTTCGGATCGATCCGGTACGTCACTGTTATCGTTACTTCGGTGGCAACGACGTCGCCGGTCGATTTCTGAAACATAGCGAAAGCCGGAACCTTGCCGTTGGTCGCCTGAAACATCCCTGAGATATCCGATTTTTCGCTGATCGCAGTGAGCGTTGCTGATCCTAACCCCAGATTCGCGGAATAAGCGTCGGCCTCCGCGCGGGCTTTGGTCAACGCGTCTGCCTTCGCAGCGCGCCGGGCCGGCACCGCGTCATTCAGTGAAGACAATGGTGTACCAGTGTTCTTGACGCCTGGCATGCCGGTGATCGCCGCCTTGGCCTGAGTGATGACGGCACGGGTGGGCGCAGAGATAGTGACAATGGCGCTGGCCTGAACCTTTCCCTCGGTCTTGTCCTCGCCAACTGCGCCGCCGCGCAAGCTCATTGCCGCGACGGGGTCGGTGGCGAACAATTCGAATTCATTGCCGTCGCGGGTCTCGCCATGCGCGCCTGCCGCCGCGACCTTGGTAAGCACATCTTGTTTCCGTTTGGCCAGCGTGGCTGCTGCCGCCGCATCGCTGTCCCCGCCCGCAGTCACCAATGCGGACAGTTCGAATCGATCGGCAGGCGTTTCCACATGGCCGACCGCGACAATCTCGACCGTAACCGGCTGCGCATTCGCCGGTGCCGCCAGCGCAAGCCCCAGCCAGAAAGGTGCCATTACCATCCGCTCGGTTTCCCCTTATTCTGCTCGTCGAGCCATTTCTTGAGTGGCGCGAAATAGTCGACCAGCGCCTGGCCCGAAATCTCGCGGCTGCCGGTGAAGGCCTGGAGCGCGTCTGGCCACGGCTTGGACTGACCCATCTCGAGCATCTTCTGCAGCTTCGCGCCGACATCCTTGTTGCCGTAGAACGAGCAGCGATGAAGCGGGCCGGTCCAGCCGGCCTGCTTGCATGCCGCCTGATAGAATTGGAACTGAAGCAGGCGCGCCAGGAAATAACGCATGTACGGCGTGTTCGCCGGGATATGGTATTTTGCCCCCGCATCGAACCGCGAGGCGTCGCGCGCGACGGGCGGCTTGATGCCCTGATATTGCAGCCGCAGCGCATCCCAAGCCGATTGATATTGATCGGGCTTGATCGAGCCGTTGAACACGCCCCAGCGCCATTTGTCGACGAGCAGGCCGAACGGCAGGAACGCCACCTTGTCCATCGCCTGACGCAGCAGCAAACCGGTGTCCTTATCGGCGCTCGGCACGCGCGATTTGTCGAGCAGGCCGATCTGGACGAGGTAATCGGGCGTGATCGACAAAGCGACGAAATCGCCGATCGCTTCGTGGAAGCCGTCATTGGCGCCGTTCTCGTACAGGAACGGCTGGTTCATATAGGCGCGCTGGTAGTAATTATGCCCGAGCTCGTGATGGATCGTCACGAAATCGTCGGCATTGACCTTGGTGCACATCTTGATGCGCACGTCCCGCTTGTTGTCGATGTCCCAGGCCGAGGCGTGGCATACGACCTCGCGATCCGCGGGCTTGACGATCATCGATCGCGCCCAGAACGTGTCGGGCAAGGGCGCGAAGCCGAGCGAGGAATAGAAGCCCTCCCCCGTCTTCACCATCTTGATCGGATCGTATCCCTTGGCCTTGAGCAGCGCCTCGGTATCGTAGCCGATATCGCCCGACCCTCGGGGCGCGACGATGTCGTAGATATTGCCCCATTCCTGCGCCCACATATTGCCGAGCAGGTCGGCGCGGATCGGGCCGGTCTTCGGCTGGACGGCATCGCCATATTTCTCGTTGAGCTTCCAGCGGACATAAGTGTGGAGCGAGAGATAGAGCGGTTCGACCTGCTTCCACAGCCGGTCGGTCATCTTGGCGAAATCGTCGGGCGGCATGTCGTAGCCCGAGCGCCACATCGCACCGACATCGGCGTAACCGAGTTCCTTGGCACCCTGGTTCGAGATGTCGACCAGATGAGCGTAATCGGCCTTCATCGGCACGCCGACATTGTCGTTCCAGCTGACCCACATCTCCTTGAGCTTGGCGGGGTCGCGGGTCGTCCCCATCGCCGCCTCGATATCCGATCCGTTGATCGGCTTGCCGTCAAGCGTGCCCTTGCCCTTGCCGTATTCGGACTGGAGCCGGGTCGCTATCGTCGAGAGTTCGTCCGCAGCCCCCGGACGCGACGGTGCCGGCAGAGTTATGCCGTTGCGGATCAGATCGAGCTTGCGCTTGGTGTCCGGCGACAGGCCGGGAACGTTGAGATATTTTGCGGCCTCGCCCGCATATTTGACCGCGAGTTCGGTCTGCCGCGCTCCCACCTCGGCCGCCATCGCGTCGGTATCGTCGGTGATGTAGGTCGCGTTTATCCAGCCGGCGCGATTGGCGTCGACCGAGATGCCGGCGAGATCCTTTTCCGCCTTGGCGACGAAGGTGTCGGCGTCCGCCGCGGTTGCCGGAGCGTCCTTGTTAGGCGCGGTCGCAAGGACCACGGCACCAGAAAGAACCAACGCGAGCGCAAGGCCGGACGCCATCGCGGTACGGATCATGTTCGACTCCCTGAACGTAGGAGTGCGACACTGATCCCGTGTCTAGGCCGCGGTCAAGCCGCGAGGAAATCGGCGATCGCCTGGCCGAGTTCGGGTTTGACCACCGCACTCATATGATTGCCCGGCACTTCGACATAGCGCGCATGGGGCAAGGCATCGGCGAGCGCCGCAGCGCTGCCATTGTCGTCGTCATCGGCGCCGTTCACGCAGAGCGTAGGCCAGTCGAAACGCTCGATCTGCTCGATCGGCGTGCTGACGAACGTGTCGATCACGCCCAGCAAAGCCTGGGGATCGCCGCCGGTTGTCTTCAGGAACGCCTCGGCAAACCATTCCGGGCTGTTGCGCTCGTGCTTGCCCAGGTTGGTCAGGATATTGCGGAAATGTCCGCCGCGGCGGTCGGCCGCGATCAGGCCGTCCAGTCCCATGCCCGAAAAGACCACGCGGCGCGGGTCGGCACCCGTTGCCAGCATCCGGCAGGTGGTCCGCGCGCCGAGCGAATAGCCGCCGAGATCGTAATCGGTGAGGCCGAGATGCGCGATCAGCGCAAGCCCGTCCCTGGCCAGCGCGTCGGGCGGATAGGCGGCGGGGTCGTGCGGCCGCGCGCTCGACCCGTGACCGCGCAGGTCGGGCATGATCACCCGGAATCCCTTCGCGGCGATGGCGGCAGCGTGACCGTAGCGGATCCAGTTGGTCTCGGCGTCGGAGAAGAAGCCGTGGATCAGGACGACCGCGTGCGCGCCTCCGTCTCTCGGCCCCATCTCCCGCCAAGCGATGCGCTGGCCGTCGAAACTGTCGAAATATTGCGGCTCAATCGGGGAGTTTGCCAACGCTGTTCATCCATTTGTCGACCAGGATCTGATGCTCGTCGGTGCGCTTGGCCGGAAGGGTGCTGGTGTCAAGCCATGCCTCGTGCCAGCTCTCCTTGCCGAAATGGCTGGTCGGCTTGAAGCGCGATGGGTCGTCGAAGCTGCCCACGATGAGGTCGAGATTCTCGCCGTCGTCGAACTCGAAGGTCAGCGGCGTTCCGCAAGCCGAGCAAAAACCGCGCCGCGCGAAGGGCGACGACCGATAGCGATCGGGTTCGCGTTCCCAAGTCACCGCCGCCTTGGGGACATTGCGAAACGCTATCGATACGCCGCCCGTCGCCCGCTGGCACATGCGGCAATGGCACAGATAGGCATCGTCACTGTCGATGGCGGCCGCGTAGCGCACCCTTCCGCACTGGCATCCGCCGGTCATCGTGTCGGCCATCGCTCTCTCCATGCTGCAACTGCGAAATTTTTTGCGTCAGAGTCTATTTTATATAAGCATACTCATTATATGCGACGTCATGAGCGACTCACTCGGATTCCTGATTAGCGACGTCTCGCGGCTGATGCGCCGCCGTTTCGACGAACGTGCGCGCGAAGTCGGCGCGACGCGAGCGCAGTGGCGCACCTTGACCACACTCAGCCGTAACGAAGGGCTGAACCAGGGCGCTTTGGCCGATTTGCTCGAAGTTGAGCCGATCACGCTTTGCCGGATGATCGATCGGCTCGAGGAATCGGGATTGGTCGAACGCCGTCGCGACCCCGCCGACCGGCGCGCATGGCAGTTATTCCTGACCGACAAGTCGAAGCCGATCCTCGACGACCTGCGCCGCATGGCGGACGACCTCTTCGTGCAGGTGTTGTCCGGCCTTGACGATGCCGAGCGCCAGGCACTGGGCAAGTCGCTCGAGCGGATGCGCGCCAATCTGCTCACACTCCCTTCCCCCCGTACGACCGAGACTGCTCATGGCTGACGCCGATCCGAAAATCGAAACGAAGCGCGACCAGGTTGCGGCTGCCAACGTCATCGAAACCGTCGAGGCGCCCGCCCCCCAGGCGAAGAAGCGGAACTGGATCCGCCTTGCGCTGATGATCAGCGTTCCGCTGCTCATCGCGGCGGTCGCCGGCTATTTCTACCTGACTGGCGGCCGCTACGAGAGTACCGACAACGCCTATGTCGAGCAGGACACGGTGTCGATCAGCCCCGACGTGTCGGGTCGCATTGTCGATGTGCGCGTGAAGGAAAACCAGCGGGTCAAAGCGGGCGACGTTCTGTTCGTGATCGACCCTGAACCGTACCGCATCGCGCTCGAACAGGCGAACGCAGCGATCGCCAGCGCGAAGGTCGATGTCTCGACCAAGGCGACCGACACCGGGAGCGCCGCCGCCGACATCGAAAGCGCCAATGCCGATATCGCGCTCGCGCAGGCGACCTGGCAGCGCCAGGACGCATTGTGGAAGAAAGGCTTCACCACCAAGGCAGCGCTCGACGCCGCTCAGCACGAAGTCCTTGCCGCCAAGGCGCGTCTCGCCACGGCGCGGGCAGCTGCGCAAAAGGCGCAAGTCCAGCTCGGCAGCGGAGTCGCAGGATCGGGCGTTCCCGCGGCGGTCCAGGCCGCGATGGCCGAGCGGGACAAGGCAATGATGAACCTGACGCGCACGGTGGTTCGTGCTCCGCATGACGGCATCATCACCCAGACCAGCCGGCTACAGGTGGGCAATATCACCCCGTCGGGCGTGCCCGCGCTCAGCCTGGTGGTCACGTCGCCATGGGTCACCGCGAACTTCAAGGAAACGCAACTCGCCAACATGCGCGTCGGCCAGCCGGTCGAGCTGAAGTTCGATGCCTATCCGGGCATGAAATTGTGCGGCAAGGTTCAAAGCATCGGCGCCGGCACGGGCTCGTCCTCGTCGATCCTGCCGGCGCAGAATGCCAACGGCAATTGGGTAAAGGTGACGCAGCGCGTACCGGTACGCATCAGCATCACCTGCAAGGCCGACCGTCCGCTCATCACCGGGCTGTCGACCGACGTGTCGGTCGATACCAAACCCAATGGCTAGTGCCGCCGCTCCTGCATCGTCCGCAGCGGCGCCGCGTCCGGCTCAGCCGGCGCTGAGCCCGCCGCTGCTGGCGACCACGAACCGTCCGCTCCTGACCATCGGCGTCATGGGCGCGATGGTTATGCAGATCCTCGACACCACGATCGCCAATGTCGCGCTGCCTCATATGACGGCCGCGCTCGGGGCGACCACCGACACGATCACCTGGGTGCTGACGAGCTATATCGTCGCGACCGCGATCGCATTGCCGGCGACCGGCTGGCTGAGCGATCGGCTGGGCAGCCGCAACCTGTTCCTGATCGCGACGGGTGGATTCGTCCTCGCCTCGGCCTTGTGCGGAACCGCGGTCAATTTGGGCGAGATGGTCGTCTTCCGTGCCTTCCAGGGCATCTTCGCCGCGTTCATCAACCCGTTGTCGCAAACCGCGATGATCGACATCAACCCCAAGGAGCGCCAGGCCCAGGCCATGTCGGTCTGGGGAATGGGCGTGATGGTCGGCCCGATCCTGGGGCCGGTGCTCGGCGGCTATCTGACCGACAATTTCAATTGGCGCTGGGTGTTCTATGTCAACGTGCCGGTCGGCGCCCTGACCTTCGCCATCCTGTGGTTTCTGTTGCCGTCACGGCCCAAGGCGACGCGCTCGTTCGATTTCACCGGCTTTGCGTTCGTCGGCCTGGCAGTCGCGAGTTTCCAGCTGATGCTCGATCGCGGCCAGAACCAGGACTGGTTCTCGAGCTGGGAGATCATCAGCGAAGGGCTGATCGCGATCGCCGCGGCATGGGTTGCGCTGATCCATCTCGCCACGGCCAAGAAACCGCTGTTCGACCGACATCTGTTCAAGAACCGCAACCTCGTCACGGCGATGTTCTTCATGATCATCATCGGCGTGTCGACCATGGCGCCGATGGCGCTGTTGCCGCCGATGCTGCAGAAATTGTTCGGCTATTCGGTGGTCCAGACCGGCATGATGATGGCGCCGCGCGGCGTTGGGGTGCTGTTCACCATGTGGCTGGCCGGCCGATTGATCGGCAAGGTTGACACACGGATCGTGATCGCCGTCGGGCTGGTGCTGTTCGCCTGGTCGCTCAGGACGATGGCGAGTTGGTCGCTGGAGATGGATTCGTGGCCGGTGATCACCTCCGGCTTCATCCAGGGGCTGGGCATGGGCTTGGTGTTCATGCCGCTCAACAGTTTGGCCTTCGCGACGCTCGAACAGAATTACCGCACCGACGGTTCCAGCCTGCTCAACCTGATGCGTTCGATTGGGCAGTCGGCCGGCATCTCGATGGTCACCGTGTTCCTCGCGCGCAACATCCAGACCAGCCATGCCGACCTTGCGCAGCATATCACCGACCATGTGATGCCAGGGCTCAACCTCAGCCAGATATTTCAATACGGAATTTTGTCCGACGCCGTGTTCGAAATGGTCGACGGCATGATCAACAAACAGGCCGCAATGATCGCTTATATCGACGACTTTTACCTGATGGCGTGGATCTCGATCGCGGTGCTGCCGCTGGTCCTGCTCCTCCAGAAACCCAAGGGCAAGGTCGAGGTGGTGCACGCCGAATAAGCGCGCCGGTTCATCGCGACAGAATGGCGGCGAACTCGGCCGGCGGTGGTGCTTGCTCGAAACTGGGAACGTCCTCCGCGATCATCACCCAGGGCTGCTTGCTCTTGACCCAGATATGCATACGCGGCTCCAGGGTACGATTATGGTCGAGCGTGCCGGCGCGGATGATGGCGATCCCCGGCCGCGAGCTGTTGGTGTTCCACAGGCGGTTGTGACACACACCACAGGCGCGTTGGTGCGACAGCGCTCCGCTCTCATTGGTAATGGTGAATTCGACCACCGGCCCGGTCGCGTTGATCGCGGTTTCGGGCACCACCACCTGCTCGCTGAAGGCGCTGCCCGACCAGCGTTGGCAATCGGTGCAATGGCAGCAATAGATCGCGGTCAGGTTATCGACCGCGACTTCGTAGCGCGTCGCGCCGCAGCGACAGGCTCCGGTGAACGTCATGCGCGCTTCTCCAACCCCGCCTGTTCCATGCGCCACATAGCAAGGTCGATGCGATCCTGACCGAAAAAGGACTCGTCGTTGAACACCAGGGTCGGCACGCCCCAATGCCCGGCGGCTTCGAGCGCTTCCTGATTGGCCGCGACTTCGGCATCTAGCGCGTCTGCATCGCGTTCGGCCTCGGCATCGAGATCGGCCATGTCGAGCCCCGCGCGCGCCGCCGCGCCGGCCAGGTGATCGCCGAGATGCCAATCGACCGCCCCGCCCCAGACGAGTTGCGCCACTTCATCGGCATAAGCGAAACCCCTGCCCCGCCGCGCGGCGACCTGGCCGGTGCGGACGAGGCGGCGGATATAGGGCTGCTCGGCCGCGATCTCGCGCGTGGCGATATTCTGAATGATCGGATCGGGTCGCGGCGGCCCGAACGGGATGTTCTGATGCTGCGCGACGCGCATGACATCCCGGATCGTGTAGCGCAGCCAATTGGGGTGATTGCGCTCGAAGAAATCGGGTTGCCGGATCGCGAGCGGATAGACCGGCTTGAGGTTGATCGTCAGATCGTAATCGCGCACGATCGCGCGCCATTTCGGCAGCGCGAGATAGCTATAGGGGCTACGAAAAGAGAAATAGAGGTCGGCCCGCAGCATTCAAATCCTCCCCAAGCTCGCTTGGGGAGGGGGACCGCCGCCGAAGGCGGTGGTGGAGGGGAACGTCCCGTCCTCGCCGCTATGCGGCTGC
>NZ_BCYZ01000090.1 GCF_001598455.1 Sphingomonas pruni NBRC 15498
GGGGCCGCGTCTCAAGCAGGGCACTCTGTGAGGCATCCCCCGCCCCCATCCCCGTTCGGGGTGAACGGTCCCCCCGGACCGTTCAGATTGTGCCGGGGCACAACCGACCCCGAACGCCTGAAGGGGAGAGGCTAGGTTCAGATCACAGCGGTCGCTCTGGCCATCAAGCGGCGGGGCGCCTTAGGGTCGTCCAGGCGAGATACAGGACCACGATCGCGACCGCGCCTTGCGTCGCCAACAAGGCCGGTTCGTTGCCGAGCGGCGCCAGTGCGTGGAGCGCGGGGATCTTCTGATAGCTCTGCACCACCAGCACGACCATGTTGAGCCATTGCGCGAACAAGGCGGTCGCCAGGAACACGCGCCGCCATCCCCCCGCGAGCTTGCCCCCGTAGAGCGCGTAGAGCGCCACCGCGAGCACGACCAACGACACCACGCCGAAGATGAACGGCGGCCCGATCGGCTTGGGCGGGAACAGGAAGCCGGTCACGCTGGTCAGGATGGTGAACACCAGGAACAGGCCGTTCATCAGCGACAGCCAACGCCCGCCGGCCAATGCGACGAAAAAGACCAGCCCGGCGGCGATGCCGACCAGGCTGATGACGACGTGCAGTTCGGTAAAGGCCGATAGCGACAGGCCGAGATTCGTGAGCATCGCATTTCCCCAAATCGATGACGATCCCCGTAGCCTAACCGAGCTGGCCCGGCCCGACGAGTCGAATCGGTGGCGCAACGATCCTGGGCTTGCTCCTCAACTCGCCGGGGTGAATTCGCCGACGACGATCGCGCCGAGATCGCGATCGAAGGTCTCGGTCGTCGCCGTGCCGTTGCCGCGCATGGTGAAGGTCCCGGCATCGACATAGCCGCCGCTCCCGGTGGGATCGGACAGTACCTTGTACGTCATAGGCCCCGATGCGCTGGTCACCGTGATCGCCGATTTTCCCGCATTGTCGGTATAGGTGACCGAGATCGCGCCGGGATCGTCGATCGCCGCGGGGACGAGCAACTGATGGTGCCCGCCGGGGCGCAGGACGAATGTCCGAGCCTCGCCCGGCTTGAGCCCGATCGTCTCGACGGCGACGTCCGGGGGCGGAGCCGTCTCCTCCTGGGCAATCGCGGCGGCGGGCAGCAGCGCTAGGGCCACGGCAAGGAAATGCAGGTGCATGGTGTGTCTCCAGCCCCCGGTCGCGTGGAGAAACGCGCAAGGGGTGGAAGGGTTCAGTCCGAGGCGGGCGGGCCGAAAAATCCTCCCCGGCACGGGGAGGGGGACCGCGCGCGTTAGCGCGTGGTGGAGGGGGCCCACGATCCGCTGGCCGTTTCGCTTGTGGTGGGATCCTCGCGGGACCCCTCCACCATTGCTGCGCAATGGTCCCCCTCCCCGTTCCGGGGAGGAATTAGGCCGTGCTCGGATGCCCCGACGAGAATTGTATGAGGTCCCAAAGGTTGCCGTACAGATCCTTGAACACCGCGACTCGCCCATAATCATAGGTCGCCGGCGGCCGCACCCACTCGATCCCGGCGGCGGTGAACGCGGCATGATCGCGCTCGAAATCGTCGGTGGCGAGGAACAGGAACACCCGCCCGCCGGCCTGGTCGCCGATATAGTTCGCCTGATGCTCGTTGGAGGCACGCGCGAGCAGAATGGTAGTAGCGCCCGCCGGCGCGCCCGGCGGACGGATCGTCACCCAGCGCTTGTCCTGTTCGGGCTGGTATGTGTCCTCGACCAGGGTGAAGCCAAGCTTGCCGACATAGAAAGCGAGCGCTTCGTCATAGTCGCGAACGATCAGGGCGATGTGGGCGAGATGGGGCATTCCTGGAGATCAGGAAAATGGCGCCAAGGCCTGCAGCAGCTTTTTAAAGCTGGGGGATTTGTTTGCACCGAAATCCATATGGGGCGGGATGTTCGCCGCCCACTCACACTTCGCTACACCGGGAGCTGGCCATCCGGCAGCAATCAGTGCCGCCGAACCACCCGGATGCACCGCGTCAGCTAGAATCTCCCATGTCCCGCAAACGGAATCTTGTTTGTAGGCTTTCATGGGCCCTTCTTGGACATTTGAATAGGCCGCCTTGATGGCCTCGGGGTCACCCAACAGCCATGCCTCCATTTCTTCAATCGCTAGTCGGAAAATCACGTTAGCAGCGGGTGCTATTTCTTGGTGCACGGATTTCAGCTCTTTCAAGAAGTCCTTACAATCGCGGCTATCCGTATCGACGATGATTATGAGGGCTGTCACGTAGGGAGTGTTCGCGCAGCCTCTTATAAGCTTTGGAAGGCTATCGAGTATGATTCTATGCTCTGCGTTATCCGTGGATTGTAAACCCTTGGGTATCCTCCCAATGCCTCTGTAGCCGTGGACGCGCCAAGTAATATCGTCGCGAACGATCCTCGGCAGTATATTTTCCAAGAGAATTTTACCAGAAGCATCCTCGACGCATATCTCAAGATGCATTATTTGACATCCAGATAGTCGCTATACCATAACCCGCCCAAGGGTAGACCTTGGCTCACCAAGTTTTTCACCAATTCGTCATCTGATGCCCGACGAATCGTCGAGAATCCGTCCGAGCCTCGCTCCATAATCCAAACCTCTTCAGGCCTGAGGGCGTCAACTAAATACGGTTGATGAGTGGTGAGGAATATTTGAGACGCATTCGACTTCCCGGTAGCATGTTGCCTAAATTCGTGAGCCAACGATTCCAGCAATTTATGGTAAAGACCGTTTTCCGGCTCCTCGATGCAGAGAAAGGGTGGCGGCGCGGGGTCCTCAAGTAACAGGAGATAAGCAAAAACCTTTAACGTCCCATCTGACATTTGTTGCGCGAAGAAAGGATCCGAGAAGCTAAGCTCATTAAACCGCAGCAACAAACGACCGTCATCAGTCCGTTTTGTGTCAATGCTGGTTATTCCAGGTATCTTAGAAGCAATCCTCTTCAGAATTTCTGAAAATCTCCTTGGATGCTCTCGCTCCATAAATTGGACGACGTTGCCTAAGTTGTCGCCATGGACATTGAGATGCCTTTGGGGCCCAGCCATGGGAAGTGCTCGAGCGGCGTCTGGCGTGAAATAACTTAGATGCCAACCTTCGATAAAACGACGAAATGCGGAAATTCTGGGATGCTGCTTCAACGCACCTAATGTTGCAATACCGAGACGGCGAGTATCATCCATCTCGACTTTTTCACTTTCACCGCTCTCTTCGCTAGCTTCGAATAACTCTTCTACACTGATCTTTTCATCTTCGATGTTGATCCCGGCGTTGTCGCCAACCCAAGCAGCGCCCTTGCCATGATTCAAATATAGAAAAGAAAATGGCCGCCCATGTTTCTGACCTCTGCGTCTCTGTCGAAGTCTCTCGCTTGCAACAAAGGGCCTTTCGCTTTGATCGGTGTCAAACGCCACCTCATAGGTGATCGGTCGAGACTGTGGAGCCTCCCTGTAGTAGATTTCGAACGAGATTGGGCCGATCTCCCCTTGGGACCTGATCCTTTCGAAACCTCCACGTCCATGAGCGTCGCACGCCTCTTCGACACCCACTCTCAAGGCATCAGAAAGAAAACCAAACGCATCGAAGAGAGTACTCTTTCCGACACCATTTCTTCCAATGACTGCGGTGAGCGGCGTCAGCTCTGCGCCAACCGCTTCGGATCGGTCCGCATAGATTTTGCCGAACGTAATTTCCTTTAGGGAACGGAAATTTCGAACCCTAAACCCTAGAATGCTCGCCATTGGTCTATTCAGCGCGTAGTGTCTGATTGGTCAATTTATTTCGACGCACGTCGCTGCACCTTTTCAACCAAACCGTGGCGCTCTCGGTTCAATCGTGCTCCCGCCCGCCAGCACCCATGTACAACTCCCGCCCAGTCTCGTTGTACAGCTCGCTCATCTTCGCCATCCCGGCCTCGGCTTCTTCGGCAGCAATGAACGTCTCCGGCGCCGAATTCTGTTTCGCCGCGAAGTCGCGCACTTCCTGCGTGATCTTCATCGAGCAGAATTTCGGCCCGCACATCGAACAGAAATGCGCGGTCTTGGCGCCTTCCGCGGGCAGGGTCTGGTCGTGATATTGCTCCGCCGTGTCGGGATCGAGCGACAGGTTGAACTGGTCGCGCCAGCGGAATTCGAAGCGGGCGCGGCTGAGCGCGTCGTCGCGCATCTTGGCGGCCGGATGGCCCTTGGCCAGATCGGCGGCGTGGGCGGCCAGCTTATACGTGACCACGCCGACCTTCACGTCGTCGCGGTCGGGCAGGCCGAGATGCTCCTTGGGCGTGACGTAGCAAAGCATCGCCGTGCCGTACCAGCCGATCATCGCGGCGCCGATGCCGCTGGTGATATGGTCGTAACCCGGCGCGATGTCGGTGGTCAGCGGCCCGAGCGTGTAGAAGGGTGCCTCGCCGCACGCCTCCAGCTGCTTGTCCATATTCTCCTTGATCTTGTGCATCGGCACGTGGCCGGGGCCCTCGATCATTACCTGAACGTCCTGCGCCCAGGCACGCTTTGTCAGCTCGCCCAGGGTATAGAGCTCGGCGAATTGCGCTTCGTCATTGGCGTCGGCGATCGATCCGGGGCGCAGACCATCGCCCAATGAATAGGCGATGTCATACGCCTTCATGATCTCGGTGATCTCGTCGAACCGCTCGTAGAGGAAGCTCTCCTTGTGGTGCGACAGGCACCATTTCGCCATGATCGACCCGCCGCGGCTGACGATGCCGGTGACGCGCTTGGCGGTCAGCGGCACGTACGGCAGGCGGACGCCGGCATGGATGGTGAAATAGTCGACGCCCTGTTCGGCCTGTTCGATCAAGGTGTCGCGGAAGATTTCCCAGGTCAGGTCCTCGGCGACGCCGCCGACTTTCTCCAGCGCCTGATAGATCGGCACGGTGCCGATCGGCACGGGCGAGTTGCGGATGATCCATTCGCGCGTATCGTGGATGTTGCGCCCGGTCGACAGGTCCATGACCGTGTCGGCGCCCCAGCGGATCGACCAGACCATCTTGTCGACTTCGGCGGCGACATTGGAGGCGACCGCCGAATTGCCGATATTGGCGTTGATCTTGACCAGGAAATTGCGGCCGATCGCCATCGGCTCGGATTCGGGGTGGTTGATGTTGTTGGGGATGATCGCGCGGCCGCGGGCGATTTCGTCGCGGACGAATTCGGGCGTGACGTAATCGGGGATGGCGGCGCCCCAATCCTGGCCGTCGCGGACATATTCGGCGAGGCGGGCGCGACCGAGATTCTCGCGCTCGGCGACATATTCCATCTCGGGGGTGATGATGCCGCGGCGGGCATAATGCATCTGGCTGACGTTCATCCCCGGCTTGGCGCGCAAGGGGCGCTTCACGACATTGGGGAAGGGATCGACGCCGCCGGAGCGATCGGGGCCGAGTTGGCCGTTATCCTCCGGCCGGATGTGGCGGGCGTCATAGCTTTCGACGTCGCCGCGCGCCTCGATCCACGGACGGCGGAGATTGGGCAGGCCGGCCTGGATGTCGATCCGGGCAGCGGGGTCGGTGTACGGACCCGACGTGTCGTAAACGCGCAACGGCGGCTCGCCGCAGCCGGGCTCGAGGTCGATCTCGCGCATCGCGACCTTCAGCGGACCGACATGGATCTTGCGGCTGCCCCTTATGGGTCCGGTGGTCACGCCGATTTCGGTACGCGCTGGGATGTCGGCCATGCAAACTCACTCCAGTGTCGGAGCGAGGACACGGATTTCGAGTGAAAGCCGCCCACTCCCTCCGCCGGTCTCAACCGGATCAGGTTCAGCGGGTCGGAGGCTGCGGCCTCCCTCTCAACCGCGACAGAGCGGTCCCCCGGGGATGACGCAAGCTAGGCGCTTGTGGAAACAAAAGAAAGGGCCGCGCGATGAAGAGGCGGCGCGCGGCCCGAGTCGGGAGTTTAGCCTGGTGCCCGACGGATCAGCTTGCGGCGCTAACCCGGAGCGTGCCGTTGACACCCGCCGGGAAGAACCCGCCCGACGAGAGCATCGACTTGGACAGATAGACGATGTTCAGCACCTGGCCGGTGTTGCGGCTGAAGGCGAGACCGTTGGCGTCGGTCGGCACGATGTTGGAGGTGACGCCACCATCGGGACTCGCGATTCCCTGGTCGAGGTCGTCGGGTCCGTCGACCGCATCCCGCACGTCGCTGATCTTGCCGGCATTCTCGATCAGTTTGAGCGTGGGGTTGGCGATCCCCTTGCGGTAGAGCACCGTCCGTACCAGTCCGGCATGATAGGCCTCCGCAGCAAGGATGCCGGCGGCCGCTTCGAGATAGGTCTTGTTGGTGATCAGCGGCGCGGCGCCTTTATATGCGGTCACCCCGACATCCTCGAAGATGAACGCGCCGAGCAGGAAGTTTTCGTCGCTGGCATAAGGGTCGAACGTATCGGCCGGGCCGATCACCCCGGCCGCGCGGGCCGCCGCGGTAAAGGCGCCCGCCATGCCGCCGTCGATATTGATCGCCGGTTGCGCCACCGCTTGTCCACCGGCCGAAGCGATCGCGCTGCGCAGAAAGGCGACGTGCGCGGTTTCGTCCTGGGCGATCTCCCGGGCATATTGCTGCACCACCGGATCGCTGAACGGCACCGCCCGGCCGCCCGTTACCCCGCCCTGCACGCCGCTTCCGGTGAGCTGATTGGCAGGCAGGCCCGCGCCGGTCACCGCATAGCTGTAGAATTGCGCCTCGAGATATTCGAGGTTCAGCGCGAAATTGAGGATGTCGACATCGGTAACCGCGGTCGGCGTGGGGGTAGGGGCAGGAGTCGGCGTCGGCGTTGACGGTGGCATCGACGAGGAAGAGCCGTTGTCGCCGCCGCAACCCGACAACAAGGCGAGGCCGCCGAGCGCCGCGGCGCCGCCACCCGCCATGGTCAGGAATCGCCGCCGGTCGGCCCGGCGTGCTTCGGTCGCCTCGATGAGGGCGAGCGCTTTGGTCTGTTCGATCATTGCAAATCTCCTTTCGCTCGCTGTCAGGCGTTGTTGGCGCTGGTCTTGATGAGGCCGTTGACCCCCGCCGGGAAAAAGCCGCCCATGCCGACGGCATTCTTGTTGAGATAGACGATGTTGAGCACCTGGCCCGTCGTCCGGCTGTAGGCGAGGCCGTTGGCGTCCAGCGGGACGATGTTCGATCCCGTGCCGCCCAGTCCGCCGACCGGCGAGATGCCTTGGTCATCGTCGCTCGACCCGTCGAGGCTGTCGCGCGCGTTGGAGATCAGGTCGGCCGCAGTACGCAGGCTCGGCGTCGCGATGCCCTTGCCGTAGAGCGTCGTGCGCACGATCGCCGCGTGATAGGCCTCGACGGCAAGGATGCCGGCGGCCGCTTCGAGATAGGTCTTGTTGGTGATCAGCGGCGCGGCGCCCTTGTACGCGGTCACCCCGACATCTTCGAAGATGAACGCGCCGAGCAGGAAGTTCTCGTCACTGGCATAGGGATTGAAGGCAACGCCTGGACCCACCAGTCCAGCGGCCCGCGCCGCGGTGCTGAAGGCGCCGTTGGGGTCTGTCCCGCCGACATCGATCGCTGGCTGGGCGACTTTGGCCCCGCCCAAAGCGGAGCGCAGAAACGCGACGTGCGCGACCTCGTCCTTGGCGATTTCCTGGGCGTAGGCGGAGACGACCGGATCGGTGAAATTGACCTTCGTCCCGCCGACGACGCCGCCCTGCGTGCCGGTGCCGTCGAGCATGTTGGCGGGAAGGCCCATGCCGGTCGCGGCATAGGAATAGAATTGCGCCTCGAGATATTCCAGGTTGAGCGCGAAGTTGAGCACATCGGCGTCGGTCACGCTCTGCGCGAAGGCCGGGCGCCCGGCGGCCATCATCCCGGCGCCGACCGCGGCGGCTCCAATGGCAGATTTGAAGAAGTCGCGCCGTTCGCCGCGTCGTTTGACGCGGGCGTCCAACACGTCGATCACTTGTAGATCGTCTGCCATCGTTCATCCTCTCTGTTCGGGTAACGGACACTCCTTCACGGCTGAGATGGCAGGGCGTTTCACGGATGCACGATGCCCAATGCATCGCACCGCACGCCCCGCCTTGGAGCGCCGGTACGAGAGGTACGAAGCCGCGATCCGCAAGGATGCAGCGGATGTCGATTTATTTGACTGATCCGGACCAGCGTCCCGCTGATCGCGACGTCAGACGGCCGACGCGGCGAGTCTTGTGATTGCGATCGCAATCACAAGCCGCCCGCGCCCTAGAAAGTGTACGCAATCCCCGCGCCGCCCAACCACTGGTTGCGGTTGCCGGCGATCGAGACGATCGGCGAGTCGGCGAAATCGTTGAGCAGGCGCTTGTACGTCCCGCCCGCCACCAGCTTGAAGCCGTGGAGCAGGTCGCCAGTCAGCGCCACCGTCGCGAAGCCGCCCGCGGTCCAGCTCTTCCACCCACCGCGGGTGTTGAACTCGGGCAGGCCGCTCGCGAGGCTGCCCGCGGCGTCGACATCGAAATAGGCGCGTCCATAGTCGCGATCGGCATGTTCGGCCGAAGCGAACAGGCCGACCGCCGCCTTGCGGCTGAGCGGCGTCAGATAGTTGATCGTCGGCGACCAGATCGCGCCGCGCTGAGCACCGGTCACGCCCTTGCGATAGCTGACCGAAACCGACAGCTGATCGTATTGGCTGGTGATCACGCCGGTCTTGCCGATCCCGACATAGCCTCCGACTTCGAGCGAGCGGTCGCGCTTGCCGAGCGCGCGGACGCGGGGGTCGTCGATATATGACAGCAGCGAACGATTGAGGTCGAGCACCACGACCGGGCCCGCCTGCAAATCCCAATTGGGACCGGGCTTGTTCGGAATGAGGTCGGCCGAAAAGCGATTGCCGATCAGCTGAAAATTGAACCCCGATACCGATCCGATCACCGCGGGCACGGCGGAAAAGCCCGAATGATCGGCGCCTTCGTAATCGGGCATATAGACCGCGCCGGCACCAACCGTGACGGTGTCCTTGCCGGTATCGAGCTGTTCCGGCGCGGCGGGTGGCGGCGGACTGGTGTCCTGCGCAAAGGCGGGCGCGGCGAGCAACAAGGCGGGGGCAATCAGCAAAAGACGCACGGGGCAGGCTCCGATCAGGATGACGTTTGGGTAAAGCAACGCCACCCGGGCGTTTTGTGTCCGTGCGCCAGATACTAAAGCATATAGCGCATCGTCACCTGTTGCGTTTCGGCAACGCCGCCTAGTGCGAATTGGGCAGCGGTGAAGCGCGGCGGTCCGAATCGGATCGGCGGGTTGCGGGTGAACCCGAAACCTTCGCGTGGGATTCCCATCAGCGTGTCGAGCTTCGCGTTTGAATTCTCGTCATGAATCAACGCCGCGGCGTACTTGCCGGGCGGCAGGCCGTCGAACCGGATGATATGCTGGCCCGCCGGGACCGATCGCGTGACGGCGCGCTTATCGTCGACGCAACCGGGGAAATTCTTGGGATCGGCGGTCAGGCAGACGCGGATCAGGCCCCGCGCCGAGCGCATACCGGCGACATCGATCTCCAGGTTCCCGAGCTCATTGGCGGCCGGGCTGGCCACCGGCGCCGCCGCCGGCAGCAGCACCCCCAGCACGATCATGGCGCCGGCCTTCGCCGCGCGCGAACCCGCCGACCCCGCGGTCGGTGCCGCAGAGGCGATCCCAGAAGCGGAAATAGAGCCCATAATTACACCTATACTCGGCATGATGCCTTTGATGATGGCTGGCGGTGATCAGCCACGCCCCCAATGGTCCCCGCCACAGGAAGCGCGGAAAGATTTCCCACCCCATGTGATTGGTCACCCCCATAAGCGTCATGATTCCAAGCACAAAGGCCAAAGCGCCGATATGGATCGGGATCACGAAGACCAGAGCCGGAATGACGACGGCGCCCGTCAGCGCCTCGATCGGGTGGAACGCCATCGCCGCCCAGGCGGTCGGCGGGCGGCTGGCATGGTGGACGGCATGCGCCAGCCGGAACGGCGCCGGACGATGCATCCAGCGATGCGTCCAGTAGAACCAGGTGTCGTGCGCCAGCAGGTAGAGCAGCACCGACAGCGGCAGATACCAGAGCGGAAAGGCGTGGATGTCGGCGTAGATTCGCGACCATCCGCGATTCTGCCACCCCCAGGCGACCACGCCGGCGGGCACGCCATAGATCGCTGCGGACGCGAGGCTCCAGCCAATCTCTCGCCGGATCTGCTTGTCGAGCCCGGCATAGAGCCCCGGCCGCACCGCGCGTGTCGCGAGCGCGAACGCTCCACTGCTGGCCAGGTAGCGCAGCCCGACGATCAGCGTCATGGCGATGGCGGACAATGTGATGGCGGCAAGCATGGTCACGGCCCCGTGGTACGCCATTGCCCTACGCTATTGAAGCCGCTGCCGCTGGCCCTGCGAAGAGGGTCGCCTTTTGTC
This sequence comes from Sphingomonas pruni NBRC 15498, assembly GCF_001598455.1. Taxonomy (GTDB): domain Bacteria; phylum Pseudomonadota; class Alphaproteobacteria; order Sphingomonadales; family Sphingomonadaceae; genus Sphingomonas; species Sphingomonas pruni. Next base: position 10,370 of record NZ_BCYZ01000090.1, read on the forward strand.
AGTTTATTCCAAGCCAGCTCGCTGAAATCGCGTCCATATCCCGCGCATAACTGGCAGCGGGCGAACAAGCGATGAAGCGGATGATGGGTTGGGCGCTGGCCGCCGCATTGGCCGGATCGGGGACGGCGTCGGGATTGCGGGCCCAGGCGGACCCCTTCGTCACCGCGCAATATGACATCACGATCAAGCACAATGCCGATGCGCTGGCGATCATCGATAGCGGCCAGTTCGACATCAATATGCAGAGCGAGGAAGGCTATACCCTGCTTCACTCCGCCGCGGATGCCGGCAATCTGGAGATGGTCAATGCGCTGCTGACGCGCGGTGCGAACCCTAATCTGAAAACCGCCGCCGGGCTGAAACCCTATGACGTCGCCACCGGCACGATGGTCAAGGCGGCGTTGGCGAAAGCGATGCAGGCGCCGGCGATGGTATCGACCCGCCCCGCGGATGGGCCGGTGGCGGCGAATGGCGGCGCGAACGGCTCGTGCGCCGCGGTCGTCGCGGAGCGCGCCAATAACGGCCGATCGGCGGCGATGCGGCCGATCCTGCGGGCGCGCGACGACATCTGGTACAACCATCCCGACGAGCTCGCGCTGTTGCTGGAGGATTGCGTCGGCGCCAACCAGAAGGACGATGTCGGGTCCGGCCTGCTCCACAGCGCCGCTTCCCGCGATCGCATCAAGGCGGCCAAGGTGTTGCTCGCGCATGGCGCCAGCCGCTCGCTGCGCGACGCCGCCGGGCGGATCCCTGCGGATTATGCCAGTTCGCCCGAGATGAAGGCGCTGCTCGGCCCGCCCAGCGCCAAGGCGGACACGACATCGGCGGCGATGGCCGGCAAGGGCGACAAGAAGGAATGCGCGCAGAAATACCAGGCCGACGTGGCGCTGTGCTCCGACGGCACCTGCCGCATGCGCGCGATGTCGCACTGGCAGAAATGCCTGAAGACCGGCAGCTATTATTGAGCGGGGCCGGATTGGCGGTGCGGCGCGGGTCCCAGCGACGCTGAAACGAGGTCAGCCGCCCGCCTGCCACACGCGGATCGCGTCGACCGGATGGACCAGCATCAGCACGTTGAGCGTGAGATTGTCGCGGATCACCGCCAGCGCCAGCAGTTCGAAGAATATCGCCAGCGCTACCGTTCCCCAAACCGGCAACCGCCGCGCGAACGCGAAGCCGATCATCATCATGACGATATCGCTCATCGAATTGAGGATGGAGTCGCCCGAATAGCCCACCGCGATCGTCGCCGCGCGGTATCGGTCGATGATGATCGGAGAGTTTTCGAGCAATTCCCAGCCGCCTTCGATCACCACCGCGAGCGGCAGCGCCCAGACCCGCAGCCGCCCGGGCAGGACGGACCAGAGCAGACCGTAGAACAGGAAGCCGTGAATGATATGGCTGAGCGAATACCAGTCGCTCAATTGCTGGCTGTTCTCCGGACTGTTCGGGTCGCCGGCCCATAAGGCGACATGGCCGCACGGGCAGATCGGCGGGCGTCCCCAGGCAATTTCGATCGCGGCGAACAGGGCGATGGCGCCGATCGCGGCGACCAAGGCGCGGCGATCGACGAGGAGAGAATGACGGATCACGTCCGGACGCTAGGGCAAGGATCGACCGCCGTCACCGGGAGATCAGCGCGACACAATCGGCGGCCAGTGTCTCGAGTTCCTCGCGCGTGGCGCCGGCGCGGGCGCGCACGCTGAGCGAATGGATCACCGATGTCGCCACGCGGGCATGCGCCGCGGCGCGCGGGTCGCCGCGCGCGGCCAGCAATTGCTCGATCTTGCCGTCCTCCAACTCGACAAAGGCCGCCAGCCGGGCGCGGATCTCGGCATCGTCAACCGCGCTCGTGGCGGAGGTTGACACCATGATGCAGCCCGACGGTCCGGTCTCGCCGGTCAGGAAGCCGTCGATCACGGCGCGGAACATCACTTTCAGGCTCTGCTCGAGCGGCAGGTCGGCCTCGATCAGCTGATCGAGGGCGCGCCCGGCGCGGTCGATCGTGCGATCGAGCGACGCCAAATAGAGCGCGCGCTTGTCGCCGAACGCGGCGTAGAGGCTGGGGCGCTGCAGGCCGGTCGCGTCGACCAGGTCGTCGAGCGAGGTGCCGGCATAACCGCGTGTCCGAAACCGCTCGGTGGCGGCGCCCAGCACCTCACCCGCATCGAAGCTCCGTGGCCGCCCGCGGCGAGGCCGGTTTTCTGAGTTTTGTACCAACTTGCAAAGAATCCTTGACGTCGGGATTATTTATGCGGATTGGTACAAAAATAAACAAGCCCCCAGGAGGATCGTCATGAAGCTCTATTTCATTCCCTTCGCCTGCAGCCTGGCGACTCGCATCGCGATCAACGAAGCCGAACTGGATGCCGATTTCATTCAGGTCGTGCCGGACGGCACATTGCCCGACGGCCGCGCGTTCAGCGAGATCAGCCCGATGGGCTATGTGCCGGCAATGGAAGCGGGCAGCGTGACCCTGACCGAGGGGCCGGCGGTGCTGACCTATATCGCCGATCTTGCCGCCGAAGGCGTGCTGGCGCCGCCGCCTTATACGCGCGAACGGTACGAGCTGACGAAATGGCTCAACTTCATCTCGACCGAGATCCACAAGGGCGTGTTCGCGCCGCTGATGTCGCGGCATTCGACCGAAGGTGCGCGCGAGTGGTCGCGGGATCTGGTCGCCAAGAGGTTCGGGCTGCTCGAGGCGCATTTGACCGGGCGCGACTATCTGCTCGACAGCTTCTCGGTCGCCGACGCCTATCTGCTCGCGGTGCTCAACTGGACCGAATTTGCCGGATTGAGCCTGGAGGACTGGCCCGGGTTGAAGGCATGGCGCGCCGCGATGCGCGCGCGGCCCTCGGTAGCGGCGGCGATGGCGACCGAAATGCCGCTGCGCCAGGCGGCTTGAGGGTTTGTTTGAAAACTCGCGAAAGAGCGAGTTTTGAGACCGCACCAGCCCGCTCCCCCACCCGACCTCCCAATCAGTTTATTCTATGGGAGGTCGGGTGGGGGAGCGGGCTGGTGCCGTGAAACGCGCCCTCAGCGCGTTTTCAAACAGACGCCGAAGACGATCTGTCCACAGGCGATTCGTCCGAGCGGCTCAAACGCCTCGCTCCATGGGTTGCGCTCCCGACCAAAACGGGTAGCGATTCGTCATGGCAGGCCAAGTTGAGTGTGACCTAGCGATTGTCGGCGGCGGACTGGCGGGCGGATTGATCGCGCTCGCGTTGCGCAGGAGGCGGCCCGATCTCGACCTCAGGCTGATCGAGGCGAGCCCGCAAATCGGCGGCGACCATGTTTGGTCGTTCTTCGAGCGTGACGTCGCCAAAGAGGATCGCTGGCTCGCCGCGCCGCTCGTTTCCTATGGCTGGCGCGGTTACGAAGTCGCTTTTCCGGCGCATGCCCGGACGCTTTCGTCGAGCTATTATTCGATCGAGTCCGAACGCTTCGATCGTGTGGTGCGCGCGAGCCTCGCCCCCGGCCAGTTGATCGCGCAAAAGGCGCTGGGGGTCGGCACCACCGCGGTGGTGCTGGCGAATGGCGACCGGATCGAGGCCAAGGGGATTATCGACGCGCGCGGGCCGGGCGACATGTCGGCGCTCGATCTCGGCTGGCAGAAATTCGTCGGGCGCGAGTTGCTGTTGGCCGAGCCGCACGACGTGACGCGGCCGACAATCATGGACGCGACGGTCGAGCAGATCGACGGCTATCGCTTCGTCTATTCGCTGCCCTTTACTGCGACACGGATGTTCGTCGAGGACACCTATTACAGCGACACGCCGACGATCGATCGCGACGCGCTGGTCGACCGGATCCACGAATATGCGCTGGGCCGGGGTTGGGTGACCGAAGCGGTGTCGCGTGAGGAAACCGGCGCGCTGCCGGTTGCGATCGGTGGGGATTTCGACGCGTTCTGGCGCGCGGGCGGTGCGAAAGTGCCCAAGGCGGGTCTCCGCGCCGGACTGTTCCACCCGACCACAGGCTATTCGCTGCCCGATGCGGTGCGGCTGGCGGCGCGGATTGCCGTGGCGAGCGATCTTTCTACCCCGGCTTTGTACGATTTGACCTATGGCATGGCGAGCAGCGCCTGGGCCGACCGTACCTTTTACCGTACGCTCGATGCCATGCTGTTCCGCGCTGCCGAGCCCGAAGAGCGTTACCGCATCCTCGAACGCTTTTATCGGCTGGGTCCGGGCCTTATAGGACGATTCTATGCGGGACGATCGAGCGTGATGGACAAGGCCCGCATCCTGAGCGGCAAACCCCCGGTGCCGGTCGGCCGCGCGATCGCGGCGATCCGCAGGCAGCACGCATGAAGCGCGCGATCGTCGTCGGCGCCGGTTTCGGCGGGCTCGCGCTGGCGATCCGGCTGCAATCGGCCGGAGTCGCGACGACCATCGTCGAAGCGCGCGACAAGCCCGGCGGCCGTGCCTATTTCTGGCAACGTGACGGTTTCACGTTCGATGCCGGTCCGACCGTCATCACCGATCCCGCGGCGCTCCACGAATTATGGGCGCTGACCGGGCAGGACATCGCGCGCGACGTCGAGCTGATGCCGGTCATGCCCTTCTACCGGCTCAACTGGCGCGACGGCACCAGCTTCGATTATTCGAACGACGACGCCCAGCTTCATGCCGAGATCGCGCGGCTCAATACCGACGACGTCGCCGGATATCGCCGCTTTCTCGACTATTCGGGCAACGTCTATCGCGAAGGCTATGAGAAGCTCGGCTCGGCCGCGTTCCTCGATTTCGGCCAGATGGTCGCCGCCGCGCCGGCATTGATGCGTTACCAGGCGTGGCGGTCGGTCTATTCGGTCGTCTCGGGCTTCGTGAAGAACGAGAAACTGCGCCAGGCGCTGAGTTTCCACACCTTGCTGGTCGGCGGCAATCCGATGACCACCAGCGCGATCTATGCGCTGATCCACAAACTCGAACGCGATGGCGGCGTGTGGTTCGCGCGCGGCGGGACCAACAAACTGGTTGCCGGCATGGTCGCCTTGTTCGAGCGGCTGGGCGGCACTTTGCGGCTGGGCGATCCGGTGGCAAGGATCGAGACGCTGGGCGACCACGCGACCGGCATCGTCACCGCCAGCGGATGGTCGGGCGAGGCCGATGCGGTCGCGACCAATGCCGACGTGATGCATTCCTATCGCGACCTGCTGGCGGGATCGCGCAGCGCACAGCGCCGCGTCGGCCGGCTCGAGAGCAAGCGCTGGTCGCCCTCTCTGTTCGTCGTCCATTTCGGCATCAAGGGCACCTGGCCGGGCATTCCGCACCACATGATCCTGTTCGGCCCGCGCTATCGCGAATTGCTCGCCGACATTTACGACCATGGCGTGCTGGCGGAGGATTTCTCGCTCTATCTCCATCATCCGACGGTGACCGATCCCAGCCTGGCGCCCGAGGGGCATTCGACCTTCTACGCGCTCGCCCCGGTCCCGCATCTCGGCAAGTTCCCGGTCGACTGGAACGAGATCGGGCCGATCCTGGAGAAGCGCATCCTCGATGAGATCGGCGCGCGGCTGATCCCGGACATTCACGAGCGGATCGTCACCAAGTTCAGCTACGCGCCGTCGGACTTCGCGCACGACCTCAACGCCCATCTCGGCAGCGCCTTCAGCCTCGAGCCGATCCTGACCCAGTCGGCCTTTTTCCGCGTCCACAATCGCGACGCGAACATCCCCAATCTCTATTTCGTCGGCGCCGGCACCCATCCCGGCGCGGGCATTCCCGGCGTGGTGATGAGCGCCAAGGCGACCGCCAAATTGATGCTGGAGCAGAAGTGATGACGACCTGCCAAATCCTCCCCGGCACGGGGAGGGGGACCATGCGAAGCATGGTGGAGGGGGCCCGTCCTGTGGTCACCTCCTTACCTGTTGCTCGATTGGGGCTGGGGGGGG
>NZ_BCYZ01000091.1 GCF_001598455.1 Sphingomonas pruni NBRC 15498
GACATGCAGGTCCGCATATGATCCAGGCAATCGCCTTTTATCTGTTCGCCGCCGTCGTGCTGCTGTCGGGTCTGATGACGATCACGTCGCGCAATCCGGTGCATTCGGTGCTGTGGCTGATCCTGGCGTTCTTCAACGCCGCGGGGCTGATGTTGCTGTGCGGCGCCGAGTTCATCGCGATGCTGCTCGTCATCGTCTATGTCGGCGCGGTCGCGGTGCTGTTCCTGTTCGTCGTGATGATGCTCGACATCGATTTCGCGGAATTGCGCGCGGGCTTCGTGCGCTATGCGGCGATCGGCGTGGTGTTCGCGGTGGCATTGGCCTGCGAGATCTTCATCGCGATCGGCGCGTGGAGCGCGGGCGGGCTCAAGCTCGACCAGCGGATCGCGCCGACGCCGGACAAGCTGTCCAATATCGAAGCGATCGGGCACCTGCTCTATTCGCACTATCTGTTCGTGTTCGAAGGCGCCGGGCTGGTGCTGCTGGTGGCGATGATCGGCGCGATCGTCCTGACCCATCGCACGCGCGGCGGGGTCAAGGGTCAGAAGATCAGCCGCCAGGTCGCACGCCGTCCCCAGGACGCGACGCGCAACATGCAGCCGCCGGTCGGCCAGGGGGTGGAATTGTGACGATGCACCATCGTCACCCCAGCGAAAGCTGGGGTCTCGTGCGGCAAGCGCACGCTCAGCAACAGGGAGATCCCAGCTTTCGCTGGGATGACGTGACGGCATGATCGGGCTCACCCACTATCTCGTGGTCGCCGCCATCCTGTTCGGGATGGGCGTGCTCGGCCTGATCGCCAACCGCAAGAACCTGATCATCATGCTGATGTCGATCGAGCTGATCCTGCTCGCGGTGAACCTCAACTTCGTCGCTTTCTCGGCCTATCTTCACGATCTGGTCGGTCAGGTGTTCGCGATGTTCGTGCTGACCGTCGCCGCCGGCGAGGCGGCGATCGGGCTCGCCATTCTGGTGATCTATTTCCGCGGGCGCGGGACCATCGCGGTCGACGATGCCAACCGGATGAAGGGGTGATGGTGAATAATATCGTCATGCCAGCGAAAGCTGGCATCTCCCCGTTGTCTGGCATGCGCGCGCCGCTTGAGACCCCAGCTTTCGCTGGGGTGACGGGTATCGCGTCATGATCCAGCTCATCGTTTTCCTGCCGCTGCTGGCTGCCATCATTGCCGGCCTCGGCAATCGCGCGATCGGCAACGTGCCGGCCAAGGTGCTGACCACCGGCGCATTGTTTGCTTCGTGCCTGCTCAGCTGGCCGATCTTCATCCATTATCTGACCGGCGGCGATCCCTATCCGGTGACCCAGGTGTTCACCTGGATGAAGTCGGGCGATCTCGACGTCTCCTGGGCACTGCGCGTCGACGCGCTGACCGCGGTGATGCTGGTGGTGATCACCAGCGTCTCGGCGCTCGTCCACCTCTATTCCTGGGGGTATATGGACGAGGATCCGGACCAGCCGCGCTTCTTCGCCTATCTGTCGCTGTTCACCTTCGCGATGCTGATGCTGGTGACCGCCAACAACCTGGTCCAGATGTTCTTTGGCTGGGAAGGCGTCGGCCTCGCCAGCTATCTGCTGATCGGCTTCTGGTTCAAGAAGCCGAGCGCCAACGCCGCGGCGATCAAGGCGTTCGTCGTCAACCGCGTCGGCGACCTGGGCTTCATGCTTGGTATCTTCGGCACGTTCCTGGTGTTCGGCACCGTGTCGATCCCGGAAATCCTGGCACAAGCGCCGCACATGGCGGGCTCGACGATCGGCTTTCTCGGCTATCGCTTCGACACGATGACGGTGCTGTGCCTGTGCCTGTTCGTCGGCGCGATGGGCAAATCGGCGCAGCTCGGCCTCCACACCTGGTTGCCCGACGCGATGGAGGGTCCGACCCCGGTCTCGGCGTTGATCCACGCCGCGACGATGGTCACCGCCGGCGTGTTCATGGTCTGCCGCTTGTCGCCGATGTTCGAGACCAGCGAAGTCGCGCTCGACTTCGTCGTTTTCATCGGCGCCGCGACCTGCATATTCGCCGCGACGATCGGCACCTGCCAGCACGACATCAAGCGCGTGATCGCCTATTCGACCTGTTCGCAGCTCGGCTACATGTTCTTCGCGGCCGGCAGCGGCGCGTACGGCGCGGCGATGTTCCACCTGTTCACGCACGCTTTCTTCAAGGCGTTGCTGTTCCTCGGCGCCGGCTCGGTGATCCATGCGATGCACCATGAGCAGGACATGCGCTTCTATGGCGGCCTTCGGAAGAAGATCCCGGTCACCTTCTGGGTGATGATGATCGGCACGCTGGCGATCACCGGCGTCGGCATTCCGGGCATCTTCGGGCTGCCGCAGATCGGGTTCGCTGGCTTCCACTCGAAGGACGGCATCCTCGAGCTCGCTTATGCCTCGGGCCGCGGCATCGGCGCTTTTTATGTCGGCGTGCTCGCCGCGTTGCTGACCAGCTTCTATTCGTGGCGGCTGATGTTCCTGACCTTCTGGGGCAAGCCGCGCTGGATCCGGTCGGAGCATATCCAGCACGCGGTCCATGACCATGGTCACGATGATCACGCTCATGGAGCCCATGCGCACGACCACCATGACGACCATGCGCATGGCGACGGTACCGGCGGCTATCATCCGCACGAAAGCCCGTTGTCGATGCTGATCCCGCTGATCCTGCTGGCGACCGGCGCACTCGCGGCCGGCTTCGTCTTCCATGGCTGGTTCATCGAGCCGGACTCGGGCGAGCGCTTCTGGCGCGGTGCGATCGCGTTCAACGAGCATCTCTACCATTCGGCGCACCAGGTACCGCTCTGGGTGAAGCTGTCGGCGTCGTTCGTGATGCTTCTAGGCCTGATCGGCGCCTGGATGGCCTATATCTGGCGCACCGATATCCCGGCGCGGTTCACGAGTACCTTCCGGCTGTTGTACGACTTCGTCTACAACAAATGGTATTTCGACGAACTCTATAACCTGCTGTTCGTCCGCCCCGCCTTCGCGCTCGGCCGCCTGTTCTGGAAGGCTGGTGACGAGGGCCTGATCGACCGCTTCGGGCCCAACGGCTCGGCCTGGGTGGTGTCGTTGGGCAGCCGCGTCACCGGCCGCCTGCAAACCGGATATGTCTACACTTATGCCTTCGTCATGCTGATCGGCCTGACCGCCGCCGTTACCTGGGCGATCGCGCAATGAGCGGCATTCTCTCCCTGATGCTCGCCATTCCCGCCATCGCGGCGGTGGCGTGCCTGTTCCTGAGCGCGAATGGCGCACGCTGGCTGGCGTTGATCGCCACGTTGCTCGACCTCGTGCTGGGCGGGGTGTTGTGGAGCCAGTTCCAGATCGGCGGCCCGCAATGGCAGTTCGTCGAGAACGTGCCGCTGTTCGGCACCTTCAACTGGGCGCTCGGCATAGACGGCTTCGCCTTGCTGCTGATCGAGCTGTCGGTCTTCCTGATGCCGATCTGCATCGGCGCCAGCTGGGAATCGATCCAGAAGCGGGTGCCGGAATATATGGCGGCCTTCCTGCTGACCGAAGTGCTGATGATCGGCACCTTCGCGGCGCAGGACCTGTTCCTGTTCTACATCTTCTTCGAAGGTGGCCTGATCCCGATGTTCCTGATCATCGGCATCTGGGGTGGCGCCAATCGCATCTACGCCTCGTACAAATTCTTCCTCTACACGCTGCTCGGCTCGCTGCTGATGCTGGTGGCGATGCTGTGGATGGTGAACGAGGCGCATACCACGAGCATTCCGCTGCTGCTCAACCACGACTTCCCGGTCCATGCCCAGACCTGGCTGTGGCTGGCGTTCTTCGCCTCGTTCGCGGTGAAGATGCCGATGTGGCCGGTCCACACCTGGCTTCCCGACGCGCACGTCCAGGCGCCGACTGCTGGGTCGGTGATCCTGGCCGGCGTACTGCTGAAGCTCGGCGGCTACGGCTTCCTGCGCTTCTCGGTGCCGATGTTCCCCGAAGCCTCGTCGAGCCTGGTCTGGCTGGTATTCGGCCTGTCGGCAGTGGCGGTGATCTACACCTCGCTGGTCGCTTTGGTGCAGTCCGACATGAAGAAGCTGATCGCTTATTCGTCGGTCGCGCACATGGCGATCGTCACCATCGGCCTGTTCGCCTTCAACCAGCAGGGTATAGAAGGCGGGATGATGGTGATGCTGGGCCACGGCCTGGTCTCGGGCGCGCTATTCCTGTGTGTCGGCATCATTTACGATCGCCTGCATACGCGTGAGATTTCGCGGTACGGCGGTCTGGCGATCAACATGCCGCGCTACGCCATCTTCTTCATGCTGTTCACCATGGCCTCGGTCGGCCTGCCCGGCACCAGCAACTTCGTCGGCGAATTCCTGAGCCTGGCCGGCATCTACAAGGTGTCGACGACGATCACGCTGCTCTGCACGACCGGCATCATCTTGGGCGCGGCGTACATGCTGTACCTTTATCGCCGGGTCGTGTTCGGCGAGCTCAAGTTCGACGACGTGAGGGCGATGACCGATTTGTCGGGGCGCGAGATCGCGCTGTTGGCGCCGCTCGCCGCCGCAGTGTTGTGGATGGGTGTCTACCCCGAGAGCTTCCTCGCGCCGATGCGCGGCGACGTTAAGGTCCTGCTCCAGCGGATCGATCGCGCCAAGCCGGCGGGCGATGCCCGGCCGACTCCGCCCAAAAATCCTCAGGTCAAGGCCGGGGAGGGCCACGCGTAATGAACTGGATCGCTTCGCTTCAGGCGACGCTTCCCGAGTTGGTCCTGTCGGTCGGCGCGCTGGCGCTGATGCTGGTTTCCGCCTGGGGCGGTCAGGCCTCGACACGCGCCGTCAGCTGGACTTCGGTCGCGGTGCTGATCGGAGCGGGCGTCGCGCTGGCTGGGCCGGCCTCTTACGCCGGAGTCGTGTTCGACGGCCTGTATCGCGCGGACGCCTTTGCAGCATTTTCCAAGGTGCTGATTTACGTCGCCGCCGCCGTTTCGATCGTGATCGCGCCGCGTTTCTTCGCGCGCGGTGACGGCGACAGCCTGCATCCGGAATATCCGGTGCTGATCCTGCTGTCGGCGGCGGGCATGGGGATGATGGTGTCGGCGGGCGACTTGCTGACGCTCTATGTCGGCCTCGAACTACAGAGCCTCGCCGCCTATGTCCTCGCCAGCTTCATGCGCCGCGACCAGCGGTCGGCCGAAGCCGGCCTCAAATATTTCGTGCTGGGCGCGCTCGCCTCGGGCATCCTGCTCTACGGCATCAGCCTGGTTTACGGTTTTTCGGGCACGACGCTGTTCACCGATATCGCGGTCGCTTATGGCGCGGGCAAGTCGGTCGGGCTGACGTTCGGCCTGGTGTTCGTTTTCGCCGGCCTGGCGTTCAAGATGTCGGCGGTGCCGTTCCACATGTGGACGCCCGACGTTTATGAAGGCGCGCCGACGCCGGTGACGACCTTCTTCGCTTCGGCGCCCAAGGTCGCCGCGGTGGCGCTCGGCGTACGCGTCGCGATCGAGGCGATGGGGCCGGCGATCGGCGAATGGCGCCAGATCGTGATCTTCGCCAGCCTTGCCTCGATCATCTTCGGCGCGGTGGCGGCGATCGGCCAGAAGAACGTCAAGCGGCTGCTCGCTTATTCGTCGATCAACAATGTCGGCTTCCTGCTCGTCGGCCTGGCCGCCGGGACGCAGGAAGGCGTGTCGTCGGTGCTGGTCTATCTGACGATCTATGTCGCGATGACCTTGGGTGGCTTCCTGATCGTGCTCCAGATGCGCGACGCGGAGGGCAATCCGGTCGAAACGATCGACAGCCTGTCGGGCATGTCCGAAACACGGCCGGGGCTCGCTGCGGCGATGGCGGTATTCATGTTCTCGCTGGCCGGCATTCCGCCGCTGCTCGGCTTCTTCGCCAAGCTGGCGGTATTCCAGGCAGCGGTAAACGCCGGCCTGTTCCCGCTGGCGGTAGTCGGCTTCGTCGCCTCGGTGATCGGCGCCTATTATTATCTGCGGATCGTCAAGGTGATGTATTTCGACAGCCCGGCACCGGCCTTCCAGCGCAGCAACGCGATGGTCGAATATGTGCTGATCACCGTGCTGGCGCTGTTCATCTCGCCGGTCGGCTGGTTCGCGCTGAAGCCGCTGGGCGTCGCGACGATGGCGGCGGCGAAGGCGCTGTTCTGACCAGCGACGGCAGCAGTCGCATCCGCACGGTTGCGGAGACCGGCTCGACCAACGTCGATATGATCGCGCTTGCCGCGTCTGGCCTGGAAGAGGGCGTGTGGTTGCGCGCCGAGCGCCAGACGATTGGCCGCGGGCGGCTGGGGCGTTCCTGGTCCTCGCCGACAGGCAATCTCTACGCGAGCACGCTGGTCCGCATCCGTCCAAGCGACCCGCCGGCAGCGACGCTCGCCCTGGTCGCGGCGGTGGCGCTCGAGGAGACCGTATCGGCCTATGTTCCCGGCATGGCGCTGCTCAAATGGCCCAACGATGTGTTGATCGACGGTGCCAAACTGTCCGGCATTCTGCTGGAGCGCGCAGGCGACGCCGTGGTCATCGGGATCGGAGTCAATCTGGCGCATTATCCGACCGATACGGATCGCCGCGCTATCAGCCTGGCGGCCTATAACGTCGCGATCGCGCCTGAGGATTTCGTGGAGACGCTGGTCGAGGCGTTTGCGCGCTGGGTCGATTGCTGGCGCGGACAGGGAGTCGACGTCATTCGCCGCCGCTGGGTCGCCAACGCGCATCCGGCCGGCACGCCGCTCAACGTTCGGCTGCCGGACGGATCCACGGTGGACGGGTTGTTCGACGGGCTCGATCCGGACGGCGCGCTCATCCTTCGCTTGGCGGACGGCACCCGGCGTGTCATTCACGCGGGCGACGTGTTCCTGCTCTAGTTTTTTAGTCGCATCGTTGTTCGCGGAAAACCGGTTCTCATCTTCCGCACGATGCTCTGATGAGGCAAATCCATGCTGCTCGCGATCGACGCCGGTAACACCAATGTCGTTTTCGCTCTGCTCGATGGCCGCGAGGTCAAGGGCCGCTGGCGCATTGCCACCGATCCGCGCCGCACGGCTGACGAATATGCGGTGTGGCTGAGCCAGTTGCTGAGCCTCGAAGGCTATGATCGCAGTCAGGTCGATGGCGTGATCATCTCGACCGTGGTGCCGCGGGCGACGCACAATCTGCAGTGGCTGGCGGAGAAATATTTCAAGACCGATGCGCTGATCGCCGGGCAGAAGCCTGTCGAGTGGGATATGGCGATCGACGTTCAGGAACCGCAGAGCCTGGGCGCCGACCGCGCGGTCAACGCCATTGCGGCGCATGCGCTGCACGAAGGCGATCTGATCGTGATCGATTTCGGCACCGCCAGCACGATCGACTGGATCGATTTTCGCGGCGCCTATAAGGGCGGTATCATCGCGCCGGGGATCAATTTGTCACTCGATGCGCTGGTCAGCGCGGCGGCCAAGCTTCCGCGGATCGCGATCGAGGCGCCGGCCGATCCGACCGTGATTGGACGCGATACCGTCAGCCAGATGAACATTGGCATCTATTGGGGCTATATCGCGATGATCGAGGGGCTGGTCGCTCGCATGCGGGCGGAGATCGGCCGCCCGGCCAAGGTGATCGCGACCGGCGGACTCGCGGTGCTGTTCGAGCAGCATACCGACGTGTTCGACGCAATTGAGCCCGATCTGACGATCCAGGGGCTGGCCATGCTGTGGGAACGGGCGCAGAGGGCGTAGCCGAAGAGATGGTTGTCCGCGCTGTTGACGCCGTCCCAATTACGTCGTCGCCTCGGCCTTGTGCCGGGGTCCGCCGCGCAACAATCGAAGCCATGCCCTGTGGCGCGGCGGATGCCGGGACAAGCCCGGCATGACGAATTAGGGTTTTAGGGGACGCAGCCGACGGTTCGTCCCGACAGAAGGATTCAAAGTCTAAGTGATACCAGGCAAGGAACTGCTGTTCGTCGCGCTCGGCGGGTCGGGCGAGATCGGCATGAACGTCAACCTTTACGGCTGTCAGGGCAAATGGCTGATGGTCGACATGGGCGTGACCTTCGCCGACCCCGCTTATCCTGGTGTCGAGATCATCCTGCCTGACCTCCAGTTCATCGAGGAACAGCGCGAAAACCTGGTCGGCATCGTGCTCACGCATGGGCATGAAGATCATATCGGCGCCTTGCCCTATCTCGCCGACGATCTCGGCGCGCCGCTCTTCGCCAGCAAGTTCACCGCGGGGCTGATCCGCGGCAAACTCGAGGAAGAAGGCGTTCAGGACCGCGTCGCGCTGAACGTGGTCGAGCCGAACACGGTGATCGACCTCGGGCCGTTCAAGTTCCGATTCGTGCCGCTCGCGCATTCGATCCCCGAGGCGAGCGCGCTGCTGATCGAGACGCCCTACGGTAAGGTGTTCCACACCGGCGACTGGAAGCTAGACAGCAGCGATGCGGTGCTCGGCACGCCGTCGACTCCGGAACAGCTCGAAGCGGTTGGCGATGAGGGTGTATTCGCGCTCGTCTGCGATTCGACCAATGTCTTCAATCCGCAGGCGTCGGGTTCCGAAGCAAGCGTGCGGGATGGGCTGATCGATGCGGTGAAGAAAGCGAAGGGCAGGGTGGTCGTCACCACTTTCGCATCCAACGCCGCGCGTCTCCAGACGCTGGGTGAAGTGGCCAAGGCGAGCAAGCGCAAGATCTGCGTCACCGGCCGCTCGCTGGATCGCATCCTGACGGTGGCGCGCGCCAACGGCTACCTCAAGAGCTTCCCCGAGCCGATCTCCCCCGAGGCGGCGATGGGACTACCGGGTCGCGATGTTCTCGTCGTCGCGACGGGCGGGCAGGGCGAACCGCGCGCGGCGCTCGGACGAATCGCCGACGGCACCCACCCGATCAAGCTGGTGGCGGGCGACACCGTCGTCTTCTCGTCCAAGCAGATTCCGGGCAACGAGCTCGCGATCGGGCGCATCCAGAACCAGCTCGCCGCCGCCGGCGTCGAAATGGTCACCGAGCGCCAAGAGCATGTCCATGTTTCGGGCCATCCCGGCCGCCCCGAGCTCGAGGCGATGTACGGCTGGATCCGGCCGCAACTCCTCGTACCGGTCCATGGCGAGATGCGTCACATGATGGAACAGGCGCGGTTCGGCCTGTCCAAGGGCATTCCCCAGGCGCTGGTCCAGAATGACGGCGATATCGTCCGCTTGGCGCCCGGCAAGCCCGAAAAGCTGGGTCATGCGCCGGTCGGGCGGCTGATGCTTGACGGCGACGTCATCCTGCCCGCGGACGGCGCGACGATGAACGAGCGCCGCCGGGTTGCGACCTATGGCCAGATGTCGGTGGCCGTCGCGGTCGACGGCAATAACCGGCTCGTCGGCGTTCCGCAGGTCAAATTGCAGGGCGTTCCGGTCGAAGAGGATCGCGAGGCTTTTCTCGACGAGGCAATCGATGCCGCTGCCGACGCGGTCAGAGGAAATCGGGGGAATCTGGATAGCTTGCGCGAGAGCGTCAGGCTCGGCGTACGCCGCGTGGCGACGCGTTGGACCGGCAAGAAGCCGGTGGTCGACGTGTTGGTGATCGAAGCCTAAGGATCTGAAATGCGCTGGACGTCGTTACTGGCTATCTATTTCTTGTGCTGGGCCTTTTCCGTTTTCCTCGTCCTCCCGTTCGGCGTGCGTACCACGCATGAGGTGGGAGGGGAGTTGATCCCCGGCCAGGCCGAAAGCGCGCCGCACGAATTCAACATCAAACGCCTGGCGCTCCGCGTGACGATCGTCGCGACGATCGTGTGGGCCGCGTTCGTGCTGAATTATATCTATGGCTGGGTGACGCCGGACATGCTCGACTTCGTCAACCCGGCGAATAGCGCGGGTTGAAACGACCCAGAGTAGAAGCTCCAAAGTGAATCGCCACCCCGGCCTTGTGCCGGGGTCGTCCGTGCCGCGTTACCTACGGCCGATGGGTGTGCGGGACGGTAGATGCCGGGACGAGCCCGGCATGACAGACAAACGTGTTAAGTCCGTAACCGCTCGATCGCTTGCGCCAGCGCGACATAGAGTTTGCCCATGTCGGACGACAGCAGGGTCACGCCGATCGCCGCGCCGTCGCGTTGCGCCAGGATGCCGCGCAGCATCGCCTCGAAGTCGTGGATGTAGCGATTGATCTGTTCGCGGACGGTGTCGTCGCTGTCATAAGCCTGGAGCACCGCGCGCATCTCACCGGCGTCGAGCAATTTAACCGCTCGCCGCGCGAATGCGCCGCGATTGCCCTTCAGATAGGCCATCCAGGACGAATCGGGCACTTCGGACGAATAGATGCGGGTGAGGTCGATCGCCGCCGAATTGAGCGATTCGATCAACAGCGACACGCGCCGGGCAAAGCCGTTCGCTTCCTCGGTATCGGCCAGCCGCGCTTCGATCTGGCCCGATGCTTCCGCGATCGCCAGCATCTGCCGATTGAGCTTGTCGGACGCTTCCGCCGACGAAGCCGCCGCGGTTTCGGTGGCCTGCGCGATCGTCGCCAGGCTGCGCTCGACCGCCTGCGATGCTGCGGCTTCCAGCGCATCGGCGGCGTCCGGGGCGATCCGCGCCATCGCCTCGCGCGCATGTTCGGCCGCGGCATTGGCGGTGTCGCGGATGCGCATCAGCGTCTCGAGCAATTGCGGCGCCGCTTCTCCGGCGAAGCGATGCGCTGCGCCGCTCGTGTCCTCTATAGAGCGAGCCAGCGCGTCAACCTGCTCCTGCCCGGCAGCGAGCGTCGCGGCAACGTGATTTGCCACCGCCTCGATGCCCGCAATGCGATCGGCCAGCGCGGCGGTGCTGTCGGTCGCGGTGCGGTCGAGAGCGGCCTGGTTGGTGGACAGCATGGCGAGCATGGCGTCGCCCTGCGCGGCGATACCCTTGCGCGCTTCGTCGACCGCGCTCGCGGTGCGATCGAGCAGGCCATCGACCGCGTCGGACATCGCGCTTGTGACTTGCTCGAGCCGGGTGCCCGCCGTTTCGCTGGTCGCCTCCATCCGGGCGATATGTGCTGACAAGCGTTCCGCGGCGCCGCTGGTACGACTGTCGACGTCGCGCGCGCGTTCGCCCAGCGCAACGACCTGGGCATCGAGCGCTGCGGCGCGTTCGCTTGCGGTCAGACCGACCGTCTCGACCTGATTGGCGAGCGTGATCGTTTGGTCGTGCGCGTGGGGGAGCGTGGCCACCAGGATCTGGAGATTGGCCTCCAGATTGGCGGCTGCCTTGTCGATCCGGGCGGCGTCGGTCTCGGCCTTGGAAAAGTGGCTGTCGAGCACCGACGATGCCTCGCTCAAACGGTCCGAGGCCGCGCTGGCTGTCGCCATCATCACCGTGACCTGGTCGGCCAGCTTCTCGCGATTGCTGTCGATCGTCTGCGCCATGACGTCGATAACGGCCTGGAGATGCTCTGCCTCGGCGCGCATCGATCGCGCTGTGTCGTTAAAGCGGCGCGCCTCGATCCGGCTCGACCGTCGCGCGACCAACCAGAGGACGGCGATCAGCGCCAACGGCGCGGTCAGTCCGGTAGCCAGTTCGGCCAACACGGTCGGCGTGGGCGCGGCCTGCATGGCGGGCCAGGAATACCAAGCGAAGAAGCCGATCCACGACAAAGCGGCCAAGACCGCGACAGCGGCGAAAATACGCCACTTCGTCGCGCCCGATCGCTCCTCAGGTTGCTCGAAAACCTCGCCTTCGTAAGGCTCGGTCAGCTGCAACGGCTCGTCCGCCACGGCGTATTCAACGTCGCTGACGTGCAAGTCGATGATCTTGGACCCCCCGTTCATGACGCTTTGTTTATCATAAAACCGACCATTTCAAAGCGATTGCGCAACCTTCCGTTAAAGCCCTTGGGGCTAGTTTCCCGGTCATGGCCTATGATCCCGGTGCAATAGATGCGACCCTCGCTGCGGCAGTCGGTGACGAACCGGGGCTGATCGCAGAACTGCGTGCGGCTTTTGTCGACAGCGCGGAAAAGGCCATCGACGCGATTCAGGCGGCCGAAAGCGACGACGCCTGGCGCCTCGCGACGGCCCGCCTCAAGGGGCTGGCGGCGAGTTTCGGCGCGGTGCGCCTGATGAGCCTGGCGTCCGAAGCGGCGAGCACGCCTGGCAATGCCGATGCCGTGCGGACCTTGCGACGCGCGGTGGCCCGGCTCTAGCGATATACCCCGCCGGGGAATTGGCGGGGCAATCACGATCCTTGCGATAGCCGAGTGCGGGGCTTAACAGCCGCGGATGCTTGCCGGGCTCCTGTTCGCCACAGCCGATGCGTCCGATCGCCACGATATGTTGGCGGCGACGCTGCCGGTCGGGGGCGTTACCCTGATCGAGTTCCAGGCGCGGCTGTTGATCGCCGCGGGGGCATCACAGATCGTCGTCGTCGTTTCGCGCCTGACGCCCGAATTGCTCGGCGCGATCAATCGCATGGGTCGACGCGGCATCGCGGTCGACGCGGTGCGCGGTCCCGCGGAAGTGCTCGCCAAACTGCATCCGCTCGCGCGTGTGATGTGGCTGGCGGACGGGCTGATGACGACCAGCGTCATGATCGAAGCGATGCGCGATCGCGACCGTGACACATTGTTGGTGGCCGCGACTGGCGACGAGCTCGAGCGGATCGGCCCCGGCGCGGTGTGGGCGGGAATCGCCACGATCGATCCCCAGCGCATCGCCGATGTCGTGAAGCTGCCGGCGGATTACGATTTCGCATCCTCGCTGTTGAGAGTGATCGCGCAACGCGGTGCAGAGCAACTGCCGCTGCCGGAAACCGCGGTGCGCGAGGGCCATGGCGTCCAGCGCGATTCGCGCGCACTGGCGGCAAAAGGTCGCGCGGCGCTGGTGGCGGCGCTCGGCACCCGGACGAACTGGGTCGACCGCTTCCTCGTTGCGCCACTCGCCAAGCTGGCGCTGCCGCCGCTGGTTCAGCGGGGCGTGCCGCCGGTTGCGCTGGCGGGAGCGGGTGGCCTGTTGGGCTTGGGCGGTCTTGCCGCGATCGCGATCGGATGGATGGCCTCAGGCATGGCGGCGATCGTGCTGGCGCTAGCATTTCTCGCGCTCGCCGATGTGCTGGCTTGGCTGCGCGACGAGCGGGGGCTCGGCAGGATATTGCGCTGGAGTACGCCGGCGGCGGTCGCGTTGGCGACCTTGTTATTGGGTCAGCGCGTGGGATTTCTTGCCGCGAGCGCGACGCCGCCCTTGCTGGCGCTGACGACGGTTCTCGCCGCAGCTCTGGCGGAGCGTGCGGCAGGAGTGGTCACGCGACCCTGGTGGTGGGCAGTCCCGGCCGCCTATCCGCTGATCCTACTGCCGGCTTTATTGATCGGATATCCGGTGTGGGGATTGGCGGCGGCCGCGAGCTATGCCGGCGTCACGCTCGCCTTCGCGGTGGAAGCTTTGCGTTCGCGTATCGGCGGTTAGTTCGGTTTCAGCCAAGCTGGAACGGTTTGCGGAGGGCGGCACCGATTCAGCGAAGCTGACAAAGACTCCTGAAATCGGTGAATTCTGGCTAACCTCGCTTTAACGACACCATCGTACAACCGAACCATGTCGATCGACCAAGGCGATTGGGACGATGGCGCCCGTGCGAGCGCCAGCACGCTGCTCGCGCGCGCGGCGGCAGCGGCGCGCCATGCCGATCGCCGTCTGGCAGAGGCGATCGACGACTTCTTTGTCCCCGACGATTCGCGGCTCGACGACCGTACGCGGGCGGCGCTCGCGGCGACGCTAACCGCGATGGTCGCGGTGGTCGAACACGATCTCCGCCGGCGGGCCGTCACGCATGTCTCCGGCACGGATCCCGCTGCGATCGAGCGGATCCGAAACGGAGCGCCTGTGCTCGACCGCCTGGTCGGCAGCGGGTTGCTGCGTGATTTCGATCTGATGCGCGAATTGATCGCGCGTACCCGGCAGGATCTGCTGGTCGATTTGTTGCCTGCCTTGCCGCCTGATGAGATCGGCTCGGCCAGCTTGCTCGCGCGGTTGGCCGGAAGCGCCGACGCCTGGGTCGCGGATGCGGCTTTGGCCATGATGGCCGCCGAAAGTCGACGCCGGGGGCTGACCGATAGCAACCGGCTGGAGCGGACCGAACTACCGGCTGAACTACAGCACAGATTGGTCTGGTGGGTAGCCGCGGCGATCCGCGAACAATTGGGTCCCAGCTCGGCGGATCGCGCGATCGTTGAGGCTGCACTGCGCGCGCTCGCCGATCATGACGAGAGCGACCGCCTGGAAAGCGCGGCGATGCGGCTCGCCGCCACGATCGATCCGCAACCTGCCGAACTGGCGACGGTGCTACGGCACGCGCTGGGGGACCGGCGCGTTGCGCTGGTGATCGCGTTGCTCGGGCATGCCTTGGGCATCGATTATGCGACGATGCGTCAGATCGTCCTGGATGGCGGCGATCAATTGTGGCTGGCGCTGCGTGGTGCCGGGCTAGACCGGGCGACGGTCGCCCGGATCGGTCTCAGCCTGTGCGAAGCCGACCCGCGGCACGATGTCGAAGCCTTTGCCGACCAATTGGAAGCGATTGCCGCGGTCACGCCCGACGAGGCGCGCGGAGCGCTTGCGCCGCTCCGGCTGCATCCCGATTTTCGCGCGGCCATGGCAGAGCTGGAAAAGCGTCGATGAGCGTGGTCGACGCGGGCCTGCCGCCGGTTCACGGCTTCGTCGATCGCGACGGCCGCCTGGTCGATGCCGGGCCGCGGCTCGACGACCTCAACACGCGCGCCGGCGGAGCGCTTGGCGAGCCCTTTGCCGTGCCGCAGGTCGCCGTGCTCGCGCGGCTGGCCCAGCGGCTTGGGATCACGGTTGCGCGCCACGTGCAGGTGGCGGACGGACCCGATGAGCTGGAATTGTGGGTTCGCGCCGATCCGGTCGAGGAGGGCGTGCGCCTGGAACTGGGTGGCTGGAAGCTGCGCGCGCCCTGGACACCGCCGGTGGATCCGGCGCGGCGCGACCGCGATCTGTTGCTGCAGGACGCCGATTGGTGGTGGGAAACCGATGCGACCTTGCGGTTGACGGCGGTCGCCGCGGAGGCTGCGCGCTTCGGGGTGACGCCCGAGACCGCGCTCGCCAAGCCGCTCGCATCCCTGTTCGCGCTGGAGATGGATGCCGAAGGCGCGATGCCGATGCTCGGCGTATTGACCGTGCACCAGCCGTTCGAGCGGCAGGCGGCGACCGTGCGCGCGACGGGGCAAGCCGTGACCTTGTCGGCCAACCCCACGCTCAATGCGGAGGGCCTGTTCGCGGGCTATGTGGGTGCGGTCAGGGCCGGAACGCGTGAGCCGCAGCCGGGGGATGACCGTTCCACCGACCCGCTCGATGCATTCAGCGCTCGACTCGATCGCGCTTTGCGCACGCCGCTAGGGCGCATCATCGCCAACGCCGACAGCATCCATGCCCAGACGGAAGGGCCGATCCGACGCGATTATGCCGATTACGCCTCGGACATCGCCAGCGCCGGACGGCATCTGCTCGGATTGGTCGACGATCTGGTCGACCTTCAGGCGGTCGAGCGGCCCGACTTCGCTCCTGCGGCGGAACCGATCGACCTCGCCGATATCGGGCGACGCGCTGCCGGTCTGCTCGGCGTCCGCGCGGCGGAACGCGGCGTCAAGATCGACGCGCCGCAAGACATTGACCGCGCGCCCGCGACTGGCGAGTTCAAACGCGTGTTGCAGATCCTGGTCAATCTGATCGGCAATGCGGTGCGCTATTCGCCCGATGGCGGCATGGTCTGGATCCGCACCCATCGCGATCGCGGCACAGCGGTGATCATCGTCGCCGACCAGGGCAAGGGTATTGCCCCGGAGGATCAGGAGCGCATCTTCGACAAATTCGAGCGCGTCGATCCGAGCGAGCCGGGCGGGAGCGGTCTGGGTCTCTACATCGCCCGCCGCCTGGCGCGCGCTATGGGGGGCGATCTGACAGTGGATTCGGCGCCGGGGCAGGGAGCGCGCTTTATGCTGACCCTGCCGGGAGCTGTCGGCTAGAGCGCCATGACGTGGGTTTGGCCCGCCGTGATTGCCCGGGCGTGTTCGCTGGCAAGGAGCGGTGTGCAGCGCGTAGCTG
>NZ_BCYZ01000092.1 GCF_001598455.1 Sphingomonas pruni NBRC 15498
GTCTCGACTGTCAATAATTTATGACCACCCGTTCCTTAAATTGCCCGCTCGGCAAATGCGGGGAAGCAAGGATGGCTCGGCGATCAAGGGCGTGGACACTTCTTCCGCGCCATCGGGGGCGACACGGCTTCAATCCCAATTTTTCAGACCATCGCTTGCCATCGTCCGATGACGGCCAAGCCGCGATGCTTTCGATGTTCGGATGCTTATTGAGCAGGAGGAGAATGTATCTCAACATGTCGCGCATCAGCATTGAACGATGATCAGCATCGTCAGCGCTGCAAACTTCCGAGAGGTATAAGACCTTCACCTCGGGATCGTCCAAGTCCGGAATATCGCAGGGCCGCAGGTGCTCTTCCTTGAGCGTGCCCTTTACGATCAGGTCGAACTCAGCAGCCCTCAACGGCCAAAAAGAGTAATATCCCGCAATACGTGAGATGCGCTCCGAGCCGGTGACGAAATCCTCTTGCATCACCCTCATGAGATTTCCCCGATTCATAAGTTCGAGAAAATCAGCGTCATCCATCGCTTCCTCCGGATCGAGCGTTGAGTCGAAAATGCGATCCATTCCCGCAAAATCTGCGCCTGTAACAAATCGGATTTCCGTGCGGACTTTCTGAAGCGAATGTGTAGTTAGAACTGGTTGCGCTGCTTCTTCAGGTCGCGGCGTCAGGCTCCATACCACAAAGACCGTGATGCCTTCGATGACCGCAAATGCTGCTGCCACCAAGAGCTTGTGCCCAATAACAAACGCCCAAACCTGTGGAACGAAAAAAATTGGAACCAAGAGGGGCAACCACCATCCGCTAGCCTTTATCGAGCGCTCGACGAATTGGCGGGAAAATCTCCTCATGGTGTTACGTCCCCGGAAGTTTTACACAATGGCACGAGAGCGGATCAGCTTGCCCGCATTAGTTCGACTCGCTCGCGCAAACGTATCTGACGATTACTTCCTGCGATAGTTAGACGAGGTAATGGCTCCCATACCAACTCTCCCTCCGGGTTTCACTTGGGAAAGAAAGCCATTCAAAAAATGCGATGGCTGCGGCGAGATTGCGCTGGGTTTTCTGGGTGCAGGCGGCGACGTGATGACCGAGCGTTGCTCGAAATGCCGGTATCAAATCAATTGGGTGCTTCCCGATCTCGATAAACGAGTGATCTATCTCGACCAAAACGCCTTTAGCGTTATCTTCAAGGTGCGGGCGGGCGGACGTCTTCCAAAAGGGCACGAGGATTTCAGCAAAGCTCTACATGAGAAGGTTCGTCGCGCCGTTCTCCTGCAACAAGCCGTCTTCCCGCATTCGGACCTTCACTCAGAGGAGACGATTGTATTCGGTCAGGATGCAGGAAATCTCCGCGCGTCATACGAGTTCATCGGCGGGGACATCCCGTTCGTCCGGACAGCGGACATAGAGCTAAACCAGATCGTCGAGTTTGCGACGGCCTACCGTGACAAGCGCGATCCGGCATTGTCATTTAGTCCCGACGAAGTCCTCAGCAAGCCGCGCAACGTTTGGTTGCCAGACATGCACATTCGAGTGAACGCCAATTACGACGCTTTCGCAGGCGGCATTCGGCATCGTCGCGAAGCCAATCACGAGGAAATGAAAGACCTCTACGAGGGATGGCGACGCGAGAAACCGTCGTTCGCAGAAATCTTGGAGCGAGAGCTTTCGAACTACGGCGACGCGAAATGCAAAGCCTATTGTGTCAAGCTGCAACGGGCGTTCGACGCGATGGGCAGCGGTGATCCAGAAGCCATTATCGGCACTCATCTCGATTCGATCTTCGATGAGAAGCGCGCACTTATGCACGTGTTCAATCTCCACCCCGATGACGAGCTTGGCGCGATGAAGACCATCTTCGAGTTCTGGCGGTGGCACGGCAATCGCGACGTGCCCGTGCATCGCATCGCCAGTAATCTGTGGGCGGGGCTGGGACGTCGGTTCGCCCTCGGACAGAGATCAACCACGCGCGGCGTTTACAACGACATCAAGGCCATCTCGACCTACGGCCCATACGTCGATGCAATGTTCATCGACAAGGAGTTCGCCAACATCCTGAGCGAGACGAAAGAGCTTCGGAATATCGGACTAAAGGCGCGGATTTTTTCGTTTGCCAACGGCGATGAGTTTCTCGCTTACCTCGACGAACTGGCCGAGGGCGCATCAGATGAAGTGCGCGAATATGCTGAGCACATCTACGGCGTGAAGTGAGGCGGCATGGCACTCGATCACTACGTCTCGCAAGTCCACTTGCGAAAGTTCTACGACTCCGAGAGGCGCGGGCTCATCGCGTTCGATAAGGACACTGACAAGTCCGCCGTCCGATCTGCCAAGCGCGTTTGTCGGACCGATGAGGGCAATACGAACGACTACCTGACCGAACCGCGCATCATCGAAGAGTTCCTGAAGCCGATTGAGAATGGCTACAACAACGCGGTCACGGCACTCGAACTTGGAAAAATATCCCACGATGTCATCTACAACATCGGCGGGTTCGCGGCATACATCATTCGCTGCTCCCCCGCCGCCATGCGGATGCAACGCGCGATGTTGCATGGCATAGTGAGGAACACTGCCAAGCTCGCAGATGCCAAGGGCATGATACCCAACGCACCGAAAGCGTTAGGCGGGAAGAGCGCAACCGAATTGATCGGAAGCGGTGAGGTTCTAATTTCTGTCGATGAGAAATACCCGCAGGCCATAGGCATCGCGGACGTTGAGAGGAGCGCAGTCGCTTTCGGCAACTGCCATTGGGAAGTTTTGACCAACGAGCACGCCGACTCACCATTTTTTACGAGCGACTATCCGTGCGCTATCGAGCGCCATCAAATCAACCCGCTCAAGAGGGTGTTTCCACTGACGCCAACGCTCGCCGTTCGGATTATTCCGAGCAACTACGTGCCCCCGATTGATGCGACTCACTACGACTTTCGACGGTTCTCGATGTCGCAACACAGACTGACGCGGCATGAAGCCATCGCCATCAACCGGCGCCTCGTTCAATGCGCAGAGCGGCATGTCTTCTCGAACCACGAGCAGCCGTGGGTTGCCGACTTCATCTCCAAGAATCGCAACTTTCGCGTCGAAATCAATTTGGGCGACCATGTGAATGAGCGCGGCATCATGATGCAAACCGACCAAGCGATTGTGCCGTTTGCAAGACCGCTCTGACCGCTACCTGCGCTTTTGAGACCGCTCACGCTCCTCAAGTGCCTCCTCGATCAGCACTCGCACAAAGTCTCCCTGCCGCATCTCGCCGCGCAATGCGTCAATACGCGCCTTCGTGCCCTCGCGCGCGCGGAAGTGGATCGCTTCGAAAAAGACTTTCGGCTTCGTCACCTGACGACGAATAGCGGTATCGCTTTCTCTCATCCAGTCCCCAGCAGTCGAAACCAGTTGACCCGTTTAAGCGGTATCGCTTATCCGATAAGCGGTATCGTTTATGGAGGCAAGCCCCTGTCGGCTTGTCGGGGGAACGCGGATGCGCAACGAAGGATGTTCTGGCGGCTGCCTCAGCTTCATCGCGGGTATCGTGCTGATCGGGCTGGTGCTGCTCGCCATCAAATGGTTCGGCATCCCCGTGGGGATTGCGCTTGCGATCCTTGGCTTCGTCCAGTTCAAGCGATTCGATACCGACCCTGATGCCTTCAACAGGACGGCTCGTTCGCTCGGCATTCAACCGGTGCATCTTCGCTGGGTCAGCATCGGTGGAATGATGCTGGGGGCGATTTTGATAATCGCATCGACAATTTTATGGGCTGTGCCGGATGACGACGGACACCGCTCAAACGGCAATGTGGTTACCGAAAGCTCAGGCCGTAACGATCCGACGCGTGGAGGAACCTATCTCGAAGGTCCGGACGGCCTGAATATGTGCGATCAGCCGGGAATGGCGGGAGCCGAGATTCGCCGGAAGGAATATGCCTGCCGTAACGCGCCGCCCAGATACGAATAGTGCGACGCGGGCCTCCGGGACAGGCACCCCAACCTCCGATTTGGGCAAAATGGCAACATCTCGACCGCCTTGGCGAGGTAACGAGCAGGCCCTAAGGTCGGCTCATGAACCCAGTGGAAATCGACGACGCGGTATCAAAGCTTGCTGAGCAGCCCTTCGAACCGGGCGAATTCGCGTTCGATTTCCTACGCGCGTTCGGGAACCCGGAGACTACGATCAAGCGGCTCCGGTCAGGTTCGACTAACCAGTCCGACGTCGAAGGCGCAGTGCTCCAGCGCAACAACATCCACATTGCCGCCTGCGCGTCGGGAGAGGTGGATGCCACGCTGAAGGCGTTGCGGGACAGCCCCAAGACCGCCTCGGCTAAAGCAAAGTTCATCGTCGCGACCGATGGTAGCGAGTTCCAAGCCGAGGACACGATCAGCGGCGAGACGGTCGCCTGCCCATTCGCCCAGTTCCCGGATCACTTCGGCTTCTTCCTGCCGCTCGCCGGGATTACGACCGTCGCGCAGGTCCGGGAAAGCTCGTTCGACATTAAGGCGACCAATCGCCTTAATCGCCTCTACGTTCAACTTCTCACCGACAATCCGGAGTGGAGGACGGTCGAGCGCCGCGCCGACATGAACCATTTCATGGCGCGGCTGATCTTCTGCTTCTTTGCCGAGGATACGGACATCTTCGTCGGCGAGGGGCTGTTCACCAAGACGGTCGAGCAGATGAGCGCGCGGGACTCATCCGATACTCACATCATCCTAAGCGAGGTGTTCCGGTCGATGGACACCAAGCTAAGTGGCCGGGCGGCGGCTAAGGTGCCGCGCTACGCCAATCAGTTCCCCTATGTTAACGGACAGCTTTTCAGTGGCAGCACGGAGACGCCCCGTTTCAGCAAGATCGCGCGATCCTATCTTCTTCACATCGGCGCGCTGAATTGGCGCAAGATCAATCCGGACATCTTCGGTTCGATGATCCAAGCGGTTGCTGACGAAGAGGAGCGCGGCGCGCTCGGGATGCACTACACCAGCGTCCCCAATATCCTGAAGGTGCTCAACCCGCTGTTTCTCGACGACCTCCGGGCGAAGCTGGAGGAAGCGGGTGATAACGGGCGCAAGCTGCTGAACCTCCGCAACCGCATGGCGCGGATCAGGGTGTTCGACCCGGCTTGCGGATCGGGGAATTTCCTCGTGATCGCTTACAAGGAGATACGAGCAATCGAGGCGGAGGTGAACCGGCGACGCGGCGAGCCCGACCGTAGGACCGACATTCCGCTAACAAACTTCAGAGGCATCGAGCTTCGCGACTTCCCGGCTGAGATCGCGCGCCTCGCGCTTATCATCGCCGAGTATCAGGCGGACGTGCTTCACCGTGGGCAGCAGGAGGCGCTGGCCGAGTTCCTGCCGCTGGACTCGAAAAACTGGATCACCTGCGGAAATGCACTCCGATTGGATTGGCTAAGCATCTGCCCGCCATCAGGCACTGGGGTGAGAATGGCGGCTAACGATCTGTTCGAAACGCCGTTGGATCAAGCAGAGATAGACTTTGAGAACGAAGGCGGAGAAACGTATATCTGCGGGAACCCGCCTTACAGCGGGCAGTCCGAAATGAGTGATCGCGAGAAGACCGATCTACAATTGGTTTTTGCCGGATCGGACGCACAATGGAAATCGCTGGATTACGTCTCAGGCTGGTTTCAGAAGGCTCTTTCGGTTTGCGCGAGCACCGGAGCCGAGTGCGCCTTTGTTGCGACGAACTCTTTCTGTCAGGGACAGCAGGTTCCGGCGTTTTGGAAGGCTGCGCTTGCGAAGGGAGTGAGGATACATTTCGCGAGGACTTCTTTTAAGTGGAAAAACCTTGCGCGAAATAACGCTGGAGTCACAGTTGTTGTCGTCGGACTTTCGTTTAGTCAGGGCGATGGAAGATTGTTTGAGGAAAGCGGCTTAGAAGCCCCCTTCGAACGACGAGTGGAAACGATAGGGCCCTACCTTGTTCCAAATACCTCTGTCATTGTTACCAAATCATCCCGCCCGATAAACGGACTTGTTGCAATGGATTACGGCAGCAAACCCGCTGACGGGGGTGGCTTGATCGTTAAGCCCGTTGATTATCATACAGATGCTGCACAAGCGGCGAGGAGGTTTATAAAGCCATACATAGGGAGTGACGAATATATCGATGGCAAGTTGCGGTATTGTGTTTGGGTGTCTTGCGAAGAGTATGCAGAGGCGGAAAATATACCCTTTTTGAAGGAAAGATTCGCGCAGGTGAAAGCCTTCCGGGCACTAAGCCCTAAGCCTAAAACCGTGGAACAAGCGGCAACGCCATTTGCATTCTCCGAGATAAGGCACGGTAGTCCGCAAGGATCAGCAGTGCCCATGATTATCCCGATACATTCAAGTGAGTCTCGGCCTGTGCTGCCAGTTGGCGGTTTGCCGCGTGGGGCCGTTGTGTCAAACGCCGCCTTTGCTCTTTATGACGCTCCATTGTGGCATATGGCGCTGTTAGCGTCCCGTTTGCACCTTGTCTGGATTGCGACCGTCTGTGGCAAGTTGGAAACGCGCTATCGCTACTCTAATACGCTCGGCTGGAACACATTCCCGCTTCCGCCAATGATCGAGCGGCACAAGGTGGACCTGACCCACGCTGCTGAGACTATATTGCTCGCGCGCGAGACCCATTTCCCTGCCACCATCGCGGAAATGTATGACCCCGAGCGAATGGCTCGCGACTTCCCGAACCTGCGCGCCGCACACGACGCGAATGACGAGGTGCTCGAACGCATCTACATCGGTCGCCGCTTCCGCAACGACACGGAGCGGCTGGAGAAGCTGTTTGAACTTTATACGAAGATGACGACTAAAAAGGCAGCCGCTTGATGGCGGCCGCGCGCGATCCGGGTTGGGATCGACAGGCCATCATGCGCCTCGCGAGCGAGCAATATGGCAATCTCGAAAGTATGTTTGACGCGCACGGCTGGTCGGACGATGGTCGGATCAGAAGCCACGTCGCGCCGACCAAGGTGGTGCAGACCTATGGCAGCGTCGAAGCTTTCGTGCGCGCTCACGAGACCGGTCGTGATTGGAATCCGATGCTCGATCCGCTGGTCGCGATCAAGTCGGACCCACCTCAGGTCTTCCTGAAGAGCTTCCATGGGTTTGACCCGGAAACATGGGGCTTCTTGGGCTTCACCAAAGCAACGTCGCGCGACCGCTTTATTCGGGAGAGCAAACCCGGCGCGCTGTTGGTCGTCTGCGCGACCAGTAAGGCACCCGACAAAAGCGAGCGGCTGCGCGTCCTCGGTATGCAGCAGCAGTCGCACCTCCTCGGCGACAAGTGGCAGTTTCTCGCGCCTGAGCGCCAGCCCGCCGAACGCGCCGATCCGGAGCGGGTCAACGCATGGCTGCACGCGCTCCGTGCCATTCGCGCATGGCGCATCCCGAAAGAGAACCGCCCTTACGTCCGTGACATATTCCCCGACACCCACAACGGCGGGGACAACGGCACCGCCATCGGCTCATACGGCCTGCGGCTTAGCAAAGCAGATGCACTTCGCGTCCTCGAACTGCCGTTCTACGAGGTGCCGGTCTTCGGTGGCGGTCCAGTCGAGGCGCTGATACCCGGACCAGCGGAGCAAGTTCTCCAGCCGAGCAGGCCGGGGCCGGTCTCGAAGGCCGGGTTTACCGTTCGCGAAGCCGAGGGCCCAAAGCACCTCTACATTCTCCGGCTGCATGGCAATGCCGATCAGTTTTTGGGCTACAGCACGGGCGGTCGTTGGATCGTCAAAGTGGGGTTCTCGGTTAGTCCCGACACCCGATGTCTGGCTCACAATCGAGCACTTCCGGCATGCGCGTTCAAATGGCGCATAGAGCAATCTACTCACGCGCAGGGACGGTTGGCGTTTCCGTCTTCCGGCCATGCTCTCGCTGGCGAGAATGCAATGAAGGAATCACTGGTCCGCGAGGGGCGCTCGCTGGGCGGTGAGTTCTTCCTTGCTGACACGCAAGCGCTTGATCGTGCATGGAAGGCTGCGATCATCGCCGCTGAGAACTGGAAGCCATGACAACGCCGAAGATCATCCCAGCCGTTTCGTTTCAAACCGCGCGGACCGGCGCATCAGCGAAGTCGAACGAGCTTGGCATGCGCCCCATGCAGGAGCGTGCCTATGACCGGCGAGGCGAGCAGTATCTCCTGATCAAGTCGCCCCCCGCCTCCGGTAAATCGCGAGCGCTGATGTTCATCGCGCTCGACAAACTCGCTAATCAAGGCATCCGACAGGCGATCATTGTCGTTCCAGAGAAATCCATCGGGGGCAGCTTCGCGGACGAGCCGCTCTCGAAGTTCGGCTTTTTTGCCGACTGGGTGGTCAAGCCGCAGTGGAACCTCTGCAACACACCGGGGCCTGATGAGGAGCGCGTTGATCCGTCGAAGGTCCGCGCGGTCGGACAGTTCCTCGCCAGTGACGACAAGGTGCTGGTTTGCACCCATGCAACCTTTCGGTTCGCGGTCGAGCAGTTTGGGGTAGAAGCGTTCGACGGGCGGCTGATCGCCGTAGACGAGTTCCACCACGTTTCCGCCAGTCCGGACAACAAGCTCGGTGCTCAGCTTGGCGAGTTCATTAAGCGGGATCAGGTTCACATCGTCGCTATGACGGGAAGCTATTTCCGGGGCGACGCCGCGCCCGTGCTGATGCCCGAGGACGAGGCGAAGTTCGAAACTGTCACCTACACCTACTATGAGCAGTTGAACGGTTACGAGCACCTGAAGGCGCTCAACATCGGCTATTTCTTCTACTCGGGCCGCTACCTCGAAGCGATTGAGGCGGTGCTCGATCCGGCCCGCAAGACCATCGTCCACATCCCTTCG
The DNA here is from genome assembly GCF_001598455.1 of Sphingomonas pruni NBRC 15498. Classification (GTDB taxonomy): domain Bacteria; phylum Pseudomonadota; class Alphaproteobacteria; order Sphingomonadales; family Sphingomonadaceae; genus Sphingomonas; species Sphingomonas pruni. The sequence goes on from NZ_BCYZ01000092.1 coordinate 8,818, forward strand.
GTCAACTCGCGCGAAAGCACGAAAGACAAGATCAAGGAGGTCGAAGAGATCATGGAGTATCTCGGGGAGTGGCAAGGTGCCGACCCCGAGACCGGCTTCTACCGCGTGAAGCTCCACGACAGGCGGGTGATCAAGATTGCTGATCTGGTCGATGACTCTGATCACGCGAAGCGCGGCAAAGTGCTGGCGGCGCTCAAAGACCCGAAGCATCGTGGCGACCGCGACCATGTGGACATCATCATCGCGCTTGGAATGGCCAAGGAGGGCTTCGACTGGATTTGGTGTGAGCACGCTCTGACAGTCGGCTATCGTTCCAGCTTGACTGAAATCATCCAGATCATTGGTCGTGCGACGCGGGATGCGCCGGGGAAGGAGACGGCCACTTTTACCAACCTGATCGCCGAGCCCGACGCTTCAGAAGCTGCGGTGGTCGATGCGATCAATGACACACTCAAGGCCATCGCGGCCAGTTTGCTGATGGAGCAGGTGCTCGCGCCGCGCTTCAACTTCACGCCCAAAGACACTGGCAAACTCGATGGCTTCGACTACGGTCCCGGTGGTTATCAGGAGGGGGAGACGAATGTCGGCGTGAACGAAGAGCGCGGCATCTATCACTTCGAAATCAATGGTCTGGTAGAGCCTAAGAGCGCCGAAGCGTCGCGCATCTGCCGTGAGGATTTGAACGAGGTCATCACTGCCTTCGTGCAGGACAAGACTGCGCTGGAGCGGGGCCTCTTCGATGAGGAGGTTGTGCCGCAGGAACTGACGCAGGTCCGCATGGGCAAGATCGTGCGTGACCGCTACCCGGACCTGAGCGATGACGATCAGGAGGCGGTGCGCCAGCACGCCATCGCAGCGCTCAATCTGACGCAGAAGGCCAAGCAGTTGGCGAGCGAGGGCGGCACGGGCGGAGAGGATCGGACCAATACGGCGCTGATCGACGGTGTTCGCAAAATCGCTATGGACGTGCGCGATCTCGACATCGACTTGATCGACAGCATCAACCCGTTTGAGGCCGCCTATTCGGTTCTCGCGAAGGCAATGAATGAGGCAGTGCTGAAGCAGGTGCACGCCGTGATCTCAGCACGACGCACCGCGTTGACCCCGGAGGAAGCCAAGGATTTAGCTGCGGGTGCGGTGCGCTTCAAAAAGGAGCGTGGTCGATTGCCGTCCATCGACTCTGCCGACGCTTGGGAAAAGAGGTTGGCGGAGGGCGCATCGGCATTCGTGCGGTTCAAGGACGAGGGCCGATATGGCTGATCTCGATCTCGATGAACTGCGCGCCGAACTTGACGACTTCGCGCAGCCGCAGCCGAAGCGCTCAACCTATACCCCGTTGGAAGAACGGATCATTGCTGGGTTCGAAGACATCATTCGCTTCCGCGAAGAGCGCGGTCGCGCGCCACTGCATGGCGAGGACCGCGACATTTTCGAGCGGCTCTATGCCGTGCGGCTGGACCGTCTCCGGGCGCGTCTCGATAGTCGTGCACTGCTGGCCGATCTCGACTCCTACGGTCTGCTCGATACGCCGGTTGAACAGGCGCAGGCTGAGCCCGAAGAACTCGATCCCGATGAGTTGATGGCGCAGCTTGAGGGGATCGAGGCCACTGGCGACATCACGAAGCTGCGCCACGTCCAGACCCGCGAGGAGCGGCGCGCTGCCGAGGAAATCGCTAACCGCGAGCGCTGCGCTGACTTTGACCGCTTTAAGCCGCTCTTCCAGCAGGTCGAGCATGATCTTGGGAGCGGCGTTCGGGAAACTCGCCCGTTTGTGAAGGATGCGGGTTTCTCTAAAGCCGAAATCAGCCCCGGACAGTTCTTCATTCTTGGTGGACAGATCGCCTACGTCGCCGAAATGGGCGACCCGATCCGCGCCCCGAATGGAGAAACCGACGCCCGCCTCCGCGTGATCTATTCCAACGCCACCGAGAGCGATTTGCTGCTCCGGTCACTTCAGCGCGCGCTCTACAAAGATGAAGCGGGGCGGCGGATCACCGAGCCAAGTGCTGGCCCCCTCTTCCAAGATCAAGCTGACGAGGACGACAGCGAAAGCGGCACGATCTATGTGCTGCGCAGCAATTCGACGCATCCGCTCGTCACCGAGCATCGTAAGGTTCTCCACAAGATCGGCGTGACGGGCGGCTCGGTTGAAGCGAGGCTTGCGGGCGTCGAGAAGGACGCGACATACCTGCTGGCCGGGGTGGAGGTCGTCTCGACCTACAAGTTATTTAACGTCAATCGACGCAAGCTCGAAGCCGTGATCCACAAGGTGTTCGCGCCTGCGCAGATGGACTTCACGATTTCAGATCGGTTCGGCAACCCCGTAAAGCCGAGAGAGTGGTTTCTCGTGCCGCTCGCAGTAATCGACGAAGCAGTCTCACGCATCCGGGACGGCAGCATCACGGACTTCCGATACGATCCCACAGAAGGCCGCTTAGTGCACGTCTGAAAGGTTCCTCGTCGGCGGCTAAATAGGCGATGCGTTACCGCGACCTGTGTGAGACCGGACCTTGGAAGCAATACCATGGCCGCAGCCGACCGTGCCTGATCGCCTCGCCCCATCCGCTAGGCAAAGCCGATTGCGTGATCGTCGAGGCTGACGGCGCATGGGGCACGGTCACGACGGGAAGGACGAGAGTCTTCCACGGTTATTTCGTCGAGGTGAAGGGACCGTCTGGTGAGGTGTGGCTGGGCGAAGACCGGCACTCAGTTCGAAATGCTCTTCGTCAGGCAAGCGACTTAGCGGGGCAGGTCGGGTGGATCGTCCTCGCGATTGGACTTGAGTCGGACTGGAGGGAGTCCGGTTTGAGCGCCAATAGCGGCTACGGCTATCATCCCGCTTACCCCGACCGCGCGGTGCACATGCTGGAACCACCGCCACGAGAACGGTCGGCGCATCGTGACAATCCGTAGACAATGACCGGGCGCTGCGCGCCAACCAAAGTCTGCTGGTCGAGCACCGAAATTGCTCTTCGACAGAAAGCCAAAAGAGAACGCGACGACCAAGACCGGAGCCCCTGCGGCTACGGGCTTGGAAGGAGCCGGAGCCGCGCGCGGCGACGTTCGACTATGACGACCATTCAACGAGGCGTCTCGCGGGCTCGACGCTCGTGCCGCTTGCGCGCGACCGACATGCGACGCGCATGTCGATCTTGCTCTGCGCGGCGACACGCTTCGCGTGGACAGGAGATATTCTAAGATTAGAGGAATGGCTGTCCATGTTTACGGCGAGCCACGCGGTCGGCGCTATCGCGGGCGTGTCGAGCCCGCCTGTTGCGCTCGTATGTCGCCTTCTTGGCCCTGCGATCCGAAAGCTTCTGCGCGGCTTGCTCCGGCGAAAGTGCGCGCACTTTCGGCCCCGGCCTTTCTCGTTCGAAGTCCAATCCGAGATCGACCCACTTCACGTCCGCATCGATGTGCTCTTGCGTATGAAAAAACCGCATCAAGTAGTCGGCCTGATGGTGGTCGAACACGTAGACGGTCGCATGGGCGGCGCTGTTTACGTCACGGATCGAAGTGCGGGTGACGAACTGAAGCACGGCCTCGAACTCGTTGGTTTCGATCCAAGCCTCTTCGCTGACGCCGATAGCTCCCAGCACCGATCTCATATTCGGATTCGGCTTGGCAGCGTAGATCATGGCGGCATGCGTGCAGTGCATCCACTTGCTGCTTCCGGCCTGCTTCGGCCTCAATCTCGCCGCCACGGGCAGGTGGCGCTCCAGCGCGGGCGCGGCCATTTCGTTCGACGACCAGATGAACCGATCCAAAGGCACATCGGCGGCAACGTGCGCGGCGATGTTTGTTAGAGCGACGCGACCCTTTTCGCTGTCAAAAAACGATTTCGCCGCCCGTCGCCTGTTTGAGAAGAAGCGAACACTCACGTTTCGCCGAACGAGCGTTCGATTTCCCGAGCTTGAATTGGTCCGCCAGATCACATCGGCATCCCATGCCCGCATCAACTTAGTCGAGATCGCCGACATGAAGCCGTTACCGAGGCATTGTCTCGTCGCGAAAGATTCGAGTTCTCGCACCGAGAAAAGACTCCACCACGCCCATTTGACGTTTCCCGCCCCCATGTCCCCCCAACGCGTCAAGTTGCACAAAACTGCGCGATTGCCATCGGTCGAACGCTGAACGCGCTGATGAAACAGGCGCAGATGACGGTGACTGTCATCCTGAAAGAGGTCGGAGCCAGTAATCGAACGACCCTCGTCGGTCAGCGTAACTTTGGCCCAGCCATCGATCACGGGCGTCAGGGCATAGTTGCTCTCGAAGAAGCTGCGGTCGAGTTTCGACTGCACCTCTTGCGTGAGCAGAACGTTGGGCACCTCGTCGATAACGAGATGCCAGTCGGTGAACCGGGCAAGGTCGCTCATCATAAGCGCTTCGTGCGTGCAAAGGGCGATGACATGTCCGTTCTGGTAGCGCTCGGGGAGCGCCTCGATCTCCTGTCTGACACTGAAGCCGCGTTGCGTTGCGTTCGACCTGATCTTGCTGACGGTGACGTTGGCAGCCGGAGGTGCCAACGCGGCGATCCTGCCCGCGAGTTCCTCGATGGCATCGAGCCGCTCGACCGCGATCAGCCATCGGGCCGGTAGCCTCAAAGCTCGGCGGAGTGCGCGTTCGGTCTTACCCACACCGACTGCGCTCTCATCGACGTGCACGACGAGGGGAGACGCCTGAGCAGACTCTGGTGTGAACTCGGTCATGCCGCGCTCCGCAACTTCGCAGACGTCCGCACAATCTCGGCGCTCCAGTCGAATCCGTCGCGAACGAGGCGAGACCGCTGGGCGACAGGCACAAGCAATGCGTCGAGTTCGAGTTGCTGGTGATCCGGATCGGCGTAGTCGAACGCGAGGGCGACCTCCTTTAGTGTTCCGGGTGACACCGACAGCAGGTTCTCCCGCTGCTCGGAAAACCATTTCAGTGCCCGAGCACGGGTTTCAAGCGGACGAGGCTGCTTTCTCATCACGCCCCAAATCTCAGTCTCGGCATGGTCGAGGAGACCATAGTGCAGGGCCACGACGATGCTGTATTCCCACAGTTCCTCGGTGCTCGCCTGAACCCCGCGTGGGGACACACGCCGGAACAATGCGGGTCCGTGCTTCTTGAAGGCGCTACTGGCGTCGGCAAGATTGCTCAGGTCGATGTTGGTCGTCAGGAAGATCGGCGCTGCAATGTTGACCCCTTGGTAGACTCGCTGCGAGAGGACGCGATCTTTGTCGGTCGCGATCTTCAGGATGTTCATCATCCTCTCGCTGCGCCATACAACGTCGGCTTCTTCGAGCACGACCGGGCGCACGCCATCTGCCTCCGCGAATGCGAGAAGCAACTCCTGATAATTGGCCGGGTGACATTCGACGGGATCGTGACCGCGCAGTTTGAAGTGCATGAGCGCTTCCCGCACCGTCATGCTCTTGCCGACACCGGGAGGGCCGAAGAGAAAGGCGGCGCGCTTATGGCCTGCCGCAACTTCGTCCGAGCGAAGTGTCATCGCTCGAAGCTGACGGGCGACCGTGTTGGTATTCTCGATGTGTTTCCAGTCCATGTTCGATAGCCACGGTTGTGCGGTAGGCACTCGCGCATTCGCACGGTGCCTTCGACGCCGAGGCGTCGTCGCGATGATTGATGTCAGGGATTTCTCCCGGTCGAGGTATTCGTTGTAGTCGTAGTCACGGGTGCCCCGGCACCTATGACCTGCGACGCCGGGGCGTCGTATTGGAGGATCGTCTCTGGGATCACTCCCGGCTGCGTTTTCGCTGTTGCTCCCCGCTATCAAGGGAGGAGCGTTGGCTGGAAGTTAGGTGCGCACCGTCTTCGTGAGACCGATATACTCACGGTGATCGAACAATAAAAGCATTAAATAACTTGACAATCTCGTTGTTTGAGGAACACTCGCAGAAGTCCTCGTGATTACAGCGAAAAAAGTTTTCAATCTGAGCTTTAGTCAAGCTATTTTAAGGGTTGCGAACTTTTCTATTGGGCGCTCTTTTCAATCTCATACTTGAGAACGCTTCCGAAAAATCATTTTGTCGCGCATTTTATCCCGCAGCATTATTTCAATAATGCGCCTGATTTGAGCGCTGGCTATAGTTAAGCCATGGCAAAACGATTTAAGAAGGTGGGTGGTCCCGCTCCCCGTCGCGCAGTGCGCAACATGCTACGCAACTTCGACGCGAGGAACCGTGCGGAGTGTCGGTTTATCCGTCCGGAAGAGATCGAGAAGCGGCATCGCGCGTTGATCCAGCGCGACTATCCTGATCTCACTCCTTCCGAGGTTGAGGTTCGTGTCGAGCGCCGGATGCTGCACGGAATGCGACGGCATCGAGATGCTATCAGCCTTCGAACTGATGAGCCCTTGTAAAATTGACCGCCGTCAATTCCGTTCACACTTCAGCGTCACCGCGCCGCTCACCGGCGACGCAGCAAGATCATCGTCCCCATCTGTGATCTCGACGCCATTTATTCTCTTCTGTGGCTTCGTCACGGTCCCGTCGCCCAAAGTCTCTTCAGGCTTGCTGTCATCGCGGACCCATTTCCCCTCATAAACGAAGTTGCGGTCGAGCGCGGCTTTGACGTCGGATAGATGGCCCAACACGGTGATTGAAAAGAACTGTGGGGGAGCCGTGCCGGGGCCTCGACCGAATGGGGCCATTGCGTTGTAGTTGGCGTCCCATTGCCAACCTCCCATACGAACGACGGGGAACCCCAGAAAGCTCATGTCGCCGGTGGGGACGAAAAGCAGGATGCCGTCACCGCCATCGCCTGAAGCCTTAATCTGTCGCTTACGCAGAAGGTCGCGCACAATTATCGCCGCAGTCGGCGTGGCAGTGCAGCGCAACTGCTTCACGATGGTCGCTTCGAATGGGCTAAGAGTTGGCGTGTCGATAGCGGCTGTTGGCTGTCCCTCGGGCTGGCTCCCGTAAGCAACATTGGTCACGTCTGCTTGGCTATTTCCCGTTGCTGATGAGCAAGCCAACAGTGGAATGGCAAAGACGGCTACGGCTCTTTTCATGGTGCCCCCTCTTTAGACGCTCTGTGGAGATTGCGAGTTGGGCAACGAGGACGCAAGTCGCTTACTACCTCTACGCC
>NZ_BCYZ01000093.1 GCF_001598455.1 Sphingomonas pruni NBRC 15498
CCAACCTGCCGGTTAGGGAGTAGCTGGAGCCTCCTGTCTGGCGCTTGCCGACCGTTGGCCCCCGGCACAAGGCCGGGGTGACGGTCGTATTCGAGGCAAGGGAGCCGGCGCGGAGTCAATCCGCGCCGTCGGTCGGCGCCCTTGGGCGCCGCCGGCCGGGCTCGCCGAGCTTTCGCGGAATAGCGTTAAGCTATTCCGCGTCGGCGAGCCTTACTTCGGGGAAAGCACCATCAGCATCTGACGGCCTTCCATGCGCGGATAGCTTTCGACCTTCGCGTCCTCGGCAGTGTCTTCCTGCACGCGCTTCAACAGGTTCATACCCAGCTGGCCGTGGCTCAACTCGCGGCCACGGAAGCGAAGCGTCACCTTGACCTTGTCGCCCTCACCGATGAACTTGTGGATGGCCTTCATCTTCGTTTCATAATCATGATCGTCGATGTTCGGACGCATTTTGATCTCCTTGATCTCCTGCGTCTTCTGGCTCTTGCGAGCGAGGTTGGCCTTCTTCTGCGCCTCGTACTTGAACTTGCCGACATCGAGGAACTTGGCCACGGGCGGATCGGCGTTGGGCGAGACTTCGACGAGGTCGAGACCAAGCCCTTGGGCCTGCTCCATCGCCTCTTTCGTGTACATCACGCCCAGATTCTCGCCTTCATGGTCGATCACTCGAACCTTGGGCGACTGGATCCATTCGTTGAATCGGGGGCCGTTCATCGGCGGCGCCTGGTTTGGTCGGCGCATCGTGGGAGGACGGATAGGTACTGCTCCTTTGGGTTGTGAGGGGCATGATATAGAATTTTGCCGAGGGATTTAAAAGCGGGGACAGCAAAAGTCGGCATTTATGCCCGCGAATGGCGGTTCATGGCTGAGGCAGCCAGGGTCGGCGGCAACATTTCCTCACGATTGCGAACGATTACCGCAATCCGGCGGCGATAGTCGTAAGCCGCCGCCCGGACCGGATCTCGCCACAGAAGACCCTGCCGGGCGGTCGCAGGAGGAACGTTCACCTCATCATACAGGGGAATGTTCCATGATCTATCGCTTCGCCGCCATCGCGGCGGCGTCGTTGCTGGCTGCCATGCCCGCCGCGGCGCAGGAAGAACCGCCCAAGCCAGTCACCGTGTCGGCCAATGTCGCCTTGGTATCCGACTATCGGTTCCGTGGCGTGTCGCAGTCCGACAAGCAGGCCGCGCTGCAGGGCGGCGTGACCGTCGCGCACGAAAGCGGCGTCTATGCCGGTGCCTGGGCATCGAACCTTGCCGGTTGGGGGACGTTCGGCGGCGCCAACCTCGAACTCGATCTGTTTGCCGGGATCAAGAAGCCGATCGCCAGCGGCACCACTATCGACATCGGGGTGACCTGGTACATGTATCCCGGCGGCGCCGAAACGACCGATTTCGCCGAGCCCTATATCAAGCTCGGCAAAACGATCGGACCGGCCAATCTGCTCGCCGGCATCGCTTATGCGCCGAAGCAGAAGGCGCTGGGCAACTTCTCCAACACCCCGCAGAGCCGCGGCCAGGCCCAGGATAATCTCTACCTCTGGGGCGATGCCAATATCGGCATTCCCAGGACCCCGCTGACCGCCAAGGCGCATCTCGGCCATTCTAACGGCAATCCCGGACTCGGCCCCAACGGCACCAGCGTGACGCCGACCGGCGAGTATTTCGACTGGTCGCTCGGTGTCGATTACGTCATCGGCCCGGTGACGCTGGGCGTGTCCTATGTCGATACCGATATCGGCAAGGCGAGATCGGCCTATCTGCTGCCCAATTTCGCCTCGACCAAGAATGGATCGTCGATCGCCGATGCCACCGCGCTGTTTTCGGTCAGCGCCGCTTTTTGAGACAAACGGGCGGCGAAACACCGCCGCCCGCTGTTCGTATCACGCCTGGGCCTCGGCCTCCGCCGCGACGGCGAGGTCGGGCGCCAGCGCCTCGCGCTGCAATTGTTCGATCGCCGCTGCCAGGGTCAGCACCTGCTGACGATCACTGCCCAACTGACGCAGCGCCACCGTGCCTTCGTCAGCCTCGCGCTTGCCGACGACCAGCAGGTTCGGGACCTTGGCCAGGCTGTGCTCGCGCACCTTGTAGTTGATCTTCTCGTTGCGAAGATCGGTCTCGACCCGCAGCCCCGCCTTGCGCAGCTCGGCCGCGACCTGCACCGCATAATCGTCGGCGTCCGACACGATCGTCGCCACCACGGCCTGCACCGGTGCAAGCCATGCCGGCAGCTTGCCGGCGAAATGCTCGATCAGGATGCCGATGAAGCGCTCGTAGGACCCGAAGATGGCGCGATGGAGCATCACCGGACGATGGCGCTCGCCATCCTCCCCGACATAGCTCGCGTCGAGCCGTTCGGGCAGCACACGGTCCGACTGGATCGTGCCGACCTGCCACGTCCGGCCGATCGCATCGGTCAAATGCCATTCGAGCTTGGGCGCGTAGAACGCCCCCTCACCGGGCAGCTCTTCCCAGCCATATTCCTCGTTGGCGAGACCGGCCCTGACCACGGCGTCGCGCAGTTCGGCCTCCGCCTTGTCCCACATCTCTTCGGTGCCGAAACGGTTGTCGGGCCGAAGCGCCAGCTTGATCGCATATTTGAAGCCGAAGTCGCGATAGATGCGGTCGGCGAGGCGGCAGAAGGCCTGCACTTCCTCGACGATCTGGTCCTCGCGGCAGAAGATGTGCGCATCGTCCTGGGTAAACTGACGCACGCGCATCAGCCCGTGCAACGCGCCGTGCGGCTCGTTGCGATGGCAGCAGCCATTTTCGTACAGGCGCAACGGCAGGTCGCGATACGACTTGATCCCCTGGCGGAAGATCAGGACGTGCGCCGGACAGTTCATCGGCTTCAACGCCATCCACTCGGCATGGTCGGAGACGATCGGCCCCTCATCTTCGGTGTTGGGCACTTCGTCGGGGATGACGAACATGTTCTCGCGATATTTGCCCCAATGGCCGGACTGCTCCCATTGGCGCGCGTCCATCACCTGCGGCGTCTTGACCTCGCGATAGCCCGCGGCGTCGATCGCGCGGCGCATATAGGCCTCGAGCTCGCGCCAGATCATATAGCCCTTGGGGTGCCAGAACACCGACCCGTGCGCTTCGGCCTGGAGGTGGAACAGGTCCATCTCCTGCCCCAGCTTGCGATGGTCGCGCTTCGCCGCCTCCTCCAGCCGGAACAGGTGCTGATCGAGCTGCTTCTTGTTGAGCCAGCCCGTGCCGTAGATGCGCGAGAGCATCGCGTTATTCTGGTCGCCGCGCCAATAGGCGCCCGACACGCGCGTCAGCTTGAAAGCCTGCGGATCGAGCTTGCCGGTCGAGGCGAGATGCGGGCCGCGGCACATGTCGAGCCAGGCATCCGGGCGATTGCCGGCCTTGTAGACCGTCAGTTCCTCGCCCTCGGGCAATTCGGCGGCCCATTCGGCCTTGAACGTCTCGCCTTGCGCCTTCCAGCGCGCAATCAAATCGGCGCGGCTCCATACCTCGCGGACCAGCGGCTCGTCGCGGGCGATGATGGCGCGCATCTCGGCCTCGATCGCGGGCAACTCTTCCTCGGTGAACGGCCCATGTTCGGGCGTCGGCGCGAAGTCGTAATAGAAACCGTCATCGGTCGCCGGCCCGAACGTGATCTGCGTGCCCGGAAACAGGTTCTGCACCGCCTCGGCCAGGATGTGCGCGAAATCGTGGCGCGCCAGTTCCAGCGCGTCCTTCTCGTCACGGCTGGTCACCAGCGCGAGTTGGGCGTCGCTCTCAAGCGGCCGCGTGATGTCGCGCAATTCGCCATCGACGCGCGCGGCGATCGCGGCCTTGGCCAAACCGGGGCCGATCGCCGCGGCGATGTCGGCCGGGGTCGTGCCGGGCGCGACCTCGCGAACCGAGCCGTCGGGGAGCGTGATCGAGAGCATTTCCATGGTCGTTCCTGTCAGTTGGCGCGCCTATGCACCGGGCAGCGTCCGAGGGAAAGACTGGAACGGGGAGTGGACGCCAACCTCACCCATTCCCGGGCGAGGCAATCGGCGTAAGCGTCAGTCGCGCGCGCCGAACACCCCCCGGAAAGCCGGGGTAGTGGTGGTAGTCGTGGCGAACGCGCTGTTCATGTGGGCGGATATATGGCGGGCCGGCTAAAAAATCCAGCCGCGGCTATTGCTTGTCCGCCGCGATCTGCTGGAGCTGCCATTCGATCGAGCTCCACAAATGCGCGGTATGGGCGGCCACCGTATCGCGTAACGCCTTTGCATTGGGAGTCGTGGCGTCGAGTTGATCGACCGCGGCGACGTTCGCGTCCTTGAGTTTGGCAACCGTGCCGACGGGATCGCTGTCATTGCCGAGCAGCGACAGCCAGGCGCCTTCGACCGCCATGCGCAACGCCACCAGCTGGGCCTGCAGGTCGGCAATATCGTCCATGGTTCAATCCTCAATAGATGCGGGCGGCGAACTCCTTCGCGAGTCATCGCCGATGTCGCGCGGGCCTATGGACGCGTTCGACCTGAAGGAAAAGGCCGCCCCGTCACGCAACCGTCGCCGATCATAACCCTGTCTTATCGGACTATTGCCACATTCGATTTTTGCCGGCGCGCCCGGCGCCTTAGACGATCGGGGCAGGAGGATCGCCCGATGGACAAGACCGTCATCCTGCGTCGTTGGTCGGCGCGCATTCGTACCGCCGACGAGGCGGACTATGTCGCCTATATCGCCGACACCGGACTTGACGATTATCGTGCGACGCCGGGCAATCTCGGCGCGCAGATGCTGGTCCGCACGCTCGGCAATGGCGAAAGCGAGGTCACGACGCTCAGCTGGTGGGATTCAATCGACGCGATCGCGGCGTTCGCCGGTGAGGATATCGACCGCGCGCGTTATTATCCCGAGGACGACCGCTTCCTGCTCACGCGGCCCGACCATGTCGAGCATCACCGCGTGGTCGGTGGCGCTGATCTGGTCGAGCGCGAAAGCCCCCACCCGCGAGGAGTGGAGGCTTAGTCCCTGACCGAACCGACCGGCCCCTCACGCGCCGGCAAGCGCCTCGGCCGGATAGTCCGTGCTGACCGCGAGGTCGCGCCATTTTGCGAGTTCGGCGGCGACGAAAGCGTTCTTGGTCTCGACTCGCGCCACGCTGTCGCTACCGAGCTGAATCCGCATCGGCGGCTCGGCCTCGCCCGCGAGGCGGAGGATCGCGGTGGCGAGCTTTTCGGGATCGCCCTGTTGCGCATGGTTATTGTCGGTCGACCACGCCCGGGTCCTGCCCGACGTTTCCGCGTAATCGTCGATATGGTTGGCGTGCGGCACCAATGAGCTGGCATCGAGGAAGTCGGTCCGGAACGCGCCCGGTTCGACGACGGTGACATGCACGCCGAGCGGCGCGAGTTCCTGGAACATCGCCTCGCTGATCGCTTCGACAGCGAACTTGGTCGAGCAATAGATGCCAAATCCGGCGCGCGACTGATAGCCGCCGATCGACGAGATGTTGAACACCCGGCCCGAGCGCTGACGGCGCATATGCGGCAATACCGCGCGAGTCACGCCGAGCAGGCCAAACACGTTGGTCGCATAGATGCGCTCGATCTCCGCGGCACTTGCTTCCTCGACCGCGCCGACCATGCCGAACCCGGCATTGTTGACCAATATGTCGATGCGGCCGAAACGCTTGATCGCGGTTGCGACAGCGTCATTGGCTTGGCCGTGGTCGGTTACGTCGAGCCGGACCGCGAGCAGATTGTCGTGATCACCCAGCGCCTCGGTCACGGCGTCGGGATTGCGCGCGGTCGCAACGACCGCGTCGCCGCTGTCGAGCGCGGCCCTGGCAATCAGTGCACCGAACCCGCGCGATGCGCCCGTGATGAACCAAATCCGCATGATCTGTCTCCTCGATGTGAATATCGCCCGGCAGCACTCTGTCGGCGGAAACCAGATAGATGCTGGTACCTGATGAGATAATCGGCAATATTCTCCACGAGAAGATGAACAGGATTCACTAATTTGCAGCGCATTGCCCCGGGCGACCTGACCGTCTTCCTCGCCATCGCACGCGCTGGAAGCTTCCGTGAGGCCGCCGTCGCACTCGGCGTCACGCCCTCGGCGCTCAGCCACGCTTTGCGCGCCCTCGAGGAGCGGCTCGACGTCCGCCTGATCAACCGCACCACGCGCAGCGTCGCGCTGACCGAGGCGGGGCAACGCCTGTACGACCGCGTCGACCCCGCCTTTCGCGACATCGACGATGCGATTGAGGAATTGAACACCCTGCGCGGTACGCCAATCGGTACGTTGCGGCTCAACACCGCGCTCGCGTCGGCCCGGCTCGAATTGATGCCATTGCTCGCCGGCTTCCTCGCGGCCAATCCCTCGGTCGAGGTCGAGATCATCGCGCAGACCGCGCTCGTCGACACCGTGGCGCAGGGCTATGACGCCGGCGTCCGGTTCGGCGAGCGGATCGCCGCCGACATGATCGCGGTGCCGATCGGGCAGCGCCGGCGGTTCGCCGTGGTCGGCTCGCCCGCTTATTTCGAGCGCTGGCCGCGGCCGGTCCATCCGCGCGACCTGATCGGCCTGCCCTGCATCTGCTATAAGTTCGATCGGGGTGACGATTACCACTGGGAGTTCGAGCGCGCCGGGGTCGAGCTGGAAATCGCGGTCGACGGTCCCTTCGCCACCAACGAGCACGAACTGATGCTGAGTGCCGCGCTCGACGGAATCGGACTGGCGTTCGTGTTCGAGGAAATGGCCGCCGATCTGATCGCTGCGGGACGGCTCGAGCGTGTGCTCGGCGACTGGTGTCCCTATTGGCCGGGCCTGTATCTCTATTATCCGAGCCGGCGGCAGATGCCGGGGCCGTTACGCGCGTTCATCGATTACGCGCGCGATCGCGAGCGTCAGGCGGCCTGAACGCCGATCGTCGCCGTGCGGCGCGCCCGCAGCCGGGCGTGCTCGGCATCGCTCAGCTCGGGCGCCATCATCTGGCGGACATGAGCGATGTGCGCGCGGACCCGGCCGTTGAACCACGCGACGCCGGCCGCGGCCTGATCCCAGTCGAGCGGCCCGTCGTCGACGCGCGCAACGAACTCGCGGACATTGAAACGCAGATCCTCGGTCAGCGCGATGCATTCGACCTTGAGCTCGTTGACGCGCGCGCGCATCGCCACATCGGCATGTTCCAGCATCGGCGCGAACACCTGACGGTGCACGAACAATTGATAGGAGGCGATCACCAGGGCGGATTCGGCCATCCGGCGCTTTACCGCATCCTCGGACGCCGGGTCGCGCGCCGCGACCAGGGCGTCGCCTTCGGCCATCATCCGTTCGATCTTGGTATGATATTCTTCCAGCGTCTGCGGCATCGGTGACCTCTCGATCGCCGATCGCTAGCGTGAATTGGTTAGCAAAGGCTTTGAGAACCTACGTAGTTCGACGGAGGCGCCCAATATGGGTATGATTAGGTACTCGAAATGATCTGGCCAAATGGAACGACATGATTGTTGCTGTCGTGGCCGATCAGCGCGCGGCCTTCGTACAGCACTTTCATTATCTTGCTCCAATCCCACGCGATTTGGTCGGGCGTGTGGCCGAAATCGGCCTGACCATCGGCTGGCGGCAAGGTAATCGAGCCGAGGCGGAGGCTGGCGATGCCCGACAATTGCGTCGCGTTGGCAACATGGAACATCATCCGGTCGACTCGGTAGAGATGCTCACTGACTTCCTCGACCAGCAAATCGTGGTCGGTCAGATCGGGCAGCCAATGCGTGCCGATCATCGCGTCCAGGATCGACAGGTTGAACGCGGCCGCCGGACGGCCCGATCCGATGATCCCGGGCTCGAGCCCCGCTTTGTCGCCATGGACCAGCCAGCCGAGCGTCCGCCGGACCGACGCGCCATTGTCGTTGCGCGTAACGTCGATCGGCATCGGGCCGTGGATCGGCTTGCCGATCTTGCGCGCATAGAGCGCCCCGAGCATGAACCCCATATCCGAATAACCGACATAGGATTTGCGCTTCGCGGCGTCCTCCAGATGCGGGAAGATCAGCGGGAACAGGCGGTTGGAGCCATAGCCGCCGCGCGCGAACCACACCGCATGGACGCTGGGATCGTTGGCGTATTTCAGGAAGGTGTCGGCCCGCAACTGATCGGGCCCCGCCCAGGTATGGCCGCCGCCCGAGGCATAGCATTGCGGGTCGATCACCAGCTCGACATCATAACCCGCGGCGATTGCCGGCAGCGCGTCGAGCGAATGCTCCTCGACCCGGTTGGCGGGCGCCATCACCGCGATTTTCATCTACCCTACCGTCCCGTTCTTGCCGTCGTCCCAGAAAGCGGGGATAGCCCGGTGCGATGGACATGAGCAAACCCTGTTTCTTCGTCGGCATCGGCGGATCGGGCATGATGCCGCTGGCGATGATCCTGGCGGCGCGCGGCGCCAGCGTGGCGGGATCGGACCGCAGCCTCGACCAGGCGCGGCTGCCGGCCAAGTTCGACTATCTGCGCGACTTGGGAATCGCCCTGTTCCCCCAGGACGGCAGCGGCATCACTTCGCCCGATCAGGTCGTCATCGCCTCGGCCGCGATCGAGCCGACGGTGCCGGACATGGTCGCCGCCGAGCGGCTGGAGTGCCCGCGCATGACTCGCGCGGAAATGCTCGCCGATCTGTTCAATGCCAGCACGATGCCGATCGGCGTCGCCGGCACCAGCGGCAAGTCGACGGTGACCGGCATGATCGGCTGGATCCTCCATGCGCTGCGCCGCGATCCGACGGTGATGAACGGCGCGGTGATGAAGAATTTCGCCACGCCTAACGCGGCCTTCGCCAGCGCGCTGGTCGGCGGCGGCGACGTCTTCGTCAGCGAAGTCGATGAAAGCGACGGCTCGATCGCGCTGTTCGCGCCGCGCATCGCGGTGCTCAACAATGTCAGCCTCGATCACAAGAGCCTGGACGAGCTCAACCAATTGTTCGGCGACTTCATCGCCAAGTCGGAGATCGCGGTCGTCAATCTCGATAACGAGGATGGCGCGCGGCTCGCCGGAACGCTGCCCGCCAATCGCGTGGTCGGGTTCGCGCTCAAGGCCGATGCCGAGATCACCGCGACCGATATCGTCGAAGAACCCTATGGCGCGCATTTCCAACTCGTTGCGCGCGGACACGATCCCGTCGCGGTCGAGCTCCAGGTGCCCGGCCGCCACAATATCGCCAACGCGCTCGCGGCGATCGCCGCGTGCCACGCGGCGGGCGTCTCGTTCGACGATGCCGCGGTCGCGCTCGGCGGCTTCACCGGGCTGCGCCGCCGCTTCGAGCTGGTGGGAGAGACCAACGGCATCGCGGTGCTCGACGATTTCGGGCACAATCCCGACAAGATCGCCGCGACGCTGACCACGCTCCACGCCTTTCCCGGCCGGCTGATCGTCCTGTTCCAGCCGCATGGTTACGGCCCGCTCAAGACGATGCGCCGCGAACTGGTCGCCGCCTTCGCCCATGGGTTGAAGGCGGACGATGTCCTGGTCCTCCCCGATCCCGCTTATTATGGCGGTACCGTTAGCCGCGAAGTGACCAGCGCCGACATCGTCGCCGACGTGAAGGCGGCCGGCCGCAACGCGAGCCACATCGCCGATCGCGCCGAAGCGGCGGACATGATCGCAGGGATCGCACAACCGGGCGATCGTGTGGTGGTGATGGGCGCGCGCGACGACACGCTGAGCGTGCTCGCGGGCGATATATTGGCGAAGATCGCGGGGCTGTGACGCCGGCGCGCGAGCAAAGAAAAAGGGCCGCGCGGCGCACGCCGCACGGCCCTTTGACGATTTGATCGCTTACTTGGTCGCCGAAGCCGGCTGCGCGGTTGCCTGAGGCGGCACTGCGGCCGTCGTCGCCGGCACGGCGGCCGGAGCGGGCGCCGCCGAGGCGCCAGCCGGTACCATTACCGGGATGACGGTCGTCGTGTAGACCTTGAGCTCGCGGCCCTGCTCGACGATTGCGCTCTTGCCGGTGACGAACGCGCCGAAGACGCCGACCGCGACCACCGCGCCGACCGCGGCGCCGGTATTGCCCTTGCCTTCCTGGCGGAACTTGCCCGACAGCGCATAACGCTGACCGCCGAGGTCGAAGCTGCGGATCTCATATTCCATCTTCGCCGACTTGCCGAACGCGCCCTTGCCGGTGCGCCAGGTGACGACGCCGTTGACCGGCGTACCCTTGGGGATGACGACGACATTGCCGAGCATCACGTCATAGGCAACCGTCGAGAGGAACGTCGAACCTTCGCGCGCCTTCTTCGAATTGAGTTCCGAGTTCAGCCGCACGACCACTTCGCTATTGGTCGGCAGCACCGCGTCCGCGGCAATCGTCGGCGTGGTCGGCGCAACACCGGCCGGCCAGCTGGCCGCAATCGGCTTCGCGGCACCCGCCGGCGCATCGACATTGACCGGCGCGGCGTTCTTGTCCTTGGCGATGACCGGCGCGGACGCGCACACCAACGCAACCGCCGCAGCGGTCATAATCACCTTCTTCATGCAAACCCCCTCTGCGAATCGCCTCCCCCCGGAGGCGAACTTGTTCTGTATTATCGGGATATTGCAGTTCCACCACAAATTTCTTGCCCGTTCTGGCGGGAGTGGGCGTCGCCCTGCTGCACATAGTAGGGCGGCCGCGGAACAGTTCGCCTCGGCGGTCCCACAGCGGGCGACACGCCGTCGCAATGGCGAGAGCCATGCTAAACCGGTGTAACTGTAAAGCACCCTGGACATTAGATACATGACAAAGCATCCAGAGTGCAGTTCAGCCCAGGCCGACGGGCTGGCGTTTAAAATTGATGAAGCGACTCTCGCTGAGGCTAGGCGTCAGTTTGACGATCGGCTTTCGCAGCAAAGTCCGGGCGAAGAGGCGATTGGCCGCGATGCTCTCGGTCTTCAGCTAGCGCGTACATGCCTACGTAACAGTCGGCGACCGCCTGCCAAGCGTTGATATGGAGGGCCAGCGCTTCGGCTAGCTGACCTTCCGAATAGCTTCGCTCTGTCAGGCGAAGTTGAGAGCGAGCTGTCAGCTTTCGCGTGCCCTTGAACGGCGTCTCTGGCTTGAAACAGAACGGGCCATGGACGATGTCATTGCGAACGTCGGAAGCTTTCCTGACGAGTTTGATAGCCTCTTCAACTTCAGTCGTCAGATCATCCCATTGAACAAAATATGGCGTGATTGCGAGTACCATATCACACAAGCTAGAAGCTTTCAGATGCGTGGTCATTGCGATTCCAGGCACCTCTGCAACCCGCAACATGGCAAGTGGCATTCGCTTAAGCGTATCTTCTATCATGCCCGACAATACGACGATTTCACCAATCAACTTAAAGTCAGCGGCCTTCAGGCCCGTGCGTTTCAGTGGTGTAGGTCGTCGCATGATCGATATTTTCCCCCGCGAAGACGAAGTGCTCAAGCGTATGCTGCGCAGTCCCCCAAAGCCACACCCGAAACCAGCCGATACGGATGAACCTCGGCGGCGGGGAAGGCCGATTAGAAAGCTAGCCGCCCGTCGATCGAGACGAACGTAACGAGAAAATGCCTATCACGACGAATACGACCCCCATCCAAAACACCATGCTCAGTGCGCCATTGGTCGGATGATAGGTGTTCTTACCGAGGATCATCATGACAAGGCCGGTCATCCCGGCGAACTTTCCTAGTCTCCTCGCGGACTCATTCATCGCCGTCATCTCTGCTGCGCTTTAGCGTCCAACCGCTATCACACGCACGCCCCTTGAACACTCGCTACTGCCGAAGGGCATAATGCGTTCGCCATGCACGAAGTCGAGCGGAATTCGCGCGCTGTCGATATTGATCAAGCCTTTCGCAGAATCCGATGGCGGCGCCCGACGGCGGAGCCGGGCCGCGCCCTGTGGACACAGGGTGCGCGCCATGGGGCCTGTAAAGCACCCTGGACATTATATACATGACAAAGCATCCAGAGTGCAGTACACCAGCCAGCGACAGGCCGGCGCACGGCGAGGAGGAGCTAGTTTGCCCTCTCCGCAAGGAGATAGAAGAAATCGTCGAGGATGCTTTGAAACGCGGGCGACGCGAGCGGTATGATGGGCAGGGCGCGCCAAGCATCAGCGTTCCCCCCTCTGGGGTGGATAGGGAAAAGCCCGAAGTACTGCCCATACCAGTTGTGGTCGGGCGTGATGGTGCCAAAGGGCGCGCTAAAAATATGGACGATGAGTTGCCCGAGCGAGACAGTTGTTACCGCTATGTTGGGCTCGGAGGGGCCGATTATGTCGGTGAGGGATGAAATCACCCTATTAGAGTAGGCGATGTCATTCAGACCAGTCAGCATCCCTATCCAAACAAACCAGTTTTTTGGTATTTGGCCGGTTTCAGCGATCGTGCGCCTATCTGCGTTAGTAACACCGTGGGTGTCGTGACTCATTGCCACCACGGTAGCCGTCATAGCAGCCCATTTTGCAATGATCTCCAGTTGGCGATCAGTGAAGCCGTTCCATACGCCGTTGATCAACGGAACAAGTATCGGAATTGCTTTGTCCTGGAGCTTTTTCATCCAGCCCGTGTTGCACTTCTTGCAAACTTTGAAGAGTGTCCTGGTCCCGAGATGGCCCTCTGATCTATTTGTTCTCGACCTGATTGGAGTTTCCCGATCCCCTCGCCTCGTCTGAAAATGAACGCGAGACTCATGCTTCCTCGGAATGACTTTACGAAGCCAATCAGGTAAAACGTGTTCCCGCGACATATCAGTGCGGGAGCCGCAAAAAATGCAGGTCCGTGCGGAGGTAGGACGAGATGGCGAAGGCAATGCAGAATCCAGAAGATGAAGTGCTCAAGCGTATGCTGCGCACTCCCCCAAAGCCACACCCGAAACCAGCCGATACGGATGAACCTCGGCGGCGGGGAAGGCCGATAGCGAGCTAGTCGCGATCCTTGCGGTAGCCATAGTTGCCGCCCTTGTGAACTCGCTTCTTACCAAGCGCCGGGTGCTTAGGCTGCGACTGCACCAATCCGCCGATAGGTGAGGCGCTTGCCCGCGATGCCCTTCAAGGCGATTTCGGCGCGCTGATCGTCCTCGATCCCGTTCGCCGAGCGATAGGTGTAGCGGAAATCGAACTCGCGCAGATAACGCTGCAAGTGCTGCGAGCCGCAATGCTGGTAGATGCCGCGCATCCCACGCTTGAAGATGCCGAAGAAGCCTTCGATCGTGTTCGTGTGGATCGTGGCGTCACCCTTGCGGACGTATTCCTTCTTGGCGTGATTGACGAAGTCGTGACCGGCATAGGCCGCGCCGATCGTCTTGTAGTGATGAGCTTCGTCGGTCATCAGCTTGGCGTCCTTCGCCATGTGCTGCGCCAGGATCGGACCGACCGACTTGTGCGAGAAATTGCCGGTGAACACGACCGACGTAGCACGGCCGGTCGTGCGATCGACCAGCGAGATAACCTTGTTCATGTTGTGGATCGCCATGCGGCTGTTGCCGGGGACGCGGCCAATGAAAGTCTCGTCCACCTCGACGGTGCCGCCACCCGACCCCATCGGGGGCTCGTTGCCTTCTGGGATCATCGCTTCGCGGATGCGGTGCGCCATGAACCACGCGGTCTTGTAGGTAACGCCCAACATGCGGTGAAGCTGGTGCGCGCTGACGCCCTTCTTGCTCGAAGTGAGCAGATGGACAGCCAACAGCCACTTGTTGAGCGGAACCTTGCTGTCCGAGAACACCGTGTTGACGGTCACGGTGAACTGCTGGCGGCACGCGTTGCACTGGATCACGCCATTACGGATCGCGCCTTCGGGGTTCTTCTTGCTCGGCTTGCCGCGCTGCGCCGGGAGCCGCTTCACGTCCACACCGCCACAGTGAGGGCAAACCGGGCCGTTGGGCCAGTGCAGGGCTTCCAGATGCTCGCGGGCTGCGTCGGCATCGGTGAAGCGGGGGGCGGTTAGGTTCGTCATGCCCTCCAGCTACCGCTAGGGGTGTGCTTTGTCAAGTATATAATGTCCAGCACCCTTGACTGACAAGCGTGCTTTACTGTAAAGCTCACTTTACTGATTCGAAAGGAGCCTTTACATGATCATGAGCCCCGCCACCCGGCGCTATAACAAGCGGGTCATCCTACTCAGCCTCGTCTACGCCGCGTTCCTGATCGGCGCCGTCTATGCGTTCAAACATCATCTGGTCGGTGGTCCGGTCGCCTGGATCGTGGCGATCCTGCCGGCGCTTCCGATCATCGGTATCTTCGCCGCGATCGGGCTCTACCTGGTCGAGGAGCAGGACGAATATGTCCGCATGCTGATGGTGCGCCAGACGCTCTGGGCGTCGGGCTTCGCGCTCAGCATCGCGACCATGTGGGGCTTTCTCGAAAGCTTCGAGCTGGTCAGCCATGTCGAGGTCTATTGGGTCTCGGTCCTGTGGTTCGGCGGGCTTGGCCTCGGCAATTTCGCCAACCGGCTGACGATGGGGGGAGGTCGATGAACAACCGCCTCAAGGTGCTGCGCGCCGAGCGCAACTGGAGCCAGGGCGACTTGGCCGACAAGCTCGAGGTCAGCCGGCAGAGCGTCAACGCGATCGAGACCGGCCGCTACGACCCCTCGCTCCCTCTCGCCTTCAAGATCGCCGAGCTGTTCGAGCTCGCCATCGAAGACATCTTCGTCTCTCCCAGCAAGGAAGCCTGAACCATGAACCACTTCACTCTCCGTTTGGCCGTCGCCGTGCTCGCACCGCTCGCCATCCTCCAGCCCAATATCGGGCATTGCGCTCCGACCGCGGCGACCAGCACTGGCGAAGTCCGGATGGATCACATTTCGGTGACCGAGGCCGGCAAGGGATCGCCGGTCATCCTGATCCCGGGTCTCGCCACTCCTCGCGCGGTGTGGGACGGGGTCGTGCCCGAACTAGCGAAGAATCACCGGGTCATCCTGGTCCAGGTCAATGGCTTTGCCGGCGACGATCCCGGCGCCAACCTCAAGCCCGGCGTGCTCGACGGGATCGTCACCGATCTCGATGCCTATATCGTGAAGAACAAGCTGACCGGTGCCGCCGTGGTCGGGCATTCGATGGGCGGACTGGTCGGCATGATGCTGGCGAAAGCGCACCCCGGCGACATCGGCAAGCTGATGATCGTGGACTCGCTGCCGTTCTTCGCAGTGCTCCGGGCGCCTCCCGGGGTCGAGGTGACGCCGGCCATGGTCGCGCCGCAAGCCGCCGTGGCTCGCGACAAGATCGCCGCTACCTACGGGAAACCGATGAGCGATGCCGACGCCGCAAGCCAGACCAAGGGCCTCGCACTCAAACCCGACAGCATCACCAAGATGAAGGCATGGGCAATGAAGGCGGATTCGCGTGTCACCGCGGAGGTATTGTACGAGGACCTCATCACCGACCTGCGATCGGATCTGCCATCGATCAAGGCGCCGATCACAGTGCTCTATCCGTGGAACTCGGGATACCCGACCAGGGAAATGGCCGGCCCCTTCTATCGGAAGCAATATGCCGCCGCGCCGAACGTTACCTATGTCGACATCGGCGATGCCGCGCATTTCGTGATGCTCGACCAGCCCGACGCATTCCTGAAGGCGCTGACCGCTTTCGCGGGGTGAAGCTCTTC
>NZ_BCYZ01000094.1 GCF_001598455.1 Sphingomonas pruni NBRC 15498
TTGCAGGGAGGGGAGTCTTCTAAGCGAGCCCTATTTAAATCGGCATGACGATTGAGGCAGGCGTCCGATGCGGCGCTTTGTCAAATCCTCCCCCAGCTTGTCTGGGGGAGGGGGACCGCCCGCGTCAGCGGGGGGTGGAGGGGCAAATCCCGTCCTCGCCGCTGCGCGGCTGCGGCCCCTGCACCATTCGCTATGCGAATGGTCCCCCTCCCCGAGCTAGCTCGGGGAGGAATGAGAGGGGTGCGCCCTTACGCCGCCAGCTTGCGCAGCACGAACTGCAGGATGCCGCCGTTGAGGAAATATTCCAGCTCGTTCACGGTATCGATCCGGCAGCGCGTCATGAAGGTTTCCTTCGACCCATCGGCCCGCGTCAGCTCGACCTCGACATCCTGGCGCGGGCGGAGGCCGGCGACGTTGCGGATGGTGAAGGTCTCGTCGCCGGTCAGGCCCAGGGTCTGCCGCGTCACGCCGTCCGCGAATTGCAGCGGCAGCACGCCCATGCCGACCAGGTTCGAGCGGTGGATGCGCTCGAAGCTCTCGGTGATGACCGCGCGGACGCCGAGCAGGTTGGTGCCCTTCGCCGCCCAGTCGCGCGACGATCCGGTGCCATATTCCTTGCCGGCGACGATCACCATCGGCACGCCGTCGGCCTTGAACTTCATCGCCACGTCATAGATCGGCAGGACCTGCCCGTCGTAGCGCGACATGCCGCCCTCGACGCCGGGGACCATCTCGTTCTTGATGCGGATGTTGGCGAAGGTGCCGCGCACCATCACTTCGTCGTTGCCGCGGCGCGCGCCATAGCTGTTGAAGTCGCTGCGGCTGACCTGATGCTCCTGCAGGAAGCTGCCCGCCGGGCTGTCGGCCTTGATCGATCCGGCCGGCGAGATGTGGTCGGTGGTGATCGAATCGCCCAGGATGGCGAGCGGCCGCGCCTCGATGATGTCGGCGACCGGCGCCGGGGTCATGCCCATGCCCTCGAAGTACGGCGGGTTGTGGATATAGGTCGACCCGGCGCGCCAGGTGTAGGTGTCCGACCCGAGCACGTCGATCGCGCGCCACTTCTCGTCGCCTTCATAGACGGCGCCATAGCGGTGCTTGAACATGCCGGAATCGATGTTCGCCGCCATCAGGTCGGCGACCTCCTTGTTCGACGGCCAGATGTCCTTCAGGAACACGTCGTTGCCGTCGCTGCCCTTGCCGATCGGCGTCTCGACCATGTCCTCGGTCACCGTGCCCTTCAGCGCATAGGCGACGACCAGCGGCGGCGAGGCCAGGAAGTTGGCGCGCACGTCGGGGCTGACGCGGCCTTCGAAATTGCGGTTGCCCGACAGGACCGAGGCGGCGACCAGGTCGTTCTCGTTGATCGCGGCGGAGATCGGCGCGGCCAGCGGCCCCGAATTGCCGATGCAGGTCGTGCAGCCATAGCCGACCAGGTTGAACCCGATCGCATCGAGATCGGCCTGCAGCCCCGCCTTGACCAGATAATCGGTCACCACCTGAGATCCGGGCGCCAGGCTGGTCTTGACCCAGGGCTTGGGCATCAGGCCCTTCGCGTGCGCCTTGCGGGCGACGAGGCCGGCGGCGACGAGCACCGACGGATTGGAGGTGTTGGTGCAGCTGGTGATCGCGGCGATGACGACGTCGCCGTCGCCGATATCGTGGTCCTTGCCCTCGACCGCGACGCGCGCCGGGCGTTCCTTCTTGTAGAGCTTGCTGAGGTCGCCGTTGAACACTTCGTCGACCTTGTTCAGGCTGACGCGGTCCTGCGGGCGCTTCGGCCCGGCCAGGCTGGCGACGACTTCGCTCATGTCGAGCTCGAGCGTGTCGGTGAAGATCGGATCGGCGGCGCCCGCGTCGCGCCAAATGCCCTGCGCCTTGGCATAGGCCTCGGTCAGCGCGATCGTCTCGGCCGGGCGGCCGGTCAGGCGCATGTAGTCGAGCGTCTTGTCGTCGATCGGGAAGAAGCCGCAGGTCGCGCCATATTCGGGCGCCATGTTGGCGATCGTCGCGCGATCGGCCAGCGTCATGCTGTCGAGGCCGGGGCCAAAGAATTCGACGAACCGCCCGACCACGCCCTTTTGCCGCAGCATCTGCGTCACGGTCAGCACCAGGTCGGTCGCGGTGATCCCTTCATTGAGCGCGCCGGTCAGCTTGAAGCCGACCACTTCGGGGATCAGCATCGACACCGGCTGCCCCAGCATCGCTGCTTCCGCCTCGATCCCGCCGACGCCCCAGCCGAGCACGCCCAGGCCATTGACCATCGTCGTGTGGCTGTCGGTGCCGACCAACGTGTCGGGATAGGCGATCGTCGCGCCCGCCGTGGCGCGCGCGCCGCTTTCCTTCGACGACCACACCGCCTGTGCGACATATTCCAAATTCACCTGGTGGCAGATGCCGGTGCCCGGCGGCACCACGGAGAAATTGTCGAGCGCCTTCGATCCCCATTTCAGGAATTCGTAGCGCTCGAAATTGCGCGCATATTCCAGGTCGACGTTATCGCCGAACGCCTTGGGCGTGCCGAACTCGTCGACCATGACCGAATGGTCGATGACCAGGTGGACGGGAACCTGCGGATTGATCTTGGCCGCGTCGCCGCCCAGCTTGGTGATCGCGTCGCGCATCGCCGCCAGGTCGACCACGCAGGGCACGCCGGTGAAATCCTGCATCAGCACGCGCGCCGGGCGGTATTGGATCTCGCGATCGGGAGCGACCGGGTTCTTCTGCCAATCGACGATCGCCTGGCAATCCTCCGGCGTGACGGTCACGCCGTCCTCGAAGCGCAGCAGATTTTCGAGCAGCACCTTCATCGAAAAGGGCAGGCGGGAAATGTCGCCGAGCTTGGCGCTCGCCTTGGCCAGGGAGAAATAATCGTAGCTCTTGCCGCCCGCTGAGAGCGTGTCGCGAGTGCCGAGTGTGTCCTGGCCGATGGCGGTCATTCAAAGGGTCCTTTCCCTGTGTGGCCGGTCGCGGGCGCGGCGGGGAGGCGGGCGCTGTAGCCTGAAAAGGCGAGCGTCCCGCGCGGGCGCGCCCGGTCGGGCGAATGCGAGAGTCGCGAGGGCCGATAGCAGGGGGGAGGGGGTGGGGGAAGGGTGGGCTAGCCTAAGAGGCCTTCAAGGCGCCGGCTAAGCTCTGCTACCCATTTGTCACTATACCGCCTTGCCACTGGAAACCCAAATAGATCGAGCGCGGAGAGAATTGTAACAATTGATAGAAATATCAATAAAGATATTTTTAAAGCTGGGTTCAGTATATCTGCGAAAAACTGAGTTACGAAAAGACTAATGGAAAACGCAACAACAATAGATATTTGGATAAATGCTATTACAGCCCGTGATATTTTTGCGGCTATGCCTGATAAAAGTTGTTCTCTGGCGGCTTTGGCGTGTTCCGTGGCTTCGCCTCTCAATGAGTCTATAGCTTGAGATACGGCTAGTTCTTTTTCCCTCTCGGCGTCGCTCGCGACGGCCCTTAATCGCTCTGCATTCTGCTCTTCTTCCTCTCGTCGCTCTTGCTCAAGCTTCTCCGCCCACGAACGTATAAAATCAGCAAGATTTATTTTCTTTAACGCTGCGGGTTCATTAAATGTCTCGTCTCGGGCAATATATCGTATGTTTTGGAGTATAATTGACGCGTTCGCTCGTTCCAACACCCTGCTCGGGTCCTCGGCTCTAAAGTCGGAAATGGCCTTCGCGAACTCGTCAGCCCATTCTTTATCTGGCTGTATAGCAGCGTAACATGCTGCCAGCAGTTCCTTGGTAACCCTTCGGGGCTCAAGTTTGCGAGATTCAGCGAGCCATGCGGCTGTCGTGATTTGGCCAGTTGTAAGCACGGGCGGTACTGACCCGTTGTCATAATCCCCCGTGTGATCCACCGCATATCGCCTCGCAGTTCTTTGAAGAAGACCATTTCGGGAAACGAATATATAATGAGCGTCGCCAACCTTGTGCGACGAGCGGCCACGCCGGAGACGGAGGACGATGGCTACGGCACCTGCGTCGTTCAGTGCATTATCAAAGCTGTAGCCGCGGTCATTTTTCCTTGCGCCCTCCTTTAGCAATTCGGAAAATTGGATTTCATCGATCTGGAACCGATCTTCCATTTTCCTCGTACTATAGTCGTAGTTGAACTCAAATATATTCAAGGTTGCTAGTATAGATTGGTGCGTATGCACCAAGGCCTTTATTCTTCCTGGCGTTATTTCCCCTGAAATGATAGCATCGGATGTTTCTCCAAATATCTCATAGCCCTTAGCGATTTGAGCTGACAATGTATCCAGTATGTTGGTTACTTCTCCATCAGTACTTGAAAGATAAAATGTTTTTGTACCAAGACTCTGGAGGGTATGATGCATTTCCAATGTTGCATCTTGGAGGAGTGCGCCAGAAGTTCCAAGCAATCTTAGTAGGACTGACGTGTCATACAATATCGTCAACTGGCCGTAATTTCTGTCTTGTCCAATTGATTGGATATTTCCGATAAAATCCTCGATAAGAGCTCCGCAGTAAACCTCTACGACCTTGTCAAAAAGGTCTTGGCGACTTACCTTGGCGTTTTGAATGAAGCGTGCGACTACGAATGCTTCGATGTCCCCGGTTTCTCCAACTTTAGTTCCTTTGACGTCCACGGGACGAACAGAAATACCATCATAGTCATCTTTGAAAAACCTGATTAGCGCATCTCCCCACGTCTCAGAAACCGTGGGATGTTCTATTTTATTTGATTTGGCGAAGGCCGCTATTGCCTCTTCGAGGTCCTCGAATGATCCTGGGAGATCAGTGGTAGAAACTTTCGCCGCAGCGCTTGATGTTACGAGATGCGCATGTAGCGGCGCATTCCATTCAAGAACTCCGTCTGCCTGAAGGCGAGGAAGAAGTTGTTCTAACGCGTAATATGGTATCTCCAGGCCGAATGTCTTCAGACCGGCGGCGAGATCCGGAACGAAGATGGGCTTGCTAGGGTCTTTGGTGGCGATTGCTACAACGAAGGGCGTGAGGCAGTCCAAGACGTCGCGGACTCCCTGCATATTGTTCAAACTTGCCGTCAGATAGGCATACGTCCTGAGCGTTTTTTCCGGACCTGCGGTCGAGCCCAGGCGGACTAAATCTTCAACGTTCATTGACCCCTCCAATGCCTGGACAGTGCTGGCTCGAAGAGGGCTGTCAACTTATAAAAGGTCAAGAATGGCGATATTGGGAATTGCGGTGACACTTTACTCAATACACCAATTCGCGAAGAGGGGCGCTCTGCTTCGTAGCTAAACGCTACGCCGCCGCCCCTGCGCGATCATCAACCCGCCAAGCACCACTGCCACCAGCAACAACGCCGGCACGTCGCCGAGCAGATGGCCGTACTGCATCGGATCGCCGGCCGCCTGCACTGCCATGATCAGCGCGTGCACCGCGCTCGACACCACGGCGAACCAGATCAGCGAGGTATTGGCGGCGGGATTGCGTGCGGCGAGGATCAGGAACACGCCGAGCGTCGCGTACACGCCGACGATCATCATGAAATAGTGCGACGCCATTGGCGGCCCGGCATGCCACGACCAGCCCGACGGCCAGACGATCGACAGCGGATAGAGCAGGCACGCCACGAGCCCGAACACGAACAATGCGACTTGCAACAGGCTATATTTGCCGATCATCGGACGATCCTCCCCGGCAGGCAGGCTGAACCCGTTCGGAAAGGCGCGCAAGGCCCTCGCGCCGTGCCTGCCTCTATGGAGCGACGCCCGCGCCGGGCCATTTCCGGTGTCCGCTTCGCCTCAATCGGTCGGCGGCCGGTTGGGGTCGAGCACGTAGCGTACGCGATCGATGCAGCCGGTCATTCCGCGCGATGCCGGCAAGGTCGCGCCTTGCAGCATCATCGTCGCCTGCTTGCCGAAATCCTCGCTCGGTTGGGATGCGAGAACCTTGACATTGCCCACCGCGCCCCAGGGCGCGACATCGTAGCGGACGATCGCCCACCCTTCGATCATCCGCCGCCGATAGTTATCCGGAAATTGCAGCGCGAGCGGGCGCGTCCAGTTTCGCGGTTCGGTGCAGGTGGCGTCGGCGGGCCGAAAAGCCTCCTCTTCCGGCGGTGTCGGCGCCGCCAGGGTGACCGCGTTGCGGTGATAGGGGTAGAGGCAACCGGTTCGCGGGCCGCCGGAGAATTTCCAGTCGCGCATCGCCTTGACCGACGCCTGTTCCAGCGCCGGGTTGCCGTTGCCGCTCACGACATGGACGTTTGCCGCTTTGCCCTGACTATCGATGTCATAGCCGACCAAGGTCCATCCCAGGACGCCCGGCGTTCCCGGGAGGCGGGCGAAATCGGGGAATGCCGAGAATAGAGGCGCGGGCATTGGCGGCTTCACGCAATCGCCCGCCGGCCTGATCCGGTCCCAGCCTTCTTTCGGCAGCGTGCCGCCGATCGGCGTGATGGTGAACGAGATCAGGTCGCCGACCGGCGCCTCGGCCAGCGGTACCGCCTTTGGCGAATAGGTGATCTGGCACGATTCCCTGGCACGGCCGGGAAACCGGCTGGCCGCGAGCGCCGGGCCGAGGTCGTCGCCAAACGGTATATAGTCCGAGCCGACGCGCGCGATCGACAACGGCCGGCCGGTGTCGTCGATCGTGAAGCGGAACGTCAGCGGCTTGAGGTTGTCCTGAGGCGACCAACCCAGGCTGTTCAGTGGCCGCCGCACCAGGGGCCCGATGGCAATCGGAACACCGCCGCATTGCGCGTCGCCCGGCGACCAGGTCACCAGCGCGCGGTTGGGGCTGGTCGGCGGTATCGGCGGCGGCAGGAATTTTTGTGCGGACGCCAGCGCCGCCGTCGAGCACATGCCGATTATCGATGCTGCTCGCAGGATCATGCCGTTGCTCCAAGGCGGTTTTTTCCGATCCTGACCGGCTGCGGGCAAAACGCAATATCTCAATGACACCGAACTGAACCCAAGTGCGGCGCGCCACCACCTGGCTTTCCTCCGGCCCGCAATCTTTGTCGATTTCGCGGCTGATGCCGGCGCCCGGATCACTTCACCGGATCGAGCGTCACCAGCACCACATCGTTGCTGCGCATCGCAATCCGCGTCGCCAGCCGGCCATCGGCGCCCACACGGACGACATTATCCTTTTCCGGAAGGTCGCGGGTCAGCGCGCGCAGCTTGGTGAGCTGCGCCGGGCTGAGCAAGTCCGGCATTCCCATATCGATATAGGCGGACAGCGGATCGTTGACGCGATAGCCGGTGCGGCGGACGGTCAGGCGATAGCTGCCCGCCTTCAGGTGCCGCAGGTCGAGCGCGATCGGCGCGCTGGGCGTGGCCGGGACCAGCCGCGTGTAGAACGGCTTGTTGCTCAGCTTCTGCTCGGGCTGGTGCCAGTCCCACATCACCATCGACACGTGCCGGGCTTCCACCGCCGCCATCGCATTGGCGTCGGCGAGCGGGACCGCCCGGCCGCGCAATGCGTGGAGATATTGATACGCGAACCAGGCGGGTTTGCGGATGCCTTCGCGGTTCATCAGCCCGAACCCGCCATGGAACGGCGTGGGCGGCGGGCCGGGTTCCTCGAACAGGTCGCTATAGGTCCAATAGCTCATGCCCTGGGCCAGGCCCTGCACCGCCTTCAGCTTGGTCAGGATGTAGGGCGCGCTGATATAGCTGTCATGGACGAAGTCGCGCGGCGTATAGCTCGTGCTCCATTCGCTGAAGAACAGCGGCAGGCCGGGGAAGCGCGATGCCTGGATCTGCGCACGCACCCGGCGGACGTCGCCGACGATCGCGTCGGGCGAGGGCGACAATTTGGTGTCGGCTTTGCCTTGCTCGTCGAGGAAGCCGCCGTCGACGCCATAGGTGTGGGTCGTGACGAAATCGACCGGGGTGCCGTTCCTGGCGGCATGGTCCAGGAATTCGGGCACCCAGGCGGCGCCCGCGGTCGACGGGCCGCCGACCCGCAACCCAGGGTCGATCGCCTTGATGGTGCGCGCAGTCAGGTCATAGAGCGCGAAATAGGCGGGCTTGTCGGCGCCTTCCCAGAAACCGTCGAGATTGGGTTCGTTCCACACTTCGAAATACCAGTGGCGGACTTCCTCGGCGCCGTAACGATCGCGCAGGTGATGGACGAACGCGTTGATCAGGTCGCGCCACGCCTCCGGCTTGGGATGCGACGTATTGCCTTTCCAATAGAAGATCGTCTGGTCCGACGTCCGCATCGCATTGGGCGTGAAACCGAGCTCGA
The DNA here is from genome assembly GCF_001598455.1 of Sphingomonas pruni NBRC 15498. GTDB lineage: Bacteria > Pseudomonadota > Alphaproteobacteria > Sphingomonadales > Sphingomonadaceae > Sphingomonas > Sphingomonas pruni. The sequence continues at coordinate 8,223 of NZ_BCYZ01000094.1, forward strand.
CGAACGGGCGGATATGCTTGGCGAGCAAGGCGTCATAGAGCCGGTCGATCCCCGACCAGTCATAACTGATCTTGCCGTTCGTCTCGCGCACCGTGCCCAGCACGTCGTGGAAGATCGCGTGGAAGCGGATGTAGCGAAAGCCGAGCTCGCGCGTCGCGGTCGCGAGTTGCGCCTGGCCGTCGTCGCGGATCAAGGTGCCGGGATAATCCGACCCGACCGAGAGATCGAAGAAGCGATCGACCGGCGCGCCGGCGCGTGACAGGTCGACCTCCACCCGGCGGGGGCGGTCCGGGCCGGCCCAGCCTGGCGACGTCGCGAACAGCATCGGCAGGATCGCCACCATGCCCAACACGCGCCTGACGATACGCATGATCCGCTCCCTGATTCTACCTGTTTATCCAACTATGGTAGCGCAACCATTTCTGGTTGCAATGACACGCGATCTTGCAGCTTCCACGCGCCGCCTTATCCTTGGCGGCCGACAGCGAGGAGCCGCGGGTGGACGAGACGATCGGGTTGAGCGCGCGTATCCTGGCCTGGCTCCGCGCCAGCGGCGGCCATGTCCTGGTGGAGGCGCTGGTCAATTTCATCCTGCCGTTCGTGATCTATTCCTATGCGGAAGGTTCGCTCGGCGACGTGCGGGCGTTGCTCCTGTCGTCGGCGCCGCCGATCGCCTGGAGCCTGATCGAGTTCGCGCGCCATCGCCGGGTCGATGCGCTGTCGGTGCTGGTGGTGGCCGGCATCGTGCTGTCGCTGCTGGCGATGATCGGCGGCGGCGGACCCAAATTCCTGCAGCTGCGTGAGAACCTCGTCACCGGGATCATCGCCCTGGTCTTTCTCGGGTCGGCGGCAATCGGCAAGCCGCTTGTCTACCAGCTCGCGCGGGCGAGCATGATGCGCAAATCGGCCGACGAGGCGCAGGAATTCGCGGCGCTCCAGGTCCATGCCGCCTTTCGCCGCACGATGACGGTGATGACCCTGGTCTGGGGCCTTGGCCTGCTCGCCAATGTCGCGGTATCGGTGGCCTTGGTCTTCGCGCTGACCATCCGCGAATATCTGATCGTCGGCCCGATCGTCGGCTACGCCACGATGGGCGCTCTGACCCTGTGGACCTTCCTCTACGCCCAGCGCGCGAGACGCCGCGGGGAAGAGCGCCGGGCGGCGGCCCAGGCTACCGGCGGCGCCGACGTCGCCGAGGCCTGAGGGCCCGACTCCCGCCTCATCGATCGGCGCAGGCGCGGCTTTCGTTGACCGCGGATGTATTACATATATAACACACCTCGACGACGTTGGATCGTAAGGGGGATTGCGGATGGCCACAGGGCGCGTCGAATTGGGCAATGCGCGGCTTCTTCGGCCCGGCGCGCTACGCTGGTTGCGCGCGATCGGGTGGATGGTGGTGCTGGCGGTGCTCGCCGTGCTGACCTTCAACGTCGTCGCCGACACCGTGCTGCGCGCCGCGGCCTGGGCGAGCGGCGGCCATTTCACCACCCGCGCCGCCGCGCCGGAGGGTGCGCGGCTGGCGGCGGTGATCGTGGCGTCGATCGCCATGCTCGCGGTCTACGCGTTGGCGGTGCGGCTGGGCGAGGGGCGACCGGCCGGCGAACTGGCGCTGGCGCCGCTGGTGCCCGAGACGCTGGGCGGGCTGGCGATCGGCGCGCTGATCATGGCCGCGATCGTCGGCGCGCTGGCGGCGGGCGGGATGGTGATAATCGAGTCCGTGTCGGTGACGCACATCGCCGCCTCGCTGAAGGAAACCATCCAGTCCGCGGTGATCGAGGAAACGCTGATCCGGCTGGTCATCTTCCGCCTGTTGTGGCGGGCGTTCGGGGTGTGGCCGGCGCTTGGCCTCGCCGCCTTGCTGTTCGGCGCGCTGCACTTGGGCAATCCCGATGCGACGTTGTTTTCCGCAATCTGCCTGATCGCGGGGGAGGGGATCGGTGCGGGCCTCTACATGCTGACCGGCCGACCCTGGCTGTCGATCGGCATGCACGCCGGCTGGAACTTCACCCAGGGTTGGATTTTCGGCAGCGCCGTGTCGGGCGTAGGCGCCTTCGCCGGCGGGCCGCTCGTCACCCGGCCGGTCGCGGGCGTCGCACCGTTCCTGAGCGGTGGCGGATTCGGTCCCGAGAGTTCGCTGTTCAGCCTGATCATCTCGCTCGCCGTGAGTGTCGCGATATTGTGGCTGGCATGGTCGAGGGGCGCGTTTCGCGCGCGTGCGGCGGCTTGCCCCCCGGCGGCCTGATCGGCATCAATGGTCGGATTTTGAGCTGGTCGTGTTCCTGCTGTCGCGGGAGCATCTGTAAGCGCAAAGGGGAGCGGGCGTGCGGCTATGGGTATCGGTGGCGGCGGGAGCCTTGATCGCTTTGTCGTCGCCCGCATTGGCGCAGATCGGACCCGCCGCCTCGACCCGATCGCCACAATCGTTACCGCCGTTGCCCGAACCTGAGGCTCCGCGGATACCCTCTTGCCGCCCCGTCGCCGACACGCCCTCCGTCCGCATCGATCCCGACGCCGCCGCGCGGCTCGCCGAGATCGGGCTCGACCGCGCGTCGATCTTCGCGCGGATGCATGAGACGTCGATCCCGGAGACCTCGGGCTGCTGGGCGACGCCGACCGGCAATTTCGACAGCCAGTTGATCTCGGTCGGGATGGCGCAGTGGAATTTCGGGACGGGCAGCCTGCAGCCGGTGCTCGCCGCGTGGCGCAAGCAGTTCCGGCATCGCCGCGACTTCAAGCGCACGCGCAAGGCGCTGGCACCGACTTACGGCAAGTTGCTGTTCTCGAAGGATTGCCGTGCGGTGCCGGTGGCGCAGAAATGCCGCGACGCGATCCTGGCGGCGGAGGATGCCAAGGGCACGCTGTCGCCCGCGCTCGCCGCCGAGCTGACCGCGCTGTTCGAGAATGACGCGATGCTCCAGGTGCAAGCCGACGCCTATATCGCCTTGCTCGATCAGGTGCGGCTCGACGTGCTGCGGATCTTCGCCGGCGAGCCGATCACGATGCGCAAGGTGCGCTGGGCGATCGATACGCGCGTGCAGCAGGGCGGCTTTCCCGCCGATGAGGATATTGCCCGGCTCCGCGCCAAGCTGGCGGCGATGCCCGCAGCCGAGCGCTGGCCGCGGCTGCGTGCGATCATCGACTGGTACGGCGCGCTGGCGCGGACGATCGACGCGGACGGCATCGGAAAGGATTGGCCGTGGAACGTCGCGGCGTGGAACTGCCTGATCGATGCCGGGCGGATCGATCCCGAGCAATATGAGCTGATGAGCCTGACCTTCCTGCGCAGCCGCACCGCCGTCGGGAATAGCGGGCGGTGGCAGGCGCTGGCGTTCGAGCGGCGGGCGAAGATCGTGCTCGGAGTGGGAAGCGTCAGCGGGGTTCGGGATGGGGCTTGTGGAGTGGGGGAGTGAGGACGCCTGAGTTTCTCGCACGAAGACGCTAAGGCGCTAAGATGTTGGTTCGCGCGGGGGCGCGGAGTACGTGGAGGCGGTTTACCCAGTCCTCACCCCCGCCAATTCCCGTCACCCCTGCGAAAGCGGGGGCATCTCCTGGACCTGCCTGAAATCGCACCGGCGCCGCATGGCGCGACCTTGGGAGCTGGGCCCCCGCTTTCGCGGGGATGACGATGCTGGGGCGCCGCGAGAGGTGCCTCACTCCATCGTCATCCCGGCCTTGTGCCGGGATCCAACGTGCCGCACGCGCATGCGATGAGCCTCAAGCTTCTCGCTGGCCTCCCGTTGGACCCCGGAACACGTCCGGGGTGACGGTCGGATAGCATCCCCATCCGTTTCTCCACACTCACCGCTTCGGCCGATACAGCACGCTCGCCACCCCGCGCGCCTCGACCGCCAGGAACAGTCCGGCTCCGGTCACCATGATCCGCCCATGATGGACTTGGTCGATCCTGGCGCTCAGCTGGAAATCGCCCTGGCGGCGTTCGGCCAGCGCGCCGCGCGCGGCGCTCAGGACATGGTCGTAATCCTTGGCGAAATTCTCGGTCAGCGCGGCCTGGATCGAGCCGATCGTCTCGGGATCGGTGAATAGCGCGACCAGCAGGTCGACCGCCTTGCTGTCGCTGCGCGTCTTGATCTGCAGGGCGTCGACCCGGATCACTTCGGAATCGGGTTCGTTGAACGGCAGACCGGTTAGCCAGACTTCGCCATGCCGTTCGCCCAGATAGCCGCTTTTCAGTTTCGCGCGGACCGGCACGCCGACCGCCAGCCGGCCATTGTCGGTCGAATAGATCGTGACGTCGCCGAACGTGACGTCGACCGCGCCGAGCTTGGGCAAGGTGATGCCGCGCGCGGCGCGCTTGGCCAGCGCGCGTTCGACCACTGGTTCCAGCTCGCCATAATCGGCCAGCACGGGGATGTTGAACCTGAGGCCGCGCTGCCCGATCCGGGGGGAGGCGGGCGGCAGCGGCGTGGGCGGCGGCGCGTCGGGCTTGATCCCGACAAAGGTCTCGGCATTCGCTTCCGCCGCGACCGTCAGCAACAGGTTGCGGCCCTGCACGCTATAGCCCTGCACGCCCAGACGCTGCGGTGTGACGCGCATCCATACCGGCGGCTTGTCGTGGTTGAGCTCGATCGTGCTGAAGGCGCCACGCCACGCCGCCGCCACCTGGTCGCGCATATGCACTTTCGCGAGCTGCTGTGGCAGGCTGCGTTCCAGGCCGGCGATCACGCCCGCCAGCTTCGCATCCGCCTTGCTGACGAACGTGATGCGCTTGCCCAGGATCGTGACGCCCGGCGGGTTGGTCCAGTCATAGGCGATGCGCACCGTCGCGGTCGGTTGCCAGGCGCGGGTCATCCCCAGTTTCGCCACGGCGCGGACGCTGGCGGCGCCGGTCGCGGTTTCGCGCTTGATAATCCCGCCGACGTCGCGCGCGCTGACCGTGGCGCGGACCGGCATGGTGATGGCGACGGCGTTGCCGCTGCCGCCCAGCGCGATGCGCCCGCGCGTCACCTGGCCGACGATGCGGCACGAAAGATCGGGCGTGACCTTCAGTTTCTTGATGCCGATGCGGCAGCTGCCGTCCTTGCGCTTGATCGCGCAGGCGGACAGGCGCTGCGCCGGCACGCATTTCTCCTCGCGCTGGTCGATCGACCACAGGGTCTGCGGCGTGGCGCGGTTGAGCTCGCTTTCCAGATCGGCGAGCCGCACGTCGACAGGTACGACCAGGGTCGAGGCGAGCTTCGGCATTACGGGCGCGGTATCGACCCGCGGCGGTCGCGGGTCGTTGTGGTCGCGGCCGCATGCCGCCAGCGCGATCATCAGCAACAGCAACCACTTGCCGCGCATAGCTCGTTCTCCCTGTCGGCTGCCCTAATCTCCCTCCCGCTAGCGGGAGAGGCTGGGGAAGGGCGTGTTTGCCTCCCGGTCCGCCTCCGAACTTGTGATCGACATGCCCTCCCCTAACCCCTCCCGCAAGCGGGAGGGGAATAGTTCGGCCTTCGCCGCGAGCAAAATCGCACCGTGCGATGCTTGCGGAACAATCGTGCCGCAGCGATACTTGTCGCGATCGGACAATAGGGAGAAACGGGATGCGCGGACTGGCGGCGATGATGGCGCTCGCACCGATGGTGCTGGCGGGATGCGCGACCGACGCGACGAGCACCGAAGCGCCGTCCGTGGCGGCGGGACGGATCGCGATCGCGACGCTGATGACCGCGGCGGGCAAGCAAGTCGGCAAGGTGACGGTGCGCGAAGTCGATGGCGGCCTCAGCGTCTCGGTCGACGCACAGGACCTGCCGCCCGGGATGCATGGCGCGCATCTGCACACGGTCGGCAAATGCGAAGCGCCCGATTTCGCCAGCGCGGGCGGACATTGGAACCCGACCGGCATGAAGCACGGATCGATGAACCCGCAGGGACCGCACGAAGGCGACATGCCCAACCTGATGATCGGCGCCGACGGCCGCGGCACGCTGACCACACGGCTGGCGGGCGGCAGCTTCGACGCGCTGATGGATGCCGACGGCGCCGCGATGGTGATCCACGCGGCCGCCGACGACCTCAAGACCGATCCATCGGGCAATAGCGGCGCGCGGTTGGCCTGTGGGGTGCTGGCAAAGGGGTAGGCTATCGCCCGAAATTAAGCCGTCATCGGGCAATTATAGCCGTCATCCCAGCGCAAGCTGGGATCTCGTGCCGCAAGCGCACGCCCAGACCGACAAGATCCCAGCTTGCGCTGGGATGACGTTGGGGGATGACGGTGGTATTCAATCCAGCGCCCAACGCGCGACCGGCTCGTAGCGCGCGCCTTCGCCGGTCAGGTGGCTCTCGTAGAGTGTTAGGTGGCTAAACGCGAACGGCTCGCTCGAAAACGCGGCGTGATCGGCCAGCCAGCGGTCGATCGCCGGCCCGATGCCGGCGCTGCGCGGAATGCGGGCGAGCGTGACGTGGGGCAGATAAGCACGTCCCTCGGGCGCCAAGCCCAGCCGGACCAGCGCCTGGTCGACCTTCTTGTGCAGGCGCGCCAGATCGTCCTGCGGCGCGACGCCCGCCCATAAGGCGTCGACGCGGCCTTTCTTGTCGAATGCACCGACGCCCTGGATCGCCACGCGCGGCGACGCGGCATGGACCTGGCCGAGCGCCAGCGCGACGTCCTCGGCCATCGGCCGGTCGACCTCGCCGATATAGCGGACGGTCAGATGAAGCTGTTCGTCCTCCTGCCAGCGCGCGTGCGGGACGCCGCCCATCGACTCGCTCAGGCGGCGGCGAATGTCGGGCGGCGGACGGAGCGCGACGAACAGGCGATGCATGATCAAGCTGCTTAGAATTGTTTCAGTAAAGCTGAAACAGTAGCGGCACCGCCCTCCGCAGCCATTCCAGCGATGCTACGCATCGCCAGAACCTTCGGCTTCTCCGCCC
>NZ_BCYZ01000095.1 GCF_001598455.1 Sphingomonas pruni NBRC 15498
CCCACTCGGCTCTGCCGAGCGGGCCCCTCCCTCTCCCACAAGGGGAGAGGGAAAACAGGACAAGGCAATGCTGCATTTCGAACTCGTCACGCCCGAAAAGCTGCTCCGCTCGGAGGAAGTCTATCAGGTCGTCGTGCCCGGCACCGAGGGCGATTTCGGTGTGCTGGAGGGCCATGCCCCCTTCATGTCGACGATCCGCGACGGCAACCTCGCGATCTACCGTGCCGACAAGTCGGAGCCCGAACTGGTCCCGATCCGGGGCGGGTTCGCCGAGGTATCGGCGAGCGGACTGACGGTGCTGGCCGAACAGGCCGGCTAAGCTCCGCCGATCAGGGCCGACCACCAGACCCGCTGCTCGCGACGAGCTGCGGGTCTTGTCGTATCTGACGGCCGTGGATCACCCCATTCTGGCGTTTTTCGTCGGGCGCATCGCCGCCTGGCCCGTCGTCACGCAAGCTCGACCCGGCATCTGCTTGGTTAGTAAATTGTCAAATCTTAGCCCCTACGAACCGGACCTGATCATGAAGGAACGAGGGGCATGAGCGCGTTCGGACGCCGTAGTGGATTGGGTGCCGGGCAGCCTGCGCGGCCGGCTTTCGGCGTGGCGCGTCCGATGCAGGGCGGGGGCGCACAGCCCGCCGCGGATACTGCCGAACAGTTTCCGCCGCTTCCCGATACGAACGAGACCGAGGCCGATCTGCCGGGCAATATGCCGGGCAGCAATGGCGACGCGATGGCGCGCCTGACCGAGCGTCAGAATTCCAGCGGCGAAGCCGCCGGCATGAAGGCCGAAGGGTTCGAGGCATCGGTCCACAAGATCAAGGAGCAGGTGCTGCCGCGCCTGCTCGAACGCGTCGATCCCGAGGCCGCCGCCACACTCAACAAGGACGAGCTGGCCGAGGAATTCCGCCCGATCATCGGCGAGGTGCTGGCGGAGCTCAAGCTGACGCTCAACCGCCGCGAGCAATTCGCGCTCGAAAAGGTGCTGGTCGACGAATTGCTCGGCCTGGGCCCGTTGGAAGAGCTGATCGCCGACCCCGATATCAGCGATATCATGGTCAATGGCCCCAACCAGACCTTCATCGAAAAGAAGGGCCGGCTGGAGATCGCGCCGATCCAATTCCGCGACGAGGAGCATCTGTTCCAGATCGCGCAGCGCATCTGCAACTCGGTCGGCCGCCGCGTCGACCAGACCACGCCGCTTGCCGACGCCCGCCTCAAGGACGGCAGCCGCGTCAACGTGATCGTCCCGCCGCTCAGCTTGCGCGGTACCGCGATATCGATTCGCAAATTCTCCAACAAGCCGATCACGCTCGACATGATGGCGAGCTTCGGCTCGATGTCGCAGAAGATGGCGACCGCGCTCAAGATCGCGGGCGCGTGCCGGTTCAACGTCGTCATCTCGGGCGGTACCGGCTCCGGTAAGACGACGATGCTCAACGCCCTTTCGAAGATGATCGACCCGGGCGAGCGCGTGCTGACGATCGAGGACGCGGCAGAACTCCGGCTGCAGCAGCCGCATTGGCTGCCGCTCGAAACCCGCCCCGCCAACCTCGAAGGCCAGGGCGAAATCTCCATTCGCGACCTGGTCAAGAACGCACTGCGTATGCGGCCGGATCGCATCATCCTCGGCGAAATTCGCGGGTCGGAATGTTTCGACCTGCTCGCCGCGATGAACACCGGTCACGACGGATCGATGTGTACGCTCCACTCCAACTCCCCGCGCGAATGCCTGGGCCGTATGGAGAACATGGTGCTGATGGGGGACATCAAGATCCCGAAGGAAGCGATCAGCCGCCAGATCGCCGATTCGGTCGACATGATCGTCCAGGTGAAGCGCCTGCGCGACGGCAGCCGCCGCGTGACCAACATTACCGAGGTGATCGGCATGGAAGGGCCGGTCATCGTGACGCAGGAGCTCTTCAAGTTCGAATATCAGAGCGAATCGGCCGACGGTAAGATCATCGGCGAATATCGCGCGATGGGGCTGCGCCCCTACACGCTCGAAAAGGCGCGCCAATTCGGATTCGACCAGGCGTATCTCGAAGCCTGTCTCTGACGGGACGCCCGAGGCGTTTCAGCCAGTCATCGCCGCAACACCGCTAACGCGGTTAATCGCTATTTTACACCGTATCCGCGCGGTCTCGACCGGTATAAGCGGGGGCATGCGCCGCCGCATGCTGCCCTTGCTGATGTTCGCCGCCTTGCCGTTGTGCGGGGCGATGGCGCCGGCGATGCCCGAACCGCCAGCCGAACGCGTCGTGCTCTCGCCCGATACCGAGGCGCAATGGGTGCCATTCGACCTCACGCCGGGTAACCAGATCCAATTCAAGATGACGGTCGACGGCCGGCCGGTCACCGCGATCCTGGATACCGGGTTCAGCCTGTCGGTGGTGTCGCGCCGGTTCGCCACCCGCGCCGGCCTGAAAGTCTCGGCCGGCGGCGAAGGCGTGGGCATCGGCGGATCGGTCGCGATGGGCCTGATCAACGGGGGAAATTTGGCGATCGGCGGCTTGACCCGCAGCGGCGGCCGATTAGGCGTACTCGACTTGCCAAGCGGTGCCACCGGCAACGGCGCCACGATCGACGCGGTGATCGGCAGCGACCTGCTGCGCCGCTATGCGCTCGACATCGACTTCGCCGCACAGCGTTTCCGCCTGTTGCCGAGCGGCCGCATGCCCTTTTCCGGCCAGACCGCGCCGCTGGCGATGGCCCTGCGCGACCAATTCTATGTCAGCGAGATGTCGATCGACGGCACGCGACTGCGCCCGATGATCGTCGACACCGGCGACGGCGCGACGATCACCATGTCGGACGAGGCATGGAAATCGGTCGGCGGCGTCAAGCCGACCACGACCACCACCATTTCGTACAGCATCGCCGGACCAGTCACGTCCGAGCTGACCGTGCTGCCCGCGGTCCGCGTCGGCGAGACGATGGTGCGCGAAGCCGAAGCGCGGATCGAGCCAGGTCGCGGCTTTTCGGCGCAGATGGGCGCCGCGGGGCGTATCGGGCTGGGCTATCTGCAGCGCTACCGCGTCCTGCTCGATCCCGGCGCTGGCCGCATGGTGATGGCGGCCGGTAGCGATGTCGACCGCCCCCCGCTGCGGTCGACCAGCGGCTTGCTGCTCGGCTTCTATAGCGATCGCCTGCGCGTGCTCCACGTCATGCGCGGCAGCCCGGCGGCCAGCACCGGCTGGCAAGCGGGCGACGAAATCTGCAGCGTCGACGGCCAGCCGATCACGCCCGATTACGCCAGCGAGCCGATCTCGACCTGGTCGGTCGCCGATCCCGGCCGAACCGTGCGCCTGGGCATCTGCGGCGGTGGCGAGCGCAAGCTGACGCTGGAGCGCTTCTATTGAGCGCAGGCGGGTTGGATCGTCTCAAGGCCTGGCAGATGGCGGCGGTGCTCGCGGTCGTCGCGCTCGCCTTGCGCGCCTGGGATTTCGGCAATCCAGTCATCCATGTCGACGAGCAATATTATCTGCTGGTCGGCGACCGCATGGTGCACGGCGCGATACCCTATCTCGATATCTGGGACCGCAAGCCGGTTGGACTGTTCCTGCTCTACGCCGCGATGCGGCTGCTGCCGGGCGACGGCGTCATCGCCTATCAATTGGTCGCGAGCCTGTTCGCCACCGCGACCGCCTATATGGTGTGGCGCGCGGCGTTACGGACGGGAGCGAGCCGGACGGGGGCGCTGGCGGCAGGCGCGGCCTATCTGATCTGGTTGCCGTTGCTGGGTGGCCGCGGCGGACAATCGCCGGTCTTCTACAATCTGTTCGTTGCCGGCGCAGCGCTGATCGCGCTCCACTTGCCCGAGCGCGCGCGGGCAGGCGCGACCCGCGCGATCGTCGCTTGGGGCACGTTCGCCTGCCTGCTCGGCGGGTTGGCGATCCAGACCAAATACACGCCCGCGATCGAAGGCGCGTTCATCGGTTGCGCCCATCTCTGGTATCTGCGCCGCGCCGGCGCGGGCTGGGCGACGTTCGCGGGAGCAGCCTTGATGTGGCTGTTGGCGGGCCTGGCGCCGACATTGGCGATAGCGGGCTATTACTGGCATCTCGGCCCGCAGGCATTCGACGCCTTCTGGTTCGCCAACGTCACGTCGATTTTCCTGCGCGCGGGCTATCCGGCCGATCAATTGGCGATGCGGCTGCTCGGCATCGTCGCCAGCTTGTCGCCGTTGATCGTGTCGGCTGCGATCGCCTGGGCGTGGCGGCCCCGCGCCGATCGCAGCGAGGAAGCGCTGATCGGGTTCGGCTGGCTGGCGGCGGCCGGCGGCGGGTTCCTGCTGATCGGCACATTCTTCGACCATTACGCATTGCCTCTGGTCGCGCCGATCGCGGTGGTCGCGGCGCGCGCGCTGGGCCGGTCGTCGCGGCTGCTCATCGCCACGCTGGCACTCGGGCTGCTGCTCAACGTCGTCGAGCGCGGGATCAAGAGCAACGATGGCGAAGGCGCTTATGCGGTGGCAGCATTGGTCAGGGCCAACAGCCATGACGGCTGCCCCTATGTCTTTATCGGCGACACCTTCACCTACGAGCGCGCCGGCACCTGTCTGCCGACGCGCTACGCCTTTCCGAACTTGTTGGCCTATACCACCGAGCAGGGCGCGACCGGGATCGACGAGGCGGGCGAGGTCCGGCGCATCCTCGCTGCACGGCCACCGGTGATCGTCACGTCGACGCGCCTGCTCGGCATCTGGAACCCGGGCAGCCTGGCTGCGCTGAAGACGGCGCTGGGCGGCTATCGCGTGATCTACAGCGTGCCGCGCGCCGATTATCGCACTTTGGTCTATCTGCGCCGCGACCTGCCCGCTCGCGAAGTACCGGCTACAATTGGAACGCCACAGCCGCTGCGATGATCGCGCCGATCAGCGCGAATACCTGAAGATTGCGCCAATCGACCAACGACACGCGATCGAGATCGGCACGCTTGCGATGGCGCCAGTCGACAAGGGCGGCCGCGAGCGCCGTCAGCGCCAGGACGGCCGCGACCGCCCCGGCGATCTGTTTCGCCGAAAAACCCACGATATCTAGTGGCCGAGCTTCTCGATCTTTTCCTGCAACCGGGCCAATTCGGCCTTGAGCGCAGAGACGTCGTCCTCGCCGCTGGCCGGCTTCGGCGCCGCACTCGCGCTCGTGCTCGCCTGCGGCTTGAACGCAGAGGTCGCCGCCTCGAACATCGCCATGTTGCGCTTGGCGATCTCGGCAAAGGGCGAATTGGCGAACGCGCCTTCGACCGCCGATTTGAACTGTTCCTGGTTGCGACGGAAGCTGTCCATCGACGCTTCGAGATAGCTCGGCACGAACGCCTGCATCGAATCGCCGTACATCGCGATCAGCTGGCGCAGGAAATTAACCGGCAGCATCGTCTGGCCGCGCGCTTCCTCTTCCATGATGATCTGGGTCAACACGTTGTGCGTGATGTCCTCATCGGTCTTGGCGTCGACGACCTTGAAATCGCGCCCTTCGCGCGTCATCGCGGCGAGATGGTCGAGCGTGATGTAGGACGAGCTTTCGGTATTATAGAGTCGACGATTGGCGTATTTCTTGATGATCACCGGGCCGTCAGTGGCCGCCTGCTTCTTCATGATGGGGACGCCCCTCCAATGATTTCTCGCGGCTGTACCATCAATGCATGATGCACCGCAACATGGACCGCGTCCATTACCGTTGTTCCTCGACATGCTGCGCGAAGAGACCGCAGCATCGCCCGAGCGCCGCGCCGCCGCACTGGCTGGGCTGAAGGCGTATCAAGAGGCGCCGCGCAAGGGCAAAAGGCGTCTCGCACCGATACGATACAGACAGCAGCGGGCCCGCCTTCGCGACTATGGTGGCGCTGGCCGGCCGGTGATCTTCGTGCCGTCGCTGATCAACCCGCCTTTCATCCTCGATCTTGCGCCGCAAAATTCCTTGTTGCGCTGGTGCAGCGAACAAGGGCTGCATCCCTATTTGCTCGATTGGGGCGAGCCGTCACCGGCCAATCGCGCGCTGGACGTGACCGCGCATGTCGAGCGCATCCTGTTGCCGTTGATCGCCAGGTTCGACGAGCCGCCCTTGCTGGTCGGCTATTGCCTGGGGGGCACGCTGGCACTCGGCGCTGCGGCGGCGGGCGGCGTCGCGGGCGTCGCGCTGATTGCCGCGCCCTGGCATTTCGCCGGCTTTGGCGGCGCGCGCGCGGCGATCGGCGAGTTGTGGCAATCGGCCAAGCCCTCGTGCGAACGGATGGGGCTGGTGCCGATGGAAGTGCTGCAGACCGGGTTCTGGCGCCTCGACCCGGGCCGCACGGTGAGCAAGTATGAAGCGTTCGGGCGGATGGAGCCGGGTAGTCCCGCCTGGAATGGCTTCGTCGCCCTGGAGGATTGGGCGAATGCCGGCGCGCCGTTGCCCTATGCCGCCGGTCGACAATTGTTCGAGGACTTCGTCGGCGACGACCTAACCGGCAAGGGCAGCTGGACCGTCGCGGGTCGCACGGTCGATCCGCACGCTTTGCCCTGCCCGGCGGTCGAATTCGTCTCGCTCAGCGACCGCATCGTTCCGAAGGAAAGCGCCGCGGACTTGGCAAACCGTCACGATTTGGGCGCCGGCCATGTCGGTATGATCGTTGGTGGCCGGGCGAAGGTACAATTGTGGGAGCCGCTAGCGCAGTGGTTAAAGCGCGCCTAGATAGCCGCCAAACCCACACCTGAATCGGAGTCTCCATGACCGACATCGTCATCACCGCCGCCAAGCGTACACCGGTCGGCAGCTTCATGGGCGCGTTCGGCGGGACCCCGGCGCACGAGCTTGGCCGCATCGCGATCGAGGCCGCGCTGGCACAGGCGGGAGTCGCGGGCGAGGAAGTGTCCGAAGTCATCCTGGGCCAAGTGCTGACCGCCGCGCAGGGCCAGAATCCGGCGCGCCAGGCATCGATGGCAGCAGGCGTGCCCAAGGAAATCCCCGCTTGGGGCGTCAACCAGGTGTGCGGATCGGGCCTGCGGACGGTGGCGCTGGCGGCTCAGGCGGTCGCGACCGGCGATGCGCGGATCGTCGTCGCCGGCGGCCAAGAGTCGATGTCGCTGAGCGCGCATGCCCAGACCATCCGCGCCGGGCAGAAGATGGGAACGCTAGAGCTGATCGACACGATGATCCGCGACGGCCTGACCGACGTCTTCAACGGCTATCATATGGGGATCACCGCCGAAAACCTGGCCGAGCAGTATCAGATCACGCGCCAGATGCAGGACGAGTTCTCGGTCCGCTCGCAGAACCTGGCCGACGCTGCACGCTCGTCGGGCCGGTTTCGCGACGAGATCGTCCCGGTGACGATCAAGGGCCGCAAGGGCGACACGGTAGTCGCCGACGACGAATATATCCGTGCGGGCGTGACCATCGACAGCGTGTCGGGCGTGCGTCCGGCGTTCAAGAAGGACGGCACGGTGACCGCAGCCAATGCTTCCGGCCTGAACGACGGCGCGGCCGCCTTGGTGGTGATGTCGGCCGACGAGGCGGCGAAGCGCGGCGCCCCGGTGCTCGCGCGGATCGCGAGCTGGGCATCGGCCGGGGTCGATCCGTCGATCATGGGTATCGGCCCGGTGCCGGCAACGCGTCGTGCGCTGGAAAAGGCCGGCTGGTCGATCGCCGATCTCGATCTGATCGAGGCCAATGAGGCGTTTGCCGCCCAGGCACTGTCGGTCGGCAAGGAACTCGGCTGGGACCCCGACAAGGTCAACGTCAATGGCGGCGCGATCGCGATCGGCCACCCGATCGGCGCATCGGGCGCGCGCGTGCTGACGACTCTGCTCTACGAAATGGCCAAGCGCGACGCGAAAAAGGGCTTGGCGACGCTCTGCATCGGCGGCGGGATGGGAATCGCGATGTGCGTCGAGCGGTGAGCTGAAAAGTCGGTGACCGGCTCCTCTGATGGGGGCCGGTCAACCGATCCGCTTGAACCGCGCCCCCAGGCCCGTCAGCAATTCATATTGCGACATACTCGACTGCCCCGCAGCGCGCGGCAGATCGAAATCGATTGCCAGCCAATCGCCCTCCGCCACATCCTGGCCGGTCACGTCGATCGCGATCAGGTCCATCGACACGCGACCAATCAACGGCAGGACCGTGTCCTCGATCAACGCCGCGCCCCGTCCCGAAAAACCCCGGAAATACCCGTCGGCGTAGCCGTAATTGAGGATCGCCACATCGGTATCCGCAGGGGCGACCCAGGTCGCGTTGTACCCCACCGCCTCCCCTGCCCGAACGGTACGGCGCTGGAGCACCTGCGCTTCGGGGAAGGCCACTTGCGTTATGACGCCGGCAAGCTCGGGCCGCGGGACGCCGCCATAAAGCGCGAGGCCCGGGCGCGTGAGGTCAAAGGTGTAATCCGACCCGAGCGCGATCCCGGCGGAATTGGCGAGGCTCAGCCGTCGCGCCGCTACCTTTTCGCCCATCGCGACGAACCGTCCGCGTTGCTCGCCATTCTGTGCGCTATCCTCGTCGGCCGAGGCGAGGTGGCTCATCACCGTATCGACCACGAGCCCGTCGAGCGCGCGGGCGGCGAGATCGCCCTCGTCCAGCCCGAGTCGGTTCATGCCCGTATCGAGCATGACATGGCATGCGCCGCCACCTGCGCTCCGCCAGCGACTGGCCTGCGTGGCCGTGTTGAGCACCGGCGTCGCGATGCCCGACAGCGCCAGCTCCATGTCCTCGTCGCGCACACCGTGGAACACCGACAGGCTGGGCAATTGAAGCGGCGCGAGCGCGGCGGCTTCGGCCCAGGTGGCAACGAAGAAGTCGCGGCACCCGGCAGCGGCCAGCGTCTCCGCGACCCACGCGGCACCAAGCCCATAGCCGTCGGCCTTGATCGCCGCGCCGCACGCCGCGGTCCCGCTCAGTCGCGCCAGCGCGCGCCAATTGGCCACAAGCGCGTCGGCATCGCGACGCAGGCGGAGGGGAAGCTCGAACATTCGCGCTGCCTAGCGGGAGGCGGCGCGGCGTGCCACCCCTGGGCCGGGTTCAATCCGGAAGCTTGTCGCCTTTCCACTTCAAGCCCCAGAGCGACACCAGCAACGCCATCAACACCACGATCCAGGTGTACCACAGCCCCGCATAGGGATTGCCGGTCTTCGCGACGATATATTGGCTGATGAAGGGCAGGAAGCCGCCAAAATAGCCGGTGCCGATATGATAGGGAATCGACATCGAGCTATAGCGGATGCGCGCCGGAAACATCTCGGCAAGCAAAGCCGCGACCGGACCGTAAGTTGCCCCCGCCAGTGCGCCCATCACCAGCATCGCGAAAATGATGACCGCGATCCCGATCGCCGTCGGGCGTACCTTGTCGAGCTTGTATCCATTGGCAGCGAGCGCCGCGTCCAGCCCGGCCGGGCTGATATCGGGCACCGCGTCTCCGCCTATGATCACCGCGATCGCGGGCGTGGTATCCTTGGTATAGGCGATGCCCTTTTTCGAGAAATAGTCGAGCAGCTGGCCGCATTCGTCGACCTGCTTCGCAGCGAACGGATCATAGGTGCAGTGCGGCCCCGACACGATCACCGGAGCGCGCTTCGCGGCATGGGCGAGATCGGGATTGGCGGCGCTGCCTATGACCCAGAAGATCGGGAACAGCAGGGCAAGGGTCACCGCATAGCCGATCACGATCGGCCCCTTGCGACCGACGCGATCGGACAGGCGCCCGAAATAGATGAACCAGAACAATCCCGCGCCGCCGGCGACCCCGACGATCAGTTGCGCGGTGGTTTCCTCGACGCGCATCGTCGTCGTCAGGAATGACAAGGTCGAGAAGAGCGCGGTGTACCAGATCACGGTCAGGCCGGCGGCGACCCCGAACAAGGCGACGAACAGGCGCTTGAGGTTGCCGGGGTAAGTGAAGCTGGAAACGATCGGGTTCTTGACCGTCTCCCCCGCTTCCTTGATCGCCCGGAAAACCGGGCTCTCGCTGAGCTTGAGCCGCATCCACAAAGATACCGCGAGCAGCACCAGCGAGAACAGGAACGGAAACCGCCATGCCCAGGCCGACCAGGCCGCTTCGCTCACGGCAAGCTTGGTCAGCAGCACCACCGCCAGGCTGAGGATGAAACCGCCCGCGACGCAGGCCTGGATGAAGCTGGTATAGAAGCCCGATTTGCCCGGCGGCGAATGCTCAGCGACATAGATCGCCGCCCCGCCATACTCGCCGCCCAGCGCCAGCCCCTGCAAGACGCGCAACAGGATGATGATTCCCGGCGCCCATAGGCCGATCTGGGCGGCGGGCGGGATCAAGCCGACTCCCGCCGTCGCGATGCCCATCAAGGTGATCGTGACGAGGAAGGTATATTTGCGCCCGAGCTTGTCGCCGAGATAACCGAACAGCACCGCGCCCAGCGGACGGAAACCGAACCCGACCGCGAAACCCGCCCAGGCGAGCAAAGTCTGGACCATCTCGTTTCCCGCCGGGAAGAACGCCGCGCCGATGATCTTGGCCAAGGTGCCGTAGATGAAGAAATCGTACCACTCGAACGCGGTGCCGAGCGACGATGCCGCGATGACCAGCCGGATGTCGGATGGGCTGGGATCGGGCCGCAACTCTTCCGCCATTACCGTCGCCATCGATGATTCCCCCTGTTTTGCCGCCGGTGTAGCGTGTCGCGTGACGGCGGCAAGCTTGATGCTTGGCCGCGATGCTTGACGTTATCGGTGCGTGGGCGTAACGGGCCCGGCCTCGGGTGGCGAGTCCGCCCGATACGTGAGGACACTGCATGTTTGGACGCAAGATCATAACGGGGCTCCGCTCCGTCCGCGTCCCGCGCCAGCCCTAGCGCAAGCCCTTGCGCGCCGGCCCGCGGGCATCGGGCGCGCCGATCTCCACAACCACTGAAAAGAGCTGTCGCGTGCGTGCGCCTTTGCGCGCGTGCGGCACGAAGGAGATGTCATGGGCGAGTTGCGCCTGGTGGCGACGCTGTTGCGCCACCTGATCGATACTCATCGAAGCTCCGCTCAGGTCAGCCGCGCGCTGATCGAGTGGAGCGAAACCAATGCGAGCTGGCTGGCGGGCAAGACCATCAAGGATGTGACGGTCGACCTCGGCTGGATCGAGAAAATGGCGAAGCGCGCGGCGAAAGCGGGCGATGCCGACGACGCGCTGGCGACGCTGACCGCGTCGTTGGGCGACATGCTGCAGCTGGGCGAGTTCGACCGCCGTCTGCTGTTCTACGCGCTCGTGTTCGAGCGACGCCCGCGTGCCAACGCGCTGGCGCGAGCCATGGCGCGCGCGCAAGTCGACATGGCGGCGATGATCGGCATCGCGGCCGGCGCACCCAGCGCCGGCGCCACGCGTGCCAGCCCGGTGATGCGGCTGGGCCTGTTCGAGCTGTCGCAGGAATATCTGTCCGCGCCGCGGATAGAGACGGCCTGGCGGTTCGAACGCCTGCTCGATCGCGGCATCGAGGATGGCGAGGAAATCGTCACCGCGATGGTCGGCATGCGCCAGCAGGCACGCCTGCCGCTTGACGCATTCCCGCAGGCCAAGGACTACGCCGGCATGCTCGCGCGGATGCTGCGCGGCGCGGTCGCAACGCGCGCCGAGGGGGTCAACATCCTGATCCACGGACCGCCGGGGACGGGCAAGACCGAGTTCGCGCGTAGCCTGGCGGCCGCCGCGGGCGTGGTCTTGTTCGCGGTCGGCGAGAATGTGTTCGATGGCGAGGAACCGACCCGCGATGACCGGATCGAGTCGCTCATTATCGGCCAGCGAGCATTCGCGACACGGGGCAATACCGTGTTGCTGTTCGACGAGTTCGAGGATTTGATCGGCGATGCGGCACGCGGAAGCGGCAATTCGATCCATGGGCGACAAGGCTCAAAGGTATTCGTCAACCGGATGCTGGAAACCAACAAGCTGCCGGTGATCTGGACCAGCAACGCGATCGGCAACGTCGATCCCGCCATTCTGCGGCGGATGAGCTTCGTGCTGCACATGAAGCAGCCGTCGGCGCGGGCGGCGCGGCAAGTGCTCGCGCGGATCGCGGCGGAGGAAGGCGTGGCGGTACCCGCGGCGTTCGACGCGCTGGTCGCGCGGGCGCCAGAAGCCGCGAGCATTGCGCGTGTCGCGATCCGATCGGCAAAGCTCGGCGGCGACGATGCGGTGGCGGCGGCCGAGTCGCTCGTCACGGCGCTGTCGGGGCGGTTGCGACCGGTCGAAGGCACCGCGGCGTTCGACCCCGCGCTGGTCGAAGCGGACATCGACGTCGCTGCCTTGCTCGATCGCGTAACGCGGCCGGACAGCCCTCGCGACTTCTCGCTGCTGCTGACGGGCCCGCCGGGCACCGGCAAGACCGCGCTGGCGCATCATCTGGCCGAGCGGCTCGACCGGCCGCTGATCGTCAAACGCGCGTCGGACCTGTTGTCCAAATGGGTCGGCGGGACCGAGGCGAACATTGCCGACGCCTTCGCCGAAGCGCGCGAGGAGGAGGCAGTGTTGCTGTTCGACGAGATCGACTCGATCCTCGCCGATCGCGGCAATGCCCAAGCGAGTTGGGAAGTCAGCCAGGTCAACGAATTGCTGACCTGGTTCGAGCGGCATCCGTTGCCGTTCGTCGCGGCGACCAACCATGCGGCGAAACTCGATCCGGCGGCGATGCGTCGGTTCGTGTTCAAGCTTGAGCTGCGCGCACTGTCCCCGGCGCGCGCGGCCCAGGCGTTCGAACGGACGTTCGGCGTTCCTGCTCCGCGCACGTTGGCAGAGTTGCGCGGCGTGACGCCGGGCGATCTCGCGGTGGTGGCGCGCGGGTTGCGCTTCGCCGAGGCGCGGCCCGAACCCGAAGCGCTGGTGGCGCTGGTGGCGAGGGAAGTGGCGTCGCGGCCGGAGAGTGGCGGGCGGATAGGGTTTTGATGAGCCTATTCCCCGCCCCTCCTTCTACACGCTTCCCCGGCGAAGGGTGGGGCCCAGCGGCGACGCGTTCGAGCCGGCGGGACGCCATCGCGATGTCAGGAAACTGGGCCCCGGCCTCCGCCGGGGAAGCGCCCTAGACACGACGGCGGAACGGCACCTCAACCGCCTCGCTTTACGGCTTTCGCGTCGCGACGTTGTTGCTCCGATCGCGATCGGGCAGCTTATGGTCGGGGTCGAGTTCGGCCTTGACCACGTTGCCCTTCGGCACTGCGACGTCGGTCGCCGCCTGACGGATCCACGTCTCCGCCGGCAGCACGATGTCGGTCGTCCGCCCGTCGGCATAGGTCACGCGCAACGTCGCCGGCATGACGAGCTTGTCGCGCGACACGACGCGGACCAGCGGCGTTCCGTCCTTGGCCGTCGAAATGCCGTCGACCGCCAAGTCCATCTGCCAGTTGTTCGCGTACCAGCCGCGCCACCACCAGGACAGGTCCTCGCCGCTCTCGCTTTCCATCGTGCGGAAGAAGTCGGCGGGCTTGGGATGCTTGAACGCCCAGGCGGCGATGAAGCGCCGGAACGCCGCATCGAAGCGCTGCTGCCCAAGGATCTGCTCGCGCAACAGCACCAGACCCAGCGCCGATTTGAAGTAGGTCACCGGGTGGCGGTACTTGTTCAGGATCGTGTCCGACCGCGAAAGGATCGGCGGGGCGTCGGGATCGGCCAGGATCGGCAGGATCTCGTCGACCGGGTTGCCACCGCCGGGCGCATATTCGCCGTCGCGCTTGGGGGCGTACTCGCCGTGGTTGAACTCGTCCGATTCATAGGTGTCGATGAAGGTGTTGAAGCCTTCGTCCATCCACGCATGGCGGCGCTCGTCGAAGCCGACGATCATCGGGAACCAGCTGTGCCCGATCTCATGCGCGCTGATCCAGAACAGCTCCTTGCCCTTGTCCTCGACGCCGTCGAACACGATGCCGGGATATTCCATGCCCGATGCCGGACCGGCGATGTTGATCGCGTTGGGCCAGGGATAGGGGAACCATTTCGCCGAATAGCGCTCGACCGCATCCTTCATATATTCGGTCGAGCGCGCCCATCTGTCGGGGCCAGCCGATTCCGCCGGATAGAAGGACATGGCGAGCGACGCCTTGCCACCCGGCAGGTTGATCCGCGCGGCGTCCCAGGCGAACGCCGACGAGGCGCTGAACGCGACGTCGCGGCTATTGTCCATGTGGAAATGCCAGGTCAGCGGGCCACTCCTGGGCCGCGTGGTGGGGTCACTCACCCGTTCGGGCTCGCGGATCATCACCGTGCGATCGCTGTGCCGCGCCGCCGCCAGCCGCGCCTGTTGCTGCGGCGTGAGCACCTCTTGCGGGTTCACCAGTTCGCCCGACCCGGCGACAATCATGTCCGAGGGCACGGTGATGAAGTAATCGAAATTGCCGTATTCGAGGTAGAATTCCTGCGCGAGATACGGCGCCGTGTCCCAGCCGCGAAGATCATCGAACACCGCCATGCGCGGATACCATTGCGCGACGGAATAGATCGGCGCGCCGTTCTTCGCGGTCATCCAGCCGGTGCGCCCACCGAACGCGTCATTGGGCACTTCGTAATGATAGCGGATATGGATGACCGCCTTGCCGCCTGCCGCGAGCGGAGCCGGCAGCCGCAGCTGTGCGCGCGTGTCGCTGATCAGCGGCGCCACTGGAACGGCGGCCTTACCGAGCGTCACCGACACCTGGTCGAGCGTCATCCCCTCGGTATTGCCGCGGGGCGCTCCGCCTTGCGCCATGCTGCCACGCGATCCGGGGCGGTAGAGGTTCTGGTCGAGCTGGAGCCACAGCACGTCGAGCGCGCTCGGGCTGGCATTGGTATAGGTGATCTCGACCTCGCCCTTGATCGTGTGCGCGGCTGGGTCGAGCGTCGCGTGGATCACGTAATCGGCGCGATTCTGCCAGTAATCGGGGCCGGGCAGGCCGTCGCCGCCGCGATAGCGATTGACCGCCTGGCCCATGTCGAACGGCGCGAAAGTCTCGCGCGGTTGGTAGCTGGAGGGGCTTGCGCCGGTCGTCGCCACGAGAATGAGCGCGGCGGCGGAGAAGCGGGCCAGGCGGCTGAACATCGGGGAGGATCCTGGGCTCGAGGAGGGATTGCCCTTCCGCCACAATGACGAACAATTGTCCAGCAGGGTGGTCTTCGTCGCTGGCCA
>NZ_BCYZ01000096.1 GCF_001598455.1 Sphingomonas pruni NBRC 15498
GGCATGACGACTTTGAGGGCGAGAAGGCGCGTCAGAACGCCGTAGCAATCGCCTCGTACACCGCGTCCAGATCCTCGTCGGAAATGCAGTAAGGCGGCATCACATACACTGTATTGCCGAGCGGCCGCAGCAGCACGTCGCGCTCGCGGAAATGCTTCAGCAAGCGCGGGCCGATCGCGGCGAGATAGCCGCCGTCGCCCACCGGCACCTCCATCGCTGTGATGGTCCCGATCCGCCGTTTGCCGGTGACGCCGGTCAACGCATCGAGTCTCGCCTGTTGCCGCTCGGCCAACTCCGCGATCCGCTCGAGCACCGGCTCGTCGCGCCAGATCTCCAGATTGGCGACCGCTGCGGCGCAGGCGATCGGGTTGGCGGTGTAGCTCGACGAGTGGAAGAACATTTTCGATCGATCATCCGAGAGATGCGCGTCGAAGATCGGCTGCGTCGCCATCGTCACGGCGAGAGGAACGGCACCGCCGGTCAGCCCCTTGGACAGGCACAGGATGTCGGGAACGACGTCCGCCTGCTCGCACGCCAGCAGGGTCCCGGTGCGGCCCCAGGCGGTCATCACTTCGTCGGCGATGAACAGCACGTCGTATCGCGCACAGATCGCGCGCATGTCGGCCAGTATGTGCGCGGGATAGACCAGCATCCCGCCGGCGCCGAGGATCAGCGGCTCGACGATGAACGCGGCGGGCTGCTCGCGGCACGCCGCCTCCAGCGCGTCGAGCGTCGCCCGTTCGTGACCTTCCGCGGGAAAAGGAATGGTGCCGACATCGAACAGCAAGGGCGCATAGGCTTGGTTGAACACGCCGCGCGCGCCGACCGACATCGCGCCGATCGTGTCGCCGTGATAGCTATGCTCCATCACCAGGATGCGGTGCCGCACCTCGCCGCGATTGGTCCAGAACCCGAGCGCCATCTTGAGCGCGACCTCGACGCTGGTCGACCCGCTGTCCGAATAAAAGACGTGGGTGAGGGCGGGCGGCATGATCGCGGTCAGCCCACGCGCGAGCGTCTCGGCGGGCTCGTGCGTCCAGCCGGCATAGATGATCTGGTCGAGCTTTTGCGTCTGCGCGGCGATCGCCGCCATGATGCGCGGATGGCAATGGCCGTGCGTGGTCACCCACCAGGACGAGATCGCATCGATCACGCGCCGGCCATCGGCGGTGTGGAGAGCCGCGCCCTGGGCATGCGTGACCAGCGGAATCGGCTCGCCGAGCCCGTGTTGGGTGAAAGGGTGCCAGACCGGGGAAGCGCTCATCGAAAATCGGCCAGATCGAAATTGGCGGCGAAGGCGGCGACGAGCGTCGCCGGTTCGAGCGGGTCGAGCATGGGCAGGCGGCCGAGGCGTTTGACCCCGCCCATTGCCGCGATGGTCGCCTCGCTATCCTCCACCGCATCGCCGACAAAGGCGATTCCGCGAATGTCGACGTTTCGCGAGCGCAGCGCTTCGATCGCGGCGAGGCTGTGGCTGATCGTGCCGAGCGACGTCGCCGCGACGAGCACCACCGGCAACCCCCAGCGCGCCATCACGTCCGCAAACGTCGTCTGCCGCGTGAAGGGGACCAGCACACCGCCGGCGCCTTCGATCACCAAAGGTCGGCTGCAACGCGGCGGTTCGAGCACTTCGACGTCGATCGTCACGCCGTCGATCTCGGCAGCCCGGTGTGGCGAGCAGGGCGTGGTCAGGCGATAGGCTTCCGGCAGCAGGCGGTCGGCCGGCAGGCCCGACAATCGTCCGACCCGCTCCAGGTCGCTGCCGTCGTCGAGCCCGGCCTGGACCGGCTTCCAGTAACAACCGTCGAGCGCAGCGGTCAGCGCGGCGGCGAACACGGTCTTGCCGATATCGGTACCCGTGGCGGTGACGACGATTGCAGTCACAATGCTCCTTTCAGCGCTTCGGCCAGCGCATCGATGGTCGTGGGGTCGATATTGAGCGTGACCGACAGCCGCAACCGCGCGGAGCCGACAGGAACCGTCGGCGGACGGATGCCACGCACGTCGAAACCTTGTGCCTGGAGGCGCGTGGCGATCGCCATCGTCCGCGCATCGTCGCCGATAATCACCGGCATGATTGGCGACCGGCTGGCAAGCGCGCGGTGCGGGACGAGGCGATCATGGGCGTGGCTCACCAGGGCATCAAGCTTTGCGATCCGCTCCGGTTCGCGCCCGAGCAAAGCGAGGCTGCCGCGCACCGCCGCCGCCATCAGCGGGGAAGGCGCGGTCGAAAAGATGAAGCCGCGCGCCCGGTTGATCAGGATGTCGCACACCGCGCGCGAGGCGCAAATCAGCGCCCCTTCCGCTCCGAGCGCCTTGCCGCAAGTCCGCAAGGTGATGAGGTTGTCGCGGCCTTCCCATTCGGCAGCAAGCCCGCGCCCGT
Organism: Sphingomonas pruni NBRC 15498; assembly: GCF_001598455.1. Classification (GTDB taxonomy): domain Bacteria; phylum Pseudomonadota; class Alphaproteobacteria; order Sphingomonadales; family Sphingomonadaceae; genus Sphingomonas; species Sphingomonas pruni. Next base: position 2,384 of record NZ_BCYZ01000096.1, read on the forward strand.
CGGGTCCGAATACGCCGGTGGCATGCGCCTCGTCGACGATCAGCACGGCGTCCTCGCGATCGGCGATCGCCACCAGATCGGCGAGCGGGGCGCGGTCGCCGTCCATCGAATAGAGGCTCTCGACCGCGATCCAGGGCCGGCCGAGGCCGCCCTCGCGCCGCCAACGCCTGATCGCATCGGCGACGGCATCGGCGTCATTGTGCCTGGCCGAGACGCGCGCGGCGCGGCCGAGCCGCATACCGTCATGCGCGCTGGCGTGGATCAGCTCGTCATATATGACGAAGTCGTCGGCGCCCGGCAGTGCTGCGAACAACCCGCCGTTGGCGGCGAAACCGGTGCTGAAATAGAGCGCCGACTCGCTGCCGAACCATTGCGCCGCCTCCGCCTCGAGCGCTTCATGCTCCTCATGATTGCCGCGCAACAGGCGCGATCCGCCCGCGCCGATCGGTACGCCGCGCGCCAGCGCCTCGGCGACGATCGCCCGCATTTCCGGCGAGCCGGCAAGCGCGAGATAATCGTTCGAGGCGAAGTCGTGGCCGGTCCGCGCCGCGAGCACACGCCGGCGGTGGCGGCGGGTCAGCGCATCGAGATCGTCTTGTAGCTTGGCCTGGAACGCCGCGCCGGGCGGAACGGGGTCGGATCGACTCAAGCCGGCGCTTCCCACAATTCGATCGGGTTGCCCTCGGGATCGTGGATGCGCGCGAACTGCCCTATCTCGGGCGAGTTCCATTCCGGCTTGATGATCACGTCGATCCCGCTGGCGTTCAATTGTTCGAGCAGTCCGTCGAGGTCGCGGACACGCAGGTTGAGCATATATTGGCGGTCCTCTGACCAATAATCGGTGTCCGCCTTGAACGGCGAGAAGATCAACGGCCCACCCTGGACGGTCCAACTCCACTCGTCGGCCGGGCTGGTATCCTCGGCGGCGCAGCCGGCACCGATGCCGAGATTCTCGCGATACCATGCGTTGAGCGCATCGGGATCCTTCGCGCGGAAGAATATTCCACCAACTCCGAGTACCGGCATTGCGTCCTCCTCTCTCAAGCCGCCTGCGCGGCCATCTCTCCGATCGCGGCATCGATCAGCCGGCGTTCGAGTGCCTTGACCCGCGCCGGCGCCTCGATCTTGTCGCCGGTCAGGTCGGTTACGTAGAACGTGTCGACCGCGCGCTCGCCATAGGTCGCGACATGCGCCGAATGGATCGTCACTTTCGACTGGAACAATGCCTGGGCGAGCTGATGCAGCAGGGCCGGGCGATCGCGCGCATTGACCTCGATTACCGTGAAGCGGTTCGACGCGTGGTTGTCGACAAAGGCTGCGGGATTGATGTCGAATGCCTCCGCGCGCGGACGCGGCGGTGGCTTCGCCTTGAGCCGGTCGCTGAGCTTGTTGCGATTGGCCAGCGCATCCTCGATCGCGCGCCGCAGCCGGGTGAGCTGCGCGGTATCGTCGAATGGGCGACCGAGCGGATCCTGGACCAGGAAATTGTCGATCGCCATGCCGTCGCGTGTCGTGTGGATGCGCGCATCGATGATATTACCGCCCGCCACGCTGATCGCACCGGCGATGCGATAGAACAGCCCGGGATGGTCGGCGGCATAGATCGTGACCAACGTCGCGCCGCGGTCGGTATCGACCTCGCTGGCAATCGACAGCGGCTGGTCGCCGGCCTCTGCCATCAGCTTCAGATTGGCGATCAGCGCATGGTCGGGCTCAGCCACCCAATAGGATTCGGGCAGGCGCTTGACGATCGACGCGAAGGTCTGGTCGTCCCAGCCGAGCGCGGCGGCGACCACCTCCTGCTTGGCGGCGACGCGTTCGCTGCGGCCCTTTTGCTTGTGGCCAAGCCGCAGCACTTCCTCCGCCGCTTCGTAGAGATCGGTGAGAAGCTGGCGTTTCCAGCCGTTCCACACGCCGGGTCCGACCGCGCGGATGTCGACGACGGTCAAGGTCAGCAGCAAGCGCAGCCGCTCCGGGCTCTGCACCGCCTCGCAGAAATCGAGGATCGTCTTGAAGTCGGACAGGTCGCGCTTGAACGCCGTCGCCGACATCAGCAGATGATAGCGAACCAGCCAGGCAACCGTTTCGGTTTCGGCCGGGGTCATCCCGAAACGCGGACAGAGACGCTGCGCCACTTCCGCGCCGAGCACCGAATGGTCGCCGCCGCGTCCCTTGGCGATATCGTGCAGCAGGACCGCGACATACAGCACGCGGCGCGACGCGATCTGCTTCATGATCCCGTGGCTGAGCGGATGATCGTCGGTCAGTTCGCCGCGCTCGATCCGGCTCAACAGGCCGATCGCATGGATGGTATGCTCGTCGACCGTATAGTGATGGTACATGTCGAACTGCATCTGCGCGACGACACGGCCGAAGTCGGGAACGAAGCGGCCGAACACACCGGCCTCGTTCATCCAGCGCAAGGCGGTCTCGGGATTATTCGGGCTGGTCAGCACGTCGAGGAACAAGGCGTTCGCTTCGGGGTCGCGGCGAATATCATCGACCAGCTTCGCGTCGCGCGCGGCGGCGCGCATCGCGAGCGGATGGATTTCCAGGCCATGGCGATCGGCCAGGACGAACATCTCGATCAACCGGCTGGGCTTCTGGACGAAGAAATCGTCACTGGGCAGCGCGAGCCGGCCGCGATCGAGCACGAAGCCGTGGAGCTTGCTCGGCCGGCGCCGCAGCACCGGCAGGCCGAAACGCCGTCCGCGCGCCGCGAATTTCTCGTCGAGATGCGCCAGGAAGACCCCGGTCAGGTCGCCGACCGCTTTCGCCTGCAGGAAATAGTAATGCATGAAGCGCTCGACCTTGGACTTGCCCGGCCGGTCGGCGAAGCGCATCCGCTCGGCGATCTCACGCTGCATGTCGAAGGTCAGCCGGTCCTCGGCGCGTCGCGCCAGCGAATGGAGGTGGCAGCGCACCGCCCAAAGGAAATTGTCGGCACGGTGGAACTGGGCATATTCAGCACGGGTGAACAGCCCGACGTCGACCAGTTGCGCGGCATTCTGGACATTATAGGCATATTTGCCGATCCAGAAGAGCGCGTGCAGGTCGCGCAAGCCGCCTTTGCCTTCCTTGACATTGGGTTCGACGACATAGCGCGTGTCGCCCATGCGTTTGTGCCGCAAGTCGCGCTCGGCGAGTTTTTCGGTGATGAACACCCGCGCCGTATCCGACTGGACCTCCGCCTTGAAGCGCCGCGCGGCCTCATCGTAGAGGTCCTGGTCGCCCCAGACGTAACGCGCCTCGAGCAAGGCGGTGCGGACCGTGACGTCGCCTTTCGCCTGACGCACCATGTCGTCAAGGCTGCGGGTCGATTGCCCGACCTTTAGCCCCAAGTCCCACAAGGCGTAGAGCATCGATTCGACGACCTGTTCGTGCCAGGGCGTTTCCTTCCATGGCGTCAGGAAGCCGATATCGACATCCGAATGCGGGGCCATCTCGCCGCGGCCATAGCCACCGACCGCGATCAACGTCAGGCGTTCGGCGGCGGTCGGATTGCTCAGCCGATAGAGCCGCTCGACGGTGAAATCGTAGAGCAGGCGCAGGATCTGGTCGATCAGGAACGCCTGGCTCGCCGCGATCTCCAGCCCTCGCGACGGATGTTCGATCAACCGGCGCTCGATCTCGGCACGGCCCGATTGCAGCGCCTGCTTGAGCAAGGCGGTTGCCGCCTGGCGGAGCTTGGTACGGTCATCGCCCTCCAGCGCCTTGAGCGCATCGGCCAACGACCGGCGGTCGATGATCGCGCGGCGATGGGGCAGGCTGTCGAAGCGTGCGGGCATGGTGCGGCGATAGTCGCGAACGCGCGCGGCGTCACGCAAGGTTTAAAGACTCAGGGAAGCCAAAACGTCCTTAGCGGCCGTGCTGCAATCCCTCGGCGGTCCAGCCGAGATCGAAGCGCCTGCGATTGGCGAAGAACGCGGCGATCTCCCCGCGCAGGCAATCGGTGACCCATTGGAGTGGCAGGCCGACGGCGCGGGCGTAATTGCGGGCGAAACCAAGTGCATAGACTGGGGCGGAGAAACCGTCGAAGCGCGCCTGCTCGATCGCTTCGAGATGGCGAACCGCCATCCGCGTCTCGCTGGCCACTTCGGCCAGCGACAATCCCAATCGCTCACGCGCCGACCGCAACGCGCGGCCGACCGCGTCCGCCGCCAATAGCGGCATGTCACGGTCGAGTTCTTCTCCGAACAGATTCATTTTGAAGTCCCCCGACTCGAAGGTGGATCGCACCATTGTGCCGCCATCGCAACGACGTTGAGCGGTCGGAGCGCCTTATGGCTCACTAAGTGTCCGAATTTAGGTCGCTCAGATGGTTTGCGGCGCGGTAATCTTACTGTAATGGCTTGGCGGGGCGTCTATTTTGGCGCGGGGTGGGAATGATGAACATTGGGCCGCCGGTAACGCCGGAGCGGACACAGTCGCGGCTGGCGTCGCGCCTGCTGGTGGAAACGCAGCTGACCAGCCTGGTCCGGGCGATCGCGATCGTGCGCAAGCTCGCCGGCGGGTCGTTCGTATTCGATCGCGGTATCTTCTTCCTGGCGATATTGCGCGCGAGCGGCGAGGTGCTGGCCGATTGGCCCAACGGGCCGCGTAGCCAGACAGACAATGGCGGGATCAGCATCAACGCGCTGTCCCAGTCGCTGCACCGCCCCTTCGAGACCGTTCGCCGGCACGTCAACGCGCTGATCGACGCCGGATTATGCGTGCGCACGAATAGCGGCGTGGTGATCCCGATGTCGCTGCGCGCCGATCCCGATGTCGCGGCATTGCTGGTCCATCTGCACGATTCGCTGGTGTGGCTGGCCGATGAATTCCATGCCTTCGATATGCCGCTTCCGCGTCCCGCGACGGTCGATCACCCCTATCGCGCCGACATCACGCTGGCCGCGTCGATCGACCTGGCGCTAGGCGCGTTCGACAATGTCGGAATGTTCGTATCGGACTGGCTCGAACTCGCCATCGTTGGGGCGGTGTTGGTCGCGAGCGTGCGGCGGATCACGCTCGACAGCGAATTGTCGCGCCAATATTCGGAGACCGCGACCGTCGTGCCGATCGAGCTGCGCGATCCGGTATCCGCCGCGGCGATCGCGCGCGCGATGACGATTCCCTATTCGACGGTGCGGCGCCAGATTCTGGCGACCACCGCAGACGGCAAGCTGATCGAACGCGGGCGCGGCGTGCTGCTGTCCGACGATATGCTGGCGGGTCCTGGCGCCGCGATCATGGGGGCGACGGCGACGATGCGAACCGCGGCACTGTTCGGACGACTGGTACCCGGCGGCTTCCCGTTCCACGACCCCAAAAGCGCGTATGTCGCGGGGCGACCGGCGCTGGTCGATTTCAGCTAAAGCAGGCAGGGATCAGGTCATCGGGAACGACGAGATGGCAATCCGCGCCAGCTCGGCTGCCAGAGTCAGCGCTACCCACTTTTCGGGCAGCTTCACGACTCGGGCATAGGCTCGCGCCGCCGCGATCGTCTTGCTGACCCCTGGCATTCGGCCGAAGTCAGAATTCTCTATCGCACTGACGGTCTGCAAGTCGGTGCCGGCCCGGCGCGCCACGTCATCGAGCGACAAGCCCATCCTCAACCGGCCGCGCCATAAGGCCTCGCCGATCTGGCTGGGTGCGGGAACGGCCCTTCCCTCCATTTCCGCAAGCCGATGATCTGGTACCGGACCGCGGTCGTCGCGGTCCATCGAATCCCCTCCTATCCCCGCGGAGGTTCTGCCACGGTTAGAGAATGGCCGCAACGGGCCTAATGTCGGGGCGGGAAATTATTTGGGACAATCCGACACCGCTTCAGCGACGCCCAAAAACGCTTCTAAGCGTCATGTGCGAGCCGCTTCAGGCGGTACAGCACGTCTAGTGCCTCTCGCGGGCTGAGCGCGTCGACGTCGAGGCTGTCTAGTTCGGCGCGGACCGCATCGCATTCCTCTTCCTCCGCCTCGATCGCGGCCGCGAACAGCGGCAGGTCGTCGAGTCCGGCGGCAAGCCCTCCGGTCTTGGCGCGGCCCGCCTCGAGCTTGGCCAGCACCGCCTTGGCGCGCGCGATCGTCGCCGGCGGCAACCCGGCGAGGCGCGCGACCGCGAGACCATAGGAGCGGTCGGCAGGCCCCTCGGAGACTTCATGAAGCAGGACCAGATCGCCTTTCCACTCGCGTGCGCGAACATGGTGGAGGCTCAGCGCGTCGCAGCGTTCGGCAAGCCGGGTCAGCTCGTGATAATGCGTCGCGAACAGGCAGCGGCAGCGATTGTCCTCATGGATTGCCTCGACCACCGCCCAGGCGATGGCGAGACCGTCATAGGTCGAGGTGCCGCGCCCGACTTCGTCGAGGATGACGAAGCTGCGCGGCGTGGCCTGCGCCAGAATCGCCGCGGTCTCGACCATCTCGACCATGAAGGTCGAGCGCCCGCGAGCGAGATTGTCCGACGCGCCGACGCGGCTGAAGAGCTTGTCGACCAATCCAAGTTCGGCGCGCGCCGCGGGCACGTAGCTGCCCGCCTGGGCAAGCACCGCGATCAGCGCGTTCTGGCGCAGGAACGTCGACTTGCCGCCCATATTGGGGCCGGTAACGAGCCATAGCCGAGAGGTTTCGGACAGCACGCAATCATTGGCGACGAAGCGCTCGCCGCTACGCTGGACGGCGGCTTCAACCACCGGATGGCGCCCGCCCTCAACTTCGAAACAGGCCTGATCGACCAGAGCAGGACGGGCCCAGCCATCCTCGGCAGCGCGCTCGGCAAGGCCGGCGGCAACGTCGAGGCGCGCTAGTGCATCGGCGGTCGCGGCAATCGCTTCCCGGCCGCCAAGCGCGGTCTGGGTCAGTTCCTCCAGATGCGCGGCCTCGGCGGCCAGCGCATGGCTGCCGGCCTGGGTGACCTTCATCGCCAGTTCGTGGAGTTCGGGCGCGTTGAAGCGGACCACCCCGGCGAGCGTCTGGCGATGAGTGAACCCGCTGTCGGGCGCCATCAGCGGATCGGCCGCCTTGGCCGGGACTTCGACATGATAGCCGAGCACGCCGTTATGGCGGATCTTGAGCGCGCTCGTGCCGGTGCGGTTGCGATATTCAGCCTCGAGCGCGGCGATCGCGCGGCGGCCGCCCGCACCGATATCGCGCAGATCATCGAGCTCGGCATCATATCCTTCGGCGATATAGCCGCCGTCGGACGCGTCGATCGGCGGGGAGGGGACGAGCGCGCGCTTGAGCAGGTCGATCAGCGACCCGTGGCCGCGGAGTCGGGGCACGATGTCCTGGAGTAACCGCGGCGGCACATCGAGCGCATCGATCCGCTCACCCAGCAACCAGGCGCCATCGAGTCCATCGCGCAACTGCCCAAGATCGCGCGGGCCGCCGCGGCCGGCGACCAGGCGCCCCAGCGCGCGACCGATATCGGGCAGGCTGCGCAAGGTCGCGCGCAGGCTTTCGCGCAAGGCGCCATCATCGTGCAGCCGCTGGACGAGATCGAGCCGCGCCTCGATCGTCGCACGATCCATCAGCGGCGCGCCGATATCGGCGGCGAGCAGTCGCGCGCCCGCTCCGGTCACGGTACGGTCGACCGCGTCGAGCAGGCTGCCCTTGCGCTGGCCAGTCTGGGTCTGGGTGAGTTCCAGGCTGTCGCGCGTCGCGGCGTCGATTGCCATAGCTTCGCCGGCATTGCCGATCCGGGGCGGACGCAGGAACGGCAGCGAGCCTTTCGCCGTATGGTCGAGATAGGCGACGAGCCCGCCGGCCGCCGCCATGCCGGCGCGGCTCAACTGACCGAAGCCGTCGAGCGTGGCGACGCCATACACCCGCTTCAGCCGAGCTTCCGCGGCAGTCGAATCGAACTCGCCCCGCGGGCGCAGGACGGTGGCGAGATGCTCGAATGGGCTTCCCTCGCTCGCCAGCACTTCGGCGGCGTTCAGGCGCGCCAGTTCGGCGGACAGCCCACCGGCATCGGTCTCGACCAATTCGAACCGCCCGGTCGAAACATCGGCGGCAGCGACGGCGACGCCGCCCGCGGCTTCGCCGATCGCGACGCACCAATTGGCAGTGCGGGAATCGAGCAGGGCCTCCTCGGTCAAAGTGCCGGCGGTGACCACGCGGATGATCGCCCGCGCGACCAGGGCCTTGGAGCCTCCGCGCTTCTTGGCTTCGGCCGGCGTCTCGGTCTGGTCGGCGATGGCGACGCGGTGACCGGCCTTGATCAGCCGTTGCAGATAGCCGACCGCGGCATGCGCCGGCACGCCGCACATCGGGATCTTCTCGCCATCATGCTCGCCGCGCGCTGTCAGTGCGATGTCGAGCACCGCGCTGGCGATCTTCGCGTCTTCGAAGAACAATTCGAAGAAATCGCCCATCCGGTAGAAGAGCAGGCAATCGCCAGCCTCCGCCTTCAGGGCGAGATACTGGGCCATCATCGGGGTCGGTGCGGCGTCAGCCATCAGCGTCGGTTAGCCCAGCGTGCGAGCGGCGCAAATCCCGCTTTCGCCCTTTGCTGTGGGTAAAGTGTGCGGATTTCCGCCCGGCGGACGACGTCTCGCTTGCCGGCAAAAGTACATCAAGGGTCCGCAAGCCGGTTTCCTTCTCCCCAACCGGCACCTAAAGACGGGTACGACAGAGAGGACCAGATGGCCGACGAAACTTCCGTACAGTTTTCCGACCGCGAAGCATTGCTGTTCCATTCGGAGGGACGGCCCGGCAAGATCGAGATCATCGCGTCGAAGCCGCTGACGACGCAGCGCGACCTGGCGCTGGCGTATTCGCCCGGCGTCGCCATTCCCGTCCAGGCGATCGCCGACGATCCGGCCACGGCTTATGATTATACCGCCAAGGGCAATCTGGTCGCGGTCGTGTCGAACGGCACCGCAATCCTGGGCATGGGCAATCTCGGCGCCCTGGCCTCCAAGCCGGTGATGGAAGGCAAGGCGGTCCTCTTCAAGCGTTTCGCCGACGTCGATGCGATCGATATCGAACTCAAGACCGAAGATGTGAACCGCATCATCGACGCGGTCGAGCTGATGGAGCCGAGCTTCGGCGGCATCAACCTCGAAGATATCAAGGCGCCCGAATGCTTCATCATTGAGCAGACGCTGCGGGAGCGGATGAACATCCCGGTCTTCCATGACGACCAGCACGGCACCGCGATCATCACCGCTGCAGGCCTGATCAACGCCTGCCTGCTGACCGGGCGGCACCTTTCCGACATCAAGGTCGCGGTCAATGGCGCGGGCGCGGCGGCGATCGCCTGCACCGAGCTGATCAAGGCGATGGGCGTGCGGTCCGACAACGTCATCATGTGCGACCGCTCGGGCGTGATCTACAAGGGCCGCGACAAGGTCAATCAGTGGCAATCGGCGCATGCCGTCGACACCGAGAAGCGGACCCTGCAGGACGCGCTCGAAGGCGCCGACGTATTCCTCGGCCTGTCGGCTGCCGGCGCGCTCAAGCCCGAGATGGTCAGGAATATGGCCAAGGCGCCGATCATCTTCGCGATGGCCAATCCCGAGCCCGAAATCCGTCCCGAACTCGCCAAGGAAGCGCGTCCAGACGCGATCATCGCGACGGGACGATCGGACTATCCCAACCAGGTCAACAACGTCATCGGCTTTCCGTTCATCTTCCGCGGCGCGCTTGACGTGCGCGCGACGGGGATCAACGAGGAAATGAAGATCGCCGCGGCGCATGCGATCGCCGAATTGGCGCGCGAGGCGGTGCCTGAGGAAGTCGCCGTCGCTTACGGTGTGCGCCACACGTTCGGTCCCGAATATATCATCCCCGCGCCGTTCGATCCGCGGTTGATGGAGTTGGTGCCCGCCGCGGTCGCCAAAGCGGCGATGGATTCGGGAGTCGCCACCAAGCCGATCCTCGACATGGCGGCCTATCGCCAGCAGTTGCGCGGGCGGCTCAACCCGACCACCGGCGTGCTCGCTCAGGCGTATGAAGGTGCGCGTGCGCAGCCCAAGCGCGTGCTGTTCGCCGAAGGCGAGGAGGAAGTCGTGCTGCGCGCGGCGGTGGCGTTCCGCGAAGGCGGGTACGGCACGCCGGTGCTGGTCGGACGCGACGACGTCCATGACCGGCTGCGCGCGCTCGGCGTCAAGGACGTCGAGAGCTACGAGGTCCATAACAGCCGCACCTCGGCCCTGGTGCCGCGGATGGTCGACTTCCTCTATCAGCGGCTCCAGCGCCGTGGCTATCTGCGCCGCGATTGCGAGCGGATGATCAATCAGGATCGCAACATCTTCGGCGCCGTGCTGCTCCAGCTCGGCGAGGCTGATGCGATGATCACCGGGGTCACGCGGACCTATGCCCAGACGATGCGCGAAGTGCGCAAAGTCATCGACGTCGAGGCCGGGCGCACCGCGTTCGGCATCCACGTCATGGTCGGCCAGACTCATACCGTGTTCATGGCCGACACCACGATCAATGAGCGTCCGACCCCGGAGGAACTGGCCGATATCGCCGAACAGACCGCCGCGGTTGCGCGCCGCATGGGTCATGAACCGCGCGTCGCTTTCCTGAGCTATTCGACCTTCGGCAACCCCGAGGGGCGCTGGCTCGAGAATCTGCGTGCCGCGGTAGGCGTGCTCGATCAGCGGCAGGTGAGCTTCGAATATGAAGGCGAAATGGCGCCCGACGTCGCGCTCAACCCGCGCCAGTTGGCGAATTATCCATTCGCTCGGCTGTCGGGTCCGGCCAATGTGCTGATCATGCCCGGGCTGCAATCGGCCAACATCTCGGCCAAGTTGCTGCGCGAACTCGGCGGCGACGCGGTGATCGGGCCGATGCTGGTCGGGCTGGAAAAGCCGGTCCAGATCGCACCGATGACCTCGACCGCGAGCGAGTTGGTCACCCTGGCAGTGCTTGCCGCAGGCGGCGTCGCGCGCTGATGGCGGATTGACCCCTGGCTCAGCCGCCATACATCTAGCCTATGGCAGGTAGCGTGCATGGCTGACGCTTTGGGTGGCTCGTTGCCGCTATATCTCCTGATCGGCATCGTCATCGCGCTGATGCTGCTTGCCCGGCGGTTTCGGGTGGTCGGGCGATTGTTGTCGATGACGGCGCTGGTCGTCTCGCTCGGGCTGATCGTGATGCTGGTGGGTGAGCGCGGACGGTTCGATCCGATGTTCGCACGCGTCGCCAAGATCCTGCATCTGGAGGACGGACAACAGGTCGTCGGCAAGGAAATGCGCGTGCCGATGGCCGACGACGGCCATTTCTGGGTGAAGGTGCGGTTCGGCAATGTCGAGCGCAGGATGCTGGTCGACAGCGGCGCGACGGTCACCGCTCTGTCGGCCGACACCGCCGAAGCGGCCGGGCTGCGGCCGAGCCCCAGTCCGTTTCCGATGATCATCCAGACCGCCAACGGATCGGTTCGCGCCGATACCGCGACCGTACCCGAATTGCGTATCGGCAATATCGTCGCGCGCGATCTGCCTGTCGTCAGTTCGCCGGCGTTCGGCGACATGGACGTGATCGGGATGAATTTCCTGTCGCGGCTGAAGAGCTGGCGGGTCGAGGGGCGGACGCTGATCCTGACCCCCAACCATCCGCAGGAAACCAGGAGTGGCACTATATAACCCTCTCCCTTTGGGAGAGGGTGGCGAGCGAAGCGAAGCCGGGTGAGGGCGGGGCCAAGTCGCTCGTGTCGGG
>NZ_BCYZ01000097.1 GCF_001598455.1 Sphingomonas pruni NBRC 15498
CCCACCGCCTTCGGCGGCGGGCCCCTCCCTCTCCCTCGAGGGGAGAGGGAATCAATCCCCCATCACATGAAGCGCCAACGTCCGTGCATGCGGCGCATGGCGGTGTTCGAACACGTAGATCCCCTGCCACGTCCCCAATGCCAGACCGCCGCCGACCACCGGGATCGTCAGGCTCGTCTGGGTCAGTGCGGCGCGGAGGTGCGCCGGCATGTCGTCCGGCCCCTCGTCGTCATGCTCGTACGCACCGCTTTCCGGCGCGATCCGTGCGAAATAGCGCTCGAGATCGCGGCGCGCGGCCGGTGCGGCATTCTCCTGGATCAGGAGGGACGCGGAGGTGTGGCGGATGAATATCGTCAGCAGGCCGCTATCGATACCGGTGCCTTCGACCCAGCGCCGCACTGCATCGGTACAGTCGTGCAGTCCCTGACCGCGAGTCGCGACCGTCAGCTCGGTGGTATCCTGCCGCATGACGCGGGCTTGCCCCAAACCCCCGGGCAAGGCTAGGTCCGGCGGCATGACACCCCCTTCATCGATCGGCGCCGAGCGCCTGCAGCGGCGCATGGCGCGCGGCGTGGAATTCCTCGGTTCCGAGGTGGCCATCCTGTGCGGCGCGATGTCGTGGGTGAGCGAGCGCCACCTGGTGTCGGCAATCTCCAACGCCGGCGGGTTCGGCCTGATCGCATGCGGGGCGATGACCCCCGAATTGCTCGACAAGGAGATTGCCGGCACCAAGGAGCTGACGTCGAAGCCGTTCGGCGTCAACCTGATCACCATGCACCCGCAGCTCTTCGACCTGATCGAGGTGTGCAAGAAGCATGAGGTCGGCCATGTCGTCCTGGCGGGCGGGCTGCCGCCGGCGGGATCGCTCGACGCGATAAAGGCCAACGGCGCCAAATTGATCTGCTTCGCCCCCGCGCTCGCGCTCGCCAAGAAATTGATCCGATCGGGCGTCGATGCATTGGTCGTCGAAGGCATGGAGGCCGGCGGCCATATCGGCCCGGTGTCGACCAGCGTGCTGGCGCAGGAAATCCTGCCCGAGGTCGCCGAACAGGTGCCGGTATTCGTCGCCGGCGGCATCGGTCGCGGCGAGGCGATCGCAGCCTATCTCGACATGGGCGCGGCGGGCGTCCAGCTCGGCACCCGCTTCGCTTGTGCGACCGAGTCGATCGCGCACCCGAATTTCAAGAAAGCGTTCTTCCGCGCCAATGCCCGGGACGCGGTCGCCAGCGTGCAAATCGATCCCCGCCTGCCGGTCATCCCGGTGCGCGCACTCAAGAATGCCGGCACCGAATTGTTCACCGCCAAGCAGCTCGAAGTGGCGCAATCGCTCAACGACGGCACGGTCGAGATGGCCGAGGCCCAGCTGCAGATCGAACATTATTGGGCGGGCGCGCTGCGCCGCGCGGTGATCGACGGCGATGTCGAACATGGCAGCCTGATGGCCGGTCAGTCGGTCGGCATGGTCAACAAGGAAGAGCCGGTCGCCGACATCATCGCGCAATTGATGGCCGAGGCCGCGCATGCGCTGGAGAAGCGGGCGGCCTGATCGCGGCGCTCAAGTCGCGACGGATGCGCCTCTGGCGCGCATGTCGCGGCGAAGCGCGAGCGCCGCGGCAATCCATAAAGAGGTCGCCGCCGCGAACCCGGCGGCCATCCCCCCTGTTGGCGCGCCGACAACCACCCCGGCGATCGCCGCCATGATCAGTGCGCCGCCAAGCGCATAGAATGGCCGGAACGGCGCCGCATAAGCGATCGGCAAGAAATGGAGGCCAACGACCAGCGCCATCGCAGGCAGCAGCAATTCGGGCCGATGCAGATTCTGGACGAGGTTCGCCACGACGAACAGGCCAACGCCCTCGCCGATACTGCTCCACATGATGGCGCGCTCCGCGCGCGGCGACGGTTGGATTCCGTTGCCCGGCGAGCGGAGTATTTGGGCGGCGGCGAGCGCAATGCCGGCGAACAGGACGAACGGTACCGCCAGCACTGCCCCACCGAGATGGAATTGCAGCGCCAGCGTCAGGGCGGCAAAAACCGACCCGAAAAACCCCATGATGATCGCGCCCCAAGCTCCCATTATCCGCTCCCGACAATCCGCGACGGACGAGTAGGGGGCTGCGGAAAACCGGTCCAGTCCCGAAACAGCGAGCCCAGCGTCGGGATGATCGAGGCTGACGGCACCACCTCACCTTAGCCGATGGCGTCACGCGCAGGTCGTACGCTGGTTGAGGCACAGCGTCTTGGTCCAGCCGACGCCGTTCTTGACGCGGATTTTCAGGAAATCGCCCCAGCAGGCCAGGACATGGACCTGCTGATCGGGATCCTCGGACGCGAGAATCTGCCTGCTGCCGACATCGTGGTCGGCACGGATCGGCTCTCCGTTGACCAGACCGTCGGCGCCGAGCACGCTCTGGTGCATATAGCCCCTGCCGCGATAGATTGTCCGGCTGTCGTCACCGACGAGATCCGCGCGGTCGATCTCAAACCAGTCGCCGGTCTGGGCGATGACATGCACCTCTATCCAGTCGTCGTTGCTCGCGTTCAGCCTCGTCGCGACGTCGCCGCCCGGCGTCTTGCGCACATTGGTGCCGCGCGGATCGGGATCGATCACGCTCATCATGACATTGCAGGCCGGGCCGGCGGATGCAGTGGGCGCGGCCACCGGCGACGCGATCGGCGACAGCAGCAACGGTGCGGCGCAGAGCAGGGCCTTCATCGGCGTCTCCCTGATCGCGAGCAGCTAAGCGGAACACTCGCGGCGGGGATCATGACCGCCGCCGCCGATGGCCGCAATGCCCGGCGGCGGCTCAAGCCATAAGGCGCGGCGCCCAGCTCCGGCTGGTTGTGAGCGTCCAGAGTTCCTGGAGGCACTGCCACACCCAGATCGCGCCGATCGCGATGATCGCCCAGTGAATGCCCATATTCACACTGCGATCCACGTCGGCGGCATCGCCATGCCCCAAGGTACCGCCGACGGTCAGCCAATGTCCGGCGCGGTAGATAGCGTTGAGCAGCACCAGCGCACCCGCCGTGGTGGCGACGGCCAAGATGCCGCGCATGACTTTCCAGCGCGGACGGAGCCACTGGACGATATTGTACGCCAGCCGCGCGACCATCAGTGCGAACACCGGCCACCACAACGCCGCCCAGATCGGATCAGGGGTAAGGGTCAGTCCCTTCACATTGCTGTAATAGCCAGGGAACGGCACCAGGCCGCACCACCACAGGATGAAATATATCCCAACCGCGACCTCGAACGCGGCCCCCCAGGTGCTGGGTTGCTTGTCCTTGACTTCCGGCAGGTCCTGCGGCCGCCATTTGGCGAGGTGATCGGCCGGGAAGCCGGTGCGTTCGAGCACGTAGAAGATCGCGGTGACGATCCCCAGCGCGACCATCGCCGAGTTCATCAGGTTGCCGATCGCCTGCATCACCGCCCGGATGACGTCGACATGGCCGAACGCCACGCGTGAGGCGGCAGTGACGGCAAACGCGACCGCGAGGAAGATCGCAACGATCCGCAAGGTCGCGAGGAAGAACGGAAAGGCGTCTGGCCCGATCAGATACTGGCCGCTGCGATAGCGCGAGGCGATGACCAAAGGATGCCCCATCTCCTTGATCAGGGCGGATAATTCATCCTTCTTCAGCGGGCGCCCGAGCGCATCCTCGCGCGCTTCCTGGCGGGTCAGCAGGTCATCGCGGATTTCGGCAACAATATCGTCGGCCTTGTCGGCGGGGAGGCGCCGCGCGATCGCGGCCAGATAGCGGTCGATCAGGTCCATCTCATTTGTCCTTTTCGGTAAGGCGCAGGATCGATTCCGAGATCGCATTCCATTCGCGGAGCAAAGCGGCGAGCGTGTCGGTGCCGTCGACCGACAGGCGGTAGAAGCGCTTGGTCCGCTTCGCCTCTTCGCGCCATTCGCTGATCAGCAGCCCTTGCGATTCGAGCCGGCGCAGCAGCGGATAAAGCGCGCCTTCGTCGATCATCAGCCCGGCATCCTCGAGCGATTGGCGCAACGTATAGCCATAGCGTTCCTCGCGCAGCGCCCCGAGCACGGCGAGGACCAGCGATCCCCGCCGGAGCTCGACGCGTAATTTTTCGAATGTGTCGTCGTCGACCGGCATGAGCTGTGCTTCACATAGTGTGTTATATACACTGTATGATACACGGTACTTGAGCTGTCAACCGCCGCAATGCCAAGGGGCACATCTGGGCGGCGACGGAGAGCGCGATGGAAGAGGAACGCGGCGGATTACCAGTGCTGGACTTCTTCGATGCCGAAGCGTGGGAGGCGTGGCTGGCGACGCACGGCGGAAAGGCTGCCGGGATATGGCTGAAGATCGCCAAGGCAGGAAATAGCGACTCGCGCCTGACCAAGGCGCAGGCGATCGACGGCGCATTGTGCCATGGCTGGATCGACGGGCAGATCGACAAATATGACGAGGCCTGGTTCCTGACCCGCTTCACCCCACGCAAGCGCACCAGCAAATGGTCGGAGAATAACCGCAAGCGCGCGGAGCAACTGGTGGCGGACGGCCGCGTGGCGCCGGCGGGCCTGGCCGAGATCGAGGCGGCCAAAGCCGATGGACGGTGGGACACGGCCTATGCCCCGGCCTCGACCGCGGCGGAGCCGGAAGATTTGAAGACCGCGCTGGATGCGGTGCCGGCCGCCCGGGCGTTCTTCGACGCGCTGACCGGCGCCAACCGTTACGCGATCCTGTACCGCGTGCAGACGGCGAAGAAGCCGGAGACGCGGACTGCGCGGATCGAGAAGTTCGTCGGGATGTGCGCGCGGGGCGAGACGGTTCACTGAAGAGTGGGGATCGCCGACCTCGCGCCGCGAGCGAACCTGCGGCCGCCCTCACGACCGAATTGCCGGGAAAGCGCCGCAATGTGTTGATTGTTTTGTAGACTTCGCGCGCATTTTCAGCAGTCTTTAGTCACGGCCACGGCGATTGCAGGGGTTCTTCGCATGCATGGAGTGCCTATTGCGACTGACGACGGTGCGAACGGCGCCACCGGTGCGTCGGCGTCGGCGGGCGGTTTCCACGGCGCACTCAGGAGTTGGATCGAGGCACCGGAGGCGATGATCGAAGCGGCACGGGATAGAGCCGAGTCGATCGAGCGCGACCTCGAAACGACCTTCGGGCCCGAGGAAATGCGCATCTATCCGCTGCTTAGTCCGGAGAGCCTGGCGGCAGCGCTGGTCGACGCATCGGGGCGGCTGGTTGCGGCAAGCATGGTATTCGCCGCGGAGAAGGCCGAAGCGCATATCGATCCGGCAATCGTCAGCCGAGTGCTGCGCACCGGCCAGACCTGCGTGGTACCGGTCGCGGCCGAGACCGAAGATGGCCAACGCGACCCGGCAATTTTCGCCTATGGCGCCCCGTCGCAGGCATCCTCCTGGATTCTGCCGCGGGAGATCCGCGACCGGCCGGAACTCGCCGGCGGGCATGTGGTGATACTGGCGACGATCACCAGCATGCGCGCAACGCCGTTGAAGGCAGCGTGCGAAACGTTCGGGCTGACAGGGCTGCAGACGCGCGTGGCCCTGGCGACGATGCGCTGCGGGACGATCAAGCAGGCGGCGGCGCAGCTTGGCATTTCCTACGACACCGCGCGGGAGGCTCTGTCGGAAGCTATGCGTCGCGCCGGTGTCGATCGACTTCCAGCCTTGGTCGCGAACCTCGCCTCGCTGGCATTCGGCGTCCTCCCCCAGGGTGCCGGCGTACCGCTGCTGGAAGATGTCTGGGGCCTTTCGCCGCGTCAGGCGGCGCTCGCAGGCCTTATCGCCGAAGGCCTGCCACGCGAGGCAGCGGCGCGGAGTCTTGGCATGTCGCAAGCGTCGGCAAAAAAAGAACTCCTGCGCATTTACGAGGGCCTTGGCGTCTCGAGCGCCGCGGCGCTGGCGCGCACCGTGGTCGAGGCGCAGGCACTGTCGTGTACCACGGCGGCGACGCGGGGCTACGTGGCGCTTGCCCATGAGCATGCCGAACCCTTGCGCATGATGCCGCGTGAGGATGGGTCGCGCATCGCCTGGAGCGACTATGGCCCCGCCTCCGGCAAGCCGCTGCTGGTCGTGCATAGCAGCATGACGTCGCGGCCGGTGAGCCGTCGGCTGGTCGCCGCGCTGCAGGCGCAAGGCTGTCGTCCTATCGCCATCGATCGCCCGGGATTCGGAATGTCAGACCCGATTGGCGGAATGGAACCGGGCCGGCACGATCCTTTTGCCGCAGCGGTGCCCGACGTCCTGTCGGTCTGTCGCAAGCTGCGGATCGCGTCGCTGGACATCGTCGCCCGCGGCGGCGCCCAGCATGTGCTGGCCCTGGCCGATGCCGCGCCGGAGCTGCTCGACCGCGTGGTGCTCGTCAATCCCGATCCGCATACCGAAGAGCACGGGCGTCGCTCGGGGCCGCTCGGGGCCGTGAAGGAGGCCTATTTCCGCAATCCCCGCCTGGTTGCGGTGATGGCGCGACTGATTGCCGCGCATCTTACGCCGGAGCGGCTGGCGCGGATGATGGAGCGTTCGTTCGCGAGCAGTCCGCCGGACAAGGAGGCTCTGCGCGATCCCCAGGTCCTGGGCGACTATTACCGTGCCGTGCGGATGTTCGCCGCCGGCCGGGTGGCGGGATATGTCAACGAACAGATCGCGATGGCGACCGCCACGCGCCTGCCGCCGCGGCCCGCCTGCCATCGCTGGACGGTGGTGATCGGCGAACACGACACGCTGCACGACCCCGGCGATGTGCGTGCCTATTGGCAGGGAATCCTGCCGGGCGCAGCCTTTGTGGATGGGACAGGAGCCGGACGCCTCCTCGCCCTTTCCGATCCCCAGCGCGTGGCGCGTATCCTGAGTGCCACCCCCCCGCGCTGATCGCACGTGCAACGCCGCGCTTGAGGGCACTGCACCCCACAAAAGGGGATGTGCGGGAAACCAGCGCGGGCGCAGACCTTCTCCGCCGAACGGAAGGCCCGACGGACAGCCGCGGCAAGGGAGAAGATCATGCGTATCAAGAATGCATTGCTGTTTGCCATCTCACTCGGCGCGGTTGCCCTGCCGACCGCAGCTTTTGCCGGGGAGCGGATCTGGGGAAGCGGGGCAACCCGCACCTCGGCCATGGACGACGCCGAACGCCGCGGCGGAGTCGTTGCCGCGGAAAAGCACACCTGCATCACGACCCATGCCACGCCGCAAAACTGCAGCGAGGATTCCGGCGGCTGGTCGTGCTGGGTGACCGTCGCCAACGAGCAGGGCAGCTGCGCGAACTAGGCCGCGGACCCATCGATACCGAGGATCGAGACAGTCATGTCCGCGATGTTGTGGGAAGCGGGGCGACGAACCGGGGGGCTCGTCCCGGCGCTTCGGCGCGCCACAGCGCGCGGACATGGCTACCGCGAAAGCGGCGGGATCTCGATCCTCATGAGCAACGGGTCTGCGCCCTAGCCAACGTCAGACGCACTTCGCTACCCGAGCCCGCGCATGCCTGGTGAGGCCTGCCGGGCAGCAGGAAACACGCTAATGTACCGGCAATCCACAACTCTAATCCTCTTGGCGAGCGCTTTGCTCGCACCCGCCGTCACCCCTGTCCCAGCTCTCGCGCAAGCCGCGACGCCGGCCATCGCATCCCAGCCGGCTTGGGGTATCTCGGAGGTTCAATGGCGTACGCTGGGCGCTCCGGAGCTCAGGCGGCTGGCCGGGCTGCCGGACGCCGCGCCTAAGGTCCTCGCCGCCGCACAGAACGGAGATCCCCATGCCATGGCGCTGATCTCCGGCGCCTATGCAACCGGATCTGGGGTGCCCGAAAACCCTTCCGAGGCGTTCCGCTGGGCGCAGCGCTCGGCGAGCGCCGGGCTGCCGTTCGGCTTATATATTCTCGGCCTGGACTATTTTTACGGTACCGGGGTGGCGGTCGACAAGCGCCACTATGTCGATCTCCTGCGCCAATCCGCGGACGCCGGGTCCATCCTTGGCGCCAGCGAATATGCCAAGGCGCTGTTCAGAGGCGAACTCGTGGCAAAGGACCTGCCCGGCGCCCTGCGCTACGCGCGGATCGGCGCCCAGGGCGGAATCAGCGAGAGCAAGATGCTCTATGGCACGTTGCTCTACGATCGGTCGCTGCCTGGGCGCGATCCGGTCGAGGCGGCCAAATGGGTGCGGGCCGCTGCCGGCGGGGGCTATGATTTCGCCAAGAACGCGGCGGCCGCCCTTGATGCGCAAGACGGCTTCGCGGCATCGGCAACCAAGCTCTTCGTGTCGAGCTTCGGCAACAGCCTGGTCGGTGCCCACACCGTGATCGCGGCGCCGGACGATCCGTGCGTGACGCAACTCGTCGTCGACCTCAACGGCACCGGTGGATCCTTCCTGATCAATTGGCAGGAAACGGTCGTCGCCAGCGCCGGGAATTCGTTCCTCAACCTCTCGGGCGCCATCCTCAACGGCACCGATCGCGCCGGCGGCGACATCCGCCAGACCCTGGGGCTCTCGCTCCATCGCGATCAGGAGAATGTCGCCGAGGAGCAGGACCGCATGGCCGTACTTGCCTCCTGGGCACGGCGGCTGTCCAATATCTGCCACGCGATCTGACTGGCGCGCGCAAATCCCGGAGGAGTATGACATGCGAACATTGACGGCACTTGGCGCCGCCGCGGCTTCCTTGATCCTGGTCGCGGTGCCGGCAGCGAAGGCGCAGAGCGGTAACCACGGCTATTGTTACGTCTATGGGCCCGACATGAAGACGGTCTATGTCTCGGACCCCTACCCGGTGCCGAGCGGGCCCGACATGTCGTTCCAGGAATTCGGCGACTATCTGGGCAAAAACCAAGGCATCACCAAGCGCCCCGGCTGCGACTCCGGATATAATGGCAGGGCCGTAGCGACCCAGGCGCGCCAAAACCTCATCGCCGAGGCTCGGCAACGGGGCGTCAAGGTAGTGGAAATCCACTGGCCATTGTGAGCCGGATAGGGGGGAAGGCCGCGCTAGGCCGCGCGACGTCCAAGCGTCGAACTGTCCAACATCCTTACCGAACAGGGAGGCCGAACCGCGAGGCCTGGCCACCGCTCTCCGGCAACGAATCGCCTCTGCGTGAACGAGCTGGCGCCCATACGGACCAGCCGCTCGTTGCATTGCCCGATTGACGCGCCTCCGGGCGTGCCGCTCATCGATTACTCGGGCAGCACAATCCGGATAGGCCGCGTTCCGATCGGCGCGCCGGTCGAACGATCGATCGTAACGGGGTCTATCTCGGTCCCTGCCTTGGCATCGAAGAAGCGCGTCACGCGGTCGCCGTTACGATGCTTTCGGCCCCAGGCGCCGATCGCGAACAATACCGGCAGGAAGTCGCGGCCCGCTTCGCTCAGAAGATATTCGTCGCGCGGCGGGCGTTCCGAATAGCGCCGCTTCTCGAGCAGCCCCTCCTCGGTGAGCATCGCGAGCCGACGAGTCAGGATGGTCGGTGCGATACCCAGGCTTTTGCGGAACTCGTCGAAACGCGTGAGCCCGGCATGGGCATCGCGCAGGATGAGCATGCTCCAGGCATCCCCGACCAAAGCGAGGCTGCGGGCGATCAGGCAAGGCTGTTCCGAAAGATTCGACATGTCAGTATCTTTTTAGTAGTGACTTAATATCTAATCGATAGTAACAGCCTTCGCGACGTTGTTCCACGACAAAGTGAAGGCAGAGATCGATGAGCAAGACAGAACGCGGCGTTGCCCTGGTCACGGGCGCCTCCGCCGGGATCGGGCTGGCAACCGCACGCGCGCTGCGCCAGGACGGCTATCAGGTGTTCGGCACTAGCCGCAAACGGATGACCGAAACCGAGCAAGGCGTGACGATGCTGATCTGCGACGTCACCGACGATGCGTCCGTTCAGGCGCTGGTCGACGACGTCGTGGGCCGCGCGGGGCGGATCGACCTGCTGGTCAACAATGCCGGAATCGGATTGCTCGGCGGTGCCGAGGAATCGTCTCCCGCCCAGGCAAAGGCTCTGTTCGAGGTGAACGTCTTCGGCGTGTTGCGGGTGACCAATGCCGTCCTGCCGATAATGCGGCGCCAGGGGAGTGGCAGGATCGTCAATCTGGGCTCGCTGGTCGGCCTCATCCCTGCCCCGTTCAACGCGCTCTATTCGTCGTCCAAGCACGCGATCGAGGGCTATTCGGAATCGCTCGACCACGAAGTGCGAACCCAGGGTATCCGCGTCGTGCTGGTCGAGCCGGGCGGCATCCGCACATCGTTCGAGGACAATCTGGCGCGCGCTGATCGCCCGCTTGCCGTCTACGAAACCGTCCGAACCGCTGCCGAGGTGCTGATGCGCGAGGTTATCCAGAAGGGCGATGCGCCCGAGATTGTCGCGGATACGGTGGTCAAGGCAGCCAATGCAGTGGTGCCCAAGCGGCGCTACACAGCCGGAAAACTGGCCGGCCAGGTGCGCTTCATGCGCCGCTTCATGCCCGAATCGTTCGTCGACCGGAACCTGAGGAAATATAACGGACTCCCGGCCTGACCGTTCGGCGGGGGTCGCTGATCGTTACCCGATCCAGCAAGGACATTGCGCATGAAAGCCTTCATCGTCGATCGCTACCGGAAGAAAGAACCCCTGCGCTACGGCGACATGCCCGAGCCGGTACCGGGGCAAGACGACGTCCTGGTCGAAATCCATGCGGCGGGGCTCAACCCGCTCGATAGCAAGATTCGCGACGGCGCGTTCAAGGCCTTCATTCGCTATCGGCCGCCTTTCATTCTGGGCCACGACGTGGCGGGCATCGTCGTCGGGATCGGCTCGAACGTCCGGCGCTTCAAGCTTGGCGACGAGGTCTATGCCCGGCCGCGCGATGGCCGGATTGGGACCTTTGCCGAACGGATCGCGATCGACCAGGCCGACGTGGCGCTGAAGCCCCGGACGATCGGCATGGAAGAAGCGGCGTCGATTCCACTGGTCGGGCTGACCGCCTGGCAGGCGCTGGTGGAGCGCGCGGGCCTGGAGAAAGGGCAGAAGGTCCTCATCCACGCGGGCTCCGGCGGGGTCGGGACGGTCGCCATCCAACTCGCCAAGCATCTCGGCGCGACGGTCGCGACCACGACGAGCACGGCCAATATGGATCTGGTCAAGCGCCTCGGCGCCGACATCGTCATCGATTATCGCGATCAGGAGTTCGACAAAATTCTGTCCGGCTATGACGTCGTGCTCAACAGCCTCGATGGCGCCACGCTTCGCAAGTCGCTCGAGGTGATCAGGCCGGGTGGCAGGCTGATCTCGATCTCCGGTCCGCCCGACCCGGATTTCGCTCGGGAGCAGGGGCTGAACTGGTTGCTGCGGCAAGTGGTGCGGCTGCTGAGCCTGGGCATCCGGAGAAGGGCCACGGCGCGCGGCGTCCGTTATTCCTTCCTGTTCATGCAGGCGAACGGCAACCAGCTCGGCCAGATCACGGCGCTGATCGACAAGGGCGTCATCCGCCCGGTAGTCGACCGGATCTTCCCGTTCGATGCCACCAACGACGCCCTGGCCTTTGTCGAAACCGGGCGTGTGAAAGGCAAGGTCGTCGTCAAGCTGAGGTGACCCGGATCGGCGTCGAATGCTGGCGGGGGTATCGGCGATCACGTGACATGCGCAAAATCCCGGGACAATAGCAGCCGGTAGAAACGGCATTTTTGCCCGTATCAACGAAATCCCGTCTCAGGAGCATCTATCATCGCCACCTTGAAGCGAACCATTGCCACAAGCGCGCTGGCTATGCTGGCGCTCGGCGCGGCACCCGACCGAGCGCCCTGGCCGGATACGCCGGTCGCCAGGCTCGAAGCGCTGGCCGAACTCCAGACGTTGAACGCCGACCTGTTGAGCCATGACAGTGCGACCTTGACGCTCGACCGCTGGTGCGCGCGCCACCATCTCGCCGATGGTGCCAGGATCGTCGCGGATCGTGTCCGCGGCCAGGACAAGCCGCCTCCCGCCGCGGTCCGCGAACAATTGCATGTCGGCACTGACCAGCCGATCGCCTATCGCCGAGTGCGATTGCGCTGCGGCGACCACGTCTTGTCCGAGGCCGACAATTGGTACGTGCCGTCACGCCTCACTCCCGACATGAACCGGACGCTCGAAACCAGCGATACGGCATTCGGCCGCGTCGTTCAGCCGCTCCGGTTCCAGCGCCACACGGTATCGGCCAGGCTGCTCTGGTCGCCGCTGCCGGAGAATTGGGATAGCGGCGGCGCTCCCTTGCCACGCGCCAATCCGGGCGCTGCCTTGCCGATCCCCGACAAGGTCATCGAGCATCAGGCCCTGCTGACGCGCGGCGATGGCGAACCGTTCAGTTACGTGGTCGAGACCTATACCGGCGCGGTGCTCGACTTTCCTCCGGCGTTCGGCCGGTCCCGCACTCCATAAAGGGCGAGAAAAGCCTCGACCGAGGCGTCGGCATGCCGTTCGAGCTCGGCTCTCGAGCGGGGATGGCGGTTACCCGTGAACATCGCTTCGTTCATCGGAATCCAGAGCAGCATGCCGAAGA
Source organism: Sphingomonas pruni NBRC 15498 (assembly GCF_001598455.1). Lineage (GTDB taxonomy): Bacteria > Pseudomonadota > Alphaproteobacteria > Sphingomonadales > Sphingomonadaceae > Sphingomonas > Sphingomonas pruni. The sequence continues at coordinate 12,498 of NZ_BCYZ01000097.1, forward strand.
AGTGGCTGGCGGCGAGATCGGCATCATCGGCTCGCATCAGGCCCTGCGCCGACAGTTTGCGGAAGCAGGACGCCATCGTGCCGAGCATGCGCTCGAATCCCTTTTCGTACCAATCGCGGCCCAGGCTCGGCATCCGATCGGCATTGGCGATGATCAGGCGCCGGAGTTTTACCAGCTCATCGTCCAGCAACGTCGTCACTACCAGCCGCCCGAGCTCGGCGAGCCCGCCCTGCCGGAATTTGGTGTCGGATAGCAGGTTCGTCACCAGCTCGACGATGTCGTTCGCCCCTGCGGCGGTCGAGCGGACGACCTCTCCGAACAATGTCTCCTTGTCGGTGAAGTGCTTGTAGATGGTCTGTTTGGAGACCGCGGCTCTGGTCGCGATCTCCTCCATGCTGGTGCCGTCATAGCCCTTGCTGATGAAGGTCGCGGCCGCCGCCTGGATGATGTCGCGCTCCTTGCGCTCCGATCTCGTCTCGCCGTCCGTTTTCATGCGCCCTCGTCGATGCGGTACTAGACAGTACTGAAACTCAATGCTAGCTCGCTTTTAGTACTAGTCCGTCTAGTACTGAAAGCGAGCTAGCAATGGAGCAGACCATGCCCAAAATGATTTTCGCGAACCTCCCCGTGCGCGATCTGGCGGCTTCAACTGCCTTTTACGTCGCGCTGGGTGGTACGGTTAACCCGCAGTTTTCGGGCGAAACGTCGACGTCGCTCATGTTCTCGGACACGATCTTCGTCATGCTGCTCACCCATGCGCATTATGGCGAATTCACCAAGCGTCCGATCGCCGACGCGCATGCCGCCAGCCCGTTGCTGCTGGCGCTGTCGGCCGACAGCAAGGACGAGGTGGATGCGATCGTCGATCGTGCAGCGGCGGCAGGCGGCAGGGCCGACCCCAATCCCGTGCAGGACCTGGGCTTCATGTACAATCGCCATGTCGAGGATCTCGACGGCTATGTCTGGGAGGTCATGTGGATGGACCCGGCCGCGATGGGCGGCGCCTGAGAGGCCGGATTAGGGCTCGGTCGGCGGCGGCGGTTTACCAAAGGGTGGAATTCGCGCGATCGGTGCGCCACCATACACGCTCGGATGGATTGGTAACCGCGCCGCACGCGGAGGAGGCCGGGGATGGCGTGGACGCATCGGCTGGCCGGCAAGGCCGCGCGCATCGTGTGGCGGATCACCAGGCCGCGGACGATCGGGGTTCGCGCGATCCTGCGCGATCGGGACGGCCGCATCGCGCTGGTCCGCCACACCTATCTGGATCACTGGTATCTGCCCGGCGGCGGGGTGAAGAAGGGCGAGAGTATCGACGCTGCCCTT
>NZ_BCYZ01000098.1 GCF_001598455.1 Sphingomonas pruni NBRC 15498
TGATTAAAGATGGATCAAACCGATTTCATCATGCTCTAGGGGCTGTATCTTAACCTTAACCGAGCCTCGCCGAGATCAGCCCGCGCACGGCGTTGCCGACGAAGAAGCCATGAGCGAGATCGGCGCGCGTCAGCGTCGCTTCGAACGCCCGGCCGCTCTCGATCAGCTCGGCGCGCAACACGCCGGGAAGCAATCCGGCGCTGAGCGGCGGGGTCAGCAGCACGCCGCCGCGCTCGACGAACAGATTGGTGAAGCTGCCTTCGGTCAGCTGGCCGTCGACTTCGAACACGGTCTCGAATCCCCGTCGCGCGCGGTCGTAAAAGGCGCGGTCGCTGGTCTTGTGGCGCAGCCGGAAATCGTCGGGCGAGACCGGCAGCGGCGCGATCGTCACCGTGACCGGCGTCTCCGGCTTTGCCGGCATCGCGCCGACTTCGATCGCGACCGCACCCGACGGCGCCAGCGCTAGGCGAATGCGCTTTGCCTCACGTAACCGGAAGGTGGCGGCCTGGAGCTCGTTGCGTGCGGCATGGCGGTCGAAAGCGAAGCCGAACGCGGTCGCGCTTGCCTTCATCCGCGCGAGATGGCGTTCGAGCAAGGCGACCCCCTCGATCGGATCGAACGCCATGGTCTCGATCAGGTCGAAGCGGCGCGCGCCGGCGCCGACGAACGCGGTCTTGGCCTGCGCCTCGTCCCATTCCTCGCTCATCCGCGAATCGGCGACGATGCCGCCGCCCGCGCCCAGCAGCGCATGGTCCGCGCCATTCTCGATCACCAAGGTTCGTATCGCCACATTGAACATCGCCCCCTCGGTCGCGTCGAGCCGACCGATCGAGCCCGTATAGGGCCCGCGCGGCGCGCTGCCCATCTCGATCCCGGCCAGCGCCTCGATCGCGCGGATCTTGGGCGCACCGGTGATCGATCCGCACGGAAACAACGCCGCCAGCACATCGATCGCATCCTGGTCCGGCGCCAGCGTCGCGGTGACGGTCGAGGTCATGGTGTGGATGGTCGGATAGGTCTCCACCGCGAACAAGTCGGGCACGGCGACGCTGCCCGGCTCGGCGACGCGCGACAGGTCGTTGCGCAGCAGGTCGACGATCATCAGATTCTCGGCGCACTGCTTGGCGTCGTCGCGCAATGCGGCCGCCAGCGCGCGATCCTCTTCGGGCGTATCGCCGCGCCGCGCAGTGCCTTTCATCGGCCGCGTCGTCAGCCGCCCGCCGTCCAGCGCGAAGAACAATTCGGGCGACAGCGACAGCAGCCAGTCGCGCCCGGTCCACACCACCGCGCCATAGCCGGCGCGCGCGCTATCCCTCAGTTGCGCATAAGCGGCCAGCGGATCGCCGATGACGGGCACCCGCGCGCGAAAGCTGAGATTGGCCTGATAGAGGTCGCCGGCTTCGATCAGCGCATGGACTTGATCGAACCGCTCCGCATAGGCGTCGCGGTCGATATCCGGCGCCGGCGCGCCGAGCCAGGCGGAGGCTGGGTCGGGGAGATAGGAGGCGACGTCGTCGGCGGCGATCTCATCGAACCGCTCGAACAGCCCGAACCACAATAATGGCGTCCCGGCTTGTGGCAATTGGCCGACCGCCGGCTCGAACGCGCTCGCCGCTTCGTACGCCAGGAACCCCGCGGCGTGGAGCCCGCGATTCCGCGCCGCCCGCAGCCGCTCGAGCGCGGGCAGAACTGCCGCGGCGTCGCGCGCCTCGACGATCTCGACCGGCGTCCGATAGAGCCGCGCGGGGGCGGCGCCGGTCGTGCGGGCGTCGTCGAGCAGGACGAAAGGGCGGTCGCGGTCGATCACTGCCATTGCTCATGCAACCGCGCCCGACGCTTCGGCAACCCCCGGTTTCTACCGGCATGGCGTCAGACGTGCAGGTAAGCACCGCGCGCAAGGCATTGCCGGTCGCGACGACAGACCCTAGGTTTTCGCCATGGCCAGCACCGCGCAGCCGCTTCGCGCGGCGATCATCCCCGTCACTCCGCTCCAGCAGAATTGCACCTTATTATGGTGCACGAAGACAATGCGCGGCGCGTTCGTCGATCCCGGCGGTGACTTGCCGCTGCTCAAGTCGCAAATGGAAAAACATGGCGTCACGATCGAGAAGATCCTGGTGACCCATGGCCATTTCGATCATTGCGGCGGCGCGGCGCAACTGGCCGACGATCTCGGCGTGGCGATCGAGGGGCCGCATCCCGAGGATATGTTCCTGCTCGAAAAGCTCGATGAGGACGGATTGCGCTACGGCGTGCCGGGCCGATCGTTCGTGCCGTCGCGCTGGCTCGACCAGGGCGACACGGTCACGGTTGGCGAGGTCGAGTTCGCGGTCCACCACACGCCGGGGCACACGCCCGGCCATGTCGTGTTCCACAATGCCGAATCGAAACTGGCGATCGTCGGCGACGTGCTGTTCCGCGGATCGATCGGCCGCACCGATTTTCCGCGCGGCAATCACCAGGACTTGATCAATTCGATCGTCACGCGGCTCTGGCCGATGGGCGACGACACCTTCTTCCTGCCCGGCCATGGCGACCCGAGCACCTTCGGCCAGGAACGCCAGTCGAATCCGTTCGTCGCCGATTCGGTGATCGCCTGAAGTCTCTGGCGGTCCCGTCGGGGATCAGCCCAGAGCGGCGAGCTTTTCCTCGGCCAGGCGATCGAGTTCCGCCCGGCTCTTCTTCTCCGCCGCGGTCTTGAGCTGGCCGCACGCCGCATCGATGTCGCGACCGCGCGGGGTGCGGACCGGCGCCGAGATGCCGGCTTCGAAGATGATGTCGCTGAACCGCCGCACGCGCTCGGGCGTCGACGTGTCATAGGGCGCGCCGGGCCAGGGATTGAACGGGATCAGATTGACCTTGGCCGGCAATCTGTACTTGCGGATCAGCCGGACGAGCTCGTGCGCGTCCTCGTCGCGGTCGTTCTTGTCCTTCAGCATCACATATTCGAACGTGATGCGCCGCGCGTTGTTGGCGCCGGGATAATCGGCGCACGCCTGGAGCAGCTCCTCGATCCCGTATTTGCGGTTGATCGGGACGATCTCGTCGCGGATTTCCTTGGTCACCGCGTGGAGCGAGACGGCGAGGTTGACGCCGATCTCCGCCCCCGCGCGCGCCATCATCGGCACCACGCCCGAGGTCGACAGGGTGATGCGGCGCTTGCTGAGCGCGAGCCCGTCGCCGTCCATCACGACATGGAGCGCGTCGCGGACATTGTCGAAATTATAGAGCGGTTCACCCATCCCCATCATCACGATGTTGGTGAGCATCCGCCCCTCGGGCTGCGACGGCCATTCGCCCAGCGCGTCGCGCGCCAGCATGACCTGGCCGACGATTTCCTGCGCCGTCAGGTTGCGTACGAGGCGCATCGTCCCGGTGTGGCAGAAGCGGCAATTGAGCGTGCAGCCGACCTGGCTCGACACGCACAGCGTCCCGCGATCGGCGTCGGGGATGAACACCATCTCGTAATCCTGGCCGTCGGGCCCGCGCAGCAGCCATTTGCGCGTGCCGTCGGTCGAGACCTGCGCCTCGATCACTTGCGGACGGCCGACGACGAAGCGCTCGACCAGCCAGGGATGCTGCGCCTTGGCGATGTCGGTCATCGCGGTGAACTCGGTCGCGCCGCGATTATAGATCCAGTGCCAGATCTGCTTGGCACGCAATTTCGCCTGCTTGGCGTCCATCCCGGCGGCGAGCAATGCCTCGCGCAACTCGGCCTTGGAAAGGCCGACCAGGTCGACACGCCCGTCCTCGCGCGCCACCGTCTGGCGGGGCACGGGCACGGGATCGATGTGCCCGGGGATGGGCATGAGGGCGGCCGACTCTGTCTGCATGGCGCTGCACATAGGGGAAAAGGCGCGACTTTTCTAGCGTGCCTATTTTTGGCGGAACGGGAGCTATCGGAGGGTGAGACTGCTTTCGACGGCTGACCAGAAGGCGTGCGCTTCCGTGTCGCCCTCGGCCAATGCATCGGCTGCGACGCTGGCGGCATAGCGACGCGCGTCGTCCCGGCCTCGCGATACCTCAAGCTCGTGTGCCTTGCGGCCTACTTCGGCATATTCGACGCGCGAAAACAATCCGGTACTCGCTTTCCGAAAGTAGATCGTGACTCGGCGGCCAAGTCTTGCCGCCATCCGCTTCTTCCTAGCTCAGAAGCTGACATGCCCCGCCGCCACCAGCAAGTCAGTCGCAGCCGAGCGCCTTCAGGCTGGTCGCCATCGCGACATCGAGCGGCGTATGCGGTTCGGGTCCGATCGCGGCGACCAGGTCTTCATTGTCGAGCCGCACCGGATGTTCCCAGAAAGGGCGCATCTCGATCATTTCCTTCATCGTCGGGTTGAACAGCCCGATCAGCGGCAGCAGCGCCCAGGGCATCCGCCAGGTCTTGACCGGCCGCCCGACCGCTTGCGCGATCGCGCCGGTAATGCGCGTGCCGTCATCGTCCCATATGCCAGCGAAATGATAGCGGGCGAACCGCGGCAGGTCGTCGCTTTTGTCGAGCAGCCTCGCGAACGTCTCGCCAACGTCAGGCAGATAGGCCCAGGCGTGTCCGACCCCCGCCTTGCCCGGCACCATCACACGGCCGACCCTTTGGCCGGGCGTGACGAGTCCCTGGCTCAGCCAGCTGTTGCCCGGCCGCGGTCCGAAATAATCGCCTGCGCGCAGGATCACTGCTTTGGCCTCCGATCGCTCGATCGTGCTCTCCATCGCGACGCGAATCGCGCCTTTCCTGGTGTTCGGACGCTGCGGGCTGTCGGGCGCGATTACCGGCGAAGTGCGCGGGTCGTAATTATAGATCGTCCCCGGCAGCGCGAGCCGGGCGTTATTGGCGAGAGCGGCGGCGAAGCTGTTCTCAAGCATCGGCATCACCAGCTTTTCCCAATCGCGATAGCCCGGCGGGTTGACGGCGTGGACGATCGCGTCGCAGCCCTGCGCCGCCGCCAGCACCGCCGCGCGATCCATCGCATCGCCGACGCGCCAGTCGATCGCCTCGTCGTTGCGCGGTGAGCGGCTCAGCCCGCGCACGTTCCAGCCGTGAGCGACCAGCGCGCGCGCCGTTTCTCCGCCCACCCCACCGCTCGCCCCAAGCACCAGCACCGTCTTCGTCATCGTTCGTCTCCTGCTTTGACGACGCGATTATCGGTGCGATCGAGGTTGTATAAAATTGTCGCTATGTGACGATCAGGTTATACAAATTTTACAGCCCGCCATTGGAGGTCGCGAGGTGGTTATCGAGACCATAAGATTACTGAGCGGGAAATCCCTAGCTAGGCACTCGGTCCGGAATGGGCGAAACCGGGAATGCAGCCGAGAGTGCTGCTTTCCGGCTGCGGGTCGGGCGGGGATGATATCCTCGCCCGGCCCTATTCCTTTCTCTGTGGCCGGCACCCTCTGTGCCCCCTGGGTCGGACCGCGATGAGCGAGGATTGGGAGCGCCATCGCGCCTTTTTGGCCGTGCTGCGCGAGGGCAGCCTGTCGGGCGGCGCGCGGCGGCTCGCGCTCGCCCAACCGACGGTGCGGCGGCGGATCGCCGATCTCGAGCAGGCGGTCGGCGTCGCTCTGTTCACGCGGGCGCCCGACGGGTTGATCCCGACCGAGGCCGCGTTGGGCCTGAAGACGCATGCCGAGGCGATGGAAATCGCCGCCGCCGCCTTCGCGCGCGGGGCGACGCAGGGAAGCGAGATCGCAGGTCTAGTGCGCGTATCGGCGAGCGACGTGATCTCGGTCGAAATACTGCCGCCGATCCTGGCGGCGTTGCGGCGGCGGCATCCGCGGCTGGTCGTCGCGCTGTCGCCCAGCAACCGCAACGAGGACCTGTTGCGGCGCGAAGCCGATGTCGCGGTCCGGATGGTGCGGCCAGAACAGGGCGCGCTGGTCGCGCGGCGGATCGGCGACATCGAGCTCGGACTCTATGTCCGTGCCGATGCCATCGCCGGCCGGCCGCCGCCCACCACGTTCGAGGAGGTCGCCGCGCTCGGGATAATCGGGGTGGAGAAGGAAAACGCGGTGGTCCGCGCGATGCGCGCGGCCGGCATCCCGATCCGGATGGAGGATTTCGCGTTCCGATCGGACAATGACCTTGCCCAACTCGCCGCACTGAGAGCCGGTGTGGGTGTCGGATTCTGTCAGGTGCCGCTGGCGCGACGCGACCCCGCGTTGGTTCGCCTCCTACCCGACGCGATCAGCTATGCGCTCGACACCTGGGCGGTGATGCACGAGGATCTGCGAACCTCGGCGCCGGTCCGCGCGGTGTTCGACGCGCTGGTCGCGGGCTTGCAGGGTTATCTCGGCTCCGGACATCCAAGTGGCTGACAAGGTGGTACTATTCCACGTCACCCCGGCCTTGTGCCGGGGTCCACTGAGCAGCACACCCGGTATTAGAGGCTCTTGCTTCTCGCTAACCTGCGCGGTGGATGCCGGGACAAGCCCGGCATGACGGTTGGAGTATTCGGCGGCCGTTCCTTACCCGCGACACGCCAGCGCAGCCGCGTCGATCGCGGTAGCGGCGCCCGAAAGCGCATAGACATCGGCAAACGCCGACCCGTCCCGCCCCAATCCCTCGACGCTCATCGACCGCCCGCTGCGCATTGCCGCGACGATCGCGGCGTCGGTGCGCGGATCGGGGGCCCAGGCGTCGTCGGTGCCGGCGACCAGCTCGAACCGGCGCTCGCCGATCGACAAAGTCACGCGCGCATTGCCGGCCCGGCCGCGGCTGAGGCGGATATGGAGCTGGCTGCGGATATTCTGCCCAGGCCAATTGGCGATGCTGGCGAAGCCGGCGCGATGATCGGGATCGACCGGCTGCGCGATCGCGAAGCAGCGCCGCGGGCTGGGATCGCTGAACGCGCCCCAGCGGTTCCACACGCCGATCGTGTCGCGCGCGATGGCCGGGGCCGCCGCGACCGCCGTCGCGATCAACGCGGTGACGACCGCCAGCCGCTTCACACCGTCTCCCCACCGCCGCCGAGATGGACGATCGTCTCGACGCCGCCCTCGATCATCACCAGCGACCCTTGCGGCAGATGGCCGGCCGCGGGCGCGCCGAAGCGGTCGACCGCAGGCTGCCCGGTCATCACGCCGCGCATCAACCGGCTCGAAATGCCGTGCATGATGACCAATCGATCGCTCGGATCGTCGTTGGTCTCCGCCAGCCAGGCCGAGACGCGCTCGGCGATCTGCGGATAGAGCTCGCCGTCCGGCGCGCTGATCAGCAGCCCGCTCGGACGGTCGATCACATCGCCCACCTCGGCGATGACGTCGCGATAATAGCGCCCGCCCCAGCTGCCCATGCCGATCTCGGTCAGGCGTGGGTCGGTCTTCGCCTGGTGCCAGTCGAGCCCGACATGCTCGGCGATCACCGCCAAGGTCTGCAGCGCGCGTCCGGTCGGCGATGCCCATAATGTCAGCGCGGGCTTGTCGCCCAAAAAGTGGTGGAGGGCCTCGCCCATTTCGTCGGCCTGGCGGAATCCTGCGCGAGTCAGCGGGGTGTGCGGATGGTCGCCCTGCAGCCGCCCGGCCGCGTTGAATACCGTCTCGCCGTGCCGCGCGATGAAGTCGCGTCCCCGCCTTGTAATCATCCCCCGCGCTTTCAACCCCCTGTGGCGCGAAAGCAACGAAATTCCTTGTTTATCTGAGGTTCATGCAACCTCTTGGCTCCCCACCTATTTGCCCCTTCCCGCGCCACCGACCCCCCGGTGCTCCGCGGGAATTGAGTGAATGGAGTTATTTATGCGTAAGCTGATCCTTGCCACCGCCAGTCTCGCAGCGCTGGCCGTCGCCGCCCCCGCCTTCGCGCAGGACGGCCCCCCGAACCCGGATAGCGACACGACGTTCAGCGGTCCGCGCGCCGGCATCATCCTGGGCTATGACCGGATGCAGCCGGGCCAGGTGCCCAATTCGTCGATCGACAGCAGCAATTCGGCGGACGGCCTGACCTATGGCGGCGACGTCGGATATGACGCACGCAGCGGCAATTGGGTTTTCGGCGCCGAGGGTGAAGTGACCGGATCGACCAGCAAGGTGACCAACAATCCGTCGGCCGCCGGTGCGCTGGGCTATGGCCGCGTCAAGGCCGGCCGCGATCTCTATGCCGGCGCACGCATCGGCTATGTCGTCGCGCCGCGCACGATGATCTATGCCAAGGGTGGTTACACCAATCAGCGGCTCGACCTCGTCGCGTCGAACGGTACGACCGAAACCGGCCAGCATTTCAACCTGGACGGCTGGCGCGCCGGCGCCGGTGTCGAGCAGTCGCTCGGCGGCAAGGCCTATGCCAAGGTCGAATATCGCTATTCCAACTACGGCCAGGCCCGGTTGGAATATCCCAACGGCGCCAACACCAACAATTTCTCGGTCGATACCGACCGGCATCAGGTCGTCGCCGGGGTGGGTGTCCGGTTCTAAATCGAGTCATCCACAACAACAGGGGGAAACAGGGTGTGAAAGGAGGGTCGGGGCGCTTGCTCCGGCCCTTTTTCACGTTAAGGAAGAGAGTAGGCGAATTGCCCCCGGATTCTCTCTTGTCTGGCGGGTCGGAAAATCAGGGCACCGGCCCGGGGGTTAGGACATGAAGGCGACGATCGAACGCGCAACGCTCCTCAAGGGGCTGAGCCATGTGCAGTCGGTGGTCGAACGCCGCAACACCATCCCGATTCTGTCGAACGTGCTGATCGAGGCAACGGCCGAGGGATCGCTCAAGCTGATGGCGACCGATCTCGACCTGCAGATCAACGAAAGCGTGCCGGCGGCGGTCGATACGCCGGGCGCGACCACGGTGTCGGCGCACACTTTGTTCGACATCGCGCGCAAGCTTCCCGAAGGTAGCCAGGTTCAGCTCGCCGCGGCGGAAGGCAAGATGACGATCGTCGCGGGTCGCGCGCGGTTCCAGCTCGGCACCCTGCCGCGCGACGATTTCCCGGTGATCGCCGAGGGCGAATTGCCGGTGCAGTTCGAGCTGCCTGCGGAAACGCTCAAGCAGATCATCGACAAGACGCGCTTCGCGATCTCGACCGAAGAGACGCGCTATTATCTCAACGGCATCTTCTGGCACGTCGCCGATGACGGCCAGCCGGTGCTCAAGGCCGCGGCGACCGACGGCCATCGCCTCGCCCGCGTCACCCTGCCGCGCCCCGACGGCGCCGAGGGCATGCCGGACATCATCATCCCGCGCAAATGCGTGGCCGAATTGCGCAAATTGCTCGACGAGATCGATGGATCGGTCGGCGTGTCGCTGTCCTCGTCGAAGATCCGCTTCGACATGGGCCAGGCGCTGCTGACCTCGAAGCTGATCGACGGCACCTTCCCCGATTATTCGCGCGTCATCCCGACCGGCAACGACAAGATCCTCAAGATCGACCCGCGCAGCTTCGAGGAAGGCGTCGACCGCGTGTCGACCATCGCCACGGAGAAAACGCGGGCCGTGAAGATGTCGCTCGATCGCGACAAGATCACTCTGTCGGTGACCAGCCCGGAAAACGGCACCGCCGCCGAGGAAGTCCCCGGCGAATATGCCGCGCAGGGCTTCGATATCGGCTTCAACAGCCGCTATCTGCTCGACATCCTCGGCCAGATCGAAGGGGATATGGTCGAAGTGCACTTGGCCGATGCCAGCGCGCCGACCCTGATCCGCGAGAACGACAAGTCGCCGGCGCTGTACGTGCTGATGCCGATGCGGGTGTGACGCAGGCGCGGTCCGGAGCGATCTTCGTCGCCACGATCGCGGCTATCGTTATTTTCTTCGGATCGGCTGGAAGTGCGGAACCCCCGGCAACCAAGACGATCAGCGCAATCGACCTCACCAAGCCATTCGGCGCGAGATCGGAATGGCGCTTTATGGCGACACAGGAACCGGATCAGCCCAATCGCGACGAAGGTCCGATTCCGGGAATCATCACACTCTGTCTGAAGCGCACAGCCGACCTGGATTGCGACGCTGCGATGCGGTCGATGGGCAAGGCGCCGACATCCTATTATGACACTGCATGGCAACCGCGTTACCTGAGCGAGGCGCGCGTCGTTTACCCCATGGGAGGATCGGCGCCGCCGCTTTTGCTGACGCAAACCGCGAGCGAGTATAGCGCCGGGGACGGAGAGCAGGTGCGGTACACGCAGTTGCTCACCTATCGGCGATCGATTGATCGCTTCGAAGGGATCTTCACCCACATAACTTTTCGCAACAACAATCAGGAAGTTCGCTTTATCGGAGCGGGGCCATTGCGCGGCGACGTCGTCGTTGCCGAGCCAACGGAGAATGCGCCGTTCGGCTATTGGATCACGGTCAACCGGCTAGCCCCATCATACCGGTATCAGCAAATACTGCGCTACCGCAGTGCGACCAGGTACGGAGACAACAACCCGCTGGCAGTGATCGATTCGGAGATGCCCAATATCCAGCAGCGCCTTGGCCTGTGGCGTCCTGGCCGGCCCCTGCCATTGCCCGCGAAAAGTTGTCCGAAACCTCGCCTGGTCAAGATGGAATTGTGGTGTTCTTAACGCGACCGCCGGTATGAGAGTCCCCACACGATCGCGACAGGGTTGACGACCCCGCCCATTTCACTTACTTACATGATTGTCAGTAAGGAATCATCCGATGGCCGCAAAGCTCCCCCCCTTTCCCGGCACCACCGGCAAGCGCGACTGGAAGACCGCGTTCCGCGCGATTCGCAAATTGCTCGCGAATGGCGACGATACGACGCAGGTGTTCGTGATCATGCGCGCCTTGAACGTCGGCAATGCGCCGATGAATTATGCGCGCTTCATCGCCACCGAAGAAGGTGGGCGCATGGCCTATGAGCGGATCGAGCTCGCGCAACTCTTGTCGCAGCCGGGCTTTGCCAAGCAATTCGCGCCGGGCACGGTGGGCGCGGCGTACAACCATTTCCTCGAATCGACGGGCTATTCGGCTGACGGCTTGGCCGAGGTCAGCAAGATCAACCGCGAGGAAGACATGGCGCATCCTTATGCCTGGTTCGGGCGGCGGGTGCGTGACACGCACGACATCTGGCACGTGCTGACCGGCTACAAGGCCGACGAAAGCCTGGGCGAAGCAGCCCTGGTCGCGTTCAGCTATGCCCAGGTCGGTGGGCTCGGCTGGGCGTTCATCGGCGGGGCGGCGGCGCTCAAGAGCCTGAAGGTCACCGGCAACACGCTGTTCGCGAAGGCGGTGTGGGAAGGCTATAAGCGCGGCAAGAAGGCCAAGTGGATCTCCGGCGAGGATTATCTGCAGCTGCTCCACGAGCCGATCGATGCGGCGCGCAAGCGGCTTGGGCTCGGCGAGCCGGTCGCTTATCTCAAGGCGCAGCGCGAGCTGGGCGCCGAGATGGCGTCGTATTTGAGCGCGAAGAACCAGCAGCCTGACACCGCCGAACCGGCGAAGCTCGCGGCCTGAGTCCCGGGCTGACGCGCGGACGCAAACTCCGCTAGGACCGGCGCGATGCTGTCGCGCCTGATCCTCACCGATTTCAGGAATCATGCCGAAGCCGTGCTCCATCCGGGGCGCGGCTTCGTTGTGCTGACCGGCGAGAACGGCGCGGGCAAGACCAATGTACTCGAGGCAGTGTCGCTGCTTGCCCCCGGGCGCGGGCTGCGAAGGGCGGCGCTGAGCGACATGGCGCGGCAGGGGGGTAAAGGCGGGTTCGGGGTGGCGGCGACCTTGTCCCCCTCCCACTTGTGGGAGGGGCTAGGGGAGGGCGTGTCGGATATCGTTACGGCGTCTAAGGTTGCAGAGTCACGACAAGCCCTCCCCCGTCCCAGCTCCGGGTCGACTGTGCCCCCGGCACAGTCTGAATGGCGCGGGGCGCCATTCACCCGGAGCTCACAAGTGGGAGGGGAGGTGGACATCGGCACTGGCACCCAGCCCTCCGCCCCCGAACGCCGCATCGTTCGCATCAACGGCGCGACGACCGCCGCGACCGCACTGGCCGAATGGCTGACCGTGCTCTGGCTTACCCCGGCGATGGACCGGCTGTTCGTCGAACCCGCGGGCGAGCGGCGGCGATTCCTCGATCGGCTGACCCTGGCGCTGCGGCCGGACCATGCCCAGCACGCCAATCGCTACGAAGCGGCTATGCGCGCGCGCAACCGCGTGCTGGGCGATGACCGTCCCGACCCGCAATGGCTGACCGCGCTCGAGGCGCAGATGACGGAGCACGGCGTGGCGATCGATGCGGGGCGGCGCGAGACGGTCGCGGCGCTGGCCGAACGATTGGCGAGCCAGCCCGAAGGGCCGTTCGCGCGCGCCGGCCTGGCGCTGGAAGGTTGGAGCGGCGCGGATACGCTGGCAGCCGATCTGGCGCAGGGACGCCGCCGCGATGCCGCCGCCGGCCGCACGCTGGTCGGGCCGCACCGCAGCGACCTCGCGGTCACCCATCTCGAGAAGAACCAGCCCGCGTCGCTCTGTTCGACCGGCGAGCAGAAGGCGCTGCTGCTCGGCCTCGTCCTCGCCCATGCCGAACTCGTCGCCGACCGTATCGGCCGGGCGCCGATCCTGCTGCTCGACGAGGTCGCCGCGCATCTCGATCCGGTGCGCCGTGCGGCCTTGTTCGATCGGCTGGCGGTAACCGGCAGCCAGGTGTGGATCACCGGCACCGAACGCGCGCCGTTCGACGATATCGGCGCCGCGTCGTGGTTTGCTGTCGCCGACGGAACCGTCTCCGCCGCCTGAACGCTCCCTGTCGGCTCGTCTAAGGCCGGGTTCAGTCCCGCGCCGTTAGCACGCGTCTATCATCATAGGGAGAATAGCCATGAAAATGATGTTTGCCGCCGCGACCGCGCTGATCGCCATCGCCAGTCCGGCAGTCGCGCAGGATCGCTGGGATTGGTCGGGCGGTCGCCCCGGCATGGCCGATTTCCGCATGGTCGGACCGGGCGTCCGCATCCTCTATCCCGAATTGCGCGAGACGCGACGCGGGTGCGCCTTCGTCATGCGCAATTTCGACCGCAACCATGACCGCTTCCTGACGATCTTCGAAGCGCGCCAGGCCAACCGTGCCTTTGCCGAGATTGCCGGACCGCGGCCGCGCGGGTTCGACTGGGATGCGCGCGACAGCGGCTATGTCGTGGAGGAGCGCGGCGGCCGCGGCGGATGGGATCGCGGCGCTATGCACGGCTACGGCTTTCGCCAGACCGCGCGCGGCGCGATGATGCGGCTCGACGAAGACGTGTTGTTCGCGACCGACAGCGACGTGCTGCGCCGCGGCGCGATCGACAAATTGCGCCCGCTGGCAAGCTATCTGCGCGCCAATCCCGGGGTGCGCGTGGCGATCGATGGTTACACCGATTCGCGCGGCACCGATGGGCACAATCAGGACCTGTCCGAACGCCGCGCGGCGAGCGTCAGGAGCGCGTTCGACGCGATGGGCGTGACTCGCGCGCGCTTCTCGGTCGCGGGGCATGGCGAACGCGACCCGGTTGCGACCAACGCCACCGCGGCGGGGATGCGGCTCAATCGCCGGGTCGAAGTGACCTTGCTGGGACGGCGGGCCAGCGAGTTCTGATGACACATCAATCTCCCCTCCCTTCCA
>NZ_BCYZ01000099.1 GCF_001598455.1 Sphingomonas pruni NBRC 15498
GGGCTGGTGCGGTCTCAAAACTCGCTCTTTCGCGAGTTTTCGACAGACTCTGAGCGCACACGAATTCTCTTGGTACAAGACCGGAACGGGCGTAACATTCGCGTCATGCGCGGGTTTATTCCCTTGCTGGTTCTGGCCTTGGGCGCGACGGCTGCGCCGTCATCGGCCGATAGCGGCGTTCCCCAGGATCCGCCGGTGGTTCCGGCGACCGGCGCGACCACTCCGGCGACCGCGTCCGAACTGCTCGGTTTCGCCAATACCGAACAGCGCATGACCGTTCCTGTGTCGATCGGCCCGAGCGGACCCTATTCCTTCATCATCGATACCGGATCGGAACGCACCGTGGTGTCGCGCGAACTGGCCGACGTCCTCAAGCTCAGCACCGGACGCCGCGTCCGGGTGACGACGATGGCGGGACAGAGCGAGCTCGGCACCTACAAGCTCTCCGATCTCCGCGTGAACATGATCGCGCCAGACACGATCGAGGCGCCGGCGGTCGAGGCGACCAATCTCGGCGCGCCCGGCATGCTGGGAATCGACGCGCTCAAGGGTCATGCGGTGTCGATCGATTTCGACAAGAACGTGATGGAAGTCCGCGCGTCCAAGAAACGCGGCCTGATGGGCAGCCCGGACGACATCGTGATCCGCGCCAAGAATCTCTACGGCCAGTTGATCGTCACCGACGCGCGCTATCACGGCAAGCGCATCTCGGTCGTGATCGACACCGGATCGCCGGTGACCGTCGGCAACCTCGCCTTGCTCAGGCGCGTGAAGACCGAAAAGTCGCTCGGCACTGTCTCGCTGCAAGCGGTGACCGGCCAGTATCTCCAGGCCGATTATCGCGTGATTGACTCGCTCGACATAGCAGGGGTCGGTTTCCACCAATTGCCGATCGCATTCGCCGATGCCGTGCCGTTCAAGCGGTTCGGGTTGACCGACACGCCGGCGCTGATGCTCGGCATGGACTCGCTCCGGCTGTTTCGCCGCGTCCAGATCGATTTCGCCAACCGCGAGATCCGCCTGACCTTGCCGCGCAACGTGATGGCGAGCTCGGCCCGCATGCGTCCCTGACGTCGGACGTTGCGCATCGCCCGGTTTCGGGCTCTAATCTCCCCCAGTCATCATAACAATCGGGGGGCATCATGCGCGCATTGGGGTGGATCATCGCGGCGGGACTGCTCGCCCAGCCAATGGCCGGCGCGGCGGCCGATCTCCGGCCGGATCAGCAGGCGTTTTTCGGCCTGTACAAGGAACTGGTCGAAACCAACACGGTGGTCGACATCGGCAGCTGCACCCAGGCGACCGCGCAGATCGCTGCGCGGATGAAGGCGGCCGGCTATAACGACAGCGAGCTGACGCCATTCTCGGTGCCCGATCATCCCAAGGATGGCGGACTGGTCGCGGTGCTGAAAGGCAGCGATCCCAAGGCCAAGCCGATGCTGCTGCTCGCGCATATCGATGTCGTCGCCGCCAAGCGCGAGGATTGGGTGCGCGATCCGTTCAAGCTGATCGAGGAGAACGGATTCTATTACGGACGCGGCACGGTCGACGACAAGGCGATGGCGGCGATCTGGGCCGATGCAATGATCCGCTTCAAGGCCAGCGGATACAAGCCCAAGCGCACGATCAAGATGGCGCTGACCTGCGGCGAGGAAACCACGTATGCCTTTAACGGCGCCGAATGGCTGGCCAAGAACAAGTCGGACCTGATCGCTGCCGAATTCGCCCTCAACGAAGGCGGCGGCGGGCGCTACAACGCCAAGGGCGAGCGCGAGATCCTGGCGATCCAGGTCGGCGAGAAAGCGGCGCAAAACTTCACCTTCACCACCACCAATCCCGGCGGGCACAGCTCGCAGCCGGTTCCCGACAACGCCATTTACGAGCTCGCCGACGCGCTCGAGAAAGTGCGTGGCTACGAATTCCCGGTGAAGTTCACCGATACGACGCGTGCCTTCTTTACCGCGGTGGCCGGCGCGCCGCAGACGCCCGCGCCGATGGCGGCGGCGGTCAAGCGCCTGCTCGCCAATCCCAACGACGCCGAGGCCGACAAGATCGTCTCGCTCGACAAGGCGATGCATTCGACCTTGCGCACGACCTGCGTCGCGACGTTGCTGAGCGCCGGCCATGCCGAGAATGCGCTGCCGCAAAAGGCGACGGCCAACGTCAATTGCCGCATCTTCCCGGGTGAAAGCGTCGAGGGGACGCTGGCCAAGTTGAAGGAACTGGCCGGACCCAAGGTGACCGTGACCGCCAACCAGCCGGTCCGCCCGATCGGCATCCCGCCGACGCTCGACCCCAAGATCGTCGGACCGATGAAGACGCTGGCCGACAAGTATTTCCCCGGCGTGCCGATGCTGCCCAGCATGTCGACCGGCGCCACCGACGGCATCTTCCTCGAAGCGATCGGCATTCCGACCTATGGCGCGCCGGGCGTGTTCATCGAATCCGACTTCAGCGGCATCCACGGGCTGAATGAGCGCATCCGGGTGGAGTCGCTCTATGTCGGGCGGGATTATCTGTACGATCTGGTGAAAGCGTACGCGGGATGAGCTCGTCGCAGCGGAATAGCGGCCGCTATTCCGCGCCCCGGCGACGAGCTCGGCCGGCGGTGTCGAAGACACCGGCCGACGGCGCGAATTCACTTCGCGCCGGCTAAACCTGAGGCTCGGGATCCCCGCCTTAGTGGATGACTGTCCGAGCGCGAAGCGCTCAAACCGTCACCTGCTCGCCCAACTCCAGCACCTTGCCCGGCGGGATATGCAGGAAGTCGGTAGGGTCGCTGGCATTGCGCTGCAGGAACATGAAGATGCGGTCCTGCCATAACGGCATGCCGACCTCGGCATCGGGCTTGAGCGTGTTGCGACCAATGAAATAGCTCGCTTTCATCGGATCGAGGGCGATCAGCCCCGCCTTGGCCGCGTCGGCCAGAGCGCGCGGCACGTCGGGCGTCTCCATGAAGCCGTAACGCAGGATCACGACGCTGAAATTGTCGTCGATCCGTTTGACCTCGCACCTTTCCTCGGGCGGCACTTGCGGCCGGTCGGCGGTGCGCACCGAAGCGATCAGGTTGACCTCGTGCAGCACCTTGTTGTGCTTGAGGTTGTGGAGCAGCGCGCCGGGCGCGCTGTCGGGATTGCCGGTCAGGAAGATCGCGGTGCCTTCGACCCGTTCGGGCGCGCGCCGTGCCAGCGCCGCGGCAAGATCGGCGAGCGGCACGCTCTGGCGTTGCTCGAACGTCTTCACGATCGCCTTGCCGCGCACCCAGGTGAAGATGACCAGCCCGATCACTGCGGCGATGACCAGCGGCACCCAGCCGCCTTCGATCACGCGCAAGCTATTGGCGCCGAAGAAGATCAGGTCGAGCGTCAGGAAGGGCAGAATGATCGCCAATGCCCAGGGACGCGGCCAGTGCCAGCTGTGCCGCACCACGACGTATGCGAGCAAGGTCGTGATCACCATCGTGCCCGTCACCGCGATGCCATAGGCCGCCGCCATCGCCGATGAGGTGCGGAACTGGACCACCAGCACCAGTACGCCGACCAGCAGCAGCCAGTTGATCGACGGCAGATAGATCTGGCCGGCATAATCGGCCGAGGTGTTGCGCACGCGAAGGCGCGGCAGGAAACCGAGCTGTACCGCCTGTTGCGTCAGCGAATAGGCGCCGGTGATCACCGCCTGGCTGGCGATGATCGTCGCCAATGTCGCCAGGATGACGAGCAGGGGGCGCACCGTCTCGGGCGCCATCAGGAAGAACCAGTCGGCATTCTCCCATTTCTGACCGGTCGCCTGCACCGCCTCCAGCTTGTTGAGCGTATAGGCGCCTTGTCCGAGATAGTTGAGGCACAGCGCTGGAAAGGCGAGCAGGAACCAGCCGAGCCGGATCGGCTTCGCCCCAAAATGCCCCATATCGGCGGTCAGCGCCTCGGCGCCGGTCACGGTCAGGAACACCGCGCCCAGCACGAACAGGCCGAGCACGCCGTGCGTCGCCAGGAATTGGCCCGCATGCCACGGATTGAACGCCCACAGGATGCCGGGCTCGTCGCTGATGTGATAGAGGCCGAGGCCGCCGATCACCACGAACCACAAGACGCAGACCGGCCCGAACAGCACCGAGACGCGCGCGGTGCCGCGCGACTGAATCAGGAACAATCCGATCAGGATGGCGATCGTGACCGCCAGAATGGTATGGTCGCCGATCGCGTCGGCGCCGCCGGGGATCGTCCTCAGGCCCTCGACCGCCGACAATACCGACAAGGACGGCGTGATGATCGCGTCGCCATAGAATAAGGCGGCGCCGGCCGCGCCCAGCGCGAGCGCGATCCGCGATCGCCAGCCGAGCGCGCGGCGGGCCAGCGCGGCGAGCGCCAGCACGCCGCCTTCGCCCTGATTGTCGGCGCGCATCAGGAAAGTGACGTACTTGATCGAAACGACCAGGATCAGCGACCACAAGGCCAGGCTGAGCACGCCCAATATCTCGTCGGCCGTCAGCCCATCGGCGGCGGCCTGGCTGAGCGCTTCGCGAAACGCGTATAGCGGACTGGTGCCGATATCGCCGAACACCACGCCGATCGCGCCGATGGTCAGCGCCGCCAGCGCCTTTTTCGACATCGTCTGTTGGGGTGAAATGGCTGCTGACATGGAGTCGGATGGGCCTGCCGGAAAGGACGGCGCGCTTTACGCCTGTTGGCGCGCCGATCAAGGGGCTTTTGTTGCACCGCCGCAAGCCATTGATCGCGCCCTGCTATTACGGCATGGATGGGCAATGGTTCCCTTTTCGTTCGCCGGCCATCAATTTGCCGCCCAACCCGACGGCGCTTTGTTCTGGCCGGCGCGGCGCGCGCTGATCGTCGCCGACCTGCATTTCGAGAAGGCGAGCTGGTTCGCCAGCTTCGGCCAGATGCTGCCGCCTTATGACAGCGCGGCGACGTTGGCGGCGCTGGAACAAGCCGTTGCGGCGACCGCACCGGCGGAGATCTGGTGCCTCGGCGACAGCTTCCATGATTCGCGCGGATGCGAGCGCTTGCCCGCGGCCGAACAGGAGCGGCTGCGCGCGCTGACCGCCGCGCACCGCTTCGTCTGGGTCGTCGGCAACCACGACCATGCGATGGCCGATCCGTGCGGCGGCGAGATCGTCGACGAGGCCGAGCTCGACGGGCTGGTGCTGCGGCACGAAGCCGATTCGCGCGATCCGCGGCCCGAATTGTCGGGGCACTTCCATCCCAAGCTCCGGGTGCGGGTGCGCGGGCGACTGGTGTCGCGGCGCTGTTTCGTCGCGACCGGCACCAAGCTGGTGCTGCCCGCTTTCGGTTCGCTCACCGGTGGGCTCGACGTCCATCATCCCGAGATCGTCCGCGCGGTGGGCCGAAGCGGCGAGGCGCTGGTGCCGGTCGCCGATCGGTTGCTGCGGTTTCCGCTGGCGGCGTGACCAAGGATTCGAAGGAAACCCGACCCACCCCGTCATGCCGGGCTCGTCCCGGCATCCACCGTGCAAGTGAGCGCGAAGCTGGAGCCGCTTGTCTTGGACTTGCCGCCCGGTGGACCCCGGCACAAGGCCGGGGTGACGGATGGGAGGCCCTACTTCGCCAGCGTCGGAAACGCCGCCTTGAACGCAGCGACCTTGGGCTTGTCCCACGCCACGATGTACGGATGGTTGGGATTCTTGTCGAAGAAATGCTGGTGATAGGCCTCGGCCGGATAGAAGCCGCCGGTCTCGATCTTGGTCACGATCGGCCGCCCATAGACCTTCGCTTGGCCCAGCTGCGCGATGTACGCCGCCGCCACCGCGCGCTGCGCCGCATTCTGCGGAAAGATCGCCGAGCGATAGCTGGTGCCGCGATCGGGACCCTGGCGGTCGAGTGTCGTCGGATCGTGCGCGACCGAGAAATAGATGCGCAGCAACGTGCCGTAGCTGACGACGCGCGGATCATAGCTGACGCGAATCGCTTCGGCGTGGCGCGTGGTTTCGGTCGACACCTGGTCGTAGGTCGCGGTCGCGGCAGTGCCCCCGGCATAGCCCGCGGTGACGTTGGTCACGCCTTTGACGCGTTCGAACACCGCCTCCATGCCCCAGAAACAGCCGCCGGCGAGTACCGCGACACTGGGTTTAACGCTCGGCTGGACGTCGTGCGCCGGCGCCGGAATCGGCACCGCGCGTTCGGCATGGGCGAAGGGACTGGTGAAGATCGCCGCGGCCAGCGCACCGGCGGCGGCAAGCGGCAGAACATATTTGATCATACGGGGAGCTCCGTTGTTCCGATGATATAAGTACGGAACACGAGCGCCCAAGGTTTCAGTCCGCCAGATGCGTGATCGCCGCCGGAGTATGCGGCAGCGTCTGCGCGCCGGCCGGATGCAGCGTCAGCACGCCGACTCCGCCCAAAGCGAAGCCGCCGACGAAACGCCAGAAAAAGGAGGAAGTGATGAGGGCCTTCATGGCTCTTGTCCTTTGTTGCGGGTGCGAAATCGGCGTTCGAACGCCTCGCTTCAACCCTGATGGTCGAAACGATAGGTTTCCGGGCCTGAACTTTCTCTGGCCTGTCCGTTCATCAGGGGTTGGGGTTTGCGGGTCGTGCAGCCTAAACAAGCCATCGCCGCGCAAGCGGGATGACGGTTGGAATGGCGGGCCGCTACCGCCCTACTTCCCCAGATACTTCTCCCACCACGCCGCAACGCGCTTGCGCAGGTCGGCGACATGCTCGGGCTGGCGAATGCCATGGCCCTCGTCGGGGTAGATCATCAACGTGGTCGGCACGCCCAGTTCCTTCAGCGCATGCCAATATTCGATCGACTGGGTCGGCGGCACCTCGATGTCGCGCTCGCCGACATAGATGAAGGTCGGGGTCCTGGCCTTCTTGATGTAGGTGATCGCCGACGCCTCGACATAGGGCTTGGGGTCGTCATAGGCCGACTTGCCGAAGAACGGGATCATCCACTGGTCGATGCCGTTGGTGCCGTAATAGCTGATCCAGTTCGACAGGCCCGCACCCGCAACGATCGCCTTGAAGCGATTGGTCTGGGTGTTCGCCCACATCGCCATGAAGCCGCCATAGCTGCCGCCGGTCAGGCCGAGCCGATCGTCGTCGACCGGGGCGATCTTCTCGACCGCATCGATCCCGGCCAGGATGTCGCGCAGGTCGCCGCCGCCGAAATCGCGCTTGTTGGCGGCAGTGAATGCCTCGCCCTGGCCGAAGCTGCCGCGCGGATTGGGCAGGAAGACGTAATAGCCCGCCTTGATCATGTCGGCGGGACCGTTGTCGCCGAAGAAATAAGGCGTGTTGGCCGATGACGGACCGCCATGGACGATCGTGACCATCGCCGCCTTGCGCCCGACTTCGGCCGTGAGCGGTGCGAGCAGCCATCCCTGCACGGAATATCCCTCATTGGTCCAGGTCACGCTGGTCGCCTTGGTGATCGCGGCGACCGCGTCATTGTCGCTCGTGATCTTGTGCGGTGCCGTCGCGGGTCCGGCATAGATTGCCGGCGCGTGCTCATAATCCTGCACCACCGTCGCGATCACCGATCCGTCGGCACTATAGGCCACGCGGCCGTCACCGGCGGCGAAGCTCGCGGGTTTGGACCACAGGATGCTGCTGCCCTTGGCGCCGAGCGCGCCGACCTGGGCGTTGGCGCCCATCAATCGCGTGTCGCGAATGCCCACCTTCGTCCAGGTCAGCGAGGTGACCGTCGCCTTGTCGCCTTTGGTTGCGTTGACCGGCTCGCCGCTGGCGAACGGCACGGTCCAGACGTCGCCGCCGACCGCGCCGAAATCGCTCATCAGCCCGCCAATATAGGCCACGCTCCTGCCGTCGGGCGAGACGCGCGGCGCGTTGATCTGGGTCTTGGGCCGGGCGATCGGGCGCACCGCCCCGCTCGTGGCGTCGATCGCGTCGAGCGTCGCGACCCACCAATTATTGTCGCCATTGCCCAGCGCGGTGGTCGCGACGAAGCAGGCGCTGTCGGGGGTCCAGCTATATTCGTAGATATAGCGCTCGGCGGGAGAGACCGGCTTGACGTCGGTGACCGGCGCACCCGCCAGGTTGAACACCGCCAGCCGCTGTTCGTCGCTTGTCTCCCCAATCTCGCCGACCTGCCGGACGCCGGGCTGGGTCGCGCCCGATTCCTTGGCGGCGTTGAGCGTCACCAGCAAGGCGATCTTCTTGCCGTCGGGGGAGAAACGCGGGGTCTGGGCGATGCCGCGAAGCGTAGCGACCGTGCGCGTCGCCTTGCCGTCCGCCAGCGCCAGCGCGACGGTTCCGGCATCGCGGTCGCGCTCCAGAAAGGCGACGGCGCCGCCCGGGCCGAACGTCACCCCCGAATAGCTACACTTCGTGCAAGGATCGATGGTCGTCAGGATCCTGCCGTCCTTGACCGATCGCACGACGATCTTTCCGTGCGCGGCCTTGCCGGCACTGCCCTCATTCTCGATCGCTTCGACGCTAGCGACCCGATCCCCCGACGCGGAGATTGCCAGTCCTGAATAGGAATGGAGCGGCGCCGCGATGGCGGGTGCGGACGTGGCGGCGAGCAGGACGGCGGCAAGAGCAAGGCGCATCGAAGACTCCATGGGTGGAAGGATGCGATCGATACGCCGTCGTTGGGGATAGGCAAGCCTGTGCCCTTGGAATCCCTCACCCCTTCGCGGGAGAGGGCTGTTGTGGTCGCGCGAAAAAGGGGCCGGTTGCCCGGCCCCCTCTCCTTGCGCCCCTCCGAGCAAGTCCGACTACCAGCGGCGATGGCCGTCATGTTTGTCGAACCGCACCTTCGCGCTCAGCGCGTCGTAGCGGCGCTCGAGGTCGGCGCGTTCGCGCATGTCGATCCGTCCGCCCGACAGGCGATAGCGATATTCGAGCTTCTGGATGCCGCGCAGCTGGCCTTGCAGCTGGAAAGCCTCACGGCGATTCAGATTGCCCGAGCGGATGCCCTGGTCGATCCGCGACTGGATCATCTGCGCGCGCTGGTTGAGCGGCGCGAACGGCGCGGCGACCGAAACGGCTGGGAAAGCGGCGGTGGCGAAGCCCAGCCCCATCAGCATAACAGTCAGCTTCTTCATGTCTTTCACTCCTTTGGTGACCGATCGAGCGGTCGAGAGACTGTTTCGGCCCCAACTGTCGCCGATCTGTGCCGGGAAATGTCCGAATGTGTCGCGGATGATCGCGAGCGCGTCAGGTTCGTTCAGGTAGATGAACGGCGGCTGTCGATTGCGACTGCCAAAATCCTCCCCCGCCAGGGGGAGGTGGCGCGCGGAGCGCGTCGGAGGGGGAGGAAGCACGACACCGGCTGGTCGCCGTCCGCCCAGCCTGGCGGCTGCCACCTCCCCCTGGCGAGGGAGGATTTGATGCACGCCTACCCGAACGAATACGGCACCGGCCCGCGTGCGTCGGGGTCGATATGGATCTCGCTTGCCGCCGGCGGGAAAGCGCGCTGGTCGCAATCGGTGCGCGGACAGATGCGGCACGACACGCCGATCGGTGTCGCGGCATCGTCCGCGCGGATGCCGTCGGCATAGACGAAGTCGGCGGCATGCGCCTCCTCGCAGCCGAGCGTCACCGCATAGCGGCGCGGGCTGCGGGTGAAGCTGCCCGACGGCTTGACCAGCCCCTTGGCGATCGAGACGTAGCGCGTACCGTCGGGCGTTTCCGCCAATTGGACGGCGATGCGGTCGGGGATCGCGACCGCCTCGTGCACGCCCCATAACGGACAGGCGCCGCCGAATCGCGCGAACTGGAAGCGCGTCGCCGAATGCCGCTTGGTGATGTTGCCCGCCATGTCGACGCGGCAGAAGAAGAACGGGATGCCGGCTGCACCGGGCCGCTGCAAGGTCGACAGGCGATGGCAGGTCTGTTCGAAACTGACCCCGAAGCGCAGGCTCAACCGGTCGATATCGTGGCGCAGATCGCGCGCGGTGGCGCGGAAGCGGGCATAGGGCATGACCAAGGCGCCGGCGGCGTAATTGGTCAGTCCGGCGGCGAGCAAGGCGCGGCCGGCATCGGAAGCGATCCCCTCGCTGGCGATGTCGCGGATCAGCTCGGCGAATTCCAGCCGCGCCAATTGGTGCGCGAGCGCGAAGCGTTGGCTCGCCTCGGGCAAGGCGGGGTCGAGGCGCAACAGGCGTGCGCCGGGATCGTAAGCGCGTACCGGCCCGCCCAGCTCGCGATCGGCGGCGACGGTGATACCAAAGCGCCGGCCGAGCCGGTTCTCCAGCGCGGCGCCCTCGATAGCGCCCTCGCCCATCTCTTCGGCGATCGCTTCGGCCGCGCGATCGAGCGCGTCGACATAATTGCGCTCGGCGTGAAACCAGTCGCGCACTTCCTCCCACGGAAAGCGCGCGGCTTCGGCCGCGCCCGCCTCGAACCGGTCGTCGAACGCGCGCAATTGCTCCTGCGAGCGGCGGAACGCGGCGTGGAGCGCGACCATGCGCCGCGCGAGTTGCGGCTGCTGTCGCGCCCCGCGCCGCAACGTCGCCTCGTCGATCCGCGCGTCGGGCACGCTGGGATCGCTCGAGGCCTCGATCGCGTCGACCAGCAGCATCCCTTCGTCGGCCGCCGCGATCGTCTCCCAATCGGCGGGGAAAGCGCGGGCCAATGCGACCATCACTAATGGCGTGATCGGACGGTCGCCATTCTCGATCTGCGACAGATAGCTGACCGACACCGCAAGCTGGTCGGCCAGCGCGCGCTGGCTCAGCCCCAGCCGCTGGCGCAGTGCGCGGAGACGGTGTCCGGCGAAGATGCGGCGGATGCCTTCGGTCATGCCGAGGGAATAGTTTGCAAACCCCGCATCGGCAAGTTTGCAACATTACAGTTGCGAAGGCCGCCTGCTAGGGGAAAGAAGCCCGGTCCGTATCAGGAGCCTCCATGTCGTCGACCATCGCCGAACTCGAGAAGAAGCGCGCCGCGGCCCGGTTGGGCGGCGGAGAGAAGCGCATCGCCGCACAGCACGCCAAGGGCAAGCTGACCGCGCGCGAAAGGCTCGACGTGCTGCTCGACGAAGGCTCGTTCGAGGAGCTCGACATGTATGTCGAGCATAATTGCGTCGATTTCGGCATGCAGGACCAGATCATCCCCGGCGACGGCGTGGTCACCGGATCGGGCACGATCAACGGCCGGCTGGTGTTCGTGTTCAGCCAGGACTTCACCGTGTTCGGCGGCTCGCTGTCGGAACGCCACGCGCAGAAGATCTGCAAGATCATGGACATGGCAATGAAGGTCGGCGCGCCGGTGATCGGCCTCAACGATTCGGGCGGCGCGCGCATCCAGGAAGGCGTCGCGTCGCTCGGCGGCTATGCCGAGGTGTTCCAGCGCAACGTGCTCGCCTCGGGCGTGGTGCCGCAGCTGTCGCTGATCATGGGCCCGTGCGCGGGCGGCGCGGTCTATTCGCCGGCGATGACCGACTTCATCTTCATGGTGAAGGATTCCTCCTACATGTTCGTCACCGGCCCCGACGTGGTGAAGACGGTGACCAACGAAGTGGTGACGCAGGAGGCACTGGGCGGCGCCATTACGCACACCACCAAGACCTCGGTCGCCGACGTCGCGTTCGAGGACGATATCGAGGCGCTGCTGGCGGCGCGCGATTTCATCGATTTCCTGCCGGCGTCGAACCGCGAGCCGGTGCCGGAACGTCCGTCATCGGACCCCTGGGACCGGATCGAGGACAGCCTCGACACCCTGATCCCGGCCTCGGCCAACCAGCCCTATGACATGCACGAACTGATCCGGAAGACGGTCGACGAAGGCGATTTCTTCGAGATCCAGCCCAAACATGCCGGCAACGTGATCTGCGGGTTCGGGCGGATCGAGGGGAAAACGGTCGGCATCGTCGCCAACCAGCCGATGGTGCTGGCCGGCGTGCTCGACATCAACTCGTCGAAAAAGGCGGCGCGCTTCGTCCGCTTCTGCGACGCGTTCGAGATTCCGATCGTCACCTTCGTCGACGTCCCCGGCTTCCTGCCCGGCACCGCGCAGGAGCATAACGGCATCATCAAGCACGGCGCGAAGCTGCTGTTCGCTTATGCCGAGGCGACCGTGCCCAAGATCACCGTCATCACCCGCAAGGCCTATGGCGGCGCCTATGACGTCATGGCGTCGAAGCATCTGCGCGGCGACCTCAATTACGCCTGGCCGACCGCCGAGATCGCGGTGATGGGCGCCAAGGGCGCGGTCGAGATCATCTTCCGCGGCAAGACCCCGGATGAGATCGCCGAGCGCACCGCCGAATATGAGGCGCGCTTCGCCAATCCGTTCGTCGCGGCGGCCAAGGGATTCATCGACGAAGTGATCCAACCGCATTCGACGCGTCGGCGCATCGCTTTGGGCTTGCGGAAATTGAGGAACAAGAGCCTCGAGAACCCGTGGAAGAAGCACGACAACATTCCGCTTTGACGAAAGGCCGCCGCTCATGATCTCGATCCTCGCTTTGTTGCTCCAGGCCGCTCCCGCTCCGGCGGCGGTCGCGCCGTGGACGGTAACGACCCGTCCGAAGACCGATCCCGCCATCACCTCGACGGTGACCGGCACGTCCTCGGCCGATGGCAATGCCAAGCTCGTCGTGCGCTGCGACGCGGGCAAGGCGAACGTCGTGTCGGTCCAGCTGTTCAGCCGCACGCCGCTCGGCGGCCCGCCTGCGCGCCCGGTATCGCTGACGTTCGACGCCAACACGCCGATGATCGACAATTGGGAATTCGTCCAGCAGGGCGCGTTCCAGCGCGATGACGTCGCCGTGACCACGCTGACCACCGCGCTCGCCGCGGCCAAGACGATCAAGATGCACACCACGACGACGACCGGCGAGCCGATCGACGCGACTTTCACCGGCCCGTCGAGCGCGCAGCCGATCACCGCGGTGCTGGCGGCCTGCGGCTATACGCTCGGCCAGCCGCCGGTCCGCGCGCCCGAGCCCAAGGACAAGAAGGCGGATCAGTGAAGCTCGGCCGCCTCAACCATGTCGGGGTCGCGACCCCCTCGATCGCCGACGCCATTCCCTATTGGCGCGACGTGATGGGGGCGACGGTGATCCACGATCCGTTCGATCTGCCCGCGCAGGGCGTGAAAGTATGTTTCGTCGACACGCCCAACACCCAGATCGAGCTGATCGAACCGCTCGGCGAGACCTCGCCGATCCGCGCGTTTCTCGAGAAGAACCCGGCGGGCGGCCAGCATCACCTTTGCTACGAAGTGCCCGACATCATGGCAGCCAAGGCCTGGTTCGAGGGCAAGGGCGCGAAGGTCCTCGGCGAGCCACGCATCGGCGCGCACGGCACGCCGATCTTCTTCGTCCATCCGCGCGATATGGGTGGGGTGCTGACCGAGATCATGGAGACGCCCAAGGACGGGCATTGACGATTCTCCCTCTCCCCTGCGCGCAGGGGAGAGGGTTGCGCAGACTTGGGCTCGTCAGAGCCCTAGTCGGAGCTGGGAGAGGGGTCAGGCCGAGCGCAGCTCGGCGCGAGCCTCCGGCTCGCACGACCCC
>NZ_BCYZ01000100.1 GCF_001598455.1 Sphingomonas pruni NBRC 15498
CCCGCTTGCGGGAGAGGGAAACAGGATCAGCCCAGCTTGCTCGCCACTAGCTTCTTGAGATCCGCTAGCGGCCGCGGGCCGACGTGCGAGATGCATTCGGCGGCGCAAATCGCGCCCATACGCAGGCTCGTCTCGAGGTCGCGGCCCTGAGCCTGTCCGGCGAGGAAGCCCGCCGCGAACAAGTCGCCCGCGCCGGTCGTGTCGACCACGTGATCGATCGGTTCGGCGGGAACGCGGGCATGCTCGTCGGCATGATGCGCCTCGGCGCCGTGCGGACCGTGCGTGCAGACAAGCGTCGGCACACGCGCCGCCAGGTTCTTCACCGCCGCCGCGATATCGTCGGTCTGCATCATCGCGCGGACTTCGTTGTCGTTGGCGAACAGCAGGTCGATCTGGCCGGCATCGATCAACTCGAAGAATTCATCGCGATGCCCTTCCACCACGAACGTGTCGGACAGCGTCAACGCCACCTTGCGCCCGGCATCGCGCGCCATCGCGATCGCGCGCTTCATCGCGTCGCGCGACTGTTCGGCGTTCCACAGATAGCCTTCGAGATAGAGGATCGCGCCCGCGCCGATCGTCTCGGCATCGACCGCGCTCTCGGGCAGGAACTGCGCCGCGCCCAGGAACGTGTTCATCGTGCGCTGGCCGTCGGGGGTGATCAGGATCAGGCAACGCGCGGTGGGATCGCCACCGGTCGCGGGCGGCGTGGCGAAATGCACACCGAGCGACTTGATGTCGTGCGCGAACACCTGGCCGAGCTGATCGTCGGCGATCTGCCCGATAAAGCCGGTCGGCTGGCCCAAGGCCGCGAGGCCGGCGATCGTGTTCGCCGCCGATCCGCCCGACACTTCCTGCCCCGGGCCCATCCGCGAATAGAGATCGTCCGCGGCGGCGGGATCGAAGATCAGCGCCATCGATCCCTTGGTCATACCCTCGGCGGCGATGAATTCGTCGGTCGACTGCGAAAGGATGTCGACGATGGCATTGCCGATCGCGACCACGTCATAGGCGGGGTTGGTCAAGTCAGATATCTCCGGGAAATGGTTGGCCGGGCCGTATCGCCGCCGCTAGACAGAAGCAACGATGATCCGCGCTTTCCTCCTGTCGCTCGGCCAGCTCACCGATTCCGCGATCCTCCGCGTCTTTCTCAAGTCGATCGGGCTGACCCTGCTCGTCTTCCTGCTGCTCGGCGCAGGACTTTGGTTCGGAACGCAATGGCTGTTCGTCGACCAGCTCGGCTGGGGCGAGGACGCCGCCGGCCTGGCGATGATCGGCGAGTTCGTGGCGACGCTCCTGTTCGGCTGGGTGCTGTTCCGTGCCATCGCGATCGCGGTGATCGACCTGTTCGGCGACGAGATCGTGATCGCCGTCGAGCGCAAACATTATCCCGACGCGCTGGCGAGCGCGCACGACGTGTCGTTCGCGCGCTCGCTGCACATGGGGTTGCGCTCGGCCGGCCGCGCGCTGGCGGTCAACCTGGCACTCGCCCCGGCCTATATCCTGCTCCTGGTGACCGGATTCGGCACGCCGTTGCTATTCTTCGCCGCCAATGGCTGGCTGTTGGGCGTCGATCTGGGCGAGATGGTCGCGGCGCGCCATATCGCGCCGTCGGAAATGAAGGCCTGGCGCGCCTCGACCCGCTGGGTGCGCTGGGAATTGGGAGTCATCGTGTCGGGATTGCTTACTTTGCCCGTCGTCAATCTGTTCGCCCCGATCCTGGGCGCGGCGATGGCGGCGCATCTGTTTCACGGGAGACGAGGATGAAAGGTTTATTGGCTGTTGCGGGCCTCGCCCTGCTGGTTGCGGGCTGCGGAGAGACAACTCTGGCACGCCCCGCCACGCCGACCATGGTCGTCAGGCCGCCCCAGCCGACCAGCGGCCTGGAGCGCGTGATCGGGCAGAACGCCACCGGCCTCACCCAATTATTCGGTACCGCCAACGCCGATGTCCGCGAAGGCACGGCCCGCAAGCTGCAGTTCCAGGGCTCGTTCTGCGTGCTCGATACCTATCTTTATCCGGGCAAAAATGGCGGCGAGCCGACGGTGACTTATGTCGATGCCCGCCAGCCCGACGGCAGCCCGATCGACCGCGCCAGCTGCGTTGCTGCGCTGGCGCGGCGCGGGGGCGGGAAGTAAGTTTAGCCCCTCCCCTTCAGGGGAGGGGTTGGGGTGGGGCCTATCAACTGGGGATACTGCTTGGAGCACAGCCCCACCCCCAGCCCCTCCCCTAAAGGGGAGCGGCTTTTAACCTATCTAACGCCCAACCGACGGCGTCCCGCACCACCTCCGACGGATCATCTCGCAACGCCTCCAACGCCGGCGCCAACCCGGCGTCCCCGCTATTCCCCGCCGCATAAGCCGCATTGCGCACCATCCGGTCGCGCCCGATCCGCTTGATTGGCGAGCCCGAGAACACCTGTCTGAATCCGGCATCGTCGAGCGCGAGCAGATCGGCGAGCCGTGGCGCGGCCAACTCCGCCCGCGGCAGGAAAGCCCGATTGGCCGCTGCCGCCGAGGCGAACTTGTTCCACGGGCACACCGCCAGGCAATCGTCACAGCCATAGATGCGGTTGCCCAAAGCTGCCCGAAATTCCTCCGGCACCGGCCCTTTATGCTCGATCGTCAGGTACGAGATGCAGCGGCGGGCATCGAGCCGATAGGGCGCCGGGAAGGCGTCGGTCGGGCAAGACCGCTGGCACGCGTCGCACGAGCCGCAGCGATCGCGCCCCGGCTGATCGGGCGCGAGGTCGAGCGTGGTGTAGATCGCCCCAAGGAACAGCCAGCTGCCATGTTCACGACTGACGAGGTTGGTGTGCTTGCCCTGCCAGCCCAGCCCGGCCGCTTCAGCCAGCGGCTTCTCCATCACCGGCGCGGTATCGACGAACACCTTGAGGTCGCTGCCTGGCGCTTCCGCCACGATCCATCGCGCCAGCGCCTTCAACGTCCGCTTGACGAGATCGTGATAGTCGCTGCCCTGCGCATAGACCGAGATCCGCCCGCGATCCCCCTCCCCCGCCAGCGCGAGCGGATCGCGACCCGGCGCGTAGCTCATGCCCAGCGCGATCACGCTCCTGACCTCGGGCCACAATCCGGCCGGCGCCGCGCGTTGGTCGGCACGCTCTTCCATCCAGATCATTTCGCCATGCCGGCCCTCGGCCAGCCATTGCCGCAGCCGCTCGCCCGCGCGCGGCGCGGCATCGGCGCGGGCGATACCGACGGCAGCGAAACCGAGCCTTAAGGCTTCGGCGCGCAAGCGGTCTTCGAATAGCTTGTGTTCGATCACTCCGCCCCGCTACCACGGACGGACCAGTCGAGGGAGGTCGCGTGTCTCAATCTCTGGCCGTCACAGCCCACGGCCTCGTCAAGAAATTCGGTGGGCGGCGGGTGGTCGACGGCGTCGATCTCGCGGTGCCGGCCGGGACGATCTACGGCGTGCTCGGTCCCAACGGCGCGGGCAAGACCACGACCTTGCGCATGTTGCTCGGCATCATCGAGCCCGACGAAGGCGAGCGCACCCTGCTCGGCCGCGATCGCCCGCGCGAGGCGAGCGATCATGTCGGCTATCTCCCCGAGGAACGCGGCCTCTATCCCCAGATGAAGGCGCGTGAAGCGATCGCCTTCATGGGCGCGTTGCGCGGCCTGCCGTGGAAGATCGGACGCAAGCGCGCGGTCGAGATGATGGAGCAAGCCGGTCTGGGCTATGCGGTCGATTTCAAGATCCGCAAATTGTCCAAAGGCATGGCGCAGTTGGTCCAGTTGCTCGGCTCGGTCGTCCATCAACCCGATTTGCTCGTGCTCGACGAACCCTTTTCGGGACTCGACCCGGTCAACCAGGAAGGGCTGGAACGGCTGATCCGCGCCGAACAGGCGCGCGGCGCCACCGTCCTGTTCTCGACCCACGTCATGGCGCATGCCGAGCGACTGTGCGACCGGCTGGCGATTATCGCCGGGGGCAAGCGGCGCTTCGAAGGGACCGTCGCCGACGCGCGCGGCATGCTGCCGATGCGCGCGCATTACCAGCCCGAGCGCGACGGCCCAGAAGTGGCGGCGATCCTGCCTGCCGATGCACAGCACAATGGGCGGGACTGGGTCTTTCCGGTCGCCGATGACGCGGTCGAGGCATTGCTGCTCAAGCTGACACAATCGGGCTTTGGGGTCGCCGGCCTGTCGATCGAGCGTCCCGGTCTGCACGATGCCTTCGTCCGCATCGTCGGCGCCGAAGCGCTGGCTCAAGCCGAAGCGGAGGCGCTGTGATGGCCAATAACATCGGTCGTGGACTGCGCCAGGCGCTGACCGTGGCACGGCGCGATTTCATCGCAACCGTGTTCACCCCGACTTTCCTGCTGTTCCTGTTGTCGCCGATGTTCACCATCCTGTTCGGCGCGGCCGGCGGGTTCGGCGCATCGAGCATGGCGCAGGGCGCCGCCGACCGCGCTCGGATCGTCGTTATCGCCGCGCCCGCTGACGTGGCGACCATCGTCGCGACCGACCGCCAGTTGCGCCAGGTATTCGGACGTGGCGATATCCCGCCGCCGCTGGACGTCGTCACGCCGTCCAGCGATCCCGCCGCTCAGGCGCGCGCGCGCGTGTCGAGTCGTGACGGCGACGTCGATGCGGCGCTTTACGGCCCGCTCGATCACCCGATAATCGTCTATGGCAATGGTGGCAGCAACGAGGCCGATTATCTCGCGGGTCTCGCCGAGCAGGCGTTGCGCGCGCAGAAGCTCGGCTCAACCGCGCCGCTAAGCGTCGCCACCAAGACGAAGATCGTCCGTACCGTCGTGACCACCAGCGGCCATAACGCGGCGGCCTTGTTCGCGGTCATGGCGATCTTCCTGCTCACCCTGTTTCTTGCCGGCCTGACGATGGGCACGATGGCGGAAGAGCGCAGCAACAAGGTAATCGAGGTCCTCGCCGCCGCGGTGCCGCTCGAATCGGTGTTCTTCGGCAAGCTCATCGGCATGTTCGGCGTCGCCCTGCTGTTCGTCGGATTCTGGGGCACGGTCGCGAGCCAGATCACCGCTATTCTCCCCGCCGGGACCGCTGCAGCCCTCGCGGGGGTGGCGCCTGCCGTCGGCAAGCCGGTCTTCGCCCTGCTGTTCCTCGCCTATTTCGTGATGTCTTACCTGCTGATCGGCGCGGTCTATCTGATCCTCGGCGCGCAGGCCTCGACCCAGCGTGAGCTTCAGCTGATGGCGCTGCCGATGACCGTCGTGCAAATGGCCAATGTCGGCATGTCGACCGCTGCCGCCGGCAAGCCGGGAAGCACGATCGCCTGGATCGCGGAAATCTTCCCGTTCAGCTCGCCGATGGCGATGGCCGCGCATGCCGCCAATTCGTCGGCGCTATGGCCGCATGCGGTCGCGATTCTGTGGCAATTGCTCTGGGTGTCGCTGGTGATCTCGCTAGGCGCGCGCTGGTTCCGCCGCGGCGTGCTGAAATCGGGCGAAGGGCCGAAGCGCAAACGCAAACAGCCGCAGCCTTCCAGCAGCTAAACGCTACACTATTGACATCCGTGTAAGTATAGGTTTGTCTTGGCCCATATATAGGAGAGTGGGCATGGCGACTCAGGCCGAATTGACCGAGATGATGGCGAACGGGCCGACCTACAAATATGACGGCCCGATCGATCCGCTCGACGTCAGCCGCGCCGAGCTATATCGCGACGATGTCTGGCAGGCGCCGTTCAAGAAGCTGCGCGCCGTATCGCCGGTCCACAAGGTCGAGCATTCGGACTTCGGCCCCTATTGGTCGATCTCCACCTACAAGCCGATCGTCGAGGCGGAATCGCTGCCGGAAATCTTCTCGTCCGAAGTCGGCGGGATCACCCTCGCCGATTTCCTGCCCGAGAGCGACGTCAAGATGCCGATGTTCATCGCGATGGACCGGCCCAAACATACCGGCCAGCGCCGTACCGTCGCCCCCGCCTTTACTCCCAGCGAGATGGTGCGGATGAAGACGGACATCGTCCGCCGCACATCCGAGCTTCTCGACACATTGCCCTGGGGCGAGCAGTTCGATTGGGTCGACAAGGTGTCGATCGAACTGACCACCCAGATGCTTGCCATCCTGTTCGACTTTCCGTGGGAAGATCGCCGCAAACTGACCTTCTGGTCCGACTGGGCCGGCGATATCGAGCTGGTCAAGACGCCGGAGCTGCGCGCCCAGCGTCTGACGCACATGTTCGAGTGCGGCGCCTATTTCCAGAATCTGTGGAACCAGAAGGTCGGTAAGGAGCCTACTCCCGACCTGATCAGCATGATGATCCATTCCGACGCGATGGCGGAGATGGATCAGTACGAATTCCTCGGCAACCTGATCCTGCTGATCGTCGGCGGCAACGACACGACGCGCAACTCGATGTCGGCGGCCGCCTATGGGCTCGACCTGTTCCCCGACCAGCGCGCCAAGCTGGAAGCCAATCCGGAACTGATCCCGAACGCGGTCCAGGAAATCGTCCGCTGGCAAACGCCGCTCGCACACATGCGCCGTACCGCGACTCAGGACTACGAACTGGGCGGGCAGACGATCAAGGAAGGCGACAAGCTCGCGCTCTGGTACATCTCGGCCAATCGCGACGAGACCGTGTTCGGCGACGACGCCGACAATATCGTCGTCGACCGCCCCAATGCGCGCCGCCACCTCGCGTTCGGCCACGGCATTCACCGCTGCGTCGGTGCGCGCCTTGCCGAGCTCCAGATCAGCGTGTTGCTGGAGGAAATGGCCAAGCGCCGGATGCGGGTGAACGTCGTCGGCGAGCCGACGCGCGTCGCGGCCTGCTTCGTCCACGGTTATCGCAAGCTGCCGGTCGAGCTCAGCAAATATTGAGCGCGGAAATCATGGCGGGTTGAAACCTGCGGGGCTCATCGTCCGTACCTATATAGGTCCGATCGATGGAGCCCGTATGATGACGTTCGACCGCCGCCATTTCCTGACCCTGGCCGGTACCGGTGCCGCGACGATGCTGGTGAGCGGCTGCCGCGCCGCGCCCGCCGCGCCGCCCGAAAAGTTCGAGTTCCAGTTGAGCGACGCTGAATGGCGCAAGCGGTTGCCGGGGCTATCCTACCAGGTGCTGCGGCATGAGGCGACGGAGACGCCCTATACCAGCCCGCTCAACAACGAGCATCGCGCCGGTATTTTCTCGTGCAAGGGCTGCGCGCTGCCGCTTTATTCGTCGAAGACCAAGTTCGAGAGCGGAACCGGCTGGCCGAGCTTCTGGGCGCCGCTGCCCAAGGCGGTGAAGACGCGCAACGACAGTTCGTTGGGAATGACGCGGACCGAAGTCCATTGCCGCCGCTGCGGCGGTCACCTGGGGCATGTGTTCGACGACGGGCCCAAGCCGACCGGCCTGCGCTATTGCATGAACGGCGCGGCGATGAATTTCACGCCGGGCAAGGCGTAGGACATCGGCCGAGGAGAATTGCCCTCGGCCGAAATGAACCAACCCCTCCCCGGCGAAGGCCGGGGCCCAGTTGCGCTGTCGTGGAGATGGCGCGGAGCCGCCGCGAGTGCACTGCCACTGGGCCCCGGCCTTCGCCGGGGAAGCTTAAACGCAGCACTCTCGCTATAATTTGAGAGACAGGTCCGTCTTAGTCGCGGACGCCGACGATCCCGCGGGCACCGACCGGAGCGATCGTTGCGATCGTCTGGCTGCGCGACGTATCGACCTGATCGCTGTCGCCATTGTCCAGCTTCGGCGCGCCATTGGCGTAAATGAAGCCCTTGGTCGGATAGATGGAGGTGCCGAGATCGCCATTCGGGCCGTACCAGACCTTGACCTCGCTCCAGTCGCCGTTGGCCGATACGTCGATCGCGCGGACATTGTATTCAACACCGCCGCGACGCGACCAATTGGCATGGGTCAACAGGACTTCGCGATCGCTGACGATCGCCGATACCATCGCGACGTGACCAAGG
This sequence comes from Sphingomonas pruni NBRC 15498, assembly GCF_001598455.1. GTDB lineage: Bacteria > Pseudomonadota > Alphaproteobacteria > Sphingomonadales > Sphingomonadaceae > Sphingomonas > Sphingomonas pruni. Next base: position 7,920 of record NZ_BCYZ01000100.1, read on the forward strand.
CGCATATGGCCGGTGGAGGCGAAGGCGAGCACCGATCCGACCTTTGGGGTATTGCCCCGCTCATACTTGCCGGCGGCCTGCGACCACCAGGTGTTGGCGTTACCGAAAATCTGGATGCCCGAAATCTCGCGCGCATAGGGAGCGCACTGCCAGAACCGAGCCTGAGCCGGCACCGTCGTCGCCAGGGCGCAGAGCGCCACCAGCGCGAATCGCGCTGCCAAACCACCAAATTTCATGCGACCCCCCAAAAGGTCCGTTGAAGTGTTGATGGTGGGTTAGGTGGACAAAACCGACATGGGAACCCTGTCGGGGCGATGAACGGAACCTTTCACGACGAACGGTGTTTCGCCGCCGGTGAACGCCCAAATACGGTAGCGCGCAAACCCAATTCACACCTGCGGCACCCACATTTTGTGGTCGGAATCCGCCGAATCGCTACCGGTGTCACGCCGGGTATCACGGTGCGTGCGGCGCCCCTTCTGCCTCCGCAGCAGCGATCATCCGCTCCAGCCGCGCTTCGTGTTCGGTGCGACCGAACGGGAATTTCGCAAACAGGACAGCCGCGACGATCGCGAGCGAGCCGTAGATCAGGATGAAGGCCAGCGTCAGATGGTCGATCACCGCAATCGGCACCATGCCGGGCTTCGCGCCCTTGGGGAACGAGACGAGGTCGAGCAGCTGGCCGACGATCATGATGCCCAGCCCCGAGGTACATTTCTGGACGAAGAAGGATCCGGCGAAATAGACGCCTTCCGACCTCCGGCCGGTCCGCGCTTCCGAATCCTCTACCACGTCGGCCATCATCGACGCGCCGAGAATGAACGAGGACACGCTGAGCGCCGTCGCGATGACGAAGATCGGCAGCAGCATGAACACCAGCGCGCTCGATCCCGGGGCAGGAACGACGCCGGCGAAGCGCAGCCAATACGGCATGGTGTGAAACACCGTAGCCGCCAGGACGAATGCCATCGCCGCGTGTGGCTTGCTGGTGCGTTTGCCGACCGCGGGTGCAATGACGAAGGCGAGCGCCGCCCCCAGCATCAGCGCGAACGGCAGTAGCTGCAGGGTCCACGACTTGAACTGCCAGACGTAATTATACGTGTAGTTGGATAGCGCGTAGCTGATCCCCTGATTGGTATAAGCGCACACGCCGGCCAGCATCAGGATCAGGAAGCCGCGATTCTTGACCGTTTCCCACAGCTCGCGGAAATGCTCGCCGAGCGTCTGGCTGCGCACTACCGTCTTGGGCAACCGCGCAATCTCGTGATGCGTGCCCAGCGCCGATGCCAGGATCGCGACCACCATGATGACGGTACTGGCAATCGCCAGGTGACCATAACCGACGCGATTGAGCAGGCCGTTGGGATAGGCGGCCGATGGCGTCAGAAACACGCCGTAAGCGAGCAGCAGGATCGCTAGGCCGCCCGCCCAGCCGAACAGATAGCGGTAGGAAGTGATCCGCGTGCGCTCGTCATAATCCGACGTCAGCTCGGGCGTCAGCGCCTGCGACGGTACTTCGTAACAACTGACTGCGCTGCGCACGACTACGGCGGTGAGGAATAGCCAGACCAGCGTCGCGCCAGTGCTCAGCTGCGGCGGATTCCAAAGCAGCAGCCAGCCGATCGCGATCGGGAGGGCCGCCGCATACATCCAGGGATGGCGCCGCCCCCAGCGCCCGCGCGTACGATCCGACAAGACGCCGATCAGCGGATCGACGAACGCATCGCAGACCAATGCGATGAAGATCACGAATCCGACGGTCGATGCGTCGAGTCCGATCACTTGGTTGTAAAAGATCAGCAGGAACGTCCCGAACCCGGCGTCCTTGACGCCATAGGCGACCGACCCGAAGCCGTAGCTCGCCGTGGTCCAGGTCGAAAGCCGCCGCGGCGCCGGCGCTGCCAGTTTGCTCACGAGGCGGCGGCTTCCAGCGACGAGAACAAGCCTGGCACGCTGTCGTCCCAGCTGGCGCGCGTGCCGATCAGCATGCCGCCATCGACTAGGATATGCGTGCCGGTGACGAAGCTGGCATCATTGCTCGCGAGATAGGCGACAGCGGCGGCGATGTCTTCGGGCCGCCCGGCGCGCTGCACCGGCTGGGCGTGCGCGGCGGTTTGCGCGATCACGCCGTTGACCTGATCGCGCACCGCGCCTTCCAGCCCAAGCGCCGAGGTGAAGATGTTGGTGGTGATGAACCCCGGCACGACCGCATTGACGCGGATATTGTGCTTGGCGAGGTCGGCTGCGGCCACCTTGGTCAGATGCAGCACGCCTGCCTTGGCGGTCGAATAGGCGGTCGGCGCGTAGCCGCTGCCCAGCGCGGAGACGCTCGACGTGTTGACGATCGCGCCGCCGCCACGCTTCGCCATCAGCGGCGCGGCATAGCGGATGCCCATCGCCACCGATCGCAGCAACAGGCTCATGGTGCGATCCCAATCGTCGGGCGAAATCTCGTCGATCTTGTCGCGCGATCCGGCCGCGCCGGCATTGTTGAACACTACGTCCAGACCGCCCGCGGCATCGGCGGCAGCCATCAGCGCTTCGATATCGGCGGCCTGAGTCACGTCGGTTTTCTGGAAGCGGATGCGGCCGTTCGACGTTTCGGCAAGCTCTTGCCCGCCCGCGACATCGACATCGCCGATCAGGACGTCGGCACCCTCTTCCACCAATCGCAACGCCGTCGCGCGTCCGATACCGGAGGCGCCGCCAGTGACCACGGCGCGTTTGCCCTGAAACCGCATTCCATTCTCCTGCATGTATTTTTGGCGCAGCATAGAGGGGGCAGGAAGCCGGTCAATCCGACTTTTCGAATTTCGGGTTTGTTTGCTGTTGCAGCGGGCTGTGCGCCAAACTACCAACCGTCACCCCGGACTTGTTCCGGGGTCCAACCCTGCACAACGGAATCCGGCCGTTGTCGCGCGTTGGATGCCGGGACAAGCCCGGCATGACGAGTTGGACATGGGGAGAGGAACATTATGGCGCTCGACGCCGAAACCTTCGACGCATTGATCGACACCGTCCGCCGCTTCGTGGCCGAGCGGCTGCGCCCGCTAGAGGCCGATGTCGAAGCGAACGACGCCATCCCCGACGACGTCACGGCAGAGATGAAGGCGATGGGCCTGTTCGGCCTGTCGATCGCCGAGGACTATGGCGGCCTGGGTCTGACCATGATCGAGGAAGCGAAGGTCGCGATCGAGCTCGGCCGCACCACGCCCGCTTTCCGCTCGAGCTTCGGCACCAATGTCGGGATCGGCAGCCAGGGGCTGGTGATGGCCGGCAGCCCCGAGCAGAAAGCCGAATGGCTGCCCAGGATCGCTAGCGGCGAGGTGATCACCAGCTTCGCGCTGACCGAACCCGATGTCGGTTCCGATTCGGGGGCAGTGAAGACCAAGGCAGTATGGGACGGGCAAGCCTATCGCTTGTCGGGGACCAAGCGCTACATCACCAATGCCGACAAGGCCGACCTGTTCACGGTAATGGCCCGCACCGGTGACGAGCCGGGCGGACGCGGCGTCTCGGCCTTTCTCGTGCCGCGCTCGCTTGCCGGCGTGTCGATCGGCGAGCCCGAGAATAAGATGGGACAAAAGGGCGCCAAGGTCGCCGACGTGATGTTCGACGACGTGATCGTGCCCGCCGAGAACCGGCTCGGTGCCGAGGGCGAAGGTTTCAAGATCGCGATGCGCGTGCTTGACCGCGGGCGGCTGCATATCTCGGCGGTGTGCGTCGGCGTCGCCGAGCGCCTGATCGCCGATTGCGTCGCTTATGCCAGCGAGCGCAAGCAGTTCGGCAAGCCGATCGCCGAGCACCAATTGATCCAGGCAATGATCGCCGATTCGAAGACGGAAGCACTCGCCGCCAGGGCATTGGTGCTCGAGACCGCCGCGGCAAAGGACGCCGGCAAGGACGTCGTGATGGAATCGGCCGCGGCAAAATATTTCGCCAGCGAGATGGTCGGCCGCGTCGCCGACCGCGCGGTGCAAATCTATGGCGGCGCGGGCTATATCGCCGATTACGGCATCGAGCGGCTGTACCGCGACGTCCGGTTGTTCCGCATCTACGAAGGCACCAGCCAGATCCAGCAACTCATCATCGCGCGCGAGACGTTGAAGCGCGGGGGATAAGTCGAGCGAACGAATTAGCCCGTCACCCCAGCGAAAGCTGGGGTCTCAAGCGACGGCGCGGCAACGGCGCCCCAAGTGGCGCGAGATCCCAGCTTTCGCTGGGATGACGGTTTTTAGGAAACGGGAGAAGACACATGGACACGAGCAAATTCTTCAGCCTCGAAGGGCGCGTCGCGCTGATCACCGGCGGCAGCCGCGGCATCGGCAAGATGATCGCCGCGGGATACATCGCCCAGGGCGCCAAGGTGTACATCTCGTCGCGCAAGGCGCCTGCGTGCGAGGAGACCGCCGCCGAGCTCGGCCCCAATTGCATTCCGATTCCGATGGACGTGTCGACGGTAGAGGGCTGCAAGGCGCTCGCGGCGAAAATGGCCGAGCACGAGGATCATCTCGACATTCTGGTCAACAATGCCGGCGCCGCCTGGGGCGTGCCGTTCGAGGAGTTTCCGGAAAGCGGCTGGGACAAGGTGATGGACCTGAACGTGAAGTCGCCCTTCTTCCTGACCCAGGCGCTGCACGGCCTGCTCAAGGCTCAGGCGAGCTATGACAAGCCGAGCAAGGTGATCAACATCACCTCGATCGACGGTCTGCGGCTCAATCCGTGGGAAACGTACAGCTATCATGCCTCCAAGGCGGCGCTGATCTACCTCACCAAGCGGATGGCCGCGCGGCTGATCAAGGATGCGATCATCGTCACCAGCCTGGCACCCGGCGCCTTTGCCAGCGAGATGAACCGCGCCGCGCGCGACCATGGCGATGAGGTGGCCAAGAACATTCCGATGCGCCGTATCGGCACCGACGAGGACATGGCCGGCGCCGCGATCTTCCTGGCCAGCCGCGCTTCCGACTATGTCGTCGGCGATACGCTGGTCGTCGATGGCGGCCTGGTCAACGCCGCTCTGGGAACGTCCATCGACGCTTGAAACTAAAATCCCTCTCCCATTGGGAGAGGGAGGGAGCCGCTCGAAGAGCGGCGGAAGGGTGAGGGCCGACACGAGCGACTTGGCCCCC
>NZ_BCYZ01000101.1 GCF_001598455.1 Sphingomonas pruni NBRC 15498
ACCCCTCCCTTGCAGGGAGGGGAGTTTGTAGTGACGCGGGAAATTTCCCACGCTAATGCCCGCCAACCTATGACCGACGACACCAGCGCCCCCGCGGATTATCGCGACACCGTCTTCCTGCCCAAGACCGACTTCCCGATGAAGGCCGGCCTAGCGCAGAAGGAGCCGGCGATTCTCGCGCGGTGGGAGAGCGAGGACCTGTACGGCAAGCTCCGGACCCAGCGTGCCGGGCGCAAGCGCTTCATCCTTCACGACGGTCCGCCCTACGCCAATGGCGACATCCATATGGGCCATGCGATGAACAAGGTGCTGAAGGACATCATCGTCCGCAGCCAGTCGCTGCTCGGCAAGGACGCGCCCTATGTGCCCGGCTGGGACTGCCACGGCCTGCCGATCGAATGGCAGGTCGAGAAGCAATATAAGGACAAGAAGCTCGACAAGGACCAGGTCCCGGTCGATCAGTTCCGCGCCGAATGCCGCGCTTATGCCGCCAAATGGGTCGAGGTGCAGCGCGAGCAGTTCAAGCGGCTGGGCGTGATGGGCGACTGGGACGATCCCTATCTCACCATGAAGTTCGACGCGGAGGCGGCGATCGTCGGCGAATTGCTCAAGTTCGCCGAAAGCGGCCAGCTCTATCGCGGCGCCAAGCCGGTGATGTGGTCGCCGGTCGAGAAGACCGCTTTGGCTGAGGCCGAGGTCGAATATGAGGACGTGGTCTCGACCCAGATCGACGTCGCGTTCGAGATAGTCGAGGCGCCAAACGCTCCGGAGCTGGTCGGCGCGCAGGCGGTGATCTGGACGACCACGCCGTGGACGATCCCGGTCAACCAGGCGTTGGCGTATGGGCCCGAGATTGATTACGTTTTGCTCGACACTAAGACCGGCAAATTTCTTGTAGCGACGATGCTTGTGCCCGAATTTGCGAAGCGCATCGGGCTTGGCCTCAATGTTGACGAGTACGATGCCGCAGCCTTGGCAGCTGACTCCGCGCTGGCGCAAGCCGACCCTGACCTTACTGATCTGACTTCTGCCGATTTTCCATGGGCGGCTTGGGCAGGAAAAGGCTCCGACTTAGCTGGAGCGGTTGCGCGTCACCCGAAGCACAAGCTCGGCGGGTTCTTCGCCAAGCCGCGTCCGTTCCTGCCCGGCGATTTCGTCACCACCGACGCCGGTACCGGTCTCGTCCACATGGCGCCCGATCATGGCGAGGACGACTTCCTGCTGTGCAAGGCGCATGGGATCGATCCGGTGTTCGCGGTCGACGGCGCGGGCTTCTATCGTCCCGACTGGCTGTGGCTGGGCGGACAGGGCAGCGTCATTAACAAGAAGTTCGTCGCCTCCGATGGCCCGATCTGCACCGATCTGCGCGAAGCGGGCGCGCTGCTCGCGGCGTCGGACGATTTCGCGCATAGCTATCCGCATAGCTGGCGGTCCAAGGCCAAGGTGATCTTCCGCGCCACCCCGCAATGGTTCATCCCGATGGACCAGTCGCAGAAAAGCGAGAATGCGGCCGCGGTCGCGATCGACTTGCCGGAGCCGGGCGATCTCGCCGGCTTCTCGCCATCGATCGGCCATGCCGTGGGCAACGGACCTACGCTCCGCGAGGTCGCCCTCGACGCGATCGAGCGCACGCGCTGGGTGCCCGAGCGCAGCCAGAACCGCATCCGCTCGATGGTCGAGGGGCGCCCCGATTGGGTGATCAGCCGCCAGCGTGCCTGGGGCGTGCCGATCGCGCTCTACCTAAACCGCGCGACCGGCGAGTATCTCCGCGACCCGGCGGTCAACGACCGCATCGTCAAGGCGTTCGAGGCGGGCGGTGCCGACGCCTGGTTCACCGCCGACCATCAGGCGCTGCTCGGCCCCGATCACAAGCTCGCGGATTTCGAGCCGCAGAACGACATTCTCGACGTGTGGTTCGATTCGGGCTCGACCCATGTCTTCACGATCGAGGCCCGGTACGGGGAGGGCGTGCGCGCCGACCTCTATCTCGAGGGGTCGGACCAGCATCGCGGCTGGTTCCAGTCGTCGCTGCTCGAAAGCTGCGGCACGCGCGGCCGCGCGCCGTACGATGCGGTGCTGACGCACGGCTTCGCGCTCGACGGCAATGGCCGCAAGATGTCGAAGAGCCTGGGCAATGTCGTCGACCCGCTCAAGATCATCTCGGAATCGGGCGCCGACATCCTGCGCATGTGGGTCGCGTCGGTCGATTATTTCGAGGACGTGCGGATCGGCAAGGAGGTGCTGGCGACGACCAGCGACGCCTATCGCAAGCTGCGCAATACGTTCCGCTATCTGCTAGGCGCGCTCGACGGCTTCACCGAGGAAGAGCGCGTCCAGCCCAAGGACATGCCGCAGCTCGAACTCTATGTGCTCGACCTGCTCGGCAAGCTCGATGTCGAGCTCAAGGCGGCGACCGACGCGTTCGAGTTCAATCGCTATCTGCGCCTGCTGACCGACTTCGCGCAGGACGACCTGTCGGCCTTCTTCTTCGATATCCGCAAGGACTCGCTCTATTGCGACGCGCCGTCCGACCTGAAGCGCCGCGCCTATCGCACCACGCTCGACGTGCTGTTCCATGCGTTGGTGCGCTACGCCGCGCCGATCCTGGTGTTCACCACCGAGGAGGCCTGGCAGGCGCGCTTCCCGGAGGCGGATTCGGTCCATCTGCTCGAATGGCCCGATCTGCCGGCGATCCCGGGTGACAAGGTCATCGCGACCGAATGGGACGATCTCCGCCGACTGCGGGCGCAAGTGACCGAGGCGATCGAGCCGTTCCGTCGCGACAAGGTGATCCGCTCGAGCCTGGAGGCTGAGGTGACTGTGCCCGAAATGCCGCTCTCCGCCGCCGACCTCGCCGAAGCGTTCATCGTTGCCAAGGTGAGCAAGGGACCGCTCGCGGTTACCCGGAGCGATTATCACAAATGCGGCCGCTGCTGGCGCCTGTTGCCCGAAGTGACGGCAGACGGTGCCTTGTGCGACCGCTGCACCGGAGTTCTCTCGTGACCTGGAAACTGCCCAGAATCGGGCTGATCAGTGCCGCGACCTTCTTCGTCCTCGATCAGCTCGTGAAATGGCTGGTGATCGGCCCGATCGGGCTGACATACGAAGGCGACGAGCGGATCGTGCTGCCGATCTTCACCCTGCGCAACGTCCACAATCACGGCGTGTCGCTGGGCTTTCTGCGCGCCGACAGCACGGCGTCGACCTGGTTGCTGGTCGGCATGACCGGCGCGATCGCGATTGCCGTGCTGGTGTGGATGTGGCGCGAGCGCAATCGCTACGACCAGTTCGCGCTGGGCATGATCGCCGGCGGTGCGCTCGGCAATATCCTCGATCGCGTGCGGCTGGGCTATGTCCAGGACTATGCCGATCTGCACTTCGGCGCATGGTCGCCGTTTTTGAACTTCAATCTTGCCGATGCTGCGATTACGGTGGGTGTGCTCATCCTGCTCGCGCGGGCATTATTGGTGCGCGACAAGCCGCGAGTGGATGGAGCGGACGTGGAGAAATCGAATGCGTAAGGTTGTGCCGATTGTTGCCGTGGCGGGCGTTGCTATGTTGCTCGCCGGATGCGGCCATCGCGGGTTCGACCGCACGCGTCCCGACGAATATGCGGTTGCGCGCGCGCAGCCTTTGGTCGTGCCGCCCGATTTCTCGCTTCAGCCGCCGCAGCCGGGCGTGACCCGTCCGCAGGACAACAACCCGTCGGCGCAGGCGCTCGACGCCTTGTTCGGCGGTCCCGCACCGCGCAGCCAGGCCGAGAACGGCACGCTCGACGCTGCTGGCGGTGATTCGGCCAGCCCGGGCATCCGCTCGGACGCCGGCGATCCCGACACCAAGATCGTCGACAAGGGCGGCACCACCCGCGACATCGTCGCCGCCCCCGAAGGCGACGGCCAGAGCGCGCGCACGACCGCGAACTGAGTTTTTCCAAAATCCTCCCCGAGCTTGCTCGGGGAGGGGGACCATCGCGTAGCGATGGTGGAGGGGCCGAAGCCGCGAGGACGGGGATTTGCCCCTCCATCCCCCGCTGACGCGGGCGGTCCCCCTCCCCCAGACAAGCTGGGGGGAGGATTTGAATCTACCCCACATCCGCTTCGACAACGACCGCGCGACCGGATAAAGGCGCGCCATGTCCTCTTTCTCCCCCAATCGCGAACGCCCGCGCGCCATCGCGGCATGGCTATGGTCCGTCGCTGCCCTGATCGTGGCAATGGTCGTGGTCGGCGGTGTTACGCGCCTGACCGAATCGGGCCTGTCGATCACCGAGTGGAAACCGCTGACCGGCATCATCCCGCCGCTGACCGACGCGCAATGGCAGGCCGAGTTCGCCAATTACCGCAAGATTCCCCAGTACGAGGCGATCCATGCCGGCATGACGCTGGCCGGGTTCAAGGGCATCTTCTTCTGGGAATATATCCACCGCCTGCTCGGTCGCGTGATCGGCATGGCGTTCGCGCTGCCGCTCCTGTGGTTCGCGATCCGGCGGCAGATTCCGCGCGGCTATGGGTGGCGGCTGGTCGCCTTGTTCGCGCTGGGCGGGCTGCAAGGCGCGCTCGGCTGGATCATGGTGCGGTCGGGGCTGTCGGTGCGGACCGAGGTGGCGCCTTTGCTGCTCGCCGCGCATCTGTTGACCGCCTTGTTCACGCTCTCCGGCATCGTCTGGACCGCGCTCGACCTGCAGGCGCAGGCGCGCGATCGGCGGGCGTTGCCGGCGCGGCTGACCGGCCTGGGTCTTGCCGCCGGCGTCATCCTGTTCGTGCAATTATTCTACGGCGCACTGATGGCGGGTCTGCGCGCCGGGCTGGTCAGCGACACCTGGCCGGGGATGACCGGAGCCTTCTCGACCTTCTTCCCCGGCGCCAGCCAGTCGGGCGAATCGCTCGGCCATATGCTGACCGACGATCCCGCGATCGTCCATTTCATCCATCGCTGGTGGGCCTGGGTCGTGGTCGCGGCTTTGGTCGTGCTGGCGCGCGCGGTTCGCAAGACGGACCGCCCCGCCTCGATCGCGATCCACAGCGCGTTCGGCATCCAGATCCTGCTCGGCATCGCCACGGTGATGACCCAGGTGAACATCGCGCTGGCCGCGTTCCACCAATTGGTCGGCGCGCTGCTGGTGATCAGCGTGGTGTGGGGAGCACATGCTATCGGCAGGAGGCGCGCATGACCGATATCGCCATCGTCCAGGCCAGCTTCGGCGATCCTGCGGAAGCCGCGCTCGTCGCGCGCAAGCTGCTCGAGGAGCGGCTGGCGGCGTGCACGTCGCTCATGCCCGTCACTTCGATCTACCGCTGGCAGGATGTGACCCAGGAAGCGGCTGAAACGGTGATGACCGCCAAGACGACGATCGAGCTCGCCAGCCAGGTGGCCGCGCGGATCGGCCAGTTGCACAGTTATGACCTCCCGGTGATCGAACGCTGGCCGGTCGCGGTCGATGAAGCGGTGGCAGCGTGGGTGAGGGATACGACCGGTTGAGGGAGTTGGGGAGGGGCGATCGTCCCTCCGGTATCATAATACCCGTCAGCAAAAGCCCGGTTTTGCTTGACTTTGATGGGGTAGGGCGGCATTTGCCCGCCACGGACGCGGCTCGGTGACGGGCCGCGCGTTTATTTTTAACGCCATAACCGGAAGGTCAACAGCCCATGAAGGCGCTGATGAAGACCACCAAGTCGGCCAAGCCGCACGAGGTGGAAAAGAAATGGCACATTGTCGATGCCACCGATCTGGTGGTCGGCCGCGCCGCGGTCGTGATCGCCAATGTGCTGCGCGGCAAGCACAAGACCAGCTTCACCCCGCATGTCGATTGCGGTGACAATGTCATCGTCATCAACGCCGACAAGATCAAGTTCACCGGCAACAAGCTGGCCGACAAGGTCTATTACAAGCACACCGGTTATGCCGGCGGCATCAAGGGAATCACCGCGGGCAAGGTGCTCGAGGGTCGCTTCCCGGAACGCGTGCTTGAAAAGGCCGTCGAGCGGATGATTCCGCGCGGTCCGCTGGGCCGCCAGCAGATGCGCAACCTGCGCATCTACAAGGGCAGCGAGCATCCGCACGAAGCCCAAAACCCCGAAGTCCTCGACATCGCCGGCATGAGCCGGAAGAACAAGGTGGGCGCATAATGGCTGACACCAACAACACCGACGGGCGCCAGTCGCTCTCCGATCTCGGCACCGTCCTGCAGCAGCAGGGTGAGGTTGCTCAGGCTTCTGCCGAGCAGCGCGCCGAAGATTATCTCGAAGGCAAGATCGACGAGCCGGTCCAGACCGCGCCGTTGCGTGCCCAGGAACTCGACAAGTTCGGCCGCGCTTATGCGACCGGCCGCCGCAAGGACGCCGTCGCACGCGTCTGGCTGAAGCCGGGCACGGGCAAGATCACGATCAACGGTCGTGACCAGGAAGTCTATTTCGCGCGTCCGACGCTGCGCCTGGTGATCAACCAGGTGTTCGGCGTTGCCGGCCGCGAAGGCCAGTATGACGTCGTCTGCACCGTAAAGGGTGGCGGTCTGTCGGGCCAGGCCGGTGCGGTCAAGCACGGCATCAGCCAGGCGCTGACCAAGTACGAGCCGATCCTGCGCACCCCGGTCAAGCGCGCGGGCTTCCTGACCCGCGACAGCCGCGCCGTCGAGCGCAAGAAGTACGGCCGCGCCAAGGCGCGTCGCAGCTTCCAGTTCTCGAAGCGCTAAGTTCGGGCGGCTTCGGATTGCACCAGCAATCCGAAGACTCGCCACGGCGGGCGGCAAGTCGGCGAAGCCGATCTTGTCCGACGGCGTGGCGGCCTACAGTTCAAGTAAGGGCGGTCCGGCAACGGGCCGCCTTTTTTGCTGGTCGGAACGCAAGTCCTGCGTCAGAGACATGCGGGTGAGTTCAGGGGGCGAGAGTGCATCTTCGGCGAATAGTGGTCGCGTTTTGCCTGGTGGTGTCGGCGTTGAGCGGCGTGACGAGTGCGGCTGCCCAGACCAAAGAAACCGCCGCGACGCCGGCGCGCGCTTCAGTCAAGTTCGTACCGCCCCTGGGCCGGACGCTCCGCTTTCAGGTGAGCGTGCAGAAGTACAAGGACGGCAAGCCCACGTCGCCGCGATCGATCGCCTGGGTCGAGGAGGTGCGCTACGAAAAGGCCGATCAGGGTTTCACGCTCTATTGGCGGATGGATCCTGCCAGTCTGCCGCCCGAACTAAAGATCCCGGCACTGGCACCTATGATCAAGCCCTATACCGGCGCGCCGCTCGCATTCGAGGTGGATAGTAGCGGAGAGGTCGTTCGCGCGAAGGATTGGCCGGCAATGCTTGCTGGGGTGAAGACGAGCCTGAACGGCGCGCGACCCATGTTGTTGGCGCAGCCGGGCGCAAATGCCGAAATCGTCGATAAGGTCATCGGGCTTGTCCTTGGCCGGTTCGCCAACCTGACGCCGGAACAGGCGCCGGACGTCATTCTGCAGAATATCACCCCGATCTTCTTCTGGTCGGAGTTTTCCATGGCCGTCGGCGAAACGCGCGAGGCGTCCATTCAATTGCCCAGCCCTTTGCTCAACGCGACGGTCGCGGGGCATGCCCGTATCTCGCTCGTGGCGCTCGATGCGCAATCAGCGACTTTGTCCGATCACGAGACGATCGACTCTGCTGAAATAGACCGGTTGCTCAAGGTGTTGATGACGCAAATGGGGAAGGCTAAGGTCGCGCCCGCCATCACAAGGGCCGATCTCGATATCGTGACCGACGTCAAGATCGTTGTCGATGTCGCGACCGGGTTGGTCTCGCGGTTCGAACTGGAGAGCCATGCCGGCGACGGCGGCCAGGTGGCCCAGCGGAAGTCGATAACGCTGATCCGCTGAGACCGCGATCTGGGCCGTCGGACGCTCAGGCATTTGGCGCCGAATTGGATCATAGGGGGCTGCATCACTCCCAAACCGGCATCAGCCATCCCGTATAGCGCACGATCATTCCGATCAGCGGGGCGCGAATGGCGACGAGAAAACGGAAACGGCCGGCATTGTCCTGCCACTCGCGCGCTTCGATGCGCGGGGCGAGAAAGCGGGGCAGCGGCAGGTGGAACGCGCTCCACCGGGTGATCACCATCGCCAGGCCCTGATCATCCGATGGCAGGGCAAAAGCGAAGCGCAGCGGACCGAACCGTTCGGTGATGCGGGCGCCGCGCTGGCTGAGCGTGCTGCGGAAGCGATGCTTGCCGAAATGTCGCGTCCAGGTCTCCACCCCGTCGCGCTCCGCGAAGGAGACGTGGAGCGGATAGGTTCCGGAGGGCGGGAAGCGGACCAGCCAGCCCGCGATGCGCGCGAGCGGATTGCTGCCACGCTCGACGGTGCCTTCGCCCGCCGCGCCGTCATCGCCATGAACGTCGTGCAGTGCGCGCACCGCCTGCGGCAGCCGCTCGAAGCGGCCGGCCATCACCCGCGCATAGAGCGGCGGCGACAGCGCGCGCTCGACCGTCTCGTGCCGGACCGCGAGCTTGGCGAACAAGAGTTCGAAATCCTCCGGCTCCAGCTCGTACCAGGCATGGCGCGCGCCGGGTGTGGCGTGCCCGGCGAGGATCCGCCCGGCGAGGATCTCCGCCGCAAGCGTCGGGATTTCGGGACCCTCGCCATTGGTCGCGACGATCGTCCACCGTCGCTCGATGCCGGCGTCGCCGCTCCGGCCCTTGAGCGTGATCGTCATGCCCGAACGGTCGCCTCCTAGCCTGGCGGAGGCGCGATAGAGCGCCATCAGCGCGCGTCTCCAGGACAGCAACGAACGCAGCCAGCCCCAGCGCACCGGCCAACTAAGCAACCATAGCGACGCCATCTGAAAATCGAGCTCGGTGCCTGCGCGGAAAGTCACCGCGGGGCGGCCGGGCAAGGCGTCGGGAACGATCGCGTGATCGGGCACGTCGGCAATGCCGACAAGGCGGCCGGCGAGGCCGGTGCCCGCAACCAGCATCGATTCGCGGCGCAGTTCCTGCCAGCCGTGCACGGTCTCCCAACGCTTGCCGCGCCACAAGCGTACCGGTTGGCCGATATAGCTCAGCATCGCGTCGGCAATCGACTTGCCGGCGCTCGCACGGTTCGAGGCGCTCAGAGCCATCGCGATGCTGTCGACCTGGCTGAGGTCGGCGGCGAGTCGTCGCACGATGGCGCCGGAAAGCGCAGGCACGCTCGATGCACCCGATATGATCGCGACGCGCGACGCGCGGGCCTGCTGGTCGAGCGCGCCGATCCCGCACACGAAATCACGCGCGTCGGCGAGGTCGAGATAGGGGATGCCCATCGCCACACAGGCCTGGGGGACGATATATCCGCTGCCCTGGAACGGTCCGGCGGCGTCGATCACGAGATCGGGGCGGTGGCGCGCCATGACCAGCCCGATCCCTTGATCGCGATCGGCGACAACCGGCTCGGCGCGATCGAGACCGGCGCAAAAGGCAGCTGCCTTGTCCGCACTGCGCCCGCCAACGAGTACCTCATGGCCCGCCGCAAGCAGCCGCCGCGTCAACCGTGCGCCGAACCCGCCATAACCGCCGATGACCAGGATGCGGCCCATCCTCATTCGATCGGGCGCGCGCCATATAGCGCGCGGAAGGCCAGCCCCGCCGCTGCACCGGACAGTGCGAGCATCGACAGCCCATTTAAGATGTTGACGATGGGGAAAAGCTCATCGCCCCAATTGATGAAGGGTGCGCGAATCAAAACGAATAGCGTCGCCGGGAGCGCGGCAGTGAGTGTCGACGTAATTGCCGAATTTCCCCAGCTCACCGATCCGCCGCCAATAATCCATTTGGCGAGCGGAGGGGCGGCAAGACCGCCAAGGAAGAGCGCGATCAGGACCGAAAAGAACACCATCCCCGCATAAGTGCTGATATCGACCCGGCTGGCGGCCCAGCAAACCAGCGTCGCGGCGACTATGCTGCCGGTAACCGCGGCGATTGCGCCAGAGGTAAGCAGGCCCATTCCCGACGCAGTGACGGGAGAGCGGCTCACAGCATCCGGTCCCGGAAGGCGGGATCGGGTAGCCAGCACGTGTCGCGGCGGCCGAACAGGCGATAGCGATTGCGCGCGATCCAGCGATAGACAGCGTCGCGTAGCACGCGCGGCACCAGGCGGAACGCTGTCGCTGCGCGCCATGGCCAGCCGAGTTCGGCCCATATCGTCAGTATCGCATCGCTGTCGCGCCGTGCGCGGTTGCCCTCGACCACGATTAGCGTGTCGGGATCGGCGGGATCGATCCCGAACCGGCGATAGAGCGCGCTGCCCGCTTCGCTCTGCATCGAGGCGAGCAGAAAGCGGCCCTGCCAGTCGTGGTCGAGCACGAATTGCGCGTTGGCCGAGCATAGCAGGCATTCGGCGTCGAACACGATGATCGGGCGAACCTCGCTCACGGCTCGATCGGATCGGCGAACAAGGCGACCTGATGGAGCAGTTCGCCGAACCACGGATGGACGAGGTCGAGCGCGAACACGAACCGTCCGCCGCCGATATCCTGATGCCGGATCACCAATTGTCCCGGCGCCAGCCAACGCGGCCATCGCAGCCGCAGACCGAACACACGCAGGAAATAATGATCGCCGACGAAGAGCAGGGCGCCCTCCACTATCGCGAGGCGGAGCGCGATGCCGATGCCATGACCGAGATATTCCTCGAGCCCGGTCGGCCCGGCGAAGCGCTTGGCGCTCTGGATGACTTGCGGGAAGCCCGCGGCGCGCCCGTAATTGCGGCTCCAATATTGGCCGCTGCCCGCGCGATCCTCGGTGATGCAGACAGTAGCGGGTACGCCGGTGTCGCGCCCAAGCGGTAACGGCGCGCCGATCAGCCGTGCGGCTTGGGCCAGCAACCATCCAGCCGGCGCCATCCGGCATTCGACCACTTCGCCGGCGTAGGTGATCGCGGCACCTGCCAGCACCTTGCGCTCGAACCGGTGCCGCACCGTGGCGGGAAGCTTTGCCCAATGCCCTGCCGGCAGGAGAGCGGTGAACTGGCTGGCGCCGAAGGACTGGGGTGCGGCGATGCTGCGCTGCCATCCGGCATATCGTGTTCCGGTCAGTTCGTTCGCCAGCGTGGCCATCATTCGTCTCCTGCGGTCAGGCGTTCTTGGCTTTCACCTTGGGCAGGAAAGCGAGGACGCGCTTGCCCATGCCGATCAGCATCATCAGCCGGCCGGGCGGCACCTCGATCATCTGCTGGTACCAATCGTCGATCGTCATCACGAAGTCGCGCATGTCGTCGATGCGCTGGCGCGCGACGCGGCCGATCCTGGGGTCGCGCGCCGCCGTGTCGGCACAGGTTCTGAGCGCGGCCACCGCAGGATCGATCTCGCGCTCCTTGCGGCCCTGCGCAATCCGGGTCAGCATCTGCCACAGATCGACTTCCGCCTCGTAATGATCGCGGCGGTCGCCCATCACCGGCACGCGGCGGATCAGCTTCCAGCCCATCAATTCCTTGAGCGAGTTGGAGGTATTGGAGCGCGCGATGCGGAGCATGTCGCTCATCTCCTCCGCATGGAGGGGCCGCTCGCTCAGATAGAGTAGGGCATGGATCTGCGCGACCGAGCGGTTGACGCCCCATTGCCCACCCATTTCTCCCCAATGCAGCACGAACTGGAGCACTGCGGGAGGCAGTTGGTTCGACTCATCGGTAATTTCTGTCATAACAGAAATGTATGACGGAAAGGACTTGGAGTCAATTTGTCGGGCCGCTATCCCGGTGTGGCATGGATTCACCCGACACCCTGGCGACGATCGTTGGCTTTCTTCGCGGAATCGGCATCCCGGTCGAACCTGCGACCTTGCCTGACGACGGCTTCCTACCGGCGATCGCGGTGCGTGACGGCGGGCTGCTCTACGACGCCGATCGGCTGCAATGGCCGGGCGACTTGCTTCACGAAGCCGGCCATATCGCGATGGCCGATCCGGCATCACGTCCGACGGTCAGCGACGTCGGCGACGATCCCGGCGACGAGATGGCGGCGATCGCCTGGTCTTATGCCGCGGCGCTGGCGATCGGGATCGAGCCGCAGATCGTGTTCCATGATCATGGGTATCGTGGTGAAGGCCGCAGCATCGCCGAGAATTTCGCACAGGGCCGCTATTTCGGCGTGCCGATGCTGCAATATTACGGGCTGGCACGCTTCTCGCACGATGAAGGCGAACACTATCCGGCGATGATCAAATGGCTACGTTGAACGGAGAGGCGGGATCACCGATCGTAGTCGCGCAGATCGCAACGATCGTCGCGTTCCTGGACAGTATCGGAATCCCGACCGCAGAGGAGACATTGGCCGAGGATACCGTGCTGCCGGCGATGACCGTGCGTGACGGGACGATCATCTACGATCCGGCGCGGCTCGAGCGGCCGGGCGACCTGCTGCACGAAGCGGGGCATATCGCGATGACCGATCCAGCGCTTCGCTCGACGGTCAGCGATTTTGGCGTTGCGCCGATGGCGCAGGGTGACGAGATGGGAGCAACCGCATGGTCCTGGGCGGCGGCGATCGCCGCCGGACTCGATCCGCGCATAGCCTTCCATCCCGACGCCTATCGCGGAGAGGGCGAATGGCTCCAGGAAACCTTCGCCGGAGGCAATTATATTGGCCTGCCAATGCTGCAATATTACGGGCTGGCGCGGCGGAGCGGCGAGGACGGCGAGCAATATCCCGGGATGATCAAATGGCTGCGGTAACCCGATCAATCGACAGCCGCATGGCGCTGCGGTAAAGCGGTCGGATGGCTGATTTACCTTCGACCCCGTTGCTCGACACCGTTTCGACGCCGGCCGATCTTCGCGGACTTGCGCCGGAGCAGTTGCGCCAGCTGGCGGACGAGTTGCGTGTGGAGACGATTTCTGCGGTCGGGACGACCGGCGGTCATCTCGGCTCTGGGCTGGGCGTGGTCGAGCTGACGACGGCGATCCATTATGTGTTCGACACGCCCGACGATCGGTTGATCTGGGACGTCGGGCATCAATGCTATCCGCACAAGATCCTGACCGGGCGGCGCGACCGCATCCGCACGCTGCGCCAAGGTGGCGGGC
>NZ_BCYZ01000102.1 GCF_001598455.1 Sphingomonas pruni NBRC 15498
ACTCGTCGAAATCTGGAACCGGCTCGACCTGGAACTCCGCAAGGCGGCGTAAGCTGCCGGGTCATGATGCGCCTATTTTGATCGAAGGCGATTAAGCTACCTCGTCACCCCGGACTTGTTCCGGGGTCCAATCCTCCACAATGGAATCCAGCCGTTGTCGCACGTTGGATGCCGGAACGGTCCGGCATGACGGGCAAGCCTGATCGCGAACGATCCCAGCTCAAACCTTCGCCGCGATCCGCCGTTCTTCCTCGCCCATATAATCGCGCGTGATCGGCAGGGCGTCGCGGTTGCGCGCGAACTGCAGCTGGTAATTGACCATCCCGCCATAGAGGAAGCTGACGCACGAGCCGGCGAGGTAGAAGATCCACATATTGTAGAAGACCTCGTCATACATCGCGATGATCTTCTCGCGATTGGCGACGGCGCGGTCGTACCAATGCTGCAGCGTGTAGCCGTAATGGAGGCGCAGTACCTCCACGTCGGTCATGTAGTAGCGCAGGCCCTCATAGCCCTTGGTGATCTCCGACAAAGCCGGGATATAGCCGCCGGGGAAGATGTACTTGGCGGTGAATTCGTCGGTCACGCCTGCCCCGCCGGCGCGGCCGATCGTATGGAGCAGCATCACCCCGTCCTCGTTCAGCAGCTCGCGGCACTTGCGGAAGAAGGTGCGATATTGCGGCGGGCCGACATGCTCGAACATGCCGACCGAGACGATGCGGTCGAACGTACCGGTCATCTCGCGATAGTCGATCAGCTGGAACTTCACGTGGTCCGAAACGCCGGCGTCCGCCGCGCGCTGCTTGGCGGTTGCGATCTGCTCGTCGCTGAGCGTGATGCCGACGACGTCGACGCCATAGGTCTTGTGCAGATAGAGCGCCATGCCGCCCCAGCCGCAGCCGATGTCGAGCACGCGCATGCCAGGCTTGAGCGCCAGCTTGGCGGCGATATGCGCCTTCTTGTCGAGCTGCGCCTGTTCGAGGCTTTCGCCGGGATCGACGAAATAGGCGCAGCTATATTGGCGGTCGGCGTCGAGGAAGAGGTCATAGAGCGCGTTGCCGATGTCGTAGTGATGCTTGACGTTGGCGCGGGCTGCCCGCGCGCGGTTGAACTGGTCGAGCTTGCGCTTGACCCCGACCACCGCCCTGGCGGCCAAGCCCGGATCGAGCGCGCCGGTCGCGTCTTCCCAGCGATTGTTCTTACTCGCCAGCGAGAGCAGCTGCATGATGTCGCCGCGCTCGATCACCACGCGGCCGTGCATGAACGCCTCGGCCACGCCCAGAGCGGGATCGCGCAGGATCTGCCCCGGCACGCTCTTGGTGGTGAAGCGGATCGCGACATTGGGAAACTCGGGATCCGCGGTGCCGAACGACTTGGTCGTGCCGTCGGCATACGTGACGGACAGCGTGCCGCGCTTGAACGCGCGCTCGAAGAACAGATCGATCAGGGCCATAGGCGTTCGCTGCTATCGGTTGATTGCGGCCACGAAAAGACCGGAAACACCTCCGGCGGCGTCAAATACCGGCATACCAGTCGTAATTGACGTGATCTTCCCAATAGCCGCCCTTGCCCAGGCCTATCCCTGCCAGGCTCGACACCGCGTCGATCCGCATGACGTATTTGGCGTTCTTGTAGCCGAGATGCCGCTCGACCCGCAGCCGGATCGGCGCGCCGTGGCCGACCGAGACGCGCTTGTCGTTCATCGCCCAGGCCAGGATCGTCTGGGGGTGAAAAGCGTCGACCATGTCGATCGATTCGTAATAGGGCGCTCCGCTCCACAGATCGGCGCAGGTGAAGACGATGTAACGCGCCGAATTGCGCACCCCCGCCGCCTTCAGCACGTTGCCGAGCATCGGCCCCTGCCATTTGCCGATCGCGCTCCACCCCTCGACGCAATCGTGGCGGGTGATCTGCGCGCGCTGCGGGAAGGCGCCGATATCGGTCAGGCTGAGGCGGAGCGGCCGGTCGACCAGCCCGCCGACCTCCAGCCGCCAATTGGCGAAATTCTCGGCAACGTGGCGGTTGTAATCGGCGGTGTTCGGGTTGGAATTGCCGTTGGTGCGGAACACCGGCGACATCTGGTCGGGGGTGAATTCGGGCGCCAGCGCGTTGCGGTCCATCAGCGCGCGCTGCAGCCCCATGTTGATCTTCTCGCCCGAGAACAGGATGCGGCGAAAGCCGGGTTGCTGGGCAAGCTTGTCGCAACCCGACAGCAGCAGCCCGGCGCCGAGCGCGCCGCCGGTGACGAGCGTGCGTCGCGTGAGGAGAGTCATTCTGCGGCCTCCGGTTCGGCGAGCGGCGGGGGCGGCGGTTCGGACGACCGCGCACCCGGCAACGTCCAGCGGCCGGTGATCATCGACCACACTTCCTCGATCGGCCCGGCCAGGACCACCAGCGTCAGGTGGACAATGACGAACAGCACGATTCCGCTCGCCGCGATGAAATGGATCGAGCGCGCCGACTGGCGCCCGCCGAACAGCTCGATCAGCCACGGCCAGGCCGCGTCCATTCCCGGCGACATCGCCAGCCCGGTCAAGATCATCAATGGGATCAGGATGAAGATCGCGACGACGTACGCGAGCTTCTGCAGCGTATTATAGGCCGCCGGATCCTCGGGATTGTGGAAGTCGAGACGCAGGTGCGCGAGCAGGTCGGCCCAGAGATGGCGTGGCCCGATCTCTTTGGCGCGCACGCGCAGGTCGCGCTGGAAATGGCGATTGATCAGGCTGGCGATCATGAAGACGAGCAGCCCGAAGCCGAGCACCAGCGCGAACAGCAAATGCCAGCGCCGCGAGATAGCGAGATTGTACCCCGCCGGGATGGTCAGCCAGCCCGAGCGCAGGATGTTGCCGTACGGCCGGAGATCGAGCCAGGCATGGTCGAAATTGGCGCCATATTGCCCCCAATAGAGCCGCGGATGCGCGTTCAGGATGCCGATGCCGCTGCCGATCATGATGAAGATCGTGATCGCGTTGATCCAGTGCCACAGGCGCGTCGCCAGCCGGTGGCGATAGATCGTCTCACTCCGCGCGTTCGGCGCAGTCGTGGGGGGATCGGCAAGAGCGGTCGGGTCGTCCATCATCGCTTCCTTCGAACGATACGCCCGATCGGTTACACTCGATCGACGTTCCCTTTAGCCATAAGCGCGCGCGAAGAACACAATCGTCGTCACGCCCGTCACCAGCAACGTCCACACGCGCACCGCGGATGCAGGTAGTCTCTTGCCGATATGCGCGCCGGCCCAGCCGCCGAGGATCGATCCCGCCAACATCGGCAGGCACGCGATCCAGCGCACCATCCCTGCGGCGATGAACACGATCGCCGCGGCGAAATTGGCGATCGCCAGCATAAGGGTACGCGGCGCGAACAATTCGCGTGGGCTGTGCCCGGCGAGCAGGCCATAAGTGGCCGTCGTCATCAGCCCGACGCCGCCGCCGAAATAGCCGCCATAGATGCCGAGCAGCATCTGCACGACCATCAGGCTGCCGCGCCCGATCGTCACACGCTCGCGCAGCCACGCTGCGGCGTGCTTGCCGAACGCGAGGACGACGAAGGCATAGAGCACCAGCCAGGGGATGATCACGTCGAACGCATGGCTCGGGGTCAGCACCAGCAGCACGCTGCCGGCCAGCCCGCCGATGAAGGTGATCGCCGACAACGTCCGAATCCCGACGCCGCCGACCGGCCCCAGTTCGTCGCGAAACGTCCAGGCGCTCATCCCCGCGCCGGGCAGCAAGGCGACGTTGGAGGTCGCGTTGGCGGCGTTGGCGGGTACACCCAGCGCGAGCAGCGAGGGCAGGGTCGCGAACGTCCCGCCCCCGGCCAGCGCATTCATCGCGCCGCCGACAGTGCCTGCGCCGAACGCGAAGAGGAGGGAGAGGGTCGGACTCATCGCCCGCTCCCTTGAAGGGTTGGCGGCAAAAGTCGAGGCCGCAATCGCGTCAGACCGAAGCTCGAACGCATCCCTGACGAGGAAGGATCAGTTCATCGCACCTCGGATCACGCCGCGGGCTGGCCAATCTGCATCGACCGCACCGGCGGGGTCCATTCGGCCTGATAGCTGATCTCCAGCGCCCATATCGCCAGGACGATGATCACCACCCAGGTGCCGAGCGCGCCGATCATCCGCAATACGCTGGGCGCCGGTCGTACGATGCCGAAGGCGTGGGCCAGCCGCACCAGGATGAACACGGCGCCGACGATCCACAGCCACAGGCTCGGGCCGCGCGCCAATTCGATCAACGCCATCAGGATCAGCGCGGTCGGCGCATATTCAGTAAGGTTGCCGTGCGCGCGAATCCTGGCGGTCATCGCCGCCTCGCCGCCATCGCCGAGCATGATCTTGCTGCTCACCCGATCGCGCCCGACGCCGAGCGCCAGCCAGACGTTGATCAGGCCGATCGCCGCCGCGATCACTAGCGTTACCGGTAATATCATGATGCCCCTCCTGTTGCGGCGATGCTATGCCAGCGACGCGCGCGGCCGCCTAGTCGCCGTGCCGCGACTCCGCGCGGGTTGCAACGGCGCGCCAAATCGCTATAGGCGCACGCTTCGCGATGCATCCCGACTCTCTGTAGCGCGTGGCCGACCCCTCGGTTGCGCCGGTACGTTTCCGGGCCTAGTCGTTCTGATCAATTCGATTTTTTGAAGGTTGTCGCCGCAATGGCCGTTCCCAAGAAGAAAACCTCGCCCTCCCGCCGTGGCATGCGCCGCGCGCACGATGCCCTCTCGGTCGAGGCGTTCCAGGAGTGCCCGAATTGCGGCGAGCTCAAGCGTCCGCACAATCTCTGCCCGTCGTGCGGCCATTATAATGGCCGTGAGGTCGTCTCGGTCGAAGGTTGATCGGGGCCCATTGAGGGGGGACTGACGCGTGACCACCAACTCCTGGATCGCCATCGACGCGATGGGCGGTGACGAGGGGTTGGCGGTAATGTTGGCGGGCGTCGCCGAAGCGCGGCGCCGCTTCGACGGCACGCATTTCTTCCTGGTCGGCGACGAGGCGAAGATCGCCGAGGGGTTGAAGACTCACCCCAATCTGACGGCGAATTCCGAGATCGTCCACGCGCCCGAAGTGATCAAGGGCGACGAGAAGCCGAGCGCCGCGCTGCGCCGCGCCAAGACGACGTCGATGGGCGTCGCGATCGACCTCGTGAAGCAGGGCCGCGCCGCCGCAGCCGTATCGTCGGGCAATACCGGCGCGCTGATGGCGATGGCGAAAGTCTCGCTGCGCACGATGAAGGGGATCGATCGCCCCGCGCTCGCCGGGCTGATGCCCAGCCTGGGCCCCAACGACACCGTCGTGCTAGATCTCGGCGCCAATACCGAATGCGACGCGCGCAACCTTATGCAGTTCGCGGTGATGGGCGCGGCCTATGCGCGGACCCAGCTCGATCTTGCCAGTCCCCGCGTCGCGTTGCTCAATATCGGCACCGAGGATCAGAAGGGCACGGAAGAGATTCGCGATGCGGCGCAGGCGCTACGCGACGCGACTCATTTGCCGCTGACCTTTGCCGGCTTCATCGAGGGCGACAAATTGTCGCGCGGCGATGTCGACGTGATCGTGTGCGACGGTTTTTCGGGCAATATCGCGCTCAAGACCGCCGAGGGCACGGCGCGATTCGTCGCCGACCTGCTGCGCCGCGCGTTCAGCAGCTCGGTGCGCTCGAAAATCGGCTTCCTGATCTCGCGCCCGGCGACCGAATTGCTGCGCCACCATCTCGATCCCAACAATCACAACGGCGCGGTCTTTCTCGGCCTCAACGGTCTCGTCGTGAAGAGCCATGGCGGCGCTAACGAAACCGGCGTCGCCAATGCGATCGCGGTCGCGGCGAAGAGCGTCCGCGACGATCTGGCGCGCAAGATCGCCGAGGATCTCAAATTTTTCGAGACGCGGGAACCCGAAGGAGCAATTGCGTGAGGCGTGCGGTCATCAGCGGTACCGGGTCGGCGCTTCCGATGCGGCGCGTGTCGAACGCGGAACTCGCGGAAACCGTCGACACCAGTGACGAATGGATCGTCGAACGCACCGGCATCCGCTTCCGCTACATCGCCGGGCCTGACGAAACCACCGGTACGCTGGCCGCAGACGCAGCGCGCGCGGCCTTGGCTAAGGCCGGCAAGGTGGCCGATGATGTCGATCTGATCGTGCTCGCCACCGCGACGCC
This sequence comes from Sphingomonas pruni NBRC 15498, assembly GCF_001598455.1. Lineage (GTDB taxonomy): Bacteria > Pseudomonadota > Alphaproteobacteria > Sphingomonadales > Sphingomonadaceae > Sphingomonas > Sphingomonas pruni. The sequence goes on from NZ_BCYZ01000102.1 coordinate 6,165, forward strand.
CGATCAGACCTTTCCGGCCACCGCGACCAAGGTCCAGGCGATGCTCGGGATCGACGATTGCGTCGCGTTCGACGTCAGCGCGGTATGCTCGGGTTTCCTCTACGCGATTCAGGTCGCGGACAGCCTGATCAAGACCGGCAGCGCCAATTGCGCGTTGGTGATCGGCGCCGAGACATTCAGCCGTATCCTCGACTGGGAAGACCGGACGACCTGCGTGCTGTTCGGCGACGGTGCCGGCGCCGTGGTGCTGGAGGGGCGGGACGTCGCCGAGGACGGCCCGGGTATCCTCACCAGCCGGCTTCATGCCGATGGCCGCCACAACGAACTCCTCTATGTCGATGGCGGCCCCTCGACCACCGGCACGGTCGGCAAGGTGCGGATGAAGGGACGCGAAGTGTTCCGCCACGCGGTCACCAACCTTGCCAGCGTGATGGACGAATCGCTCGTCGCGGCAGGGCTGGTCGCTGGCGATGTCGACTGGGTCGTGCCGCACCAGGCCAATGCGCGTATTCTTGACGCGACCGCGCGCAAGCTCGGTTTGGCCGCCGAAAAGGTGGTCGTCACGGTCGACCAGCATGCCAATACCTCGGCCGCTTCGGTCCCGCTCGCGCTCGACACCGCGATGCGCGACGGGCGGATCAAACCCGGCCAGATCGTCGTGCTCGAAGCGATGGGCGGCGGCTTCACCTGGGGCGCTGCGGTCGTTCGCATCTGAGGTCGTGCCGGTCCGGTACGGCTTTATTGCGTGCGGCGATCGGTTCAGCGTGCCGAACCCTGCCCCATAAAGGGTAACTAAGCCCATTTCATGCGTTCCTCCATTGTGTTACGGCTAGTTTTTGCCACGCAAGGGAGGGTGTGAATGGCAAGTGTGGGTACGTTGACGCGGGCTGATCTGTCTGACGCGTTACAGCGTGAAGTGGGGCTATCCAGGGCCGATTCGGCCAAATTGGTCGAGGAAATCCTGGATCATATGTGCGACGCGCTGGCGCGCGGCGAAAATGTCAAGATTTCGGGTTTTGGCACCTTCGTCCTGCGCGACAAGGGGCAGCGAATCGGCCGCAATCCCAAGACCGGTGTGGAAGTGCCGATCGCGCCGCGGCGCGTGCTCACTTTCCGTGCCAGTCAGATGATGCGCGACCGCATCGTCGAAGCGGGCTGACAGAGCCGCGCATGGCCGCGCTCGACAAGGCGGCTGGCGCATTCCGTACGATTGGCGAGGTGTCGCAAGACACCGGCCTGCCGCAGCATATCCTGCGCTATTGGGAAACGCGCTTCCCACAATTGCGTCCGCTGCAGCGCGCCGGCAAGCGCCGTTATTACCGGCCAGAGGATGTCGCGCTGATCCGGCGGATCGACGATCTGCTCAACCAGCAAGGCTATACGATTCGCGGCGTGCAGAAATTGCTTGCGGCCGAAGCGCGCGGGGGCGCGGCGGCGGTCGACACGCCGTCTGCAGCGCCTGTTTCGGCACCGGGCTCGCCTGTGAATCTGAGCGCGCTCAAAACGATTCGTGATATGCTGGCGCGAGCGTTGGAGGGGTAAGGCGGGCCGTGCCTTTGCACCGTCATCCCCGCGAAAGCGGGGACCCATCTCGGACGGCTATCATATGGCAGGCGGCTTTGTTTACATCCTAGCCAACCGCAAGCACGGCGCGCTCTACACCGGCGTCTGTGCCGACATCGCCGCACGCATGATGCAGCACCGAGACGGCACCGGAAGCAAGTTCTGTAAGAAATATGGCATCAGTCGGCTCGTCTATGTCGAAAGCCACGACGCAATTTATGAGGCCATAACACGTGAGAAGGCGATCAAGAAATGGCACCGGGCTTGGAAAATTGCCCTGATTGAACGTAACAACCCAGATTGGCGAGATTTGTTTTTCGATATCAACCGGTAAGCTCTGGGCGAAGTCTGGAGATGGGTCCCCGCTTTCGCGGGGATGACGGGTTATGGAGTGGCGCAGTCGGACTATTACCGCGCCCGCAACCCATCCCGCAGCAACTCCGCCACGACATCCGCCACCGCCTCCGGCGTGCGGTCCTCGTCCCACACGCCGTAGCGCAGGCCGAGGAACACGTTCATCCCCATCACCGCCCAGGCATGGACGTCGGACACGTCGTCGCGGATCTCGCCTCGGTCGGCACCGGCCTTCAGCCGTTGTTCGATCCGCTCCGCGGTGGTCGCGTAATGCGCGCGGAAGCTGGCAGGGTCGACGAACTCGGCCTCGTCGATGATGCGGTAGATTTCCTTGTGGCCGCGCACGAACTCGAGAAAGCTCAACAGGCCGGCGCGCTCGGCGGCGATCTGGTGGGGCGCGGCGCGGATCGCCGGGGCGACAGTGTCACGCACCTGGTCGGACATGTCGCGGACGAGCGCGCGGAAGATCGCGTCCTTCGAATCGAAGTAGGTATAGAAACTGCCCAGCGCGACGCCGGCACGGCGGGTGATCCCGCTGATCGATCCCTCGTGAAATCCCTTTTCGCCGAATTCGACCGCCGCGGCATCGAGCAATGCGCGCAGCGTCCGCCGCCCGCGATCGGTGCGCGGCGCCTTGCCCTCGCTCGCAGTGGCGTCGAGCCCCCGGGCACCGGCAACGCCGGTCCCGAGCACTGGCGTTGCCGTTGAGCCACGCTGGGCCATTCTTTTTCCTCCCCGTCTCGCCGGAAGTTGAAACCCGGTTCAGGTTTCAGTATAGGGTGGATCAACAAGCGTTCAACCGGGTCGTGTCCCGCACGAACGATAGATCATTGGGAGGGTTGAAGGGATGATTCGTCACCGTCACGCACGCGCGCTCTATATCGGCGCCGCCGCCACCGCATTGTTCGCCGGACCGGCTTTCGCGCAGGATACGCAGGCGGCGCAGCCGGCCGCGGACGATGTTCAGGCGAATGCCGACGCGCCAGCCGATATCGTCGTGACGGCGCGGCGCCGGTCGGAAACACTACTCAACGTGCCGATCGCGGTCACTGCCTTCACCGCCGACAAGCTCGACAAGATGGGCGCGGTCGATTTGACCGACATCCAGAACACGACGCCCAACACCACGATCAAGGACGCGCGCGGCACCAATTCGACGCTCGCCGCCTTCATCCGCGGCGTCGGCCAGCAGGACCCGGTGCCGGGTTTCGAGGCCGGTGTCGGCATCTATCTCGACGACGTCTATCTCAATCGCCCCCAGGCCGCCGTGCTCGACATCTATGACGTCGAACGGATCGAGGTGCTGCGCGGGCCGCAGGGCACGCTCTATGGGCGCAACACGATCGGCGGCGCGATCAAATACGTCACGCGCCGGCTGCCCGACCATTTCGAAGTCGCCGCGCGCGGGACCTATGGCTCGTACAACCAGGCCGACGGCATCGTCAGCCTGTCGGCGCCGATCGGATCGATGTTGCGCATCGGCGTGTCCGGCGCGCGACTCACGCGCGACGGGTTCGGCCGCAACCGCAATCTCGGCATCGACAATTACAACAAGGACATCTGGGCGGGCCGCGGCACGATCGAGTTCGAAACGCCCGACAGCCGCCTGCTGGTCCGCATCACCGGCGATTACACCCATGACAAATCGGCGCCGCGCAACGGCCATCGCCTGTTCGCCGGCAAGCTGACCGGGTCGCCGGTGCTCGACAATGTCTATGACACCAATGCCGGGCTCAATTTCCCCAAACAGGATATCCAGGCCGGCGGCCTGTCGATGACGGCGACCGCGAAGCTGACCGACAATCTGACGTTCAAGTCGATCAGCGCCTGGCGCAAGGACCGCAGCTTCACCCCGATCGATTTCGATTCGACGCAGTCGGTCGATGTCGACGTGCCCGCGGTCTATCGCAACGAGCAGACCAGCCAGGAATTCCAGTTCCAATGGTCGAGCAGCAAGGTCAACGGCATCGTCGGCTTCTATTATCTCGGCGCCAAGGCTTCGACCGGCTTCGACGTGCTGCTCAATACGACGCTTGCCAATCTCGACGCCTATACCGCCGGCGACGTGCGGACCGAGACTACGTCGGTTTTCGGTGACTTCACGTTCGACTTCACCCCGCAATTGAGCTTGTCGGTGGGTGGCCGCTACACCTGGGATCAGCGCAAGTCGTTCGTATACAAGGCGAACTTCCTCGGTGGGCCGCTTTATGGCGCGACCAGCGAATTTGGCGGCAATCCGACGCTCAATCTCGGCGCATCGACCAATTTCCGCGGCGAGGCCAACTTCAAGCGTTTCACGCCGCGCGCCAGCCTGTCGTTCAAGCCGACCCCCGACCACCTGCTCTACGTGTCCTATTCGGAAGGCTTCAAGGGCGGCGGCTTCGATCCGCGCGGCTCGGGCACCTCGGCGCCGATCAGCAATCCTGCGGTCGGACGGACCTATCAGGACATCTACAACTACCTCTCATTCGATCCCGAATCGGTCAACAGCTACGAAATCGGTTGGAAGGGCTCGGCGTTCGACAAGCGGCTGACCTGGGCGCTCGACGGCTTCTATTCCGATTACAAGAACGTCCAGATTCCCGGTTCGGTCGCCTGCACGATCGGCGGCGTCGCCAGTTTCTGCGGCATCACCACCAACGCGGCGAAGGCGAAGATAAAGGGCATCGAGCTCGAAACCAACGCCGTGTTGGCACGCGATTTCGCCGGCCCGCATTCGAACATCACCCTTAGCGGCGCGCTCGGCTATATCGACCCGCAGTACAAACACTATATCGGCCCGACCGGGACCGAAGTGTCGCGATACCGCCAGTTCCAGAATACGCCGAAATGGACGGTGTCGGGGACGCTCAGCGGCACGGTCCCGGTGGCGAGCGGCGACCTCAATGCGTCGACCACGGTGTCGTATCGCAGCCTGACTCACCAGTTCGAAGTCGCAAGCCCGTTCCTCGACCAGCCGGGCTACACTCTGTGGGATGCCAATTTGACCTACAGCTTCGGATCGAAGCGGCAATATTCGTTCGGCGTGCACGCCAAGAATATCACCGACGTGCGGTACAAGATCGGCGGCTATCAATATCTCGTTGCCGACCCCGCGACGGGCGCGATCGCTTACACGTCGAGCGGCGCGGTCACCCCGTCGCTGGGCAAGGAAGGGATCGCGACCGCATTCTACGGCAATCCGCGTCAGGTGTTCGGAACCTTCTCGCTCAAATTCTGATGGCAGGCTAAAAGGGGGATGAGCCGGGTGCGCCAACCGCGTGCCCGGCTCGTTTTATAAGAGGAGGGGCGCGATGACGAACAGGGCCGAGCGACCAGGCTATCCGGCATTGGTGCTGACGATGTTGCTGGTCGTCTATACGTTCAACTTCCTCGACCGCCAGATCCTCGGCATCCTGGCCAAACCGATCCAGGCGAGCCTCCATTTGAGCGACGCCCAATTCGGCGCGATCGGCGGGACGGCGTTCGCGATCCTCTATTCGGTATTGGGCGTGCCCCTTGCGCTCCTCGCCGACCGCGTCGGGAAGACTCGCGTGATCGCCGGTTCGCTGGTGGTGTGGAGCGGGTTCACCGCTCTGTGCGGCACCGCGACCGGCTTCTGGTCGCTGTTCCTCTCGCGGCTCGGCGTCGGGGTCGGCGAGGCGGGCGGCGTCGCGCCGTCTTATGCACTGATCGCGGACTATTTTCCGGTCGAGCGCCGCGCGCGCGCGCTCGCCATCTATTCGATGGGCATTCCGATCGGGCTCGGCTCGGGGGTGCTGCTCGGCGCCTATATCGCTGCGCTGGTGAATTGGCAGACCGCGTTCATCACCGTCGGCATTGCCGGCATCGTCGTCGCGCCGATCTTTCTATGGCTGGTCCGCGACCGCCCGCGGCCGGCCGCCGTCGCCGATGCCGACGCGGTGCCGGTGTTGGCGGTCATCCCGATCCTTGCCCGCAAGCCGGCTTATTGGCTGTTGTCGATCGGCGCCGGGTGCAGCTCGATGGCGGGCTATGGCCTGGCCTTGTGGGTGCCCAAGATCATCGCCGTCCATTACGGCTGGACCGCCGATCACGATCTGATCAAGGTCGGCCAGTTCATGGGCTCGCTGCTCCTGATCGGCGGGACCACGGGCATCTTCCTCGGCGGCGTGTTCGCCGATCGGCTCGGGGCGGTCGACCGCGCCTGGTATGCGCGGTTGCCCGCCATCGCCTGGCTGATCACCGCGCCGACCTTCATGCTCGGACTGTTCACGCCTCTCCCGGTACTGGCCTGGTTCCTGTTGCTGATCCCCAACGCGCTCAACACCTTGTGGCTTGGCCCGATCGTCACCGCGGCCCAGCATCTGGCGCCGTCGCGGATGCGGGCAAGCGCCTCGGGCAGCTTCCTGCTGGTCAACAACCTGCTCGGGCTCGGCTTGGGACCGCTGCTGATGGGCACGCTGTCGGATGCGCTCAAGGCGAGCTACGGTGCCGATTCGCTGCGCTACGCCGCGATCATCGGGGTGAGCCTCTATCTCGTCGCCGCCGTGCTTGCGCTCCTCGCGATCAAACCGCTCAAGCGCGGCTGGGTCGAGGCGACGGACTAAAGATGATAATGCCTGGATCCATTC
>NZ_BCYZ01000103.1 GCF_001598455.1 Sphingomonas pruni NBRC 15498
GGGCCGGTGCCGCAACCGTTTCAGCTTTGCTGAAACAAACTCGAGGACAGCTGCCAGACCGGTCCTCGGCTTCTTCGATCCCTTCGTCGCGGAGACCGCCATCGACACGCCATTGTCGGGAAATGGGATGGCGGGAGCTATCAACTGGTCAACCGTGTCATGCGGGGCACCGCAGATGAAGCAGCGCCTGAAGATCACGTAGCCGGTCAGGCCCGAGCGCTTGCCTTGCGGGCGCGATATTGCGCTATCTTGTCGCGGTTGCCGCAGACCGACATCGAACACCAGCGCCGCCGGTTGTTCTTCCCCACGTCGTAGAACTGCATCGTGCACGCCGGATTGTCGCAGTGGCGCATCCGTTCGCGGTCGAACGCCTTCAGGAAGTGCGCGAAATCCCACGCTACCGCAGTCGCTACCGGCGGCCCCACCAGCGTCGCCCTTTCCTCGATCACCGGAAGGCCACCTTGTTCCGCGACATGAAGCCGGGTCCCGGATCGGGCGATGCGTCGATTGATGTCCTCGAGCGTCCGGCGCGGCAGCGGCAATCCGGCAGCGAGTTGGCCGAACGCCGCCTCGAGCTCCGCCCGCAGGCTCCTGAGATCCTCGATCGTATCGGCTTCAGCCGCCGCCGGAATCGTCAGGTTGGCTTGCTTCGCCCATCGCCCCAGCGACTCGCGATCCCCGATCAGATCCAGCGCCATGCCTTTGATCACCGGCGTAGTGTTCAGGAAATCGATCCACAAATGCCCGCCCAGAAAGGGCATGCCTTCGCGAAACTCTCCGGCAATCCGCTCCTGGCTCATGATCGTGCTTTCCAGATGGTCGCGCCGACGGGCGCGAGCTGTAACCAATGAAATAGTGCTTGACAGGTTTTCTGTAAAGAGACACCTATTAAAGCGTAGTTTATCGGTTACAAGGAAATCTCATGTCCAAATCCACTCGCACTCTCGGTCTGGCGGCGGCTGCCGCCGGTATGGTCGCAATGACGCCGGCATCCGCGTCACCGACGCCAATAAGCGCTCCGACGGTTCCGGCCGTCCGCACGCTGTACAAGTCGGAAACGGTGAAGGGGCTCAAGGTCTTCTACCGGGAAGCCGGTGATCCAGCCCTGCCGACCATCGTGTTGCTCCACGGCTTTCCGACGTCGTCGCACATGTATCGCGATCTGATCCCTGCATTGGCTGGGCGGTTCCACGTGATCGCGCCCGATTATATCGGCTTCGGCCAGTCGGACGCGCCGGCCGCATCCGAATTCACCTACAGCTTCGATAACCTGACGGCGCACGTCACCGGGCTGCTCGATCAGCTGCACCTGACGTCGTACGTCCTCTACATGCAGGATTATGGCGGGCCGGTCGGCTTCCGCATCTTCGCCCAGCGCCCCAGCCAGGTGAAGGGCTTGGTCATCCAGAATGCCAACGCCTATCTCGACGGGGTCGGCGACATGCCAAAGCAGGTCTTCCTGCCGCTCTGGGAAAAGCGCGACGCCACCACCGAAGCTGCCGCACGGACGTTCCTGAAGCCCGAAACGACCCGTTTCCAGTACACGTTCGGCGCACGCGATCCGGAAGCGATCAGCCCGGACAACTGGACCATCGATCAGGCGCTGCTCGACCGCCCTGGCACCGATGCGTACCAGTTGGACTTGCTGGCGAATTACAAGACCAACGTCGCGCTGTATGACAGCTGGCATGCCGCGTTCCGCAAGTATCAGCCCAAGACCCTGATCGTCTGGGGAAAGAATGATCCGTTCTTCATCCCGGCCGGCGCGGAAGCCTTCAAACGCGACTTGCCCAAGGCGAAATTGGTCTGGCTCGACGGCGGACATTTCGCACTTGAGGAGAATGTCGGGCTCGTCGCGCACGAGATCGACCTCGCATTTGCCGGCGAATAAAGATGCCGGCAAAGGCCGCCGGCGCTTCCCCCCCAATCCTCCGACCGGAGGACGCCGGCGGCCACTCCATCGTCCCACCGAGCGCCGAGCAGTAACGATCCCTCGGCGCGCCACGAATGGTTGAAATAATGGTCCATCAAACACGTACCGTCATCGTCACGGGCGCGAGCCGCGGCATTGGCCGCGCGACCGCGCTCCGTTTGGCCGAAGACTTCGATCTGGTCGCCATGGTCGCGCGTAGCGAAGATGCCTTGGCCGACTCAGCGTCCATGATCGAGCAAGCGGGTGGCAGGGCGCTTCCGCTCGCCAGAGACCTGCGTTTGCCGGAAAACGCGGCAGCGGTCGTCGCGGCGGTGGCCGAAGCCACTGGCCGGATCGATGCGGTGGTGAACATCGCCGGCGCCGTGCCGCAGGCGAACCTGATGGCGCTCAGCGATGACGAATGGGACGATGGCCTGTCGATGAAATTCCACGGGGCACGCCGGCTCGCGCTCGCCGCCTGGCCCCACCTCAAGCAGTCGCAGGGCGCGCTGATATTCATGTCGGGCGCGACTGCCGCTGCGCCGAGCGCTGCTTTGGCCGCCGTTTCCACCATCAATGCTGCGATTTCCGCTTTGGCCAAGGCCTTCGCGGATCAGGGGCTGATCGACGGCGTGCGCGTGAATTCGGTGCTGCCCGGCGCGGTGACGACCGGCCGCAGGCTGGCGATGATCGCACGCTACGCGGCAGCGCGCGGCCTTTCCGTGGAGGATGCCTTGCTCCATTATGCCAGCGAAGCCGGCATCGCCCGTTTCGGCGAGCCTGACGAAATCGCCGAATTGATCGCCTTTGCCATTTCACCTGCGGCCGCGTGGATGACCGGGACGGCCTTGCGGATGGATGGTGGGGAAACGCGGGCGATATGAGCGACGACACGCCCGCACTCGCGACCGCTGCGACTTTCGCCGTGCCTGGTCGCGAGGGAACGGATCCAGCCGCTTCGCACCTGTCGCGGCGAGGCGCGATCGGCGCGATCGCCGTCGGCGCCGCGCTGCTTCCCGGCGCGGGCAACGCGCTGGCGCGGGGGCCGATCGAGGCGATCGCGTTCGACGGCTTCCCGATCTTCGATCCTCGCTCCGTCGTTCAGAAGGTCGTGGCGCTGATACCCGACCGCGGCCGTGACCTTGCGCAGGTCTGGTCGACCAAGTTGTTCGGCAATAGCTGGCTGTATACAGCGGCTGGCCAGTACGCCACGTTCGACGAGGTCGCCGACAACGCGTTGCGCTACGCGGCGGAATCGCTCGGCATAACCCTCTCCATGTCGGATAGAAGAGTACTGGTCGCCGCCTATGCGGAGCTGGTGGCCTGGCCGGACGTCAAATCCGCGCTGCAGAAGTTGCGCGACTCCGGCATCCGCCTCGCCTTTCTGTCCAATCTTGGAGAGGCGACGCTTCGCGCCAATATGGCCCGCAATGGACTGGACATACTGTTCGATCATGTGCTCAGCACCGATCGCGTCCGCGCGTTCAAACCGTCTCCCAAAGCCTATGCGATGGCATTGGACGCGTTCGGGTTACCGAAGGCGCGTATCGGCTTCGCCGCGTTCGGCGGTTGGGATGCGGCCGGCGCGGCGTGGTTCGGCTATCGAACGGCCTGGGTCAATCGCCTCGGCGTGCCGCTCGAGCGCCTCGGTCCTGGGCCGGCCATCGTCGGATCCGATATGACGGCCGTGCTGCGATTGGCGGCGCTGGCCTGATCGCGAGGCCAGCGGCGGCCTGACGCCCCGGCTCTCTTCCCGATCGATCCCGGCATCTTGCCGACTCCCTTCGCGCTGTAACCGAAGGCGCTTCTCCCTCGAATGCATAGGAGAACTGGCTGACCAACCAGCCGAAGGGAGACCGTCGAATGTATCGCACCATGTTGAAGCCGCTCGCCGTCGCGCTGTTCGCGGCGGTGCCGTTGTCCGCTCTGGTCGTCGCGTCGGGCGCGCAGGCCGGAATCAAGGGCTCGACCGCGCAGATCAACACCGACGACCATGGCGTCGCCCTGGGCGGCTACGATCCGGTAGCGTATTTCGACAGCGGCAAGCCGACTCGCGGGGTCGATCGCCTCTACGCGTCCTATGACGGCGCGCGCTATCTCTTTGCCACCGCCGCGCATCGCAAGGCGTTCCTGGCCAATCCCAGGAAGTACCTTCCCGAATTCGGTGGATTTTGCGCGGTGGGCACTGCGTTCGGCGAAAAGGTCGATGTCGATCCCGAGACCGGGAAAGTCGTGAATGGCAAACTCTATCTCAACAACAGTGCCCGCGCGCTGCAACTGTTCGACAAGGACACTGCCGGGATCATCATCAAGGCGCAGACCAATTGGCCGGTCGTCAAGGAAAAGGCATTTTGACGGATCGCGTCCGATCATCGGTTCGGGCACTGGTCCTCGCCGCCGTTGGCGGCCTGCTCGCCTCGGCGCTGCCGGCGCGGGTGCCGCCGAAAGTGACCCGGACGGTATTGCCGCCGATCGTATCCGCCGACGGCTCGCCGCTGTCGGTGGACGCGTTGCGCGGCAAGATCGTCCTGGTCAATTTCTGGGCGAGTTGGTGCGGTCCCTGTCGAAAGGAATTGCCGAGCCTGGATCGGCTGGCGGCGAAGCGTAGCGACCTGGTCGTCATCGCCGCCTCGGTGGATGCCGATCGTGACGATGGCATCAGGGCCTTTGCCGGCCGCTATCCGCATCTTCGCCTCGGCTTCTCCGCGCTTCCCGCCGTTCAGCGCTTCGGTGCGCTCGGTATGCCCTATTCGGTCGTGCTCGACCGCAATGGGCACGAGAAGGCACGCGTGCCCCACGCATTGGCCTGGGATGGGCCGGACGGAGCGGCGCTATTGTTTCGCGCGCGATGATCCTGTCCGCAGGCGATATGCGCGATCATCACTGAACCCATAACAACTCGCCATTTCATGTTCACTCCGGCGCAGCCGATAGCTGGCCGATACGCGGGATATCATGCGCCGACCGACCATCGTCGTTCGGTCAATCTCCAATAAGTCTAGTCTCGCGGCACGAAACGGGGTTCGAGCGCGGTCGGACCTGCGAACCGGCCAGCGGTGAGGTGGAATTGAGGGGCGCATCGCGCTAGTTGCTGGTCGGTCGGGTCGGGGGGATCCGAAATGGGGGCAGGCATGTCGGGTTTCGCGGTTGGGCCGGGGGGAGATGATGGCGCTCCTCTCCCTGATTTCTCGCCCGAATTGCGCTTTGTCTTCGCGGCGGCGCGACTGGCGAGCGGCGGCGTCGCCTCGGCTCAACTGGATCGTGCCGCGGCTCAGGTCGGGGACTGGGATATCGCCCAGCGCGGGCTCGTGCATCATGGCCTGATCGGGCTCGCGGTTCCGGCGCTGTTGCGCGCGGGGGTCATGCCTGTTGCAACCTGCGCGGCGCTCGAGGCGGCGCGGCGCGCGCATGTCGTCGGCGCGATGCAGCGATTGCACGAACTGGTGCGGATCGCGCGCGCTCTCGAGGCAGCCGGCATCCGATATGTGTTCATCAAGGGTATCGCACTGTCGATCCAGCTGTACGGCGACCCGATCGCGCGGGGCGGGCGCGACATCGACGTGCTGGTCGAGCGCGAGCGTACCCGCGACGCCGAAGCGATCTTGCGCGATCTGGGTTATGTGCCGCCGATCAATGCCGCGTCCGTCCGACCGGACGAAGACACCCCGCCCAAGGAAAGCGGATGGGTGCATGGAGAGAGCCGCATCCTGGTCGAATTGCACGATCGCCTCTGCGAGAATCCTGCGTTGCTGCCTTGGGATTTCGAGGCGCTTTGGGCCGAGCGCGAGACGGTGACGATCGCCGGTATGGCGGTGCCCGCGATGGCGCGTCGGCGGTTGCCCATTTATCTTGCGGTGCACGGCATCCGGCATGGTTGGCAGCGGCTGATGTGGCTGGCCGATCTCGCCGTGCTGCTCGATTCCGATGCCGCGTGGGAGGAAACCCTCGCTACGGCCGCAAAGGAGGGGCTGGAGGGGATGATGCTGCATGTCGGCTGGGCGCTGCATCACTGGCTGGCGCGTCCGGTGCCGACGCCAGTGCTGGCGCGGGGCGCGCGGCGGATCGATGTGCGGCTGCTCAACCGGCTGGTCGTGCAATTTCACGATGGGCCGCAATGGTATGAGGCGAGGCCGCGCAGTTCGCTGCGTCGCTTCATCGCTGGGAGCGTATGGAGCCGGTCGATCACCTATGCGATGAAGCCGACCCGGCATTTCTGGGGCCGCCAATTGGCCTGGGACCTCAGTTCTCCCCAGGATCGCGCCGCATTCGCGCTGCCGGGCGGACTCGGTTGGATGTATCCGCTGATCCGGCCATTCGGCTGGGCGATCCGGCGCCTGCGCGCCTGACGTCCGGACATGCAAGAGTCATGACCTATCACTACAGCTTCGGCGGCCTCCGGGTCCGGTCCCAGATAGAATTGCCCGGGCTGGTGCCCGCGGCCGATGGCGAGAGTGGATGGGCCGGTGACCTCGATTTGGCGGTCGAGACCGGATCGCCAATCGACCATGACGTGGTCAGCTATGAATGGCGCAACGGTTATCGTTTACGGCTGGGCGAACGGGACGGACGCTGGCTGATCCGCTCGCGCTTCGATGGGAGCTATCTGATCGACCGGGATGGACGCTCGATGACGCTGGTCGCCGAAACCATGCCGCCCGATGCGGCGGCGATCGAGGTTCTGTTGCGCCGCGTGTTGACGCGGGTTCCGATGCTGCAGGGAGCGATCGCGGTTCATGCCGCGTCGTTGCTTCAGGATGGCGGCGGGATTCTGTTGATCGGGCGTTCGGGCGCGGGCAAATCGACGCTATGCGCGGCGCTGACCGTGCAGGATGGCTGGCAGATCCTGGGCGATGACACCGCCTTGCTGTGGCGGCCCGGCGCGCCGATGCTCGGCGCAGGCGCGAAAACGGTGTGCCTGTGGCCCGAATCGCGTGACGGACTGGAACTGGCAGCCGAGCGCAGCATTCCGCTCGCCAGCGCCTCCGGCAAGTCGCGTTGCCCGGTCGTGGCGGGCGACCCGCCCGCGCTCGTCCCGCTGCGCGCGCTGATCTTTCTCGACCGCCGCGCTGAGCTGGCCGAGCCGCGGCTGGAGCGGCTCGAGATTGCCGAGGCGATGACGCTGATCGTACCGCAGATCATCCATTTCAACCCGAGCGGCGCGAGCGTGCAGGAACGCGTCCACGCCGTTTCGGGGCTGCGCGAATTGCTCCACACCCGCCCCGCCTGGCGGCTGGTCTATCCCAGCGACTATGCCGCGCTGCCGCAGGTCAAGGCGCTGCTCCGTCCGCTGCTGACGCTCGGCGCGGTTGCGTGCGATGCGCAGTCGGCTACCGCATCGCGATGACCGATCGCGCCGCCCAACTTTCCGCCCTGCTGCCCAAGGTGGCGGGCGATCCCCGCGGGATGATCGCGGTCGCGCGCCAGTTGATCGCGGCGGGCGATCGGCGCCGCGCGCTGGAACTGGCGGAGCAGGTCCATGCGATGACGGGTGGCCGCGGCGAAGCTGGGGTCACCGCCGCCGAGATACTGAGCGACGGCGTCCATAGCTGGCATTTCGTGATCCCCTTCGATCGCGCGCGTAACCAAGCCTATGAACAGGCGTTGATCCGCGCCATCCGTCCTGGCTGCCGCGTGCTGGAGATCGGTGCGGGTAGCGGGCTGCTCGCGATGATGGCCGCGCGACAGGGTGCGCACGTGGTAACGTGCGAAGCCGATCCCGCCATCGCGTCGGCGGCGCGCGACGTGGTCGCGGCGAACGGCTTTGCCGATCGGGTCACGGTGGTGAACAAACATTCCACGGCACTGGACGCCGATCGCGACCTGGGGGGGCGGGCCGATATTCTGGTGTCGGAGATCGTCAGCAACGACCTGCTCAGCGAAGGGGTGCTGGCGGCGCATGAGGATGCGGTCGCCCGGCTGCTGGTGCCCGGTGGCGTCGTCATTCCCCCGCGAGGAAAGATCCGCGTCGCGCTCGCCCGCGACCTGCGCAACCGGGCTAAGCGCCTCACCGAAGCGAGCGGATTCGATCTATCCGCGTTCAATCGCCTCGCCTCGCCGAGCGAGATGATCCGCGTCGGCATGGAACAGGTGGCGCTGTGCAGCGACCCGGTGAACTTGTTCAGCTTCGACTTCGCCAGTGCCGAGCCCCGCAAGGCAGAGCGGCGGGAACTCGCGATCTCGTCGCTGGGCGGCCGCGTGGACGGCATCGTACAATGGATCGCACTCGAGATGGATGCGGTTGGCCGGTACGAGAATCGGCCTGAGCCGGGGGCAGCCTCCTGCTGGGGCGCTTTGCTCTGGCGGTTTCCGCAACCATTGGAGACGCTGGCTGGCGAGGCGGTTGCGGTCGGCGGGGCGCATGAGCGGGACCGCGTGCGGTTGTGGCAGCAAATTGATTTATCGGAGGCGGGATGCTAGCCTAATCCCTCAATAAAAGGGGCGGGTATGATGGAAAAGCTTCCCAAGAACGATGAGCCGACTGCCAAGGTCGAGACTGAAGAGTGGGTAAAGCCTGAGATAGCTAGCTTTCTCCCTGCCAAAGCCGCTGAGGGCATTTCTTATCGCCCGACCGACGGCCTCAGCAACCTGACGCCCTGACCGTACTGAAAGTCGCGCGTCCGATCGGCGCGGGATATCAGGGATTTCGTATTGACCCACTGCGCCGTGTGATGACGGAACGCTCCGATCGCGCCCGGGGTGTTGCGCCCTATGACTTGGCGTCCGCCGCGCATGACTATTCCCCATGGGAAGGTCCACCGCGTCGGACGGTGCTGCTCTGCACCCACCCGCGCTCGGGCAGCACCCTGCTGGGCGAGGCGCTGTATTTCGCGGGCGGGCTGGGTTGCCCGCTCGAATATTTTCATGCCGGGTTCCGCCCCTCCTTCGCGCGGCGCTGGAACGCTCCCGACTATGACAGCCTCAGCGCAGCCGTCCGCCGTCATCGCACTTCACCCGACGGGACGCTGGGCGTTAAACTCTTCTGGCGCGATATCGAGGAGATCGCGCGCGATGCGGATCCTGCGCTGGAGCGCTTCGCCAACCTGCCTCCTTCTGAAGCGCCTGTCGGCTATTACGCGACGCTTGCCAAACATGTCGCTCGGCTGTTCCCAAATCCGCAATTCGTCCATTTGTGGCGCGAGGACAGGTTACGCCAAGCGGTCTCGGCGGTGCTCGCCGTTGAGACCGGGCGGTGGCGCTCAATTCCCGGCGCTATTCGGGAGGACGCGTTCGTGACCCCGGCGTTCGACGCCGATCGGATCGAGCGAATCATGAGCTATTCCGATTTCTGCCACGGCCATTTCCGCAACCTGTTCGTGGCGATGGGCGCAACGCCGCATGCATTGAGCTACGAGGCGCTGACCGCCGATTATGATACCAGCGTGCGCGCGGTGCTTCGGCATCTGGGCAGCGATGCCGAGCCGCGCGCGCCCCGAATGCGCCGCCAGGCGGATGACACGAGCGAAGCGATGGTGCTGCGCTACCTGCGCGAGCGGGCGGCACCGGTGCGATCCACGGGATGACCGCACCGATCCTGCCGCATCTGCGCATCGTCGATTTCCTCGATGCCGAGGCCCATGCCGCGCTGCTCGAATGGGCGCTGGCGAATGAAGCGCGGTTCGTCCCCGCACAACTCGCCGGGGGGATGGTCAAGCCCGAAGCCCGCCGCGCGCTGGTGCTCCGCGACCTTGGCCCGACAGCCGATTTGCTGGATGCCCGACTGCGAGAGGTGGCACCTCATTGGTCGTCCATGTTGCGATCCACTCCGTTCGCGACGAGCGAGGTGGAACTCGAACTCGCCGCGCACAATGACGGCGCGCATTTCACGCTGCATGCCGACACCTATGCCAGCGCACAAGCCGCGCGGGGTGACCGGATGCTGAGCGCGGTCTATTATTTCCATCGTCGACCCAAGCGGTTCGCGGGCGGCGCGCTGCGGCTCCACCGGCTGGGCGCGGCGCCTGGCGACGCCGGGCTCGATATCGAACCTGACGACAACAGCCTGGTCGTCTTCCCGTCCTGGGGGCCGCATGAGGTCATGCCGGTCCGCTGCCCGTCGGGGGCCTTTGCCGATTCGCGCTTCGCAGTAAACGGCTGGATCTATCGCGCACGAGGGTGACGCGATCGCCTAGAGCTGCATGCCCGATATCTGAATCGGACACGCCGTTCTAATTATTTGTGGTCGCATCGCTTTCTGCGGAAAACCGGTGCCCACTTTTCCGCGCGATGCTCTAATCCGCGATTTCCAGCACGCCGCGCTCGATCAGATCCGCGACGAACGTGACCACATCGTGGCGGCATGTGTCGGCATCTACTCGGTAGTGCGTTGCCATGTGATTGCACAGCGCGCCCAGCGTTTGCGGCGCCTCGACAAAGCTCCAGATGCGTGTGCCGGTGCGGTTGAGCTGGAAGAAATAGCCCGAATCGATATCGAGCAGAATCGCGTCGTCGGCGACATCGGCGCTGACCACCGCCGCCTTGCGACGCAGCCTCGTATCCTCGTCGATCGTCGCGGTCTGAACCATGGTAAGCGCCCCCTACGCCTTCAGGCCGAAGGCATGCTCCAGCCACATCTCGGTGGCAAGGGTGAACCAGACCGGCCCCCATGCGCCATCGGGTATGGGCCCCTCCGATCCGTTCCTGCGCCACGCCTCGAACGGCGCGTGCATCGCCGCGATCCGTTCGGGTACGATCCATCCGAGCTTGACCGCGGTCAACTCATGCAACGGCCGCTGACGCAGCAGCTCGCCGATCGCGTCGACCTGGTGCGACACGAAATAGGATTTGGTGCGCCGCTGGCGGATCTTCTCGGGCAGCGTGCCTTTCATCGCCTCGCGCAGCAGATATTTGCGGGTGTTGAACTTGCGCAGATGCTCGCCGCCCGCGCCCATGAAGAAACGAGTCAGGCGCAGATCGTGGAGCGGGTGCCGCACCTCGACGCCATGGCTCTCGGCAAAGGCGAGGGCAGTATCGACCATCGTGTAGCGTCGGCCGAGCGAGAAGACGCTGTAGCGCGACTGCTGGTCCATCCCGCGAAGGCCCGTGCGTACGATTTTCTGGCGCCAGCGGTCCTCTAGCCCGATCCGCGCCATCCAGTCGGGCCGGATCCAGTCCGGCTGGTCAAGGCGGAAGTCGAGATGCGGGGTCAGCAACGCCTTGCGATGCTTCCCGCTGGCCAGCGGAAGCAACGTGCTGTGGAGCGTCCGGCGGGCCTGCACATACCAAGGCTCATCGGGCCATTGCTCCGCGCCATGGCGGAACAATTTCCCCCAGCGGCCAGCGACGAAGCGGTCTGGCCAATGCGCCAGCGATCCGTTGAGCCAGTCGTCGCCGCCTTCCCCGGTCAATAATACGCGCCGTCCATCGGACTGCAGTGCCTTCAGCACTCCGCCCATCGAATCGAGAACATTGGGGCGCACCGGCAGCTGATAGGAATCGGCGCACCATTGTCGCGCGACATCGGGGTCGAAGCGACGCGCGCCGACGACCTCGGCAGTGATTCCGAGATGTGCCTCGACCGCACTGCTCCATTCGGTTTCGTCGTGCGGCTCGCCCGGAAAGCGCGCGGAGATCGCGCCTATCTGACGGTCGAGCCTGCCTTCGCGGAACAGGTGCGTCGCGCGGCACACGATCGACGAGGAATCAAGGCCGCCAGACAGCTGCGCCGTGACCGGCCCGTCGCTGCGGATCGTCGCCTCCAGCGATTGGTTGAGCAGGTGGTTGAACCGCTCGACATGGTCGTCGATCGATCGGTTCGACAGATCCTCAAACGGCCCGCCATGCCAGTTCCAACGCGACACGAAGCCATTTTCGAATGTAATCGCCCCGCCCTGCGGCACGCGCTCGATCCCGGCCCACAGCGTGTCGGTTTCCGATACGAAGCGCGCCGACAGATATTCGCCGATCGCACCCTCGTTCAGCCTGCGCTCGAACCCCAATCCCAGGATCAGCGCGCGCGGCTCGCTCGCGAAGCCGAAGGTCGTGCTGTCGAACGCCCAGAGCAACGGGCGCCAGCCCATAGGTGAGCGGAAAAGGTCGAGCCGGCGCGTGCGCGGTTGCCACGCGGCGACCGCATAGTCGCCGACCAGGCGGTGGACGAACTCACGCCCCTCGCGCTCGAACAGTTTGATCGCGATGAGGCCGTCGGGCGCATCGGTCAGCCGTACCCCCTCTGTGCCCAAGAACGCGAGCAACTCCGCGCGATTGTCGAGGCGGCCGTCGAACAGCAGAGCGATCCCGGAGTCCGCCCCTTCGAAGGGTTGGCTCTCGCCCCGCGCTTCGGGCGTCGTCGCATGCGCGAAGCGAACCATACCCGCGCGCTCGTCGTGCCAGGTCTGAACGCCGTCGAACCCGCGGCGAAAGGTCGATCGCGCGATCCGGTCGAGAAGATCCGGTCCTACCGGCCGGCCGTCGGTGAAGACGGCGCCCGCAATTCCGCTCACGCTACGGCCTTACGCATCGACAAGCAGGCCCAACTGGAGCGCGTCGGCGACGAAGGCGTCGACATCCGCGCGCATCGCTTCGACCGGGACGCCATGCGTTTCGGCAAGGTCTGTCGCGACCTGCTCGATCGGCGTCTCTGCCGCAATGGCAGCCCAGATCGCCGCCGCAGAGCTATTGAGGACATGATAGCGACCGTCGCGCGCGTCATAGAGGGCGATCTCTCCCGAAAC
>NZ_BCYZ01000104.1 GCF_001598455.1 Sphingomonas pruni NBRC 15498
TTTGCGGTTGCCCGGGCGCGTCCGCTGGTCTGCGTCGCGGCCCTTGCGCGTAGCGCCGCTACGCGCTGCACACCGCTCCTTGCCAGCGAACACGCCCGCGCAATCACGGCGGGTCAAACCCACGTTATCGCGCTCTAGCCCTCACCCTCCAGCGCGCGCTGCATATATATCGTATCCAATATCCGACCGAATTTGCGGCCGACGCCGACCATCCTGCCGGCATGGACGAAGCCGCATTTTGCGTGAAGCGCGACGGAGGCGGGCTCGCTGCCGCCGATAACCGCGATCATCTGGCGAAATCCGGCCTGGTGTGCCGCCTCGACAAGCGCCGGCAGCAAGTGCGAACCTATCCCCCGGCCGAGCTGGTCGGGCGCGAGATAGATGCTATTCTCGCACGTCTCGGCATAGGCTGGGCGGTCGCGGAACTGAGTAGCATAGGCATAGCCCGTCACGGCGCCGTCGCGCTCGGCGACCAGGAACGGCCATCCGCGCGCGGTGATCGCGGCGATCTTCTCCCGCCAGGCCGCGGCATCGGGCGGATCGATGTCGAACGTCGCGGTCCCGTTCAACACATGATGCGCGTAGATTGTCGCGATCGCCGTGGCGTCGTCAGGCTTGACGGGGCGGATGGATGGATCGGTCATGACCGTAAATTCGCAAGCCGTCGCCTGGGACGCAACCGCCGATATCGTCTTGGTCGCGGCCGGTTCGGGCGTCAGCATCACGCCGTGCGCGATGCGGCACAGCAACATTGAACCTGGTGACCCCTACGGGACTCGAACCCGTGTTTTCGCCGTGAGAGAATCGTTTTCGGATGATAGTGGACGTGGGTGGACATAAATAAAATCAATAAGTTAAACCTATATTGCGCTTCCTCGTCCGCGCATGTCCGGCTATTTCTATGGACCATGTTTTGACGATGGACAGGTCATGGCCCGCGTTTCCGCCGATCTACGATTACAGGACAGAAGCGCGCGCGCGCGGCTTGCGCGGCGCCAGAACCCCTATTGGCGCATGGTCTGCGAAGGCCAGCATTTGGGCTATTACAAGGGCGCGAGAGGCGGCACCTGGGTGGCGCGCTATCGTCCGCCCGGTACCAGCGGCAACGGCTCCAAAGTCTCGCTCGGTGCCGCCGACGATGTCGGCGATGCCAATGGCGACACCATCCTCAGCTGGCGCCAGGCGCTCGACAAGGCGACCCGCTGGTTCGAACTGAAGGACAAAGGCAGCACCGAGAGCGCCCTCAATCCCGATATCACCGTCGGCGAGGCGATCGAAAACTACATCGCTATGCGCAACGCCAGGCGTGTCGGCCAGGCGGGGCGCGAGGTGCTCTCCGATGCCGTGAGCAATCTCAAGCGCAACGTTCTCGCCGACAGCCGCCTGGCGCGCCTGCCGCTGGCCAGGCTTGCCGAAGCCGACCTCAAGGCCTGGCAGGAACGCACGCTGCGCAGGCGTGCGACCATCCAGCGCGTCGTCAACGACCTCAAGGCCGCACTCAATCGTGCTTGGGCGGAGCATCGCCGCGCTTTGCCTGGCGATCTCCCGATAGTCATCCGGCAGGGCCTCACGATCGAGGCTCCGGGCACACGCCGCGCCCAAGCGCGCGAGAACCAGGTCCTGACCGACGACCAGATCCGGCGCGTCGTTGCAGCGGCGCTCAAGCTCGATGACGATTTCGGGCGCATGGTGGTGATGCTTGCCGCAACCGGCGCACGGTTCGCGCAAGTGCGACGCATGCGGGTGGCCGACGTGCAACCGGAACAGCACCGGGTGATGGTACCGGAGTCGTATAAAGGGAGAAGGGACGCTGCTGGCTATGTCCGGGTGCAGGTCGGCAATGACACACTTGCGATCCTGGCACCGGCGATCGAGGGGCGGCCCGCGACGGCGCCGCTGCTCGAGCGTTGGCGCCACGTCCAGGTAAAAACGTCCGAGCGCCGAAATGCCACCCAGGTCTGGGAGCGCGGCGAGCGCGGCCCCTGGGCAACGGCGTCCGAGATGGCGCGATCATGGTCGCAAGCCTGCCGGGACGCGGGACTGCCGCCGACCACGATACCTTATGCGCTCCGGCATTCCTCGATCGTGCGAGGTTTGCGCGTGGGGCTCCCGATCCGCCTCGTCGCCGCGCTTCACGACACATCGGTCGCGATGATCGAGCGGCACTATTCACGCTGGATAACCGAGGGTCTCGACGAACTCGCGGCGCGCGCTGTCGTGCCGTTAGTAGCCAAAGGCGCGTGACGGCGGAGGATTTGAGAAGTCCAGGTTAGCCGCCATGGCTGACCGCTAAGGCCGCCAACGGCGATAGGACTCCACCATTTGTGCGGACCCGGGGAGGGGGGGCTCCCGCCGCGCACCATGCCTGAGGCCGCTTCGCCGGAATCGGTGCCGAGGTGAGTGGCAAACGTGCCTCCGAACGCACCGGGCCTTCGACGCGACCGAGCCGAGCCCGACCGACACTGTCGCGCGGTCGGCAATGCCACGCACAAAGCTTGCCGAATGGGCGGAATCAGTGGCTCGGAAGCGCGCTGATGCCACGCCGGCGCGGGACACCAGCTGCCCGTGGCTACACGTCCGCACCAGGCCAAGGCGAGGGGGCAGGAGGCGAAGCAACTATCGTCGGCCCGGCGGACGCGCCTCCCGCTCCCCGAGCATTGTCAGCGATCGGCGGTCAACGCGCTAACACGAGCGGCGCGAACGGACAGGCGAACCCTTGGCTGTCAGTTCGAGGTCGCGCCGGACTTGATCGCGGATGAAGGGTCGAGGCTATGCTTGGCAAGGAAGTCATTGAGCGCAACCACAAGGTTTTGGGCGCCCTGCACCGGCATTAACACGCGCCCCACAACAACGCGGTTCAAGGTTGGGCCCTCCGAATATTCAGGCCGCGCGGATTCGAGCGTGATGACTATGTTCCCGTTCAATAGAAAGAACCCCGCCGCCTTGGCAGCAAAGACTTCCGGGGCGAGTGGGTTGGGCAGCAACGGTATTTTCTGGTCACTGGTGTTCGCCATTTCGACTCCTCGTGTGATGATGGCGCGTTGTGGCGAGCGCGGGGCAGAAAAGTCCACAACGCACCGCCCGGCATGAGGAAGTCGCTCGCGGTGCGCTATTGTCGGCTGCCGCGATTCATCCGGATGGGCTGTTCAGGCGTGGCTTTGGGCAAAACGAAGCATATTTTATGAGCACATTGTGGTAGCCGGATCGTGTTGTCTCTGCGCGGCAAGCTTTCGCCAAACCAAGAGCGTTGGCAGCGGGGCAACCCGCGTTCGGCCCGGATCGGCCTTCGCCCAGACCTGTTTCGCGACGCCGGAAAAGTGTCGAAGGATCTGCGTGCCGATATGCGGTGAGATGCTGAATGAAGAGCTCAGATGGCGGCGGGCGGAGGCGGCCTCGGGCGTTTGCTGGCGGCCAGCTGCCGCCGCTCTTTTTTCCGACCTGAACGCGCTAAAGGCATGACGATACACCGGGCTGCTGCTGGCGATTATCGCTGGTCGCGACCAGCCACGTCGGTTACGTTGCTGGAACAAGGTCTTGCGAAGACGCTGCGCGAGGTGGCCCAGATTCCCGACCGCTGCCCGCCGTGTCGAAGGTCGATAAGGGGGTTTGAACATGCCAGACAACAATCCGGGCGCCGATGTCGATGTCACCAAGGCCTGGCGCGCGTCGCAGGGCCAGCAATCCGCCGCCATACGCCTTCGCCTGTTCGCCGCGCTCGCCTGGGTCGTTGCCATCGGCACGGAGATCGCCGGCATCGTCATGCTCAAGCAGCACAGGTTTGACCATGGCAACCTTGCACTGCTGATCGGCCTTCTGGTGGTGATCGCAGTGTTCGCGATTGCCGGCAGCCTGATGTGGAAAGCGGCCAACAAGCAGGATCCGGCCACTAGAGCGGACGCATTCCGGTTCTTCGTCCAGAACCAGCTCGGCGCGATCATTACGGTGATCGCCTTTCTCCCGCTGATTGCCCTGATCTTCCTGGACAAGGACATGGATCCTAAGAACAAGAAGATCGCCGGCGGTATCGGGGTCGTTCTGGCGCTGCTCGCCACCGTGATCGGCGTGGATTTCAAGCCGCCGTCGACCGAGCAATATACCCAGGACATGAACAAGTGCGCGGCCCAGATCAAAGCCGGTGAGCCCACCACGGCCTGTTCGCCCGAGGTCGCCGATCAGGCGAAGGATATCGCCAGGGACTCGAGCACGGTGGCCGAGGCGACGAAGGACGCCGCCCACCCGGCAGGCCAGGACATGGTCTATTGGATCGCGCCGGAGAACGGCGCCAAGAAGTCGGCGACGCCGCACGTCTTCCACTTGTGTCAGGGCGTGAGTCCGCTGCGCGGCAAGACGGTGAAGAGCGGCTCGGTGACCGAAGCCTATGCCGAGAACGCCACCCGCATCACCAAGCAGATCCCGATGGAACAGAAACAATGCGGGATCGCTGCCGCGAAATAGCGGACCGGCGTCGAGGGCAGCCCGGTTTCCATACGATAACCGGGCCACCCTTCGTATCGAGAGATTTGCCGCGGATTAGACGAGCCTGATCGTGAACTCGACCTCGTCGCTGAACGGCATCGACATATAGCCGTTGGCGATCGTGCCGACCCTGTCGAGATATTCAGGGCAATAGTCCGCATTGTCGGCGATCAGGATCGCACCGGGCCGCAACCGGCTCTCCACCCGATCGAGGATATCCGGATAGAGCGCCTTGGCCCCGTCCAGCAGCACGAGGTCGATCGTCTCGGGCAGGTCGACGGCCAGCGTTTCCAGCGCATCGCCTTCGCGGAACTCGACCAGGTCGGCGAGCCCCGCCTCGACAAGATTGGCCTTTGCCGTCGCCAGCTTGCCGGGCTCGAACTCGCTCGTGATCAGCCGTCCGCCACCGTTGTCGCGCAGCGCCGACGCCAGGTGGATCGTCGACAGACCGAACGACGTGCCGAACTCGACGATCGAACGGGCATTGGTCGCGCGTGCCAGCATGTAGAGCAGCCCGCCGACCTCGCGCGACACCGGCAATGCGAAGTCGCTGAGCTTGGCATAGAAATCGCGATAATCGGTCTTGCTGCGCATCATTCGACCACGATCTTCACTGGTCACACCGGCAAAGGCCGGGCTTTGGGCCGGCGGGTTGGCGTCAGCGGCCGCGAACAGGCGCGCGAGAAGGGACGCCACTGGGGCGCTCGAAAGCGTGGTCATTTGGGTTTCTCCTGGTGCGAACGAAGCTGTCCGAGCAGGGCTTGCCTGCCGAGCCGGAAAATACGACGAGTTCGTCAGCTTTGACTATTCGCATTGGCAGGAAGCACGCATGACGACCGACCGCGGCACCGCTGTCTCCTCGCGCAAACAGCCTCAGCAGGCACGCTCGAACCAGTTGGTCGGGGCCGTGCTCGACGCGGCTGTTCAGGTTTTGATGAAGGAAGGTGCGCAGCGTTTCACCACCGCCCGAGTCGCGGAGCGCGCGGGCGTGAGCGTCGGCTCGCTCTACCAATACTTCCCCAACAAGGCCTCGATATTGTTCCGTCTGCAGAGCGACGAGTGGCAGCGAACCTCGGCGCTGCTGCGCGACATCCTCGAGGATAAGGCTACCCTGCCGCACGCGCGACTACGTCGGCTGGTCCATGCCTTCATCCAGTCGGAATGCGAGGAAGCAGCGATCCGCACCGCCTTAAGCGACGCGGCACCGCTGTACCGCGATGCGCCGGAAGCGATCGAAGCGAAGAAGGAAAACGCCCATATCTTTCGGACGTTCCTGCGGGAGGCGCTGCCCGACGTGCCCGATGACAAGAGGATGCTTGCCGGGGATCTGATCAAGATGACGTTGAGCGGCGTGGGCAGCAGCTTTTCCGAAACGCCGCGGACGGAGGCGGAGATCGTCCTCTGGTCGGAAGCGCTGGCCGACATGCTATGCGCCTATCTCGACCGACTGACGCAGGCGTCGGTGCCGGATTCCCAGCATATCAGTGCCGGTCCCGCCGCATAGCGCCAGCACCTGATGTCATGATCGACCGGGTTGCGACGCTCCCGCCCGGTCTCAGTGTGAGCTGCTGCTCGCCACCGTCTGGCCCAGCAGGAGCGGAAAGACCGCCTCCAGCGGCTTGGTGTCGGGCAGGATATAGACATAGCCGCCCTTCTTCCGGAACAGGGGCTGCACGCTCTTGCTGTAAAAGGCCGAGGGCACGTTGATACACCCGAACGTGATGCGGTTGTCGTCCGACGTCGGCGACAGCATCCGCTGGCGGCGGCGTTCCTTCGGATTGTACCCCGTAGGGATCGGGTGGAGCGCGACCGACGTGGCGTAGTCGACCCACAATACCTTCTGCCGGCCGGCGGCCAGTCCGTATCTGGCCAGGAAACGCCCCGCCGGGGTCGTCTTTTCCGCCGGGCCGATCTCGGCGAGGTTCTTGCTGCCGATGCCCGGCGTCGCCTCGTCGCCGACGGCGACTCCGATCAGCACGGGCGCATTGCCGATGGGCTTGCCGTTGGCGTCGAACAGGAACGCCGCGGCATTGTTCTTGTCGATGACGATAAAAGGCAGCGAACCATGGTCGTCCGACGCAGCGACCCAGTCGACGACCCGCGTCACTGCTGCCGATTGGGGCAGTTCGACTTTCGCCGCCTTATTGGCTCGCGGCGCCGGCTTGGTTGCCGACGGCCGAGCGTGCTTTGCTAACGGCGCGGAGGCAGGGACGGTGAGCGCAAGACCGGCGAGCGCCAGCGCGATATCGATCATTGTTGCAGGCACTCGACACGAAACGGGCGCCGCCCCAAAGAATGGGGCGACGCTCGATATTGCGACCCGATCGGAACCCGACCGATCAGCACGGGGCCGATCGGTGCAAGCGACGGTATGGCGTCAATTGCGCGGCCGCTTCTTCTGGCTCTGCGCCATCCGTTGTTCGATGCCATCGACCCGGGCGTTGAGCTGGTCGATACGCTGACCATTGTTCTGCGCCTGGCCGGACGCGGCCTGCGCCTGCGACAATGCCGACTTCGCCGTGCCGTCGGTTTCGTTCAATTTCGCCTCGAGCGCGTCTACGCGCTGGCTGACCGGAGCGATCTGCTCCCGCACATAACTCTTGGTGGCACAGCCGCCCAACCCCATCGCCCCTAGCAAAATCACGGCCGCGGGGATCATTTTCGTTACAGACGCCGACATAACACACTCTTCCCAATGGTTGACGAGCGTAACGACCCAAGCCGAGCATGGTTGCTCCAACAATCCAGATTCTGCCCGGCTGTGCGTCTGGCGAGACGAGCGGATGCGCACCGATTGCGACGCGTCAGGTGACGGCAGGTGCAGTGAACGCGTTCAAGTCCGCAAGTCCGAGGCGGCGTTCGATATCGGCGACTTTGTCGATGGCGATGTCGAAGCCGTCGCCGCCGAAGGTGCGCCGTTCGATATCTTCGAATTGGTCCCCGAGGTCGTCATAGCCTTTGGCACCGACCGCTTTTTTGAACGCGGGAAACACGATCGTATCCTCGCGCGCCGCGTGCGGTTCGTACATACGCGCGAAGGCGGTCAGCGTTTGCGCCAGCGCCCGCGCGTCCCCGGTGCCGATGCGGCCCGATTTCGTCCGGTCGAGGATATAGGCAGTGATTTCGCGCCCGCGCGCATGCTGTGCGAGCAAGGCGTCGACCAGCCCGGCCGCCTCGCCGCCGGCCTTGCGCACGATCGGGAAGATATGCTGCTCCTCGAGCATCTGCTCATGATAGCGTTCGCCGAACGTTTGGAACAATGTCGTGGCGGCTGCGAGAGCCGCGGCGTCGACGGCACCGGGATTCGCCACGAGCTTCGGCGCAACCTCCCGATAGATGACCAGGATCCGGCGGAGCACGCCGTGTTCGCGCATGAGATCCTCATTCGCGGTAACCGCGTCCTCGTCGCCCTCGCTCTTTTTCGCACCATCGGCGTCGTTCTTCGCGCACCCGGCTACAAGCAATCCTATGCCCGCGAGCGAGGCCAGTGCCGTGCGCCGATCCTTCTCCATCATTGCCGTCATCCTTCGCCTGAATCGCCGTCGAGCCAGGAACGCGGGAGCGAACTTTCCGATGCCGGCACAGAAAACAAAGTAATAGGTCGATCCGGCTGACCAGCCTGGCAATGGTTTCATAGCCCGGCTGCACCGAGGCGTCATCTCGGTCCGGCCGACGATTGCGTGCGGTCCTTCGAGGCGCCGGTAGAGCGCTTCCCGCCGACGCCCACCACTTTCGTTGCCGATTTGAAGGCGATCTGCGCCCACCGCTCCAAACCATTCGATCGGGTCATGTATCGCCAGGAAAAGCGGAACCGCCGCCACAACAGAAACGTTGCGCACCCGTATTGTCACCATAACAACGGGAGTGGATTAACATGGGTAAAGGTATTCTGCTGTGGCTGTTGGGCATTCCTCTGCCCATCATCATCCTGCTCCTCTTGCTCTGGCATTGATCATGGCGACGAATATTCCCCCATCGGTCGATCCAGACCTTTATCCGTCGGGGATCGCCGGCGGATCGAGCGCTTCGGCCGTGTCATGGTCGGCGATTTTCGCGGGCACCATTGCCGCGGTGGCGTTGACGCTGATCCTGGTGGCCATCGGCTCGGCGTTAGGCTTCGCGTCGGTATCGCCATGGCCAGGCGTCGGCGCCGCCCCCACAACCTTCACGATCGCCGCCGGCGTGTGGCTGATCGTCACGCAATGGCTGTCATCCGCGGTCGGCGGCTATCTCGCCGGGCGGCTGCGCGTACGGTGGCACGGGCTGCACACAGACGAGGTGTTCTTTCGCGACACCGCCCACGGTCTGCTGACCTGGGCCACGGCAACGGTGCTGATAGCAATGGTCGCGGTGGCCGCTTCGGCCTTGTCCAATATCGCGGCGGCACCGGTCGACGTCGACATGAGCAAGGACGCGATCGACGCCGCGCGCAAGGCAGCGATGTCGGTCGCCGGGTTTACCGGGCTGTCGCTGCTGGTCGGGGCATTTATCGGCGCGGTCGCCGGTGCGATCGGCGGCAGGCTGCGCGACATGCATCCCTGATCCCTTCGCACGCTGAAACTACCGGGGGATGGCTCGTGACGGCCATCCCCTTTTTGCTGCGCGCAGCTGAGACTCGTCAGCGCATCGTGACTCGATCGAGTCGCAGCCACGACGCCATTTCGCCGAGCGCCGCGCGCAATCTTTCCTCGCTATCCCGCGGCACGTCGGGTTCGAAATGCGCTTTCGCCAGCAACGTCCCGTGCTGCCGATCCGCCTTTAGATCGACCCGCGCGACCAGTCGCTCGTCCATCAGGAACGGCAGTACGTAATAGCCATGAACCCGGCTCACCGCCGGTGTGTAGATCTCGATACGATAGCGCAGGCCGAATAGTCGCTCGGTACGGTCGCGATGCCAGATCAGAGGGTCGAACGGCGCGAGCAGCGCGCTGGCTGCAATGCGCCGCGGGATGCGCGCGTCGCGATACAGGAAAGCGGGCTGGCTCCACCCTTCGACGCGGACTGGGCGCAGGGCGCCCGCGTCGACCAGGTCGCCGATCGCATTGTCCTTCTCTACCGGCTTGAGCCGAAAGTAATCGCGCAGTTCGGCTGCGGTCGCGACACCCAGCGCGCGCGCCGCGCGTTCGATGAGTTGGCGCCGGGCATCGCGCTCGTCGGGCGCCGGCCGCGCGAGGATTTTCGCGGGAATGACGCGTTCGGTCAGGTCATAGACGCGCTCGAAGCTCCGCCGGCGGGTCGCGGTGGTGACATGGCCGGCATAGAATAGCCATTCGAGTGCGCGTTTGGTGTCGCCCCATTCCCACCATCCCGACCGGCTTTTGCCGTGCGGAAAGTCGGACGCGGCGAGCGGTCCCTCCGCCGCGATCCTGGCGAGGATGGCCTCGGCCTGCGGACGCTGCTCGGTCGCGAAGCGGCGTAGCGCGACATAGCCCGCCTCGCCGCGATCCGCGCGCGCCATGCGCCAGCGCATCAACGGAAACAGGTCGAGCGGAAGTAGCGACGCTTCGTGCGCCCAATATTCGAACAATCGGCGGTCGCGCTTGCCGCCCCACGCCGCCGTGTCGAGCAGGTCGCGATCATAGCGGCCCAGGCGCGAGAAGGCCGGCAGATAATGCGCCCGGGCGACCACATTGACGCTGTCGATCTGGTGAAGGCTCAGCCGGTCGATCAGGCGCCCGAGTTGCACGCGGCCGACCGGCGCACCGCCCCGCGCGCCAAAGCCTTGAGCAGCCAGTACGATGCGGCGGGCCTGTGCGAGGGAAATGTCGGGCATGAGATATTAATGCCCGACCGCCGCAATGCCGCGCGCGATCGACCGTACCGGCATTCGCGTCAATGCTCGTCGACCGGTGGGATGTCCGATCCCTGGACGTCGAACAGTCCCGTCACCCCGCCGTTCGCGGCGAAAATGGCCAGGGCGATGACTGCGACCAGCGCGACCGACGCGATGACGATCTTGCGCCGCCTGATCCTTGCCGAATGCGATCGACGCCGCCCCCGTGTTCTGCCTCCCATCGGATTGTGCTCTCCCCTGACGATCGATGTCGTGCCGGACATCTTCATCGCGACAACCGGCCCGATGATCAATCACTTGATCGCTTGGTCCTGTTCACGAGGCAGTGATCGTCGAGAGGGCAGGGCGCTCGCACCCGCAGCCATGCGCGTTGCGGCACGGCGCTACCGTTGCCCCAGGAGAGCCGTTTCGCGGTCTTGGCACGGACGCTTTGCCAGCATGGCCGCGCTTTCTCGAACCGGGATGCGCGAGCGCCTTACGTCAGGATGGGCGGCGAAGGAGGGAGCGCCCTCCGCCGCCCGAACCGAGTTTATTTCTTGGCGTCGTCCATGGCGTCGGCCTTGTTCTCGCCGGCGGCGCGGATCGCATCCGCCTTGTTGTTCATCGCGTCCGCCTTGTTGTCCATCGTCGCCTGAACGTTGTCGGCAATGTTGCCGCCTTCGTCGCGCATGGCATCGGCGTTGGCGTCGATCGCGTCCGCGGTGTTGTCGGCGGCGGCCTGGACGTTGTCGGCAGCGTCGGTCTTGTGGCCACAGGCGCCGAGCGGCAGCAGCGCCACGGCTGCGGCGGCAACGAGGAACTTCTTGGTCATGCACATCCCCTATCGGAATAGTTTCTGAACCGACCGCACGCCGACGTTCCGTTGGAACAACGATCAGCAGCCGATCGGGGTCCAAACACACAGGGCGTCAGCAAGTTGCATCATCCGTCGATTTTTTCGGCCGCGATCGCCGCTATTTGGCCTGATCCGGCGGCATATCGTGGCCCTTCCACCCATTTCCATCCGTTTCTAGTTCTGCGATTCGATCGAGCCGCGCAGTCATTCGGAAAATTTGCGCACGCAACGACATAGTCCGCCCGAAGATTTCGGCGGAGGCGGTTCGGAAGCCGTCAAATTGAGCAAATGTACGGCGCCACAGCACGAGTAAAAGCCGCTTCTGCCGTTTTTCTCCTGGGCAACCTGCGCCACCAGCCAAGGAAAAATGTAATGCCCGGCGGAAGCGTCCCGCCGGGCATTCCCGAAGGCTGGCGTTTATGATCCGCCGCTGGCAGCGTTCGGGCGCGCCAGCGCGGGCGCTCTCACGTCGATGAACCCGGCGCACCGCGTCGGTATCGCGGCGATCCGGACCTTCCTCAGCCTATATCGCGCGGCGGCCCTGGATCAGGCGGACCACCACCACCACCAGCGCGATTACCAGCAGCAGGTGGATGAGACTGCCGACGTGGAGCACGGTGAAGCCGAGCAGCCAGAGCACCAGCAGGATGACGACGATTGTCCAGAGCATTTCTTATCCTTCCTGTTTCAACCGGGCGGAAAGGCTCGTACCCGACCGTCCTGCCCCGCAGGTGAAAGACGTTCGTTACGGCTTGCGGTTCCATTTAGGCGGCCGAACGGGCGAACACGGGCATGAGCCCGTCCAAATGGCGCATCTTCCGGCAGAGCCCTGCGCCTGCCCGGGCTCGCCCGGCTCAATCACCTTGACGCCACTCGGCAACACCCCTAGAGGCGCCGCTTCGCGTCACCGCCGGCCCCTTCGTCTAGCGGTCTAGGACGTCGCCCTCTCACGGCGAAAACACGGGTTCGAGTCCCGTAGGGGTCACCAGCGATTTCAATGGCTTAGCTGGATTGCGGGCGGATCAAAACAAGAACATCGTCAACGCATTGTCCATGGATGCGCCGGGTAGTGCCTGGATGCCGCTGAACGAATTTGTCGATCAATGGCCGGGGAGCCGTCAGGCGGCTCGCTTTGCTGGCGCGCGCGCAAGGGGCGGATGGCGTCGCTTCGGCTGGTGCATCTTCCCAGTAGTTGGAACGTGGAGTGACAGGCTCACGGCGTCGCCGGCCGAGCCGGAACGCTCTGCGCCGTTCTCGATGGCGCACGTCCGACACATCTGTGAGAGTCAAGCGGCCTGAACTGGATTGTGCCCGGCGCCAACCCCTAGCCCGGCACCGGCGAAGCGTTCCGGATCAGCTGATAGCCAGCACTGAACGGCCAGGCAGCGCAAGGACCCGAAACGCAGCGAGGCGGGAGCGGGGGGGGGGGGGGGGG
>NZ_BCYZ01000105.1 GCF_001598455.1 Sphingomonas pruni NBRC 15498
GACTAACTCCTGGCCGAGAGTATTTCGATAACCTCAACCGCATCGGGCCGTCCGGGAAGCGACACCGTCTCCCCGTTCGCCGCGCCGATCAACGCTCGTGCAAGCGGTGCCGAAAACGCGATCAGCCCTGCCGCTGGATCAGCCTCGTCGTCGCCAACGATCCGAATAACCCGCTCGCTGCCATCGACAGCGATCCGCACGCGCGATCCGAACGCGATCTCGTCCGCCGGCGGCACCGGCGCGACGATCGCCGTCATGCGACGCGTGTGCCAATAGCGCAGACTACGTGCGATCTCCTCTCGCCGAGCTTCGTCGGCGTCGGCCTGCTCGGCCTCCAGCTTGGCGATGTGCTCGTCGATCAATGCCGGTCCGCCCTCGGTGACGAGGTTGGGCCCCGCCGGAATCGGCAGTTCGAAGCGCGGTTCCTTATGTTCCTCGTCGCTCTCGCGGCGGAACGCGACGCTCATGGTGCGCTCTTGCCTAGCGACCGGATGATCGCCGAGAAATCGAGTCCACCATTCCCGGCATCGTTGAACGCCTGATAGAGTTCGGCCGCCTTGGCGCCCATCGGCGTGTCGGCGTCGACCGACGCAGCGGCTTCCATCGCCAGCCGCAGATCCTTGAGCATCAGCGCGGTCGCGAAGCCGCCTTGATAATCGCGATCGGCGGGCGTTTCCGGCCCGACACCAGGCCAGGGCGCATAAGAGGTGAGCGACCAGCTCTGGCCCGAACTCACGCTGGCGATGTCGAAGAATTTCTGCGGATCGAGCCCGAGTTTGTCGGCCAGCACGAAGGCTTCGCAGGTCGCGATCATCTCGGCGCCGAGCACCATGTTGTTGCAGATCTTGGCGGCCTGCCCCGCGCCCGAGGCACCGGCATGGATCACCGCCTTACCCATGTCTGCAAGGAAGGGCTGCGCGCGGTCGAACGCCTCTGCCGAGCCGCCGACCATGAAGGTCAGGGTGCCGGCATTGGCCGCAGCGATCCCGCCGGACACCGGTGCGTCGACCGCGGCATAGCCCTTGGCCTGCGCGGTTTCGCCGACACGCTTGGCGGTCGCCACGTCGATCGTCGAACAATCGATCAGGATCGCCGAGACCGGTGCGGTGCCCAGGATCGAGTCGTTATAGACGCTTTCGACATGCTTGCCCGCGGGGAGCATGGTGATCACCGCCTCAGCCTCATCGACGGCTTCCGCAGCACTCGCCGCAGGCAGGCAACCGGCGGCCTTCGCCTTGTCGAGCGCCTCGACCGACAGGTCGAAGGCGCGCACGTCATGCCCCTTCTTCGCCAGGTTCGCGGCCATTCCGCCGCCCATGTTGCCCAGCCCGATGAATGCGACACGTGCCATTTTATTTCCTTTTCTCAAACCTTCTCCAGAGGGAGAAGGATAGCGTAGCTTGGCAGCTCGCTGCCTAGCGGAGCTTGGATGAGGGGGTATGCTCTCGATAGGGCGATCCCCTCACCCAGCTTCGACTAAGGCCTTGCTTCGCAAGACCTAAGTCTACGCAACCCTCTCCCGACGGGAGAGGGATTTCTTCGCTTACTTCCCGACCCATTTGCCCGGCCGCTTCTCGACAAACGCCGCCATACCTTCCTTCTGATCCTCGGTGCCGAACAGGCCATGGAACAGCCGACGTTCGAACTGCACGCC
Source organism: Sphingomonas pruni NBRC 15498 (assembly GCF_001598455.1). GTDB lineage: Bacteria > Pseudomonadota > Alphaproteobacteria > Sphingomonadales > Sphingomonadaceae > Sphingomonas > Sphingomonas pruni. Next base: position 1,655 of record NZ_BCYZ01000105.1, read on the forward strand.
CTGCATCAGCGTCGTCTCGAACGCCGCGTTGACCATTTCCTTGTTGGCGAGGACCGCGAGCGGCGCCATGCCGGCGATCGTCGCGGCGGTCTTGACCGCTTCCTCGACCAGATCGGCGGCCGGAACGATCCGCGACACCAAGCCGGCGCGCTCGGCTTCTTCGGCGTCCATGAAGCGGCCGGTCAGGCACATCTCCATCGCCTTGGCCTTGCCGACCGCGCGGGTCAGACGCTGAGATCCGCCCATGCCGGGTGCGACCGCCAGCTTGATCTCGGGCTGGCCGAATTTGGCGGTGTCGGCCGCCAGAATAAAGTCGCACATCATCGCCAACTCGCACCCGCCGCCGAGCGCGAAGCCCGCCACCGCGGCGATCACCGGCTTGCGCGTGCGGGTGAACTGCTCCCAGCCGGCGAAATAATTGCCGCCGTACATGTCGCCGAACGATTGCGGCTGCATCTCCTTGATGTCCGCGCCGGCGGCGAACGCCTTTTCGCTGCCGGTCAGCACGGCGCAGCCCTGCGAACGGTCAGCATCGAACGCCTGAAGTGCCGCGACCAATTCGCCCAGCACCTGGTTGTTGAGCGCATTGAGCGCCTGCGGCCGGTTGAGCGTGATCAGCGTGACGCCGTCGTCGCGCTGATCGACCAGGACGGTTTCATATTCAGCCATTCAATTCCTCCAATCGTCATCCCAGCGAAAGCTGGGATCTCGGGCCGCATCGGCAGCCCTTTGGCACGAGACCCCAGCGTTCGCTGGGGTGACGGACATGTTCACGCCGGCGTCCACGCCTCTTCTTTCGGCAGCGGCGCAAAGATCGCGTCTATCAATTCGTCGGTGACGCCTTCAGGGGTGTCGGGGTTCCAGACCGGCGCATTGTCCTTGTCGACGATCACCGCGCGGACGCCCTCGAGGAAATCGTGGCGCGTCACGACGCGCGCGCCGACGGCATATTCCTGCCTCATCTCGGCGGCGAAATCGACCATCTGCCGTCCTTCCGCCAGCAGGCGGAGCGACACTTTCATCGTCTGCGGAGACTTGGTTTTGAGCGCCGCCAGCGTCGCCGCGCCCCAGGTGCCGCCCTTGGTCTCCAACGAGCTGTAGATTTCTTCCAGCCGGTCGGACTCGAACAGCCGGTTGATGTCCTCTTCCAGAGCGACGATCTTCGCCTCGGGCACCGGGGCGCCGAGCTCGCCCAGAATTTGCTCGATCTCGGTCGGCGCCGCCGCGATCCGCGCCTTCGCCTCATCGAGCGTGTCGCTGGTCAGATAGTCGCTGGCCAACCCGAGATTGATGCACTCCGCCCCGTCGAGCCGGTGCCCGGTCAGCGCGAGATACTGGCCGACCCGGCCCGGCAGCCGCGACAGATACCAGCCGCCGCCGACATCGGGGAACAGCCCGATGCCCGTCTCCGGCATGGCGAGCCGGGTATTCTCGGTCGCGACGCGATAGCGCGCGGGCTGCGAGATGCCGACGCCGCCACCCATCGTGATGCCATCCATGAACGCCACCACCGGCCTTTCGTAGGTGAACAGCCGGTGGTTCATGCGATATTCGGTGAAGAAGAACTCTCGCGCCTCGACGCCGTCCTTCGCGCCGCTTTCGGCGAGCATCCGGATGTCACCGCCGGCGCAGAACCCCCTGCCCTCGGCGTGGTCGATCATCACCGCCTCTACCGCGGGATCGTGGCGCCACGCCGCCAGCGCGTCGAGGATGGCCGCGCACATCGCGGTGTTGAGCGCGTGGATCGCCTTGGGCCGGTTGAGCCGGATCCGGCCGACCTTGCCTTCGATGAAGGTGAGGACGTCGCCGGTCATAGTAATTCCTCCCCGTGCCGGGGAGGATTTTCAGGACAGACCTCATTGCCGGGTCAGGTCCCGGCCGACGATCATGCGCATGACCTGGTTCGTCCCCTCCAGGATCGAATGCACCCGCAAATCGCGCCAGAAGCGCTCGATCGGATAGTCGCGGAGATAGCCATAACCGCCATGCAATTGCAGCGCGCGGTCGACAATCGACGAGCCGTTGTCGGTTGCCAGCCGCTTGGCCATCGCCGAGAAGCGCGATTTATCGGGCGCGTTCGCCGTTACCTTTGCCGCGGCAAGATAGAGCAAAGCGCGCGCCGCCTCGAGGTCGGTCGCCATGTCGGCCAGCATGAATTGCGTGTTCTGGAAATCGGCAACCGGCGTGCCGAACTGCTGGCGCTCCTTGGTGTAGTTGACCGCCTCGTCGAGGCAGCGTTGCGCCCCGCCCAGCGAACAGGCACCGATATTGAGCCGGCCGCCATCCAAGCCTGCCATCGCGAAACGGAAGCCGTCACCCTCGGCGCCGACCCGATTCTCGACCGGCACACGGCAATCCTCGAAGATCACCTGCGCGGTCGGCGACGCATTCCAGCCGAGCTTCTTTTCCGGTGCGCCGAACGACAAACCGGGTGTGTCCTTCTCGACCACCAGGCAGGAAATGCCCTTCGACTTCTCCTCGCCCGTACGGACCATGCAGACATAGAGGTCGTTATAGCCCGCGCCGGAGATGAACTGCTTCGTGCCGTTCAGGACATAATGATCGCCGTCCCGCTTTGCGCTGGTCTTGAGCGCCGCGGCGTCCGACCCCGAGCCCGGCTCGGTCAGGCAATAGCTCGCGATCTTCTCCATGCTGACGAGGTCCGGGAGGAAGCGGTCCTTGATCGCCTGATCGCCGAAGCGGTCGATCATCCAGGTCGCCATATTGTGGATCGAGATGTACGCGCTGGTCGCCGGGCAGCCATAGGCCATCGCCTCCATGATCAGCGCCGCCTCGAGCCGGCCGAGTCCGATTCCGCCCGATTCCTCGGCGACATAGATCGCGCCAAAGCCGAGCTCGCCCGCCGCCTTCCAGACGTCGACCGGGTAATGGTGCTTCTCGTCCCATTCGGCGGCAAACGGCGTGATGCGGTCGGCGGTGAACTTGCGCGCCAAGTCTTGGATCTCGCGCTGGTCGTCGGTCAGGTCGAACTGGTCGGTCATCGTCTCTTCCGGTCGGTTGCTAGAGCAGCATGCGAACGCCGATCGATGGTCAGCATGTAGCACCTTCGCGACGGCCATAGCCCCGCAGCGGGGGCGATGCCATCATGCACCGGGGGACAGCCGACACCGATCAGGGCGATAGACCCTCGCTACCCCATCGTGGGGATGACGAAGGCGTTGGCGCCATCGCCGACGCCGCCGTCGGGCCAGCGCTGGGTGACGGTCTTGACCTTGGTCCAGAACTTGACGCCTTCGATGCCGTGCTGGTTGGTGTCGCCGAATGCCGAGCGCTTCCAGCCGCCGAAGGTGTGATAGGCGACCGGCACCGGGATCGGCACGTTGATCCCGACCATGCCGACATTGACCCGCGCGGCGAATTCGCGCGCGGCATGGCCGTTGCGGGTAAAGATCGCGACGCCGTTGCCGTACTGATGATCGCTCGGCAGCCGCACCGCGGTCTCGAAATCGGGGGCGCGGACGATCTGCAGGACGGGGCCGAAAATCTCTTCCTTGTACGACTGCATGTCCGGAGTGACATGATCGAACAGCGACGGGCCGATGAAGAAGCCTTCCTCATGGCCCTGCAATTTGAAGCCGCGGCCGTCGACGACGAGCTCGGCGCCTTCGTCGACACCGGTCTGGATCCAGTTTTCGACGCGCTGCTTGTGCGCGGCGTTGACCACTGGACCGTAATGCGCGTCGTTGTCGGTCGACACGCCGACCCGCAGCGCAGCGATCGCCGGGATCAATTTGGCCTTGAGCGCCTCGGCGGTCTTGTCGCCCACCGGCACCACCACCGGCAGCGCCATGCAGCGCTCACCGGCCGAGCCGAACGCCGCGCCCGACAGGTCGGCGACGACCTGATCGAGATCGGCGTCGGGCATGACGATGCCGTGGTTCTTGGCCCCGCCCATCGCCTGGACGCGCTTTCCGGCGGCGACGCCGCGATTATAGACATAATGCGCGATGTCGGACGAGCCGACGAAGCTGACCGCGGCGATCGCCGGATGGTCGAGGATCGCGTCGACCATTTCCTTGTCGCCATGCACGACCTGGAAGATGCCTTCCGGCATGCCAGCTTCGCGCATCAGTTCGGCCAGACGTACCGGCACCGACGGATCGCGCTCCGACGGCTTGAGGATGAAGGCGTTGCCGCAAGCCGTTGCCACGGCACCCATCCACAAGGGGATCATCGCTGGGAAGTTGAATGGGGTAATGCCTGCGCCGATGCCCACCGGCTGGCGCATCGAATAGACGTCGATGCCGGGCCCGGCGCCGGGCGTATATTCGCCCTTCAGCACATGCGGGATGCCGCAAGCGAACTCGACCACTTCGAGCCCACGCTGAATGTCGCCCTTCGAATCGGCGATCACCTTGCCGTGTTCGGACGAGAGCAGGTGGGCGAGCTCGTCCATGTTCTTTTCGACCAGCGCCTTGAAGTTGAACATGACGCGGGCGCGGCGCTGCGGATTGGTCGCGGCCCAACCGGGCTGCGCGGCCTGCGCGGCGGTGACGGCACGATCGAGATCGGCCTGCGCGCCGAGATTGACCTTGGCCTGGACCTGCCCGGTATTGGGATCGAACACGTCGCTGGTGCGGGTGGCGCCACCGCCTGCGGAGCCCGCGATGAAATGGTCGATGGTGCGCATGGTCAACTCTCCTGGGCCCGTTTCGGCTCGCAGCTCTATTTCACTAGGCAAATTCGCACGCAAGGCTACTTAATTGCCCAATGCACATGCAAAAATGCAGGTAACGCGATGCAGAATTGGGATGACCTGCGTATCTTTCTGGCGGTCGCGCGATCGAAGCGGATCGCGCCGGCGGCGCGCCTGCTGGGAGTCGACGCCACTACCGTCGGCAGACGGCTCGCCCGGCTAGCGGCGCGGGTCGATCGGCCGTTATTCGAATCGGTTGGCGGCGAACGGCGGCTGACTGAAGAAGGCGAAGCATTGCTGGCGCATGCCGAGACGGTCGAAGCTGCGGTGGACGCGGCGATTGCACCCGCAGGCGACCTGGCGCCTGCAGGCCATGTCAGGGTGAGCGTGGCGGAAGGGCTCGCTACCTGGGTGATCGCGCCGGCGATCGCGCCGTTCCAGGCGAGCCATCCGCGCATCCGGCTCGACCTCATTACCGCGTCGGGCTTCCTCAATCCGTCGAAGCGCGAAGCCGATATCGCGGTGATGCTTGCCCGTCCGCGCAGCGCCCAGCTCCGCGCCGTCGAGTTCGCGCGCTATCGGTTGCGGCTTTATGCCACGCCCGATTATCTCGACCGCCACGGCCGGCCGGCGTCCAACGCCGAGCTCGGCAGGCACGTTCTGGTCGGTTACGTGCCCGAGCATATCTATGCGCCCGAGCTCGACTATCTGTCGGAGATCGAGCCGGGCCTGTCACCCCAGGTCCGCAGCACGAGCATCAACGTCCAGCGCTCGCTGGTGTCCGCCGGTGGCGGGATCGGGGTGCTTCCAGACTTCATGGCGCGGCACGATCCCAAGCTAGAGGCCGTGCTGGGTGAGAGTATCGCCGTCCATCGCACCTTCTGGCTGGTGACGCATCAGGACACGCACGCGACCTCGCGGATCCAGGCGGTGTCCACCTGGCTACAGGCGATCGGCGGTCAGCTAAGCTGATCCGGCGCGCCCCGCCGGAACGGGAAGCATCCGCCCCTCCCCGTCCGGGAACAGCAACACGTCGACGCCGAACGCATCGCGCAGATGCTGCTGAGTCAGCACCTCCTCCGGTGGCCCGGACGCGAACACACGGCCGTTGCGCAGCATCACGATCTCGTCCGCGACGCGGGCGGCCTGCACCAGGTCGTGCAGTACGACGACTACCCCGACACCGCGCGCCGCCTGACCGCGCAGCCGCTCGAGCAGGTCGAATTGATGCGCGGGGTCGAGGCTCGCCAGCGGCTCGTCGGCGAGAAGCCATTGCGGCTCGCCGGCCAATACCCGCGCCAGCAGCACCCGCGCCCGTTCGCCGCCCGACAATTCGCCGACGCGGCGCTCGGCGAATTGCTCGGAATCGGTCGCCGCCATTGCCGCCAGCACCGCGGCGATATCGTCGGCGGCACTTGCGTGATGCGGCAAGCGGCCGAGGGCGACGACGTCACGCGCCGGCATGTTCCAGGCGACATCGCCCGATTGCGGCAGATAGCCGATCGACCGCGCGCGTTCGTCGCGGCGCATCGTGGCAATCGCACGGCCATCGATCGCGACCTTGCCCGCGCTCGGCGCGATCAGCCCGGCGGCGGCGCGCAACAGGCTGGTCTTGCCCGCGCCATTGGCACCCAGGATCACGGTGATGCGGCCGGCGGCGAACGCGGCGCTCGCATCGGTCAGGACGCGCCGCCCACCCAGGTCGAGCGTTACCCGGTCGAGGGTCAACGCCATTGCCTGGCTCCCTCGCGGAACAGTAACGCCAGGAAGAACGGCGCGCCGATCAGCGCCATCGCCACGCCCAGTCGTACCTCGCCTGCTCCCGGCGCGAGCCGGCATAGACTGTCGGCAGCCAGTGTCAGCGCCGCGCCGCCTAGCGCGCTCGGCACTAGCAGCGCGGATGGCTTGGCGCCGAAGACCGGCCGCAACAGATGCGGCACGACCAGCCCGACGAACCCGACCACCCCGGTCACCGCAACGCCCGCGCCGACTGCCAGCCCGGTGCCGATCACCACTTGCCAGCGCAACCGGCCGAGATTGGCCCCGAGCGACCGCGCGGCATCCTCGCCCAGCGCCAGCGCGTCGAGCCCTGGGCCGGTGAACAGCATCACCAGGACGCCCGCGCCGATAAACGGCGCCGCCATCACCACATCGTCGGGCCCGCGATCGGTCAGCGCGCCCATCAGCCAGTCGATCGCCTCCGCAATGGCATAAGGATTGGGCGCGATCGAGATCAGGAAGGCGGTCAGCGCGCCGGCCAGGCTGGCGAGCACGGTGCCCGCGAGCACGAACACCACCGGCGTCTGGGCGCGCGCGGTCAGCATCGCCAGCAACGCCATCGCGCCGCCCGCCCCGGCCATCGCCCAACCGAACTGGCCGAGCCAGCCGGCACCGAATCCCAGCACGATCGAAGCGACCGCGCCCAAAGCCGCGCAGGACGACACGCCGATCACCGTCGGATCGGCAAGCGGGTTCCGGAGGTAGCCCTGCAGCACCGCGCCCGACAGGCCGAGCGCGGCGCCGAGCAACACGCCGAGCACCGCGCGAGGGATGCGCAATTCGGCGATGATCGCCCAGCGCGGATCGTGGCCGAACCAGGCGTCGAGCGGGATCCATTGCTTGCCCGCCATCAGCGACAGCGCGAACAGGGCCGCGGTCAGCAGGACGAGCAGCCCGAGGCGGAGCGCTCGGTTCATGACAAAACAATCATGATAGGGCCCGCGATCGGATCGCGGCGAGCGTGCGCAGCGCCGGGATGATGGTCGGACCGCCGCAATTGACCAATTGGCGCGGAAACCGCTCCTCGATCACTTGGTACCCCGCCATGCCGAGCACGCGGCGGCGCAAAGATGCGGTGCGGCCATCGGGGTCTGGATCGAGCACGATCCGCGGCGGATGCGCGACCAGGCTTTCGATCGGCACATTGCCCGAGAAAGCGAGGCCGAAATCCTTGCTGGCGTCGCCAAGCCCGGCGAGCCCGACCATCTCGGTCAGCAGGCTCGGCCCGGCATTGGCGAAACTGTCGGAGATATAGAGCAAGGTCGCGGGCCGCCGAGTATCACGTGGCGCAGCATTGGCCATCGCGCGATCGATGCGCGCGATCAGCCGTTCTCCCGCCACCGGTGCGCCAACTGCGGCGGCGACGCTGCGGATCTGGTCGCGGCTGGCGACGACCGTCGTCGGCGAATCGAGCGTCAGCACCTTGAGCCCGGCGCGGCGATACGCGTCGAGCGTGGTCTTGGGCGTGAAGCTCGACGCGACGACCAGATCAGGCTTGAGCGCGATCACTTCCTCGGCCGTCCCGGCAGTCGCGCGATAGCGGCGCGCCAAGTCGAGCGGGATCGAAGTCGCGCCCGGTTCCTGCGAATAATGGCTGATCGCGCTGACCTTGCCCGGTGCCAGCGCCAGCAGCAATTGGTCCGAACAGGGATTGGTCGAGACGATCCCCCCGGTGCTGGCGGGCTGCGCGCTCGCGCACCCCGCCAGCCCGAGGGCGATCAAGGCGATCAAAGGCTTCAATTGAACTTCAAGCGAATGCCGCCATAGGCCGCGCGGCCCGGTGTGCTGTAGCCGCGCACCACCGTATACTTCTCATCGAATAGATTATCCACGCGGCCATAGATCGAGAATTTGTCGCCGATCGGGAAGTCCGCGCGCAACCCCACGATCGTATAGCCGTCGAGCCGGTTGAGATTGGCGGCATCGTCGAAGCTGTCGCCGACGGTCAGCACGGTTGCGCCGACGCCGAGGCCGATCGGCGTCTTCCAGTCGATCGACGCGCTGATCGACTGGTGCGGACGGCGCGCTAGGTCGTTGCCGAAATTGGCGTCGGTGCGGGCGCGGTTCTTCGCGTCGATGAAGCTGTACGCCGCGCTCAGCGTCAGCGTGCTCGACGGTCGCATGTTGAGCGCGACTTCGACGCCCTCGGCGCGGGCACGATCGGTATTGCCATAGCTGAACGTGCCCGGGTCATAATCGATCTGGTTGGTCGTATCGCGGTGGAACCAGGTCGCGCTGGCGCTGACCGTATTGCCGATCAGCTTCTGCTCGATTCCGATATCATAACTGCGCGCGGTCTCGGGCTTGAGGTCCTTGTTGCCGAGACCGAACGGACCGTAGAGCTGATAAAGCGTCGGCGCCTTGAACCCTTCGGCATAGCTCGCGCGGATGGTCGTCTCGGTCGGCAGGGTATAGACCGCATTGGCGCCCCAGGTGGTGTGCCCGCCGAAGGCCGAATCGTCGTCGTAGCGCAGGCCGCCGGTGATGGTCAGGCGATCGATCGGCGACAGGATCGCCTCTCCATAGAAGCTGGTCACGCCGCGCGATTTGAACAGGGTGCCGTCGTTAAACCGCGTGGTCTCATGCTCGGCGCCGGCGACGATGCGGACCTGGTCGATGACCTGGAAGTCACCCTGATATTGATATCGCTCGCTGCGGCCGCGCGCGAGGAAGCTCGGCGTCGTGCTGCTGAACGACGGATCGAAATTGTCGCGGTTGATATCGGCGATGGTGAAGGCGACGCGGTTCTTGAACCGGCCGTTCAGGAAGGCTGCGTTGAGCCCGGCATAACCGTAGAGTTCCTGGGTTTTTGCATATTCGGCATCGTCTACCGGCAGATAGGGGGGGGCGAAGGCGAAGCCGTCGATATCGACCTTGCTGTCCGCGTAATAGCCACGCAGATCGAGGCTGATAGTGTCGGAGAGGGCGATCTGCGCGCGACCGGTCGCGCCGAACTGGCGATAACCATCAGGCTCGGTGCCGGAAGCTGCCGTGGAAATGCCGTCAGTCTTGAGATAGCCGGCATTGAGCGATGCAGCGATGATTCCGCTCTTGCCCGACACCCCGCCATTGGCGAAGACGGTGTCGAAGCTGCCATATTCGACATTGCCGCGCGCCTGGAGACCATAGCCGGGCTGCATCGTGGTGACGTTGACCACACCGCCGATCGCCTGGCTGCCCCAGGGAACCGAGTTCGGGCCGCGCAACACCTCGACATGGTCGATCGACCCGGCGAGCAGGTTGGCGAAATCGAACGCGCCGCCCGGCGACGAGGGATCGTTGACGCGCACGCCGTCGATCAGGGTCAGCGTCTGCTCGCCCTCCGCGCCGCGAATACGAACGGCGGTCAAGGTGCCGAGCCCGCCGTTGCGCGTCACGGTCACACCCGGCGTCGTGGCGAGCAGGTCGGACAAGGCCACGGTCTGGCGCTGCTCGATCGTCTGGCGATCGATCACGGTCACCGCCTGGCCGATATCCTCAGGAACCTGCGGCACGCCGGTCGCGGTGACGACGATGTCGTCCTTGCGAATGAGACCGGGGATGATGACGCTCTGGTCGTCGGCAGCCGCCGGTGTCTCCTGCGCCCAGGCCGGTACGGTGATAGCGACCGTGGCAATTGCCGACGTCGCGAGGATGGAAAACTTCAACATTGGACATGCCCCTTTGGTGGGACCGCGGAGTCCGGGCGCCTGAACGCGACACCCGGACCGAACGGCCCGGTTCATGTCGCTCACGCGAGGGATGTCCCTCGTTCGCCCGGCACACCCCGTCCGCGCAAAGGATCGACCGTGGCGGGCAGGTCTCCTGGCTCCCGGGTCATCGCGTCCGCCCCGCCTTCCCGACCTTGCGGCCAGTGGCATCATTGGGGCGACCGCTCTCCGGTCACAGTTGCGGGGGCAGCGCCGGCATTTCGACCGGACTTCCCTTTTGCTCCCCCTTACGGGGAACCCGTCACGGCGCGGCGTCTATGCCGCAGCGCGGTAAAGCGCAAGCAGTGCGTCGGTTGTCTGCTGGTGCCAACGTCGAGACCGCCAGTTGATCCTCCCCCGCCAGGGGGAGGTGGCAGCCGT
>NZ_BCYZ01000106.1 GCF_001598455.1 Sphingomonas pruni NBRC 15498
CTGGGAGAGGGAGGGAGGCGCGAAGCGCCGGAAGGGTGAGGGTGCGGCCAGCGATATCGTCCGCGACCGCTCCGGCGACCAGTCGATCACCACATCCTCACCCTCGATCGGGATCATCGCTCCCGGTACAAACGGCCGTCCCTCGGGCAGTTTCGCGCGCTGCGCGTCGATCCAGCCGCGATGATCGTTGGCCCAGGCCATCGCCTGTTTGAGCGAGGCGCGGGGCGGGATGGTCAGCCGGACGCGCCCGCTGGCGGGATCGACCGACAACCGCATCCGCCGGGCGCGAGCATGGCGGACGACGTCGAGATCGCCGGTCACAGCTCGCGATCGACCAGATGGAATTCGAGTTCGCCGGCATCGTCCTCGCTGACCGTCCAGCCGCGCGTCGACTCGCCCGCGCGATGCACCGCCTCGCGATCGCCGCTGACCAGATAATGCCAGTCCGGCAGCTTCTCGCCATTGGCGCGCAGGCGATAGGCGCAGGTCGAGGGCAGCCAGTCGGTGGTATAGACGTTCTTGACTGTCAGCCGCACGCAATCGGGTACATAGGCGCGGCGATTGCGGTAGTCCTTGCACTGGCCCGATCGGCGATCGAGCATGCGGCACGCGACATTGGTCGGATAAAGCTCGCCGGTCTCGTCATCCTCGAGCTTGTGGATGCAGCATTTGCCGCAGCCGTCGCACAAGGCCTCCCATTGGCCGCGATCGAGTTCGGCCAATGTCTTGGTTTCCCAGAATCTGTCGGTCGTCACGGGTTGGTCTTCACCCAGCGCTTGATCTCATCGGCAGTCGCCTGCGCGCCCTGCTCGGTGGGCAGCAAGGCGAGCGGGTTGCCGTTGCTGTCCATCAGATAGGCAGCGTTGGAATGTTCGACCAGATACCCGCCATTGGGCGTCGTTTTGCCCTTGGACGCGAACACGCCATACTCAGTCTTGATCTTGTCGATCGCCGCCGGACTGCCGGTCAGTCCGACGAAGCGCGGATAGAAAGCGCTGACGAACTGCTTGACCACCGCCGGCGTGTCGCGCTCGGGGTCGACCGTGACGAATACCGGTACGACCCTGGCCGATACCGCGGGGTCGCTCTTGTCGAGCAGCCGCATCGCCGCGCCGATGGTCTGCGCCGTGGTCGGGCAGACATCGGGGCAATAGGTATAGCCGAAATACATGATGCGATATTTGCCCGCGAACACCTTATCGGTGATCGCCTTGCCGTCCTGATCGATCAGTTGAAACGGGCCGCCGATCTTGGCACCCGCCAGCGGGGGATCGGCTGGGGTGGCGTTCGAGCAGGCGGCGAGCGCCAGCAGTAGCGAAATCGGAAGCAAACGCAGGTTCATCGCAGCGCCAGCCTTGATCTTTTACGGGCGGCTACGCAAGTTGATCCCGACTTTTCCCGCAGGGCACCAGATCATGATCGCACGTCTCTCCCGCATTGCGTTTATCGGGGCGCTTCCCGGCGCGCTGGCCGTCACCGCCCTTCCCGCCGCAGCGCAGCTCGCCAGCGGCTCGCCCGGCTATCAATTCCTCGACGCGGTCAAGAACGACAAGGGCAACGACGTCGAGGCGATTCTGGCCAAGCCCGGGTCGCGGATCATCGACACCCAGGACCCGTCGACCGGCGACGGCGCGCTGCACATCGTCGTCCGGCGCGACGATTCGCGGTACGTGCCCTATCTGCTGGCCAAGGGCGCCAATCCCAATATCAAGAACCGCCAGGGCGACACGCCGCTGCTGCTCGCGGTCGATCGCGGTTATGGCGACCTGATCCCACTCCTGCTCAAGGGCAAGGCCAATCCCAACCTCGCCGGCGACGGCGGGCAGACCCCGCTGATCAAGGCGGTGCTGCGTCGCGACGAACAGATGGCGCGCGACCTGCTCGACGGCGGCGCCGATCCGGACAAGCGCGATTACATGGCGGGTAAATCGGCACGCGAGTACGCCAATGGCGATGCGCGCAGCCCGGGCATGATCCAACTGTTCGCTAAACTGCCGGCCGCCCCCAAACGCGGCGTGTCCGGCCCGACGCTTCGTTGAGGCGCTACCGCAATCGTTTCAGCTTTGCTGAAACAGAATCTAGCTAGCCGCCGCGCCGGCCCCGGGTAGTTTCTTGAACAACGCCCGGTCCTCGGGCCGGAACGCCCATTTCCACAGCACGAACAGATAAGTCACCAGGATCGCGGGCTCGCCAACCGAGAGCTCGACCCATTCGTAGCTCTTGGGCAGCGAGGTGAACGCCGTTCCGACCAGGATCGTGACCGCCGCGGTTCCCAGCAGCGACCAGCGCCAGCCCGCCACACGCGCCTTCAGCAGCCGCGAGAGGAAATTCGACTTGAGCACCGATCCGACACTCAAGGCGATGAGCAAGGCGATCGCGACGCTCACCCCTTGGACCGAATCGCGCGTCCCGAATTCCGCCAGCACGGAATGATCCCAGTCGATCGACCGCATCACCGCGACCAACGTGAAACTCAGCACGATCTGAAGCACCAGCACGCCGATCGAGATCATCAAATTGCGATGGCGCGCGATATAGACCAACGCCGTTTCGCAGACCGCGCCGGTCGAAGCGAACACCTCCGCCCATAACAGGAATGCGAGCGCGGCAGTGCCCGCGACGAATTGCTTGCCGACCAGCCCCATCACCGCCTCGCCCGGGATCGAGCCCATCAGCGCCAGGCAGGTCTGCAGCGCCATGATCCAGAAGCCCACCTGGCGCACCTGGTCGGCGATTGCCGCCTTGTCGTCGCGCGCCAGGCTGGTGGCGATGACGGGGCCGAGGATCGGGTCGAAACTGGTCTTCAATTTCGCCGGAAGAGAGGCGACCTGTTGCGCCATGTAATAAATGCCGACGATCGCCGGCGGAAACAGCAGCCCGAGGATGAAACGGTCGACATTGCGCGTCGCCCATTCGATCGCATCGGCGCCCGCCAGCGGCGCGTTGCGCCGTGCCAGGGTCGCCACGCGCGCTACATGCGGCGTCCAGCCGCGCGGCAGGCCGTAGCTGCGGATGAGCGGGACCAGCGACGCGACCATCGCCGCGACCATCGACAGCATATAGGCGAGCACCAGCCCGTCGCGCGCGCTGACGAAATAGAAACCGAGCGCGGCGATCGAGATCGTCCAGGGCTCGACCACCGCGCGTGCAGTGACGGTAGCCTTGATATTGTGGCGATAGGCGAGCGCCGAGAGCGCGACGTCAGACCAGGCGCTGGCGACGATGATGCACGGCAACAACCGCTCGACCAGCGTGATGTCACCATGCGGGTACATCACTCGCGGCAGCGCGATCAGCACTGCCCCGGCGATGGTCGAGGCGAGCATCGCCACCGCCATCCCGTCCCACACGACATGGGAATGCGGGCGCTCGGTATTGGCCAGCGCCTGGGCCAGCCCGCGCTTGAGCCCAAGCGTCGCGATCAACGCGGCGAGTTCGACCACCACCAGCGCGAGCGCGAACCGTCCGACCGCGTCGGGTCCATAGAGCCGCCCCGCGACGAACAGGAACGGCAGACGCGCGACCAGCCGCAGCGCGAACCCGCCGATATTGGTCCGGCCGCCCTTGGCCAGCACGGCAAGGTCGTCCACCGGACCGGTCGGCGGCACGACCGGCGCGGCGGCGCGAGTGTCAGTCGACATAGGTGACCCCGGCCAACCCGATCGATTCGATATCCGGTCGATCCTGATATTGTTTGATCGCAGTCATCTCGACATGGATATGGTCGGCGCCAGGCGCCTCCTTGGGATCACGCCGAAAATAGAATGTGATATGCCGAGTGGTAGCGGATTGCTTGTCGGTGCCGACGCTGAGCCCTTCGATACGTCGCCAGTCCAGCCGCATCAGGGCACGGATCGGGTCGCGGCACATCGGATCGGCATCCAGAAGAACGTCACGCGTGCATTCCGGTACGTGCTCCCAGGTTTTTGCTTTCGCTTGTGCAGCACGCAGGGCACGCACCGCGAAATCGACATCCGACGCTGTTCCATACCAGAGCTGAAAGAAACGCGCGCCGCGTTCGTTCTTGCGATCCAGCACGGGGCCTGCCGCTTCGCACTCTGTGTCGAACCTCGCGGTATCAGCGGCGTCGGCTTGCCCGCCCGGCGCCTCACCGACAACGCGAAATCGCAGCCCGACTTCGCGTTTTTCGGGCTCGTCCGGTGAAACCGGACCGGGGAGTCCATCCGCCTCGGATACGGGTATGGGATAGGAAATCGATACGGTCGACGCCTGGCATATGCCCTTGAATCCGGAGAACGTCGGTTTGCTTGCCAAGGTCACGCTGCGCCGCGCGTAACGGGAACCGTCGGTCCGGTCGAAAACCGTGGACTCGACGAACATATCGCCAGACTTGGCCGAGAGATATTTGGCGAGCGCCGCCGGCGCCAGTGCGCGCATCTGCTCTAGCGTGAGAGGCCCGGCGGCGAGCGCGTTCGCCCAAAGAATAATCACGACAGTTCCCAGGAAGAGACCGACGCGCGTCGCGGACAATTTCAATGCGCGGCGCCCCAGCTGGCGCCGGTGCCGATCTCGACCGCGAGCGGCACCGATAGTGGCACCGCGGGCTCCGCCGCCGTCGCCATGACGCGTTCGATCACCGGCTTGGCCGCCTCGACCTCGCTTTCGGGCACTTCGAACACGAGTTCGTCATGGACCTGGAGCAGCATTTTCGTGCCGGTCAGGCCGGCATCGGCCAGCGCGGGCCCCATCCGTGCCATCGCGCGCTTGATGATGTCGGCACTGGTGCCCTGGATCGGCGCGTTGATCGCGGCGCGCTCCGCGCCCTGGCGGACATGCTGGATCGGCGCGCGGATCTGGGGGAACCAGGTCTTCCGGCCGAACAGGGTCTGGGTATAGCCCCGCTGCCGCACGCCCTCGAGCGTCTCGTTGATATAGGAGGAGATGCCGGGGAAGCGGTCGAAATAGCGCGAGATCATCGCCTGCGCTTCTTCCGCGTCGATCTCCAGCCGGGCGGCCAGGCCCCAGCGCGAGATGCCGTAGAGAATGGCGAAATTGATCGTCTTGGCGCGCCCGCGCGTGTCGCGGTTGACCTCTCCGAACAGCTCGTGCGCGGTCGCGGCGTGAATGTCCTCGCCGCGCAGGAAGGCGTCGCGCAAGGGGGGCACGTCGGCCATATGCGCAGCCAGCCGCAGTTCGATCTGCGAATAGTCGGCCGCCAGGATGACGTTGCCGGGTTCCGCCACGAAGGCGTCGCGGATCTGCCGTCCGATCTCGGTACGAATCGGGATGTTCTGCAAATTGGGATCGGTCGAGGACAATCGCCCGGTCTGCGCGCCGGTCAGCGAATAGCTGGTATGGACGCGCCCGGTGGCGCGATCGATCTGCTGCTGGAGTGCGTCGGTATAGGTCGATTTGAGCTTCGACAGCTGACGCCAGTCGAGCACCAGCCCGGCGATCGTCACCCCTTCCGCCTTCATCTTCTCGAGCACGGTGACGTCGGTCGAATAGGCGCCCGACTTGCCTTTCTTGCCACCCTTCAATCCCATCTTGTCGAACAGGATCGCGCCGAGCTGCTGGGTCGATCCGATCTGGAACGGCTGCCCGGCCTCGGCCTGGATCTCTTCCTCCAGCCGCGCCATTTCCTGCGCGAAGCGGCTCGACAGGCGCGAGAGCTGGTCGCGGTCGACCTTGATCCCTGCGCGCTCCATCGCGGCGACGACCGGAATGATCGGGCGATCGACCATTTCGTAGACGCGCGTCGCGCCCTCATAGGCGAGCCGCGGCTTGAACCGCGTCCATAGCCGCCAGGTCACGTCGGCGTCCTCGCCGCCATAGCGGGTCGCCTGATCGAGCGGCACTTGCGCGAAGCTGATCGCTTTCTTACCCGTCCCGGTCACGTCCTTGTAGCTGATGCAGGTGTGTTCGAGCGTCGCGTGCGCCACTTCATCCATGCCGTGCCCGGCGAGCGACTGGCCGGCGTCGAGATCGAAGCTCATCACCATCGTGTCGTCGATCGGCGAGACCGGCAGGCCGTGGCGGATCAGGACGTTGATGTCGTATTTGATATTGTGCCCGATCTTGAGCACGCCGGGCGCGGTGAACAGCGGCTTCAGCCGGCTCACCACCTCGGCCAGCGGCAGTTGCGGCGGGACCTCGCCGAACATGTCGTCGCTGCTCTTGTGCCCCACGGGTATGTAGCAGGCCCGCCCCGGCGCGGTGGCGAGGCAGATGCCGACCAGATTGGCGGCCATGCTGTCGAGCGAGTCGGTCTCGGTATCGATCGCGATCGTGCCGCTGGCATGGCTTTCGGCGATCCACGCGTCCAGCCGGTCGATACTCGTCACGGTTTCATACGTGTCGCAATTGATCGGGGGCAATTCGATGAAATCGGGCGTGACCGGCCCCGCGGTCGCGACCGCCGCGGCGACCGGATCGGGCTGCTCGCGACCCGGCGCGTGTGCCGCCATGCGCGACAACAGCGTCTTGAACCCCTGATCCTCGAGGAACGCGCGCAACGGCTCGACAGGAATGCCGTCGAGCTTGAGCTCGTCGAGCGTGTGCGGCACCGCCGTATCGACATGCAGCGCGACGAGCTGGCGCGAGAGCCGAGCCATCGCCTCATGCTCGATCAAATTGTCGCGCATCTTGCTCGGTTTCATCTCCGGCGCAGCAGCCAGCACCGCGTCGAGATTGCCATATTCGGTTATCAGCTTGGCCGCGGTCTTGGCGCCGATCCCGGGCACGCCGGGAACATTGTCGACCGCGTCGCCCATCAGCGCCAGCACGTCGCCCAATTGGTCGGGCCGCACGCCGAACTTGGTCTCGACATAGTCCGCACCGCGCCGCTCGTTCTTCATCGTGTCGAGCATGTCGACGCCGGGCTGGATGAGTTGCATCAGGTCCTTGTCGGAACTGACGATCGTCACGTCCCAGCCGGCCTCGACCGCGCGGCAGGTATAGGTGGCGATGATGTCGTCGGCCTCGAACCCCTCTTCCTCGATGCACGGCAGCGAGAAGGCGCGGGTCGCCTCGCGGATCAGGGGGAATTGCGGGATCAGGTCTTCGGGCGGCGGTGGACGCTGCGCCTTGTACTTGTCGTAGAGATCGTTGCGGAAGGTGTGCGAGCCCTTGTCGAGTACCACCGCGAGATGCGTCGGCCCCTCCGCCTTGTCGAGCGCGTCGGCGAGCTTCCACAGCATCGCGGTATAGCCATAGACCGCGCCCGCCGGCGTGCCATGCCGGTTGGTCAGCGGAGGGAGCTGGTGATAGGCGCGGAAGATATAGCCCGAACCGTCGACGAGATAGAGATGAGGCATCGTCGGAGGAGATAGCGTCCCGCGCGCGCGGGAACAAATGGTTAGGTCGTTTGGCGGGACATTCGTCGATGGCAGAGGCGCCCCTGCTCTATTCGGACGCCGGGCATCGTCTAGAATCCTCCGTCATGCCGGCCTTGTGCCGGCATCCACCGTGCCTCACGCACCAGTGCTAACGCCTCTTGTTTCGCGCTTGCCGCCCGGTGGATCCCGGCACAGGGCCGGGATGACAGAGTAGATGGGCCAGCGCTTGCGCCATCTCAATGTCGGACTCTCTCGACCGCCCCCAGGCTAAGCCGCGTCGTGGAAGATGATCCCCAAAGTATGCCGACGCCCCGACCGCAACATGCTGACGCCATGACGCATCGCCAAGCGATAGTCGCCGCGGCTGCCCGCGACCGGCCGGTGGTTGACCGCGAACACCATTGCGTCACCCTGGCCCAACGGCACCACTTCAACTCGCGATTGCATGCGCGGGCGCTGTTCGGTCAGGACGAATTCGCCGCCGGTAAAGTCCTCGCCGGGGCGCGACAGCAGGATCGCAACCTGGAGCGGGAAGACGTGCTCGCCGTACAGATCCTGATGCAGGCAGTTATAATCGCCGGGGCCATAACGCAGCAGCAACGGCGTCGGCCGCGTCTGGCCTGCTTCATGGCATCGTGCCAGGAAATCGCCATGCTCGGCGGGAAAGCGCGTCGGCAGGCCGAGCCGCTCGTGCCAGCGATTGGCGATCGGCGCCAGGCGCGGATAGAGCGCCGCGCGCAATCCGGCGATCAGATCGGGCAGCGGATAGCGATAATAACGATATTCGCCGCGCCCGAAGCCATGGCGCGCCATCATCACATGACTGCGAAACCGCGCTTCATCGTCATAGCTGGCGGCGATTTCTGCGCACGCGGCGGGATCGAGCAGGCTGGGCAGAATCGCCCAGCCGCGTCCGTCGAGGTCGGCGGCGATCGCCGCGCTATCGTGATCGTCGTTCATAGCGATCCCCTAGGGGCACGGACCGGTCGGCCGCGCCCCGGGGATTGCGGTCAAATCACTTAGAGTTATCGCATCGCTTTCGCGGAAAACCGGTACCCACTTTTCCGCGCGACGCTCTAGCGGTGGTTGGTCACCACGCCCGTCACCACCGCCTGCATCAATTGCTGGCGCTGCGGGATCGTCTTGGGCGTGTCGCCGATCATCACGGCGATGGCATAGGCCTTGCCGTTGGGCGCGATCAGGAAGCCGACGTCGTTATAGCCGGCGGTCCTGCCGCTGAAATCCTGACCGGTCCCGGTCTTGTGCCCGAACGTCCAGCCTTCGGGCACCGCGCCGCGCAGCCGCTGGCGACCGGTATGCGAGGATTCCATCGTCGACATCAGATATTGAGTCGAGACCGGCGAGAGCAATTCGCCCTTCTTCAGCCGGGCGAGTGCGGTGGCGATCGCGCGCGGCGCGGCACCGTCGGGCGGATCGGCGATATAGCGCTCGAACGCGTCCATCCGGGTCGAAGCCGGGATTTTCGAGCGCGCTGCCTCAAACGCGCGGCCGGTCGAATATTCGGGCTTCCAGGCAAGGCCGGCGGTGAAGCTCTGCAATAGCCGCTCGCCGGGCCCGAAACGGATGTCGGCAATCCCCTTCTTCGCCAGAAACGCGCGCACTACGGTAGGCCCGCCGGCAAGGCGCAACAGACAGTCGTTGGCGGTATTGTCGCTCTGAGTCAGCGCGCGCTGGAGCAGCCCGCCGACGGTGGTCTGGTAACCGTCGCCCTTGACCAACGCCGCGATCGGCTGGTGGAACAGGGTCAGGTCTTCCTTGCGGACGGTATAAGGATCGTCGAGCGACAATTTGCCCTGATCGCGCAGGTCGAGCACGGTCATCGCGACCCACAATTTCGACACGCTTTGCTGCGGCAATTTCAGATCGCCGTTGGACGCGACCGTCCAGCCGTCGTCGATGCTGGTCACCGCGATACCGACCTTGCCGCCGAAATCGCGGGTCAGCGAAGGCACCAGCGCGGTCAGCGCCGCGGGCGCCGGCACCACCGGCTTGGCGGCTGGGAGCGGCTGCACCACTTCTCGCGGCGGCGCATAGGCCACCGGCGGCGATACGGCGCGCGCGACCCTGTTGGACTGGCTGTCGGAGACACAGCCCGCGATCGCGAGGCCAGCAACGACACCGAACGCAATCTTACCGAAACGCTTCACAGAACGACCCATGACCCCCGCCCGTGTTTTTCTCTACGATGAGAGTATCGCAGGAAATCGGTTGCGGAATCCCTGATATAGGGTCTCCGCGATGAACCGCACCTGAAAAGCGGTGGAGCGAGCAACCAACCCGCTGAGATTCCGTGAGTTCCCTTAAGGGACCAATACGGTGTCGACCGCGACCGGCAAGGTTTCGGGATAATCGAGCGTGTAATGCAGCCCGCGCGATTCGTGGCGATGCAGCGCCGAGCGCACGATCAGGTCCGACGTCTGGAGCAGATTCCTGAGCTCGATCAGGTCGGGCGTCACGCGGAAATGGCCGTAATAATCCTCGACCTCGCCGGTCAGCAGCTTGATCCGGTGCGCGGCGCGTTCGAGCCTTTTGGTGGTGCGGACGATGCCGACATAATTCCACATGAAGCGGCGGATCTCGGTCCAATTCTGCTTGATCACCACCTCTTCGTCCGAATCGGTCACGCGGCTTTCGTCCCACGGCCGGATCGCGGGCGGCGGCGGCAGGTCGTCCCAATGCGTATTGATGTGCCGCGCGCAGGCCTCGCCGAACACGAAACATTCGAGCAGCGAGTTTGACGCCAGGCGGTTGGCGCCGTGCAGCCCCGATTCGGTGCATTCGCCTGCTGCATAGAGGTGCGGCAGATCGGTACGGCCATCGAGGTCGATGACGATGCCGCCGCAGGTATAATGCTGCGCCGGCACGACCGGGATCGGCTCCTTCGTCATGTCGATGCCGAGGCCCTTGAGCTTCTCGTAGATGGTCGGGAAGTGATGGGTGACGAACTCGGCGCCCATATGGCTGATGTCGAGATGGACGTAATCGAGACCGAGCCGTTTGATCTCATGGTCGATCGCGCGCGCCACGACGTCGCGCGGGGCGAGTTCGGCGCGCGGGTCGAAATCGGGCATGAAGCGATAGCCGGTCTCGGGAATCTTGAGCTGGCCGCCCTCGCCACGCACCGCTTCGGTGATCAGAAAATTTTTGACCTCAAGATTGTAGAGGCAGGTCGGGTGGAACTGCATCATCTCCATGTTCGAGATGCGGCAGCCCGCGCGCCACGCCATCGCAATGCCGTCGCCGGTCGCGCCGCGCGGCGCGGTGGAGAACAGATAGGTGCGCCCCGCCCCGCCCGTCGCGAGGATCGTGGCATTGGCGGTGAACAGCTCCACCCGCCCGGTCGCGCGGTTGACCGCATAGACGCCCCAGACGTTGCCCGCGCCCGAATAGCGCTCCTCGTGCTTCGAGGTAGCGAGGTCGACCACCACCATGTCGGGGACGAGCGTGATATTGGCATGCGCTTGCGCCGCGTGGAGCAACGCTTCCTGCACCGCCCAGCCGGTCGCGTCGTTGACATGGACGATCCGCCTGTGGCTGTGCCCTCCCTCGCGCGTCAGATGGAGGTCGCCGCCTTCCTTGTTGAACGGCACGCCCAGTTCGATCAGCCGCTCGATCGCGCGCGGTGCGTTCTCGACGACGAATTCGACAGTCTTGCGGTCGTTCAACCCCGCGCCGGCGATCATCGTGTCCTCGATATGGCTGTCGAACGTGTCGCCCGGTTCGAGCACCGCGGCGATCCCGCCCTGCGCCCAGGCGGTCGACCCCTCGGCGAGCCCGCCCTTGGCGAGCACCGTCACCCGGAAGCGGTCGGCAAGGTTGAGCGCGGCGGTAAGCCCGGCGGCGCCGGAACCGATGATCAGGACGTCGGATGTGTGGGGATTCGGCATTCATTCCCCTCCCTGTA
>NZ_BCYZ01000107.1 GCF_001598455.1 Sphingomonas pruni NBRC 15498
TTGGGTTTCCGGTGCTCAGCCAAGCCTCCCCCACCCCAACCCCTCCCCTGAAGGGGAGGGGCTATTACTGATCGTTCTTGTCATTTCTTCATCTCCATCGCCCGCGCATAGAGCTCCCGCCGATCGAGGTTCAGCCGCTTGGCCACTTCGCTCGCTGCCTTGCTCGCGGGTAACCTCGTCAATGCTTCGGCGAGCGCGCTATCCGCATCCTCGTCGCTCGCCGGTGCCGCTTCGCCGGGCGGCGCCACCACCACGACGATCTCCCCCTTGGGCGCCGCCTCGGCGTAACGAGCGGCAAGCGTTGACAGGGTACCCGTCACTGCTTCCTCGAACTTCTTGGTGATTTCGCGCGTCACCGCTGCTTCGCGGTCGCCGAGCTTTTCCGCCAGCAGAGCCAACGTCGCCGCCAGCCGCGGCCCCGATTCGTACAGTACCAATGTCGCGCGAATGGCCGCCACTTCGGCAATCGCCTCCGCCTTGGCGCCGGCCTTGGCCGGCAGGAAACCGATGAACAGGAACCGATCGGTCGGTAGGCCAGCCAGGGTCAGCGCCGCGATCGCCGCGCAAGGGCCCGGGATCGTGACGACCGCGTGCCCGGCCGCGCGCGCGTCGCGCACCAGTTTATAGCCTGGATCGGAGATCAGCGGGGTTCCGGCGTCGCTCACCAGCGCGATCGCTTCCCGCCCCATCCGCTCGATCAGGCCGGGGCGGACGCGGTCGGCATTGTGGTCGTGATAAGCGATCATCGGCCGCTTTATGCCGATGTGCCGGAACAGTCCGGCCGTCACGCGCGTATCTTCGACCGCGACCAGGGCAGCATTCGACAGCACGTGTGCCGCGCGCGGCGACAGGTCACCGAGATTGCCGATCGGGGTGGCGACGATGTAGAGACCGGGCATAAGAACATCAGACATCAGGGGATCGTCATGGCAGAGGCAGCAACCGCACCGCAACGACTGACGCAACTAAAGCGGGCGGTTTTCCTGTTCGGGCTGTTTGTGCTCAGCGCGTGCTCGACCGTCGTGCCGCGCGGCGCGCCCCCGGTAGAGCGTGGTCCCGCGGTCGTCGCGCCGCCGGTTGCGCCTCCGGTGATGCCGGGCTTGCCGACCGATAACGAGCATCACATGGTCGCCTTGCTGGTCCCGTTGACCGGCGCCAATGCTGGCGTCGGCAAGAGTATCGCCAACGCGACCCAGTTGGCGTTGCTCGATACCAACAATAGCTCGCTGCGCATCACCACCTACGACACCGCGACCGGTGCGGCCGCGGCGGCGCAGCGCGCGATCGATGACGGCGCGCGGGTGATTCTCGGGCCGTTGCTTGCCGAGGACGTTCGCCTGGTCAGCCCGATCGCTAGGCGCGCCGGGGTGCCGGTGATCAGTTTCTCCAACGATTCGAGCCTGGCCGGGTCGGGCGCCTATTTGATGGGCTATTCGCCGGCACAGTCGATCGAACGCGTCGTCGATTATGCCCGCGACCAGGGGATCACCACTTATGGTGGCTTGGTCGCCAACGGAATCTATGGCCAACGCGCGTCGACCGCTTTCCTGCGTGCCGTCGAATCCGCCAAGGGCCAGGTGATCTCGCTGCAGAATTACGACCATAGCAATCCGTCGATTACCGGCGCGACGCTGCGGCTCGGCAAGGCGGGGTCGGTCGGCGCGGTCCTGGTCGTCGATGATGGCGCAACGGCAGCGGGGATCATCCCGCTGCTGCGCCGCAACGGAGAGGCCGGCGCACGCGTGCTCGGCACCGAACGCTGGAATACCGAGGCGTCGATCGCTGCCAAACCTGCGCTCAACGGCGCCTGGTTCGCCAGCGTACCGGACAATCTCTATCGCCAATATGCGGTCAAATACCGCGCGCGGTTCGGCGCCGCGCCCTATCGCCTGTCGAGCATGGGTTATGACGCCGTGCTGCTGACCATCCGGATCGCGCGCGATTGGCGGATCGGCGCGCCCTTCCCGGAGGATCGTTTGCGCGACCGGGACGGCTTTTCGGGCATCGACGGCGCATTCCGGTTCAGCCGCGACGGTATCGCTGAACGCGCGCTCGAAGTGCAGGAAATTCGTGGCGGCACGACCGTGACGATTTCGCCCGCGCCAGCCGGGTTCTAACGAGCCGCAAATCCTCCCCATCGCAGATGGGGAGGGGGACCGCCGAAGGCGGTGGAGGGGAGAATCCCGTCCTCGCCGCTTCGCGGCTACGCCCCCCACCACCGTCTTCGCCGGCGGTCTCCCTCCCCACGCTCGCGTAGGGAGAATTTCAGGTCGTCTCGGGGACGCGAACGATGTCGCCCAGGATGGCGTTGAGCACAGGCATGCCCGCATCGGTGGCTCGTAAGTGTGCGCCGTCCCGTTCGAGCAATCCCTGAGCGGCTAGCCGCTCGATTGCCGGCCCGTCTGCCAGTTTATCGATCGGCTGTTCGCCCAGCGTCGCGATCCGATCCAGGTCTATCCCCTCGGCCAGGCGCAGCCCCATCAACATTGCCTCGATCGCGCGTTCGCGGGGAGCAAGTGCGTCCTCTAGCTCGATGCCGTGGCTATTGCGCGCGACCGCCTCGATCCAGTTCTCGGGCTTGCGCCGCCGCTGCGTCGCGACGCCAGCGCGCCGGCCATGCGCGCCCGGCCCGATCCCGGCATAATCCTGATAGCGCCAATAGGTCAGGTTGTGCCGGCTTTCCGCGCCGGGACGCGCATGGTTGGAAATCTCGTACGCCGGCATGCCCGCGCTCGCGGTCAGCGCGCGCGTGAGTTCGAACAGATCGGCGGCGCGGTCGTCGTCGGGCAGTACGAGCCGCCCAGCCAGCGCCTCGGTCTGGAACCGCGTGCCGGGCTCGATCGTCAGCTGATAAAGCGACAGATGCTCGGTGCCGAACGACAGCGCACGGGCGAGTTCGGCATGCCAGTCCGCCAATCCCTGATCGGGGCGAGCGTAGATCAGGTCGAAGCTGACCCGTTCAAACACGCGCTGCGCGGTGTCGAGCGCGGCCAAGCCCTCGGTCACGTCATGTGCGCGGCCCAGAAACGCCAGGGTTTCGTTGTCGAGTGCCTGCAGGCCCAAGCTCACCCGATTGACCCCGGCCGCGGCGAGATCGGCGAACCGCGCCGCCTCGACCGATGACGGGTTGGCCTCCAGCGTTATCTCGATCCCCGGCTCGAAACCCCAGGCCCGCTCGGCGGCATCGAGCAGCGCCGCTACCGTCGCCGGCGGCATCAGCGAGGGCGTGCCGCCGCCGAAGAAGATCGACCCCAGCCGCCGTCCGGGCAGTATCGACGCTTCATGCGCCAGATCGGCGAGCAGCGCGTTGCGCCACATTTCCTGATCGACCCTCTCGCGAACATGGCTGTTGAAGTCGCAATAGGGACATTTCGAGACGCAAAACGGCCAATGGACGTATAAGGCGAGAGGGTCGGTCATCTGACCCGTGCATATGGAGACGCGCGCATGATCAGGAAAGCGGGGATCGCGCTATTGGCGATGGCGCTGCTGACTGCGTGCGGCGCATCAAGCGGTCCGGAGCGCGTGGTCGAGCCGCGCAACGGCTCCGCGCCCGCACAGCGCGGCGGCGCGTTGCTGCGCCAGGTCATGCTCGCCAGGCATAATGACACGCGCCGCGCGGTCGGCGTTCCACCGCTCGCCTGGGACGAGGGTCTCGCCGCGCATGCGATGGATTACGCCCGGGAACTCGCCCGCACCCGCCGCTTCCAGCACGCGCCACAGCCGATGGGGCCTGGGCGTGAGGGCGAGAATCTCTTCACCGGCACACGCGACGCTTATTCCTTTGCCGAGATGATCCAGTACTGGATCGACGAGCGGAAGTGGTTCGTGAACGGACCCGCGCCCGATTTCAGCACCACCGGTAACGGTGAGGCCGTGGCGCATTACACCCAGATCGTCTGGCGGACGACGACGCGGGTCGGCTGCGCGATCGCCAGCAACGACCGAGACGATTATCTGGTGTGCCGCTATGCCCCGCCCGGCAACGTGATAGGGTTGAGGGCGCTTTAAGCCTTCGCGCGGAGCTTTCGTTAACGCGCTGCGCGCGAGAAAGCGCGGCCATGACCCGCTATCGTTTCCTCGCCGCGATCGCGCTGTTGTCGCTGACCGCGAACGCGCCGATGCCGCGTCCGGGCGGCGCCGCGTTCATCCGCGCGATGCTCGACAGCCAGAACGAGGCGCGCCGCGCCGCTGGCGTGCCCGAGATCACCTGGGACGACAATCTCGCGGTCGATGCCCAGCAATGGGCCGACCATCTGGCGGGCACGAGCAGCTTCTATCACTCGGAAAATGACCGCGGGAATATGACCCTGACGGAGAGGGCGAGAACCTCTTCATGGGCACCCAGGACGCGTACAGCTATCAGCAGATGGTCGGCATGTGGGTCGACGAGAAGAAATTCTACCGCGACGGCGTGATGCCCAATCTGTCGACCACCGGCAATTGGGACGATGTCGGGCATTATACCCAGATCATCTGGCGCTCGACCCGCCGCGTCGGCTGCGCGCTCGCGAATAATGGCGAGGACGACTATCTCGTCTGCCGTTATTCCGAGCCGGGCAATTTCTATGGCGAAACCCCGCGGTAAACCGAACTCCCCTCCCTTCGAGGGAGGGGAGGCTTATGGTCAGAGAACCGCTTCGACCAATTGCCTGAACGCCGCCGCGCGGTGCGTCAGCGGGGTCTTTTCGTCCGGCATCATCTCGCCGAACGTGCGGTCGTGGCCGTCGGGCAGGAACATCGGGTCATAGCCGAAGCCATGCTCGCCGCGCGGCGGCCAGACCAGCACGCCGTCGACGCGTCCTTCGAACCATTCGACATGGCCGTCGGGCCAGGCCAGCGCCAGCGCGCAGACGAAATGGGCGTCGCGGACGGCGTCAGGGCCGGTCGCGGCGAGATTGTCTTCAACCAGCTTCATCGCCAAACCGAAATCCTTGCCCGGCCCGGCCCATCGCGCCGAGAAGATGCCCGGATCGCCGTTCAGCGCCTCGACGCACAGGCCGCTGTCGTCGGCCAGGGCGGGCAGGCCCGACAGGTCGGCCGCCTGCAGCGCCTTCAATTCGGCATTGGCGACGAAGGTCGTGCCGGTTTCCTCGGGCTCGGGCAGATCGAGCGATTTCGCCGACACCGGCTGGATGCCATACGGCCCCAGCAGCGCCTCGATCTCGCGCACCTTGCCCTCGTTGTGGCTGGCGATGACCAGCTTGCCGGGGGCGAGCTTGCGGATCGCCTGGGGATAATCGCTCTCGCCGCTCATCCTGCCGATCCAACCGCTTTCGCTTGCGCCGCGAAAATCTCATTGCAACCGATCCGCGCGAGCCGCAGCAGCCTCAACAACGCTTCCTCGTCATAGGTTGCATGTTCGGCGGTCGCTTGCGCTTCGGCGATATGGCCGTTCTCGAGCAGCACGAAATTGGCATCGGCATCGGCATTCGAATCCTCGTCATAATCGAGGTCGAGCACCGGCGTGCCCTTGAAGATGCCGCAGCTGACCGCCGCGACCTTCTGCGTCAGCGGATCGTTGGCGATCTTGCCGTCGCGCATCAGTCCGTTGATCGCCAGCCTGAGCGCGACCCAGGCACCCGAGATCGACGCGGTGCGCGTGCCGCCATCGGCCTGGATGACGTCGCAATCGAGGGTGATCTGATGCTCGCCGAGCAGCGTCAGGTCGGTCACCGCGCGCAGGCTGCGCCCGATCAACCGCTGAATCTCCTGCGTGCGCCCAGATTGCTTGCCGCGCGCCGCCTCGCGGGCGCCGCGCGTGTGCGTGGCGCGGGGCAGCATGCCATATTCCGCGGTCACCCAGCCCGACCCCTTGCCGCGCAGCCAGGGCGGCAGGCGATCCTCGACCGAGGCGGTCACCAGCACCTTGGTGTCGCCGAACCCGACCAGCACCGACCCTTCGGCATGCTTGGTGAAATGGGGTTCGATGGTGATCGTACGCATCTGATCGGGGGCGCGGCCGCTGGGGCGCATGTAAGTCTCCTGATAAAGGTCGCGACGGCCCTAGGGTCTGTACTCAGTTGCCGCAAGGATCGTGATTGCGCGCAAGAGCTCGCTGACGAGGAGTGCAGCGCAGTCGCGTAGCAGAAGCTACGCGCAAGCAAACGACGGTGAGCAGGTGAAACTGTCCCCCGGACAGTTTCAGCCATGCCCGGGGGGCATGGCGGCCTGCCTCACCGGCGGGCTCCTGCGCGCAACCGCGAAGCGGCGGGCCGATTTTGGTGCCCGGATGAACAGGTCAAACTGCCCCCGGCAGTTTTAGCCGTGTCCGGGGGACACGGCGACCTGTTCATCGTCGCGCGTCGGTCACGATGCTATCAGCATCACTCCCTCCTTGCTCCTCGCCGGACACCAAAATCGGCTCCGTCACGACCTCGCGGTAACTGAGTACAGACCCTGGGGCCTCAAGCCACGGGCGGCAATCACCTGGATGAAAGCATTGCGGGGAGTGGTGGGATTGAGCAGCGGGGCTACGCCGCCTAGATCAGCGGCATGACCGCCCCCGCCGTCACCGAATTGTCCGATCGCGCGCGCGACATCTTTCGTGCGGTCGTGGAAGGCTATCTCGACACCGGCCAGCCGGTGGGATCGCGCACGCTCGCCGATGCCGGCGCGTTCAGCCTGTCGCCGGCGTCGATCCGTAACGTCATGGCGGAGCTCGAGGCGCTCGGGCTGCTCAGCCATCCGCATACCAGCGCGGGGCGGATGCCGACCGACACGGGCCTGCGATTGTTCGTCGACGGCATGATGCGCGTTGCCGAGCCCAGCCTAGAAGAACGCGCGGCGATCGAGGGCAGGGCGGTGCGCTCCGGGCCGGTCGAGGAAGCGCTGGCCGCTACTACGGCGGCGCTCAGCGGATTGTCGGCCTGCGCTGGATTGGTGCTGGTACCGAGAAGCGAATTGGTGCTGCGCCAGATCAGTTTCGTGCCTTTGTCGCCGGGCCGCGCGCTCGCGGTGATCGTCGGCGATGACGGCCAGGTCGAGAATCGCGTCGTCGATCTCGCGCCCGGCACCAGCCAGGCGGCCTTGGTCGAAGCGGGCAATTACATGTCGGCGACGCTCGCGGGGCTGACCCTGGCCGAAGCGCGGGCGCGACTCGACCGCCAACTTGCCGCCGACCGCGCCGCGCTCGATCAGGCCGCGGCGACGTTGATCGAACAGGGCATCGCCGTGTGGAGCGAGGATTCGGATCGCCGGCCGGTGCTGATCGTGCGCGGGCAGGGGCGGTTGATCGACGCGGCCGCGGCCGAGGATCTCGAACGCGTCCGCGACCTGCTGGACGATCTCGAGGGCAAGCAGGAAATCGCCGGACTGCTCGACAGCGCGCGAACCGCCGAATCGACCCGCATCTTCATCGGCGCGGAGAACAAATTGTTCGCGCTGTCGGGGTCGTCGGTGATCGCGCGGCCTTTCCGCGGGATCGACGGGCGCGTGGTCGGCGTGGTGGGGGTAATCGGGCCGACCCGGTTGAACTATGCGCGAGTCGTGCCCATGGTGGATTTCACCGCCGCAACCCTCTCCCGTTTGATCGGTTGAGAGCCAGCAATTTTCGGGGCCAAGACGAAGAGAATGATGACCGAAGACGACAAGAACACCACCACCGCCAATGGCGCGGAGGACCTGCGCGCCGAAACCGCGGAGGCCGCGCCCGAATTGGCCGAGCATGACCGCGTCGCGCAACTGGAAGCCGAACTCGCCGAGGCCAAGGCCGCGGTGATGTACGCCCATGCCGAAGCGCAGAACGTCCGCCGCCGCGCCGAAAAGGAAGCCGCCGATACGCGCGCTTATGCCGTGACCAGCTTCGCGCGCGAGATATTGTCGGTCGCCGACAATCTGGCGCGCGGTCTGTCGGCGATCCCCGCGGACCTGCGCGAAGACGATCGGCTGAAGGGCCTGATCGTCGGACTCGAGGCGACCCAGCGCGAACTCGATGGCGTGTTCCAGCGCAACGGCGTCACCAGGATCGCCGCCATGGGCCTGCCGCTCGACCCCAACCAGCACCAGGCGATGCTCGAAATCCCGTCGGACGAGCCGCCCGGCACGATCGTCCAGGAAATGCAGGCGGGTTATATGCTGAAGGACCGGCTGCTGCGCCCGTCGCTTGTGGGTGTCGCGAAGAAGCCGGAGTGAGGAGAGCGTTATCAATTCCTCCCCAAGCTTGCTTGGGGAGGGGGACCGCTCGGCGTAGCCGAGTGGTGGAGGGGCCGCAGCCGCGAAGCGGCGAGGACGGCCGCTAAAGAGTCCCTCCACCAAGCCGCTTTGCGTCTTGGTCCCCCTCCCCGAGCGAGCTCGGGGAGGAATTTGGAGGGAATTTCCGCCCCTCCTGCTTCACCCCCTCCCGCAAGGGGGATCGGGTTGATATGGCGTGGGAATGAACTCAAACCTCACCGCCGAGCGTCCGACCTTCGTCACGCATCTCGAATGCTCGCTGACCGGTGAGCACTATGAGGCGGACCAACTGTATGGTCTGTCGCGCGCCGGGCGGCCGCTGCTCGTGCGCTACGATCTAGCAGCGGTGCGAGGGTTCGTGCCGCGCGCGATGGTCGAGGCGCGGCCGACTGATCTGTGGCGCTGGCGCGAGTTGCTGCCGGTGCGGCACACCGAAAACATCGTCAGTCTGGGCGAGATCGAGACACCTTTGGTACCGATCGCCAAATCCGGCGGCCCCAATGTGCTGGTGAAGGACGAAGGCCGCTTGCCGACCGGGTCGTTCAAGGCGCGCGGGCTGGTCATGGCGGTGGCGATGGCCAAGGAATTGGGCGTCACCAAGATCGCGATGCCGACCAACGGCAATGCCGGTGCCGCGCTCGCGGCCTATGCCAGCCGGGTCGGCATCGAGACGATCGTTTTGTGCCCCGACGACACGCCGGAGATCAACGTGCGCGAGATCGCGGCGCAGGGTGCGCGCGTCTACCGCGTCAACGGGCTGATCGACGAATGCGGTGCGATCGTCGGCAAGGGCGCCGCCGAGGGCCATTGGTTCGATTTCTCGACGCTCAAGGAGCCGTATCGGATCGAGGGCAAGAAGACGATGGGCCTCGAACTCGCGGCGCAATTGGGTTGGCGGCTGCCCAAGGCGATCTTCTATCCGACCGGCGGCGGCACCGGCCTGATCGGCATGTGGAAAGCGTTCGACGAGCTCGAACAGCTCGGCTGGATCGGCCCTGAGCGCCCGAAGATGTTCGCGGTCCAGGCCTCGGGCTGCGCCCCGATTGTCCGCGCATTCGAAGCGGGTGAGGTCCATGCCGAACGCTGGGAAGACGCGCATACCGTCGCTGCCGGCATCCGCGTGCCCAAGGCGGTCGGCGATTTCCTGATCCTGCGTGCGGTGCGCCAGAGCGGCGGTAAGGCCGTCGCAGTTGGCGATCCCGCGATCCTGCGCGCGGCGGACGATTGCGCGAGGAAAGACGGCCTGTTGCTCTGCCCCGAAGGCGGCGCGACGCTCGCTGCCTATCGCCAGGCGCTCGCCGACGGGCTGGTCGACGTAGAGGATGAGGTGGTGCTCTTCAATTGCGCGACAGGGCTCAAATATCCGATGCCCGACGCGGCGGAGACGCTCGACAAGAACGGGGCGATCGATCTGGCGGCGCTTTAACGGTCGTCGCGATCGTCGCGATCGCGGCGCTCCTCGGGCGGCGCCTCCCACGTGAAATTGTGGTAGACAATGGACCGGACAGGTCTGCCGTCCTCATCATAGGACGGCTTGTAGCGATAGCGCTGCTCCATCAGTCGGCAGGTCAGACCGTCGAGAGCGACGATACCGCTTGAGCGGGTCACACGGCATCCGCTGACGCTGCCGTCGACATTGACGAAATAGCGGACTCCGACGGTCGCTTCGCGATCGATTTGGTCCCAAATCGCGTCGGGCACGTCCCCGCGGCGCATTCGCCCGCTTTTGAGCCGCGGCTCGGTGTCGTTGCCATAGCCGTCGCCATCTCCATCACCTGCACCGCCGCTTCCGGTGCCATTGCCGATTCCGCCAGCGCCGGTGCCCGGGCCCGCAACCGGCGCGGCGCCCTGGGTCGACTGATTGCCCTGAAACGGTTTTTCGGCGGCGGGCAGCGGCGGGGGAGGGACGGGCGGCGTCGGTACCGGCGGCGCGGTCACTTCGGTAGCCTTGGACTTGATATTGGGCGGCGCGGCCTTGCCTTCGGTCTTATGGCTCGGCTTGGGCTGGGTCTCGATCTTGATTTCGGGCGGCGGCGGTGGCGGCACGAAGGCAAGCAAGTCGTTTTTGACCGCCCCGATCGTCGGCAGGTTCACGACCAGCCCCGCGACCAACAGATACAGGATCGCCGCCTGCACCAAAGCGGCGCCGATCAAGCCCTTGAGGCGCTCGGGAGTGATCGTTGCGGTCATCGTCGCACGGCATTTACCTGTTACCGACTGAACGCGCGCTGTCCGCCCCGGGTTGCCTGAACGCGGGCGGCGTCATGGCATGGTTGCTTCCTGCACCATGTCGAACTCGCGCACGCCGCGTGCCCGCCGGGCGGCGTTCACCAAGTCGCGCAATTTCTCGCGCCGCGCCTGCGCCTGCTCGATATTGCGGATCGCGAACGGCCGCCCGGCGGTGGTCTCGTCGCTGGACAGCAAGGTGATTGTGCCGATCCCCGCCCATTGATTGATCAGCGAAAAGTCGATCCGGATGTCCTTGATCCGGTACAGCTCGATCTCGTCGATCGATTTCCTGAGGATGCCGCGATGGAGGATCAGCCGATCCTGGGTCACCTCGTAAGTGGTGGCGAGATTCTGGAACCACTTCACCGCCGCGATCAGCAGCGCGAGCGCGATGAAAGCGAGCGGGTAGAGCATCCCCGTCATCAAAGCTCCGATCGCGCCGATCGGCACCAGCAACAGCGTTCCCCACCCGGCCAGCGTGCCGCGCAGCCAGCCCCAGGTCGAAGAACGGAAACGGTCGAGCGTCTGTGGCATAGGGGTCCCTCCGTAAGGGGAGTGTAACGCGGTTGAGGGGATAGGCTAGAGTCACAAACGTCATGCCGGGCTCGTCCCGGCATCCACCAAGCCTAAGACGCGTCCGTTGAACCTCTGGTACCGGGA
>NZ_BCYZ01000108.1 GCF_001598455.1 Sphingomonas pruni NBRC 15498
CAGCCGCGGAAGCGGCGAGGACGGGAGTTTCCCCTCCACCATTTGCTTACGCAAATGGTCCCCCTCCCCAAGCAAGCTTGGGGAGGATTTGAAGGCGGCGCGCGCCTCATCCAACGGAGCGGGGCAAAACCTTATCGATTATCCAGTTGCGACCTTACCGCCGCCAGCCCCAGCCGGCTGATCCGGTAGGGCTGCCCACCTGAGCTGAAGATCAGCCCCCGCCGCTTGAGCTTGCGGAATATCGGCAACGTGCCGTCCGCCAGCACATGGCCTTCGCGCGTGAAGCAGATCGCCTCGACGATCCGCCCCTGTGGGTCGCGGCGGTGATGGATCGCGCCACCCTGCGCGAGCGCGTGCAGCACACGCTGTTCGTATTTGGAAATGTTCACGTGGATTGTGCCCGTCAGTCGAGAAACGACCGCGCCGCCCGTCCGGTGCGTCCCGGCGGGCAAAGCGCATGACGACGGCGCCTCCGGCAGAACCGGGGCCGTCAGGTCAGCGGGCGACAATTTCCTTCATACTTCCCTCAGGGGTGGCGAAGGCGGCGGAATCTGTCGCAGACCGCGCCGCGGGTCAAGACATGGGGTCAGCCGCCGCGGGCGACGGTGCAGGCAGTGCGGCCGGGATTGATGATGAAGCTGCCGTCGGCGCGGCGGTTCTCGGCGCGCTCGAAATAGACTGCCGGTTCGCCCGATCGGTCGGCCTGCAGTCGCCCGACCGCGCCGGAGAACGGTCCACCGGTCAAACGAACCGCGTCGCCCTCCCGCACGAAGGCGCCGCCGCCGACATTGGTGGCATAGCGTCCGGCCGGGGACAGGGTCAGCGTGACCATCGCCGAATACTGCAGTTGGTAATCGGGCATGTCGCCGGCAACATTGCCGCCGACGCGGTCCATGAAGGCGCAGGTCAGCTTTCGCGTCGGCAGGACACCCGAACCGGTCTTTGCCGCCGCGGTCGCAGCGCCCGCGCGGCCGAAGCGCAGCGTGCCGTTCATCGTGCCATTGACTGTGCCATATTCGGTGCCGGCGACGAAGCCGCCCAACAGGCCGGCAATCGCCGTGGTGGTGCACGGCCCGCCGAGATGGACGTGGCTGCGCCCCTGCTCGATCTCGAAATAGCATTTGCCGTTTTCGAGATAGGATTGTCCCTTGGCGAGCGGCCCGGTGACGGTCTGGCCGGCGATCTCCACCGTGCCGGTGCCGGTGAAATTGCCCTGGCTCAGGACTCCTTCGACCCGCCAGGTGCCTTGATTGCCGTCATGGTCGCTCAGCGTCCCCTGGCCGGACACCGCACCGGCATTGGGGCCGACCGGGGCGCCGGCGGGGGCGACCTGCGCGAGTGCGGGGGCGGCGGCGAGTAGCGACAGGGCGGCGAGGCGGCGGATCATGCGGATACTCCGGAAAGGGACGATCCGCCTTGCTACGGCCGCAGTGGGCGCAGCGCATTGGAAGGATATGACAATTTTACGGTTTTGCGGCCTCGGGCGTCGCACCGGCCGCGCGGTGCGAATAGCTGAGCACGCGCGACAGCCGCCAGCCGGTCGAAGTTAATTGCCACAGCTGGACGAAATGCGCCTGGCCGACCAGCTTCTCGGGGCCGTCGCCCTGGCGTTCGTAAAAGACATGGTCGCCTTCCTCGATCGCGCCGAATCCGGGCACCGGCTCGACGTTGAGCGAGTCCGCGACGAGTTCGCGCCGGCTGCGCCACGCATTGGGCGCCTTCTTCGCCTCGCATTGCTTCGTATAGAGCGCGACCATCGCTTTGCTGTCGCGCGCCACTACGCCGTCGCGGTCATGGTACATCTCGAAGTCGGGCGTCAGCATCGCGTCGAGCTTGGCGGGCTCGCATTCCTCGAAGAAGGTCTTGAACAATGCGGCGTCGGCAGCGGCGACCGCCATGCGCAGATCGCCGCCGGTCGGGATCGTGACGGCGGGGGTAGGAGTGGCCTGCAGAGCGAGCGCGAGGAGCAACGGCATCGGGACACCCTTTGTGTATTATTTATATAATACACCTAGAGGCCGAAGCGACGAGCGTCAAGCAAACCCGGCGCCGGCCTCGCGCGGCGCGCAGCGGATCAGCCGGCTGGTCGCGACCGCCGCCTGGCGATGGACGACCGCGAGGCGATAGGCGGGGTCGGTCACCATCTCGAGGAACGCGTGCGCCGAGGGGTAGAGCGCGACGAAAGCGGTATCCCACGCCTCGTCCGCCGGCCCGGTCAGCACGAGCTGCGGCGCGCCCGACCAGATGACATTGCCGCCGACGCGGCGGAAGATCGGCCCGCTTTCCTCGCCATAACGGGCATAAGCCTCGGCGCCGGTCAGCCCGAGCGCGGCGCAGTCATGGCCGTCGGGATAGGCGGCGCGCTCGCGATAGCGGACCAGGTTGAGCATCGCGATCGGCGCATCGCGGGGGAGCGCCTTGAAGGCGTCGAACTGCTCGCGGGTGGGGTCGATATGGGCTTCTGTCACGGCGTGCCTTTCGAACTTTGCGAACTCGCGCCGTGGGTATATTTCGTATCGGTGGCGAACGAAAAGTCCCTGTTCGATATCTGTCAGGCGCTGGATTGCATCGTGGAGTTCGACCGATCCTCTGCCGCGTCCTCGGGTCGGGGATTGACGCTGAGTTTGGTGCATTTAGTAAACTGGCACCGAAATCTGCTATGCTTCGGTTAAGGTGTTCTCCTGCTAGGGTCTGCGCATCTAGCAGGAGCAGTAAATAGGAGCCGTATCTTCCAGCATCTTAGTCGTCGCCGCCATTTTCCATCCCGAGCTTTTTCTCGATCGCATCGAGCCGATCGCGGTCCTGCGCAGTAGCCTCCCGAGCTAAATCGCGAATCTCGTCGCGTTGCGCCATCGTTAGGTGGGAAGAGTCCGACTGCTGATTACAGCTGGCGAGCATCAATGCCGCAACGATGCTAACTTCGTATGGCAAGCGCTTGGGTAGTCTCATCATGATCTCCCCCTTGCTCAGGCCGACTGCGCGCGCCGGTCAGCTAGCTAAAATGACGGCGACCCCAATGGAGCGACGCCCAGGCCGAGAGAACTGCTCGAGTGACGAATGCCGATGGGGATTAGCTCGCGCTAATCCCGCGCCCGGCGCGACTTACTCCGCCGCAATCCCCGCCTTATCGAACATATCCCCTTCGCCGTTCCCGGCATCCTCGTTCGCCGCCGGCCCGGCCTTCGCCTTCTGCCGCTTGTCGAATGAATCCCACACGTCGTTCCACTGACCACGCGTCGCGGCCTTCGAATATTCCGTCGCGCGGGTCTCGAAGAAGTTGGCGTGCTCGACGCCGTTGAGCAGCGGGGTCAGCCAGGGCAGGGG
The DNA here is from genome assembly GCF_001598455.1 of Sphingomonas pruni NBRC 15498. Taxonomy (GTDB): domain Bacteria; phylum Pseudomonadota; class Alphaproteobacteria; order Sphingomonadales; family Sphingomonadaceae; genus Sphingomonas; species Sphingomonas pruni. The sequence goes on from NZ_BCYZ01000108.1 coordinate 3,325, forward strand.
ATGCTCGTCGATCATGTAGATAGGCTTCATGCCGAGCTGGCCCAGGCGCCAGTCGGCGATGTAGCGGATGTACTTCTTGATCTCCTTGGGCGCCATGCCGTTGACCGGGCCCTGTTCGAACGCCAGGTCGATGAACGCATCCTCCAGCCGGATCGTGGTCTGGCACTGGTCGGCAATGTCGTCGCGCACCGATTTGGTCAGGCAGTCGCGTTCCTGCACGAAGGCGTGGAACAGGCGGATGATGCCTTCGCAATGCAGGCTCTCGTCGCGCACCGACCAGGACACGATCTGGCCCATGCCCTTCATCTTGTTGAAGCGCGGGAAGTTCATCAGCATCGCGAAGCTGGCGAACAGCTGCACACCCTCGGTGAAGCCGCCGAACATGGCGAGCGTGCGCGCAATGTCCTCGTCGCTGTCGACGCCGAACTTCTGCAGATAATCGTGCTTATCCTTCATCTCGGCATATTCGAGGAACATGCCGTATTCGCTTTCCGGCATGCCGATCGTGTCGAGCAGGTGGCTGTATGCCGCGATGTGCACCGTCTCCATGTTGCTGAACGCGGTCAGCATCATCTTGATCTCGGTCGGCTTGAACACGCGGCCGTATTTCTCGTGATAGCAATCCTGCACCTCGACGTCCGCTTGGGTGAAGAAGCGGAAGATCTGGGTCAGCAGGTTGCGCTCGTGATCGGTCAGCTTCTGCGCCCAGTCGCGGCAATCCTCGCCCAGCGGCACTTCCTCTGGCAGCCAGTGGAGCTGCTGCTGGCGCTTCCAATATTCATACGCCCAGGGATATTCGAAGGGCTTGTAGGTCTTGCGGGCGTCGAGAAGAGACATGGCGGAACTCCGGACTAGAAGGTGATTGGGGTGATATTGCCGACGGGGATGATCCCGAACGAGAAAAGGGCGGCGACGAGCCAGACGACAGGCGTGGTGACGAACATGATGCGCGCCATGCGACGCGCGGCGGCGGGGTCGACGCCTCCGGTTTTCGGGGGCGCCCCGACCGTCTGTTCCGCGCGACCGGCGATGCGCGCGAAGAACGCCGCAAGCACCAGGTCGGTGACGCAGACCAGCGAAATGACCCCGAGGAGGACGGCGCCGCCCATTACGGAACTGTCCAGATGACGACAGCCAGCGGGATCGCGAAGGCTGCCGTCAACCCGATAAGGACCATCAAGCCACGCGCGTCTTCTCCGTAAAATGGAATCGCTTCGATCAGCGCCCCGACGAGCAAAAAAAGGGGCGCAAGAAAAACGAACGCCGACACTTTAGCGTTGCCAGCCCCGATTTTGCCGGCCCAAAGACCCACGCCAACAAAACCGGATCCGAGGACGCCCGCCGTTAGATGGGCACGGTCTAGCACGAGCAGGAGGCTGCCCAGCCGGGGGTGCCGCGACGCAAAGGCGTCGAGACGGGCAATGGCATCCTCGATCTTGCCCGCTTCCGCATGATGGCCGAGCCCCAATTGATCGCCGAGCTTAAATTCGAGGCGGTCGAGCCGCCGCTCCCAGGGCGGTCGCAGGGATTTCGCACTGAACCGGCCAAACGCTGCCAACAGCAAAGCAAAGGCGCCCGCGGCCAGCAGCGACCAGGCGATATAGTCGCGATCGCTCATTGGCCCGCACTCCAGCTCGCCATCGCGGTGGCGAACACGGTCAGGATCGCGGTGAGCGCGAACAGCATCGTCGCGCCGATGCGGCGGGCATAGACCGCGCCTTCGCTCGCCGCGCGTCGAGTCAGGACGAAGATCCCGCCCGCAGCCGCGGCACCGGCCACCGTATACATGATCAGCGGCGCGCGATTCATGCCGCACTCCTTGCCGCCGAAGGGCGTGCGCCGGGGATGCGGGAAATCCCGGATGCCGCGCAGACCGCGCTCCACCTAGTCCGGGTTCCAGTCATCATTCGACCAGAGGAGAAACAAGGATGAGCCAATTGAACAACGTCCGCGCCGACATGGCGGTGATCGGCGCCGACGGCGTAGCAGTCGGCACCGTCGACGGCGTCACCCATCACAGCATCAGGCTGCGCCCGACCGGCGTCCGCGGCGAGGATGGCGAGCGCGCTCACTTCATCCCGGCCGGCCTGTTCGCGGAGGTCGAGGGCGACACCGTACGGCTCAGCGCCAATGCCGACGTGGCCGTGACGTTCGAGGACGAAGAGGTCTAGAACTCGGGTCCGGCTCATGCGACCAACTCCGGAGTCGTGCGTTCTGCCCGCGTAACCATTCCGCCAACCATCACAGGAGCATGTTCATGACCGACCTCAGCCAGATCAAGGAACATATGGAAGTCATCGGCGCCGACGGCGTCCATGTCGGCACCGTCGACCATGTCGAGGGCGACCGCATCAAGCTGACCAAGAAGGATTCGGGCGCGGATGTCGCGGAAGGGCAGGGCAGCCATGCCGGGCACCACCATTACATCTCCAAGGGCCTGATCGCCGACATCGAAGGCGACAAGGTGCGACTGAGCGCCAACGCCGACGTCGCCGTGACGTTCGAGGAAGAAGAGCAGGGGTGAGTCAATAACTCCCTCTCCCTTTGGGAGAGGGAAGGGGCCCGTCGCGTCAGCGACGGGAAGGGTGAGGGTGAGGCGGCTCATGAGAGTTGGTCACCCTCACCCTTCCGCGCCTTTGGCGCTCCCTCCCTCTCCCAAAGGGAGAGGGAAGCGGCAATCGCCACGATCACGCCGTCGGTATTTTCCAGAACCTCATTGTTCCAGAAGCGCAGCACGCGATAGCCTTCGCTCTCCATGAAGCGCGTACGACGAGCGTCGTATTCCTCGGCCTCCGTATGCTGGCCGCCATCGACTTCGATCACAACTTTTTGCGCGAAGCAGAGAAAGTCCGCCGCATAGGGGCCGATCGGCGCTTGGAAACGCCACTTTATCCCCGGAAACGCCTCCTTCAACGCCCGTTCCAGCCGCTTCTCGGCCTCCGTCGCATTGCGACGCAGAGCGCGAAGTCGGTTCACGGTTCCCGATGGTTGATCTGCGTAAAGGCGCATGCTGCTGTCACCCTCACCCTTCCCACTCGCCTTCGGCTCGCGGGCCCCTTCCCTCTCCCACTGGGAGAGGGAGGGAGCGGCGCAGCCGCGGAAGGGTGAGGGTGTTTCTCCTATATCACCTCACTGGCACGCCAGGCATTCATCATAATCCGTCGTTTCGCCCAGCTCGAACTTGGGCGCCTCGATCGTGTTGTCGGCTTCGACCCCGCCGGCGAACCCGGCGCGCTGCACCGATTTCGAGCGGAGATAGTAAAGCGACTTCACGCCCAATTCCCAGGCACGGAAGTGGAGCATCAACAGGTCCCACTTCTCGACATCGGCCGGGATGAACAGGTTGAGGCTGGTCGACTGGTCGATATAGGGCGTGCGGTCGGCCTGGAGTTCGATCAGCCAGCGCTGGTCGATCTCGAAGCTGGTCTTGTAGCAGTCCTTCTCTTCCTGGGTCAGGAAGTCGAGATGCTGGACCGAGCCGCCGCGCTCGAGGATCGAGTTCCACACCGCGTCGCTGTTCTTCGACTTCTCGATGAAGATCTTCTCGAGATACGGATTCTTGACCGAGAACGACCCCGACAGCGTCTTGTGGGTGTAGATATTGGCCGGGATCGGCTCGATGCAGGCGCTGGTGCCGCCGCAGATGATCGAGATCGACGCGGTCGGCGCGATCGCCATCTTGCAGCTGAACCGCTCCATCACGCCCATGTCGGCGGCGTCGGGGCAGGGGCCGCGCTCGACCGCCAGCGCCATCGACGCGGCGTCGACCTGTGCGCGGATCTGCTTGAACATCTTCATGTTCCACGACTTCGCCATCGCGCCTTCGAACGGCAGGCCGCGCGCCTGGAGGAACGAATGGAAACCCATCACGCCCAGGCCGACCGAGCGCTCGCGCATCGCCGAATAAGCGGCGCGCTCCATGCCGGGCTCGGCGCGGTCGATATAATCCTGCAGCACGTTGTCGAGGAATCGCATGATGTCCTCGATGAAGCGCTCTTCCTTGTGCCACTGGTCCCAGGTCTCGAGGTTGAGCGAGCTGAGGCAGCACACCGCGGTGCGATCGTTGCCCAAATGATCCTTGCCGGTGGGCAAGGTGATTTCCGAGCACAGGTTCGAGGTCGAGACCTTCAAGCCCAGGTCGCGATGATGCTTGGGCATCGTCGAGTTCACGTGGTCGGCGAAGATGATGTACGGCTCGCCGGTTGCGAGACGGGTCTCGACCAGCTTCTGGAACAAGGCGCGGGCATCGACCTTGCCGCGCTCGCTGCCGTCCTTGGGCGACTTGAGCGACCATTCGGCGCCGTCGCGGACGGCTTCCATGAAAGCGTCGGGGATCAGCACGCCATGGTGCAGGTTGAGCGCCTTGCGATTGAAGTCGCCGCTGGGCTTACGAATTTCGAGGAATTCCTCGATCTCCGGGTGCGAGATGTCGAGATAGCAGGCGGCCGACCCGCGGCGCAGCGAACCCTGGCTGATCGCGAGCGTCAGGCTGTCCATCACGCGGACGAACGGGATGATGCCGCTGGTCTTGCCGTTCAGGCCGACCGGCTCGCCGATGCCGCGGACGTTGCCCCAATAGGTGCCGATGCCGCCGCCGCGCGAGGCGAGCCAGACATTCTCGTTCCAGGTGTCGACGATGCCGTTCAGGCTGTCGGGCACCGAATTGAGGAAGCACGAGATCGGCAGGCCGCGGCCGGTGCCGCCGTTCGACAAGACCGGCGTTGCCGGCATGAACCACAGCTTCGAGATATAGTCATAGAGGCGCTGCGCGTGCGCGCCGTCATCGGCATAGGCCGACGCCACGCGGACGAACAAATCCTGGTACGATTCGCCCGGCAGCAGATAGCGGTCGTTGAGCGTGTCCTTGCCGAAATCGGTGAGGAGGTCGTCGCGCGAATGGTCGACCTCGACCGGATACGGCTTCGCGATCGACTTCGAATCGCGCTTCTTCGCCTTGGGCGCCGCATTTGCCTGCGCCGTTGCTGCCTCGATCGCGTCGGTCGCCATATTCTCGCCCGTTCCTTCGGTGTCTCTGAAATCCATCTCTCGCCCCTGCTTTCCGCTCGCACAAATCGACTCGGGGAAACGAACCCCCACCTTATCATTCAGGCGCCGACAGGTGAGAACAAAAATAGTCCACAGCCTGTTCAAAAAGCGCGAGCGGCCCCGTGCTGCGACATGGGATCGCAGCAGGAATTCCACCAGTGCTTGGGTCGCCCCCGAACCGAACTACAACAGATTGTGCCCATCCGGGTCCGGACGCAATACCGTAAATGACGAATTCATGACTCAATTCGTCGCTATTTTGACTCGACTCACGGAAGGTCCGATCCGGTCCATTCGCCGCGACGCGCGGGTTTCCGCGGGCTTCCGCGAAGGCAAGGGAACGAACGCGGAACACACAAAAATATTGTGGTCGACGGCTGGACCGTATCAACCGGTTGTGGTCGGGTCGAGTCATGGTTGAGTCGACCGCTCCATTTGATCAGATTCGCGGACTCCGGGGACTTTGGGCGCTCGCGACGCGGCTCGATTCGCCGGGCGAAGCGCGCCCCGTGCCGATCCGCACGCTGCTCGACATGCTGGGTCTCGGTCTCGAACAGACCATGTCGATGCTGGGGCGGGAGCGGCCCGACTGGCCTACGTTCCTGGCCTGGATCGAAGCGACCGTTGGCGCTCCCGACCCGGCGCGCTTGGCGCGCTACACCGCCTGGTATGACGGCGCCGAGCCGCCGGCCGAGGAGCGTGCGCGCCAGGCCGCGGTGATGGCGGTGCCGCCGGTGTTCGATGCCGACGACTTGGCGCGATGGGATCGCGACGGCGTGGTCGTACTGCGCGAGGCCATCACCCGCGATGAGGCGGCGGCAATTGCGGATCATCTCTGGTCGATCCTCGCTGCCGATCCGGGCGATCCCTCGACCTGGTACGGACCGCGCACCAACGGCATCATGATCCAGCATTTCCAGCATCCGGCGATGGAGGTGCCGCGCCGCTCGGAGCGCATGGCGAAGGGGTTCGCCGAACTTTATGGCCATGCCGACCTGATCGTGTCGACTGACCGGCTGAGCTTCAATCCGCCAATCGGTTCCGGTTTCACCTTTCCCGGCCCGCATCTGCATTGGGACGGCAATCTGACACCGCCGATCGCGTTCGAGACGCAGGCGATCCTCTATCTGACCGATACCGCCGCCGATCAGGGGGCGTTGCAGGTCGTGCCGGGCTTCCACCATCGCCTGGCCGATGGCTGGATCGCGAGCCTGAACGGTGCCGACCCGCGCACCGTCGACTTGTCGGCGGAGGCGGTAACCGTGCCGGCGGGGGCGGGCGACCTCGTGATCTGGCGCCACGAAATTCCTCACGGCGCCAGCGCGAACCGCAGCGATCGGCCACGGCTGGCGCAATATGTGAACCATTACCCTATGCACTGGCCCGACCAGCGGCGCTGGCTGTAGGGTGGGTCGTCAGTCCACCTTTATCCTCCCCCGCCAGGGGGAGGTGGCGCCGCAGGCGACGGAGGGGGCGGTCGACGACCAACTGGCCGCCTTGCTTCCTCCCCCCCCC
>NZ_BCYZ01000109.1 GCF_001598455.1 Sphingomonas pruni NBRC 15498
AAGCCGCTTCGCGTCTTGGTCCCCCTCCCCGTGCCGGGGAGGAATTTGATGCCATTTACCCATTTCTGCGCCGGCCGCTCGACCAGGTGGTACAGCGCGATCGAGGTCGCCAGCACCATCGCCAGGTAGAGCGCGATTAGCGCCGGATGCACGGCATGCGCGTCGCTGACGAACACCAGCTTGAACACCACGAACAGCATGAAGTGCGAGAGGTAAGTGGCGTAGCTGATCTCGCCGAGATAATGGAGCGGCGCCCCATCGAGCGGATTACCGCGCATGCCCGACGTCAGCGCAAGGCCGAGCAGCAATCCAGCAAAGGCAAAAGGCACCTCGAGCTGTTCGGGCAGCCCGGCCGCCCAGCCCGCCAGCATTGCGCCGGCCAGCACGAAGGCCAGGATCGCAGGCACGCGAGGCGCCTCTCGCCAGCGCAGCCAGAGCGCGCAAAGCGCGCTACCCGCGGCGAATTCGGTCAGGCAGCGAACAATGCCGAAATGCACGATATCGTGCCCCAAAGTCGGCAGATGCGCGGTCGCGGCCGCCAGGATGAGCAGGAACGCCGCCGCCGCCAATACGACCAGCCATGTCGGCAGCCTGCGCCAGTCGACCCCGCGGACCAGCAGTGGGAACAGCAGATAGGCAGCAAGCTCGCAGCTGATCGACCAGGCCGGATCGTTCCACGTCAAGGCGTCGGTGAAGCCCCAATTCTGTAGCAGAAAGATATGCAGCGGCAGCTCGCGAAACGGATATTCCACCGGATCGTGACGCCCGGCGGCGGTCAGCGCCAGCGCGAGCAGCACCGCTCCCGAAAGCACGACGAGGTGCAGCGGCCAGATTCGCGCGACGCGCTTGTGCAGGAATACCGGAACCGCGCGCCACCCCTCGCTGCGGACGCGATCGCCCCAGCTCAGCCAGATCACGAATCCGGACAGCAGGAAGAAGAAGTCGACCGCCAGATAGCCCTTGGCGAAGACGTGCAGCCAGAAAGAGGGCAGCCCGTCGATCGACAGCCGGATGTGGTAGAGCACGACCATCCACGCGGCCACGCCGCGTACGCTGGTCAGCGCGCGGAGCTCGGGCCGGGTCACGCCAGCGCGGGGTTGGCCGGCGCGTCGGCCGCCGGCTTGGCCCGTTTCATCGGGCGGAAGCTCTCTTCGGCGCGGCGCCGCTTGAGATAGGTGTCGAGCCCGATCTGCGCGCCGATCAGCATGAAGATGAACGGCTGGAACGCGATCGCGACGAAGCAGGCGCCGAGCATGTAGAGCAGCTGGCCGGACTGGAGGGCGCCGGCGAGCGGCGCGACCCAGGCATAGTCCGCGCCGGCTTTCTTGTAGCGTTGGCGGATCACCTCCATGCGGATCAGCCCGCTCAGGCTGATGAACAGCCACATGATCAGGCCGGGCCAGCCCTGTTCGCCCAGCATCTCGAAATAGGCGGAATGATAGGCGCGCGCCCGGTCGACGGTCAGCGTGGTGTCGAGCTTGGCGTTGCCGGCCTGCCCTTCCGCCTTCACGATGTCGTAGCGGATCTGGTTCTGGCGATACATTTCGAAGCCGCCGCCCATCGGGTGCTGCTTGACGTATTCCCAGGTCCATTTCCACACCGCGACGCGCGTCGCGGCGGACTCGTCCTGCTGATACGACTTGATCGTGCTCATGCGGTCGGTGAACGACTTGGGCAGGAACGGCACCGCGACCAATGCGAGCGTGGCCACTACGCCGAGATAGAGGAATTTGCGCTTCGAATCGCGCAGCATCAGCACGCCAAGCAAGCCGATGCAGAGCAATCCGGTCCGCGTCGAGGTACCGATCGGCATCAACAGGCAGGCGAATACCAGGGCGTAGCAGAACAGCTTCCGCTTCCAGTCGTTGGGGAAGATCGTTCCGTATTTCTCCAGCCACAATATGGCCGGGATGATCGCGATCGCCACGGTCGAGATGGTTGACCCTTCGTACAGGCCGGAATTGTTCTCCACCATCAGGTTGAGCGATCCATAGCCGCCGCCGCCGGCCAGCGTCTTGATCCCGCCGACGATGATGATCGACGCCGCCGACAGGATCATGAAGGTCAGCAGCGCCTCGATCCTCAGCCGCGTGCGCAGGGTCAGCGGCAGGAAGGCGGCAAAGGCCAGGCACTTCCAGACCCAATCCCATTTATCCAGCGCCTCGACCGGAAAATCGGCCCGCATCGTGGTGATCGCGCACCATCCGAGGAGCAGCACGATGACGACCTGGCGCGGCGCGACCCGGCTGTCCTTCTTGTCGTCGATCAGCGCCCAGGACCCGACCGCCAGTGCCACCGCGATCAGCGAGATCGGCACCGAATTGAGCAGCAGATAGGTCAGCCGCTGCGGCGAGACGATGTCGATATAGCAATAGCTCAGGATGAACAGGAACGGCCGGCGAAACGCCAGCGCGAAGAACATCCCCAGGAATCCGACAAAGGCGAGATCGTGAATCATCGCCGCTTGATCTTGCTCGGCGGCTCCGGCCGCTCGTCGTCGAGGTCGCGGCGGCGCAACAGGAGGAAGATGGCGAGCATCATCAGGCCATGCGTGATCGCGATCGCGAAATTGTCGATCATGCTACCGTCTTCCAGCCCATCCGAAGCGTACGCCCTGCGAAAAGCTCAGGGCGAACGGGTGTAGGATTGGTCCTACCGCCGCCGGGTTGACGCGCCGTTAAACAGTCGCGTGGCATGGAAAACGACGATGAAAATCCTTCACGTCCTCGACCACGGTCTGCCGCTGCAGAGCGGCTATACCTTTCGTACCCGCGCCATCCTGAAGGCGCAGATCGCGCGCGGCTGGCAGGTCGCGGCGGTGACCGGGCCGCGCCATGGCGAGACCAAGGTCAATGCGGAGATGGTCGACGGACTCGATTTCTATCGCACCGATCCGCCCGCGTCGGCACGCAGCCCGATCCGCGAATGGCGCGAGATCGCCGCGCTGGCCGACCGCGTGACGGAGGTCGCCCGGACGTTCCGCCCCGACGTGATCCATGCCCATTCGCCGGTGCTCGATGCGATGGCGGCGTTGCGTGCGGGCAAAAGGCTCGGCCTGCCGGTACTATACGAGATCCGCGCCTTCTGGGAGGACGCGGCGGTCGGCAACGGGACGGGAAGCGAGGGATCGCTGCGCTATCGCGCGACGCGCTGGCTAGAGACGCGGGCAGTGCGCCAGGCCGACGCGGTCGCGGTGATCTGCGAAGGATTGAAAGGCGATTTGATCGATCGGGGGATCGACCCGGCCAAGATCATGGTCTCGCCCAATGGCGTCGACCTGACCCTGTTCGGCGAACCACTGTCGCGCGACGCGGCGCTTGCGGCGGAACTGGGCCTGGCCGCAGAGGACGATGTGGTCGGCTTTATTGGCAGTTTTTACGATTATGAGGGGCTCGATGATCTGATCGCGGCGATGCCCGCTCTGGTGGCGAAGCGCCCGGCGGCGAAGCTGCTGCTGGTCGGCGGCGGACCGATGGAACAGGCGCTGCGCGCGCAGGCAGCGGCATCGCCGGTCGCCGGCGCGATCCGCTTCGTCGGGCGCGTTCCCCATAATGAAGTAGAGCGCTATTATAGCTTGGTGGATGTGCTCGCTTACCCGCGCAAGAAGATGCGGCTGACGGACCTGGTCACGCCGCTCAAGCCGCTCGAGGCGATGGCGCAGCGTCGCCTGGTCGCGGCGTCGGATGTCGGCGGGCATCGCGAACTGATTCGCGACGGCGATACCGGCACCTTGTTCGCGCCCGACAGCCCCGCGGCGATTGCTGACGCGCTGGCCGGGATGTTCGCCGATCGCAGCGACTGGGAAGCGCGGCGGACCCGGGCGCGTGTCTTTGTCGAGCGCGATCGTAACTGGTCGTCAAACATTTCGCGTTACGCCCCCGTTTACCAAAATATTATCGAAGCTCGGAAAACGGACCTCAAATGGACGCCACCCGCGGTCGCCAGCGCCTGAATTTCCCCTCGCCCTTCGCCGCGATTCTAGGCGAAAGCGGGGCGATGCGGTTCGCCGTGCCGCTGGCGCCGGCCATCGCCATGGTGCTCGCCGCGCTCGGCGCATTGATGTTCCTACTGATGCCGACCGCCGTGCTCGAAGATCTCGTGGTCGATAGCGGCATCGCGTCTTTGGTCACCGCCGCCCAGCCGCCGCTCGGCGTCACCGCGCATTTTGCCATTGCCTTCATCGTCGCGCTCGTCGTCGGCGGTGTCAGCTGGTTCGGGCTGTTCCTGTTGATCGGCACGCGAGTGGTGGCGATCGGCCGCAATGCGCGTGAAGACGGGGTGCCGATATTGCGCCGCGCCGATGCGCATCCTGATGCACCGCCGCGCCGACCGGTCTTCGCCAATCGCGACCTCGGCACGCCGTTCCTCGAAGTGACCGCCGACACGCCCCCGCCGATGTCCGTCGCCGATGCCGTTGCGTACGTGCCGCCGGTGATCGAGGAACGTGACATCCCGGCGGATCTCGATACCCCGCTCGCCACCTATCGCGGTCCACTCGATCCGCCGCTGCCCGCTCCCGATCCGCTGCCGATCGGCCGGATCGACGAGCCCGTCGCCGCGCCGGAGCCGATCATCGCACCGCTGCCAGTCCCGGAACCTGTGGTCGCTGTCGACCCGCGTCGGATCCGTGCTGTCCCCGAATCACCCGCTGTCGTTCCCCCCGCCGACGATCCCGCGCCACGCTTCGCGTCGCATGAGCGGATCGAGACGTTCGAGCTGACACCGATGGTGCGATCGTCCGAGACCTCGGCTCCGTTGCCGTCGGCGACGATCCACGATCTGCTCGACCGGCTGGAACGCGGTGTCGCCAAGCGCAAGGAAGTCGCGGAGCCAGAGCCGGCAGCGCCCGAAGCGGAGATTCCCGCCGCGGGGTCGCTCGAGGAAACGCTGGGCGTGCTGCGCCAACTCGCTTCGCGGGTTGGCTAGATTTCGGTTCGGGTAGATAGTGCTCCTGCGAACGCAGGAGCCCAGGGCCGCAGGCGGCGCCATTCGTAAACTCTAGGCTCCTGCTTTCGCAGGAGCACTAAAGCCTAGCTCTCCTCGACCAGCAGGAATTCGACAACCGCTATCCCGCTGTTCCGCTCGACCAGATCGGCGCTCGCGACAAAATAACCGCGCACGGCAAATTCCGCCTCCGGTAGGTCTGCCAACCAGGTCTCGAAGGCCTCGTCCTCGCCGGCCTTGATCTCGACGGTTAGCCGCACGCCGCTGAACAGCGATGACGACCAGTCGCGGCCGCGCACCAACGACACCGCAGCGCCGGATACGCTTTCTGTAGCCGAATCGGTCACTGCCTTGATCAGGTCGCGCTCTACCCGACTCATTGCGCGGCATCCTGCGCGGCGATGAAATCGACGATGCGACGGGCGACCCGACGCCCCGGTTCGCGACCGTTGCGCAGGTCGCCGACCAGGCGCGGATCGTTGCAGGCCAGCCGGCCAAACCGGGTCGGCGGCATGTTCGACCGCCGCAAAAACTTCTCCACCTCGCGTCCGATATGCATTTGTCTGGCCTCTATTTTTGCTGCCGATTCGCTATAAGTTCATGATCTGTTCCAAATTCCAACTTGTCTAGGAAATTTCCTACGACTATGGTGGCAACCATGGTTGACGTGCGATCGACGCTGGCGGGATTGGCTGACGAGGCGGGGACCAGCCTGGCCTGGCTGTCGCGCGCTCTAGGGCGCAACGACGCCTATCTGCAGCAGTTCGTGAAGCGCGGGACGCCGCGTCGGCTCGATGAAGAGGACCGTCGCTGGCTCGCCGCCTATTTCAACGTCGACGAACGCGCTTTGGGCGGGATCGGCGGCAGCGACGCGACCATGGTGGCGGTGCGCCGGATCGATGCGGAGGCGCATGCCGGCGCCGGCGGGCTGGTCGAGGACGATCGCAACGGTGGAGAGGAACGGATCGACCCGCGCGTGGTGGCACGGCTGGGCGTGTCACCCGCTACGCTGACGATGATCACCGCGCATGGTGATTCGATGGAGCCGCTGATCCATGACGGCGACGCTCTGTTCGTCGACATGGCCGATCGCCGCTTGTCGTCGCGCCCCGGCATCTTCGTGCTGCGGCTCGACGGTGCGCTGCTGGTGAAGCGCGTCGCGCGGATCGGGCTGGAGGTCCAGGTGACCAGCGACAATCCCGACACGCCGGCCATCGCGCCGGTCCGCGCCGATCGCGTGGCGGTCATCGGCCGCGTCGTGCGGCTCGCGCGGTCGCTACGCTAGGCCGGGAGCTCCTAAACGACGCTATCGGTACAGGGGCTAGATGGCCGGCAATGGTGAGAAGGGGGATATCTGCAACGACGGCGAGGCTTGGTGGAATGCGACCGTTCAAGAGTGTAGACTTTGGCTCATGCTTGAGCCGCTTGGGCAAGATCTGTGGTTTGCGGATGGCGGAATCGTCTCGTTCAAGGGATTCGATTACCCCACGCGGATGGTAATCGTGCGCCTCGCCGATGGCGGGCTCTGGCTGTGGTCGCCGGTAGAAAAGACCGCTGCGCTCGAGCAGGAGGTTCGGGCGCTGGGTCCGGTTCGGCACATCGTCAGCCCGAATAGCCTGCACTATCTTTTTTTGAGCCAGTGGCAGGTCGCATTTCCCGAGGCGGAGTTGTGGGGCACGGCCGCTACGATCGCCAAGCGCAAAGATCTCCACTTTTCCAAAGCGCTGGCCGATGTCGCGCCGGCCGCATGGGAGCGACAGATAGATCAGTTCTATTTTACGAACTCACTTTTCATGGATGAGCTGATCTTCTTTCACCGCGCATCGCGCACCGCCATTATAGCGGATCTCTCCCAAACTTTCAGCGAAGCATTCCTGAAGAAGCACTGGCCTTGGTGGATGCGCCCGATCGCCAAGTTGTCGCAAATGACCGAGGGACGGGGTTATCCGCCAATCGATTACCGGATCAGTTTTCGCCATCGCGCAAGCGCGCGGCCGAAAGTCCGGGCGCTGATCGAGGAACATCCTAAGCACGTGGTCGTGGCGCACGGGGAGATTGTCAGGACGGAAGGTGAAACTTTTCTGCGCCGAGCGTTTTCATGGTTGCTACGATAGCCGGAATGGCCGGTAACGGGTCGCACGCCGACTGGCCGCTTTATGAGCCTACGATTTAGCTGAAGGTTACTACCTGCGCCGGTCGATCAGGAAGATGATCGTCGCGGCGATCGCGCCGCCGGCGCCGCCGATCAGGACGCCCAAGGTGGTCTGCCCATAAAGCACGCCGGCGACGGCGCCGCCGATCAGTCCGAGTGCGAGCAGGCATCCGCCGGCGGCGGGAGCGTTCGATTGTGGCGGATTCGGTCTCATGCGCGCTGCCTGCCATGTTCCAGGATCGGACGCCAGTGTCCCGGCATGGGATGCGTGGGGCAGGTTGCACCGTGATGGTGCACGGCGATTTACCACCGCGTCGCGCCGGTTTCCGTCGATCGCCGGGTCGTGGCACGCGCCTTGTAAGTCTTGGGGGCTGGCCAGTTCGGAGTATCGCATGCACGTCTATCTCGCTGATCGTTCGTCGGTCGACGCCGCACAGGAACTGATGGCGACGTTCGGCGACGATGCCGGGTTCGAGGCGGCGGCGCGCGCGGACAAGAGCCGCGATCTCGGCAACCACGTCAATTTCTGCCGCTGGCGCCAGATCGAGCGGCTGATCGTGCTGATGTCGCAGGGCCGCGCCGTGGGCACCGTTCACTAAGGGTCGAGTACGGACCCTAATCCATATCAGACAGTTTCTGCGGGAGATTGTTTCGGCTTCGTTTGTTTCTGCTCTCAGGAAACTAGCAAACGAGGCCGAATGACCACGCCCCAATATCTGTCGCTCGCCCTTCTCGTTGCGATGATGGCGATGTTCGTCTGGGGCCGCTTTCGTTACGATGTAACCGCGATGCTGGCGCTGCTCGGAGGCCTCGCCCTCGGCATCGTCAAACCCAAGGAAGCGTTTACCGGCTTCTCCGATGACATCGTCATCATCGTCGGGTCGGCGCTTGTGATCTCGGCGGCGGTGCAGCGATCGGGTATGGTCGAGCGCGCGCTGAGCTTGATTGCCGGCCGCGTCACTCGGATTCGTACGCAATTGCTGGTGCTGACTGCTTCGGTCGGCGTCACCTCGGCGCTGGTCAAAAATGTCGGCGCCCTCGCCATGCTGATGCCCGCCGCATTCCAGATGGCGAAGAAGAACAAGGCGTCGCCGTCGGTCTTCCTGATGCCGATGTCGTTCGCCTCGCTGCTCGGCGGCCTGATGACCCTGGTCGGCACCTCGCCCAACATCATCGTCAGCCGGGTGCGGCAGGACATGGTCGGCCAGCCGTTTCGCATGTTCGACTATTTCCCGACGGGCTTCGGCTTGCTGGTGATCGGCCTCATCTTCCTGCGCTTCGGCTATCGTTTGCTGCCGCGCGACCGGCGTGGTGTGCCGACCATGGGCGAAGCGCTCGACATCAAGGATTACGTCACCGAAGTGACGATCGGCGAGGGTTCGCCGGCGATCGACGAAACGGTCGACCAGTTCACCGACCGGCATGACGGCGACGTCACCGTCACCAGCGTGATGCGCGCCGGCATGCGCAGCGAGCCGCGGCCGTGGATGACCCTGCGCCAAGGAGACACGCTGATCCTGGGCGGTGAGCCCGACGTGCTCGAACGCGTCATCGCCACCAACAAGTTCGCGCTGGCGGGCTCAGACCGCGATGTGCCCGAGGATCGCAAGGACGACGAGATCGGCGTGATCGAGGCAGTGATCTCGACCAACTCGCCATTGATTGGCCGCACCGCGAGCAGGATGCAGTTGCAGCGGCGGCTCGGCATCAACCTGATCGCGGTGTCGCGCGAAGGCGAGCGGCTGACGCACCGCTTGGGCGGCACTGTGCTGCGCGCCGGCGACGTGATCGTGCTTCAGGGACCGTTGAGCTTGCTGCCCGAGAGGCTGCCGGAACTGGGCGCGTTGCCGCTTGCCGAACGGGCGCTGCGGCTCGGTAATTCGGGCAGGGGCCTGCTGCCGGTAATCATCCTGGCCGTGGCGATGATCGCTACCGCGACAGGCTATGTCCCGGTGGCGGTGGCCTTCTTCGCCGCGGCGGCGCTGATCCTGGCGATCGGCGCGCTGCCGCTGGCCGAGGCCTATGACAGCGTCGAATGGCCGATCCTGATCATGCTCGGTGCGCTGATCCCGGTCAGCGATACGCTGCGCACCACCGGGGCGTCACAAATCCTGGCGACCTGGCTCGCGCATGTCGCCGCCAGCCTGCCGCCCTGGGGCGCAGTCGCGCTGATCCTGGTCGCGGCGATGGCGGTCACGCCATTCCTCAACAATGCCGCGACGGTGCTGGTAATGGCGCCGATCGCCGCGGTGTTCGCCCATGATCTCGGCTATCGGCCGGAAGCATTCCTGATCGCGACGGCGATGGGTGCGGGGTGCGATTTCCTCACCCCGATCGGGCATCAGTGCAACACCCTGGTATTCGGTCCCGGTGGCTACAAGTTCGGCGATTACGCCCGGCTGGGCGCGCCGTTGTCGCTGCTGGTCGTGCTGGTCGGCACGCCGCTGATCCTGATGGTCTGGCCGCTGCATTGAGCGATAGGGCGATCGGCCTTTCGCGCTTCTGAACTCCCCTCCCTGCAAGGGAGGGGTTGGGGGTGGGTGCGCGCGTCCGCGCGCTCAGAAAGACTCTCTATCCGGCCGCCAAAATAGCGGCGGACGAGGCATCGAGCCTCGCCCGCCGCTACACCC
>NZ_BCYZ01000110.1 GCF_001598455.1 Sphingomonas pruni NBRC 15498
ACGCAGTCGGCGGAAGGGTGAGGGGGAGTCACAGGCGACGCCGCTCCCGACTCCCCCTCATCCTTCCCACTCGCTCCGCGAGCGGGCCCCTTCCTTCTCCCACAAGGGGAGAAGGAGTCATCGCCCCCGTGACAAACCCAAGCACTTCGACCACACCTGACCGCACAACACCGGCGGGGAGCGCGGGATTTTGAGGATACTGAAACGGATCGGCCTGGGTCTGGCCGTGCTGCTGGTGCTGGTCGCGATCGGCCTGGCGAGCTGGGAGCCGCTGACCGCGGTGCGCGCCGAGGCGCCGCCGGCGCATCGTTACGACACGGTGATCGCGCGGGACAGGTTCGGGGTGCCGCACATCTTCGGCGCGACCGATCCTGACGTCGCCTATGGCATCGCCTATGCCCATGCCGAGGACGATTTCGGCACCTTGCAGGAAGTGGTCGCGATGGCGCGCGGGCGGCTGGGCGCGCTCGACGGCGCCGACGGAGCGAAGACCGATTACGTGCTTCACCTGCTCCATGCGCGCGAGACGGTCGACCGCGATTACATGAAGCAGCCGGCCGATGTCCGGTTGCTGCTCGACGGCTATGCCTCGGGACTCAATGCTTATGCCGCGCGGCATCCGGACGAGGTCAAGATGTCGCGGCTGTTCCCGGTCAACGGCCAGGATATTGCCACCGGCTTCGTCATGCGCTCGCCCTTCTTCTTCGGTCTCGACGCGACGTTGGGCGCACTCGCCGGCGACACGCCGCTGCCGCGCGAAAATGCCGGGCCGGCGCCCGATGCGCCCGACGTCACCCCGGTCGGGCCGGACGGCCGCGAGAACGGATCCAACGCGTTCGTCGTCGCGCCCAAGCGATCGTCGGACGGCTTCACGCGGCTCGTTGCCAATTCGCACCAGCCGTGGCGCGGCGCGGTCGCCTGGTACGAACTCGTCGTCCATTCGAAGACTGGCTGGAATTTCGCCGGGGCGATGTTCCCCGGATCGCCCTATCCTTTGCTCGGGCACAATGAGACATTGGGCTGGACCAATACGGTCAACCGGCCTGACCTGATCGATACCTACAAGCTCGTGCTCGACGGCGACGGCACGCATTACCGTTTTGACGGGCAATGGCGCCCGCTCGAGAAGGAGACCGTCTGGCTGCCGGTCAAATTGTGGGGACCGTTCGTGCTCCCCGTGCCGCGCAGCGTCTATCGCGCGGTGCAGGGGCCGGTGATCGAGGCCAAATCGGGCGCCTATGCACTGCGTTATGGCGGCGCCGACCAACTCAAGATGGTCGAGCAATATTACCGGCTGACGCGGGCCAGGACGTTCGACCAATGGCAGCGCGCAATGGCGATCCAGGGCGTGCCGGCAACCAATTTCCTCTACGCCGACGCCGCCGGCAATATCGCCTATTTCTACAATGCGACCTTCCCCAACCGAAAGCCGGGCTACGATTATTCGAAGGTCCTGCCCGGCGACACGTCCGCCGACTATGCGCCGGGCACCCTTCCGTGGTCGATGGTGCCGCGCAACGTGAACCCGCGATCGGGCTTTCTGGTCAACGCCAATTCGACGCCGTTCCTGTCGGCGGGCGCGGGGTCTGAGATGAACCCGGCCGACTGGTCGCCATTGCTCGGGATCGAAACCGACACGACCAATCGCGACAACCGCGCGCTCGAGCTGATGAGCGCCAACCCGGCGATAAGCCAGGCCGATCTCGAGCGCATCAAGTTCGACACGGGGGTCAGCCATCGCGGGATGACCGCCAAATGGTTCGCCGACCTGATCGCCGCCGACCCGCGCGGCGACCGCCAGGTGGCCGCCGCCCAGGCGCTGCTCCGGCAATGGGACTGGAACCTCGACGGCAAGGGACCGGCAGACGCGCTGGCCTGCCTGATGATGAAGAGCTGGCAGAAATGGCATTACAATCGCCAACCCGAGGCCGATCCGCGCGCCACCTTGGTCGAGGCGACCGGCTATCTCCAGCGCGTCTTCGGCCGCCTGGACCCGCCGCTCGGCACGATGCTGCGGCTACGCCAGGGCAAGGTCGATCTGCCGCTCGACGGCGGGCCCGAAGTCCTGCGCGCCGCGGCCAATTGGGACGAGGCGCCCGACGGGCGGCTGGCGGTCAAGCATGGCGACAGCTTCGTGATGTTCGTCCAATGGGACAAAGCCGGCCGCGTGTCGTCGCGATCGATCCAGCCGTTCGGCGCCGCGACGACGCGGCCGGATTCTCCGCACTATACCGACCAGTCGGCCTTGTTCGTCGCGCATAAATTGAAACCAGTCTGGTTCTATCCGCGTGATCTCAAAGGAAATATCGAGCGTCTTTACCGCCCGTGACTTGCCAGTGTTGCGAAGCTGACTTAGCCTCGCGTCGTTCGACTTCCTTTCCGATCGACCAGGGGCATTCATGACCATCAAGCTTTTCGCGCTGTCCGGCGTCGCGTTGCTCGCGATCGCCGTTCCCGACCTTGCCGTTGCTCAAGCCAAGCCGGCAGCGACCAAGCCCACTGCGGCGCCGGCCGCCGCGCCGGTCAGCGTGCTGGCCAAATCGGTCGATATCCCCTTCACCCAGTTCACGCTCAAGAACGGGTTGCGGGTCATCGTCCATACCGACCGCAAAGCGCCGATCGTCGCCGTCAGCGTGTGGTACGATGTCGGATCCAAGATGGAGCCGGCCGGCAAGACCGGCTTCGCCCATCTGTTCGAGCATCTGATGTTCAACGGCAGCGAGAATGCGCCGGGCGACTTCTTCGTGCCCCTCAAGAATGTAGGCGCGACCGATTTCAACGGCACCACCTATTTCGACCGCACCAATTATTTCGAGACGGTACCGACGCCCGCGCTCGATCGCGCGCTGTTCCTCGAAAGCGACCGCATGGGCTATCTGACCGGCGCGATCACCCAGGCGGTGCTCGACGAGCAGCGCGGCGTCGTCCAGAACGAGAAGCGTCAGGGCGACAACGAGCCTTATGGATTGGTCGAATATCGCCAGCTCTCCGGCCTGTTCCCGAAAGGGCATCCCTACGAACATTCGACGATCGGCTCGATGGCCGATCTCGACGGTGCCAGCCTCGCCGACGTGAAGAGCTGGTTCAAGGATCATTACGGTCCGAACAATGCCGTTTTGGTGCTGGCGGGCGACATCGACGCCGCGACCGCGAAGCCGTTGGTCGAGAAATATTTCGGCGGAATCCCGGCGGGTCCCGAGACGAAGCAGCCGAATGCGCCCGTGCCGACATTGCCGAGCACGAAGATCGAGACGATGAAGGATCGCGTCGCCACCACCCGCATCACGCGGTCCTGGGCGGTGCCGGGGCTCAACGATCCCGACAGCGTCGGTCTCGACGTGGCCGCCGGCGTGCTGGGCGGCGGCGCCAGCTCGCGGCTCTACGACACCTTGGTGCGCAAGGAACGGCTGGCGGTCCGGGTCAGCGCCGACAATCAGAGCTTCAGCCAGGTCGGCATTTTCGAGCTCAGCGTCGATGTGCGCCCGGGTGTAGATGCGGCCACCGTCACCAAGCGGCTCGATGCGGTCGTCGCCGACTTTCTGGCCACCGGTCCGACGACCGACGAGTTGCAGCGATACCAGGTGCGCAGCATCGCCGGCCGCGTGAAGGGACTGGAAGCGGTCGGCGGGTTCGGCGGCAAGGCGGTCGCCCTGGCCGAGGGCGCGCTGTATTCGAACGATCCCGCGCATTACAAAAAGGAGATGGCGGAGCTCGCCGCCGAGACGCCGGCCAAGGTCAAGGCGGTCGCCGACAAATGGCTCAGCCGGCCGGTCTATGGGCTCGACATCGTTCCCGGCCCGCGTGACGCTTATGAGGAAGCGGCGGCGTCCAAGCCGGTCGCGGTCAAGGCGGCCGACGAGCTCGCCGCCAAGGGATCGCGCGGCGCGATGCCCGATGTCGGATCGATCGCCAATCTGACCTTCCCCAAGGTCGAGCGTGCCAAGCTCGCGAACGGCGTGACGGTGATCTATGCGCAGCGCACGGCGACGCCCGTCACGCGCATCATGGTCAGCTTCGACGCGGGCACCGCGGCCGACGCGCCGACTGCGCTGGGAACGCAACAGCTCACCCTGTCGGCGATGAGTGCCGGGACGACGAGCCTCAACTCGCTCGATTACGCCAAGGCGCAGGAGCGGCTGGGCGCCAGCATCGGCGCGGGCATCGACAGCGACACGACTTCGTTCGCGATCGACATGCCTAGCCCGAACCTGAAGCCCGGCGTGGCGCTGTTCGCCGATGTACTGCGCAATCCCGCTTTCGCCCCGGCCGAGATCGATCGGCTGAGGAACCAGCAGCTTGCCGGGATCGCGTCGGAACTGACCAATGCCAATGCGCTGGCCAGCCGCGCGATGGCGCCGCTGATCTACGGCCCGGCCTCGCCTTATGCGAAGGCGTTCGGCGGCGGCGACGCGACGGCGGTGGCCAAGCTGACCCGGAACGACCTGATCGCGTTTCGCCAGGCGTGGCTGCGGCCCGACCGCGCGACCATCTTCGTGGTCAGCGACCGGCCGCTGGCCGAGGTGACGGCGGCGCTCGACGCCGACCTGGGCGATTGGACGATGGCCGGCGCTGCGGGCGTCAAGGGGGACGTGGTCAAGGCCGTGGCGGCTGCCCCCAAGATCGTGCTGGTCGACCGGCCCGATTCGCCGCAATCGGTGATCTATGGCGCGATCCCGACCGGACTGGTGGGGACCGACGAACTGCTCCCGGTCAATACCGCCAATGACGGTTTGGGCGGCGGCTTTCTTGGCCGGATCAATATGGACCTGCGAGAGGACAAACACTGGTCGTACGGTGCCAGCGGCCGGTTCTTCCGCGCCGAGGGAGCGACTCCGTACATGATCTCGGCGGGCGTGCAGGCAGACCGTACCGGCGATGCGATCGTCGCGGCGATGGGCGATGTCACGTCCTTCGTCGGCGACAAGCCTATGACGCAGGAGGAGTTCGATCGCGCGATCACCGGCGCGATTCGCTCGCTGCCCGGCAGCTTCGAGACGTCGAGAGCGGTGATGGGGGCGATGGTTTCGAACGTTCTCTACAAACGCCCCGACGATTATTATGCGACGATCGCCGACAAGTATCGCGCGCTGACTTTGCCCCAACTCCGTAGCGTCATCGGCCAGGCGATCGACCCCAAGAAGGTGGTCTGGGTCGTGGTCGGCGATGCCAAGACGGTTAGGCCCCAGCTTGACAAGGTCGGGCTGCCTGTCGAGGTCGTGCCTGCGGCGTCGCTCGGCGCGCGCTGAGGAATTCACAGGAGAGAGACGATGGCAGTCGATGGCGTGTACGAGACGGTCGTGAAGTCGCCGATGGGCGACCAGAAGGCGACGCTGACGGTGAAGTCGGACGGCACCAGCTGGACCGGCACCCAGGCGGGCGCGATGGGCACCGCGGAGATCACCGACGGCGTGGTCGACGGCAACACGATCAAATGGTCGATGAACATCACCGTGCCGATGCCGATGACCCTGACGAACGAAGCGACGGTCGACGGCGACACGATCACCGGAACGGTCACCGCCGGCGCATTCGGCAGCTTCCCGCTGACGGGTACGCGCGTAGGCTAACGCAGTTAGCCCACGGTCCGCGCAGCGGACGCGGACCGGCGGCCGGCGCGGCATCGCCGCGACCGACGGCGCGGAATTCGCTTCCGCGCCGCTGCCTGAATAAAAGGCCCGTCTCCCGGTCGGAGGCGGGTCTTTTATTGTTTAGCCGTCAGCTGGCTGCCGTTGTGCGGCTAGACACGCGCCAGACCGCGCGCCTCGCGCGACGAGCGGCGCGCGCTTTATCGCAATTGGTTTGCCGGTCTGCCCAACGCGTTGATATTTCTTAACCCGTGCGTGGGAGGGAATAATGTCATGAAGATTAGCCCGTTGCTCTGCGGGGCCATCGTCGCCGCGATGGTGCCGGCCGCCGCCTTGGCCGACGATCCGCGCGATCCGGCGATGCGCAACGCCGAGGCTCGGGCGCGCGATAGCGCGAAGACGCGCGCGCTCAACCGCCAGGAGAATGCGCGGGTGCTCAAGCGCGGCGTGACCTGGCGGGTGGTGCGTGGCGGCGGTCGCGATGAGACCGCCGACGGTGACTATGCCGCCGCTGCGCAGGATCATGAGCAAGATATGGCGGACTACCGCCGCAGCCGAGCGCGGTACGAGCGGGAGATGGCTGAATGGCGCCGTGCCGTGGCCGAGTGCGATGCCGGTAACTACGCCGCCTGCGACAATTGATATCCAGCAGCGAGCCGTAGGTGTTAGGCCGCTTGGTTTCGCATGACGCTTTTGGCGGTGGGCGGTGGTCGATCTAAACGGGGCAACACGCGCACTATTTAAGGCCCTCGACCGCAGACGGTAGGTTCAGGACGCGGTGTTACCGTTTGCATCGGCGACATCGGGCTGGCATCACTCGGCCCACCAGGTGGCTGGTACGAGAGGACGGCATGGCCACGTTGGACCTAACCACAGTTCGCGACAAAGACGGGTTCGTGGTCTACTTCGGCGGCCAGCCCAATGAGGTGGATACCTACACTTTCGCCAATGCGCTGGTCGCGCTCTCCGATGCATTCCAAGAAATAAATAACCAGGTGAACCCTGGCTATTCCTTAGAACTTCGGCTCGAGGCAGTTGGCGAGGGCAGCTTCAAAGCTCGCATTCGCGAGATACCCAAGACACTCAAGAGTGCGCTCAAGTTCGCTGATAACCGGATTATCTGGCCGATCCTGGTGGCGTGGCTCTATACCCACGTCATCGACCCCGAAAAAACCGTTATCACTGTCAAGACGGATGAGGTGGTGATCGAGAAGGGTAGCGATCGAGTTGTCGTGCCCCGCGAGGCTTACAACCAAGCCAAGGCACTACCGCGGGAAAGGGTAGGGCGCCATGTCGCGCGTGCGATTGAGGCAGTTGAAGCCGACGCCAATGTCACCAGTCTGGGCATTTATAAGGGCATGCATGGCGGAGAGCCGCCTGCAATCCTGATCCCCCGCGATGAGTTCGCAATCGTACGGAACAACGCCGAAGGCGAAGGCGATGATGACCGCAAGCGCACGCAGACCGTGGATGCCGTGCTCGGCATTATCAAAGCGGTATTTGCGCGAGGGGACCGCAAATGGGACTTTGTGTGGAACGGGGTTAAGATCGGCGCCACTATTGGCGACCCCGTATTCGTCGCTGACGTTATGGCCCGCCGATACCGCATCGGGGCTGGTGACTCGATCGACGCTACGATGGAAATCGAGCAAGAGTACGACCAAGCTGCCGGCGTGTGGCTTAATGTAGGCTATCGCATCGCCCACGTAAAAAAATTCATTCCTGGCACCTCCGGTCAGGACCGGTTGCAGCTTGGCGATTGAGCGCCGGTTTGTCCGAGCTTTGGTGTGCGAGGTCATGCCTTCAATTGGGCACCGGTCCCCTGCATAGCCGCCACCCACCGCAAATCAGAAGTTGCACGCGAAATGACTCCGGCCCACCATCGCTTCGACGGCGAGGGGAAGAAGCATGAGCTTGCGGTTGGCAATGGCGATAGGGTTGGCGGCGCTCGCCGCGTCGGGCGGAACGGCGCAGACTTATGACGACCGGCCGGCAAAGGCCGTGCCGGCCAATTACGGCTTCAATTACGAGCGTCGCGTGGTCGAAATCCCGATGCGCGACGGGACCAAGCTCCACACCGTCATCCTCACGCCCAAGGGCGCGAGTGACGCCCCGATCCTGCTCACCCGCACGCCGTACAATGCCGATGCGCTGACCACCAACCGCAAGAGCGGCGATCTCGGCACTGCGCTCTATGGCTATGATAATACCACCGACGTGATCGTCGACGGTGGCTATATCCGCGTGATCCAGGACATTCGCGGCAAATACGGGTCGGGCGGCACCTTCGTGATGAACCGCGCGCTGGTCGGCACGGCGGAAAATCCGACCAAGGTCGACGACGCGACCGATTGCTACGACACGATCGACTGGCTGGTGAAGAACCTGAAGGCGTCGAACGGCAAGGTCGGCATCCTGGGCATCAGCTATGACGGCTACGAGCCGCTCGCCGCGCTGGTGAACCCGCACCCGGCGCTCAAGGTGTCGGTGCCGATGAACCCGATGGTCGACGGCTGGATGGGTGACGACTGGTTTCACAACGGCGCGTTCCGCCAGATGAACATGGATTACATCTGGGAACAGGAGGCGACCCGCGACAACAGCGCGCCCTGGATCAGCTCGAGCGACGACATCTATGATTTTTACATGCGCGCGGGGTCGGCGGGCGAACTCGGCAAAAGGATGGGGCTCGACCAGATCGGCTTCTGGAAGAGCATCCTGGCGCACCCCGCTTATGACAAGTTCTGGCAGGATCGCGCGATGGACACGTATCTCGCCAAATTGCCGCTCAAGGTGCCAGTGATGCTGGTCCATTCGCTATGGGATCAGGAGGACAGTTACGGCGCGCTCGCGACCTATCGCGCGCTCGAACCCAAGGATGCCAATAACGACATGGTCTATCTGTCGATGGGGCCGTGGCACCATGGGCAGGAGATCGAGGATGCCGACACGCTCGGTCAGATGCGCTGGGGGCAGGATACCGGAACCTGGTGGCGAAAGAACGTGCTGGCGCCGTTCCTCGACCATTATCTCAAGGGCACGCCGATGGACGTCGCGCCGGTCACCGCGTTCGAAAGCGGGAGCAACGAATGGCGCCGCTTTCAGTCCTGGCCGAAGGATGATGGGCAGGGCGAACGGCTGTACCTGAAGCCAGGCGCCACGTTGGGTTTCGATGCTGCATCAAGTGGCGAGGAGACCGCCGATTACGTCTCCGATCCCGCGCATCCGGTGTTGTTTCGCAATCGTCCGGTCCAGGCGGTGGGCTATGACAACAATCCCTGGCCGAATTGGCTCGCCGACGATCAGCGCGCGGTGTCGAGCCGGCCCGACGTGCTGACCTTCACCAGCGGCGTGCTGACCCAGCCGCTCAAGATTTCGGGACGGCCGATGGTCAAGCTGACCGCTTCGACCAGCGGCACCGACAGCGACTGGGTGATCAAACTGATCGACGTCTGGCCCGACCAGGTGCCGGGACGGCCCGGGTTCGGCGGCTATCAGTTCGCGGTCGGCATGGACATCTTTCGCGGCCGCTATCGCGAGAGCTTCTCCGAGCCCAAGGCGCTGACGCCCAACGCGCCGCTCCAATACAGCTTTGCGCTCCCCGCGGCGAACCACGTGTTCCTGCCCGGTCACCGCATCATGGTGCAGGTCCAATCGAGCTGGTTCCCGCTCTACGACCGCAATCCGCAGACGTTCGTGCCGAACATCTTCTTCGCCAAGCCGACGGATTACGTGAAGGCGACGCAGCGGGTTTGGGTTTCGGGGCCGAGCGAAAGCTACATCGCGCTGCCGGTGGTGAAGTAGGACTACCCCAATTCCTCCCCGGAACGGGGAGGGGGACCGCCGCCGAAGGCGGTGGTGGAGGGGGCCCTCCTTTGGTAGCCATCTGGCTTGTTGCTTGTTGGTCGCGG
>NZ_BCYZ01000111.1 GCF_001598455.1 Sphingomonas pruni NBRC 15498
GGGGCAGTCGCAACAATTCAACAATCGGGCCGGTAGCGAGAGACTGCCCCTCTCCCCGGCCCTCTCCCCAGAGGGGAGAGGGAGTTTAATGATGGCCGTCCTCAACGAAGAACAGACGATGCTGCGCGACATGGCGCGCGAATGGACTCGTAACGAAAGCCCGGTGACAGCGTGGCGCAAGGTGCGCGATGCCGATACCGCGACGGGGTACGACCCCAATGTCTATACCGAGATGGCGCAAATGGGCTGGGCCGGGATTGTCATTCCCGAAGCCCAGGGCGGCTCCGATTTCGGTTGGCTCAGCCTTGGGCTGGTGATCGAGGAACTCGGTCGTACGCTGACCGCGAGCCCGCTATCGGCAAGTGCGGTGGCGGCGTCGGCGATCGTCCTCGGCGGCAGTGATGCCCAGAAGAATGCCTGGCTGCCCAAGATCGCGAGCGGCGAGCTTGTCGCGACCTTTGCCCTCGACGAAGGACCGCGTCACGACCCCGAGAATATCAAGACCGCGGCCAGTGGTGGCAAGCTCAGCGGAACCAAGGCCTTCGTGGCGGAAGGCGACAGCGCCGGACTATTCGTCGTCGCGGCGGCGGACGGGCTCTATCTGGTCGACGGCAACCAGGCGGGCGTGTCCCGGTCGCGCCGCCACCTGACCGATTTCCGCAGCCATGCCGACGTGACGTTCGACGCGGTGGAAGCGGACAAGCTGGCGAATGGCGGCGACAAATTGCTCGACCAGGTGCTAGATCGCGCGCGCGTCGTCGCCGCGGCCGAGATGCTTGGCATGGCGCAGCAGGCGTTCGAGACGACGCTCGATTATCTCAAGCAACGCCGCCAGTTCGATCAGGTCCTGTCGACCTTCCAGGCGTTGCAACATCGTATGGCCGGCCTGTTCAGCGATATCGAGCTGATGCGCTCGGCGGTGGAAGCAGGGCTTGCGGCGATCGATGCCGGCGGCGACACGCGCCAGGCTGCCTTGCTTGCCAAGACCAAGGCCAATGAAGTCGGCCACGCGATGAGCCGGGAGATGATCCAGCTCCATGGCGGGATCGGCATGACCGACGAATATGATGCCGGCTTCTACCTCAAGCGCATGCGCGTACTGGAAGCGGTATGGGGAAATACCGCTTACCTCCGCGATCGGTTCGCGCGCCTGGGCGGCTATTGAAGCCATCTTCGTTCTGACGCTGTTTTCCGGGATCGGGTTTGGCTGATCCCGGAACCTTAAGTCTGTGCTATTTCTGCGTCGAGCCGAGAATCCATGGCAATTTGCAACGCGAGTTGCGCTTGACGTAACGTTACTCATAGTGCCTATTCGAGTTCCGGGTATGGAGCCGCTCAAGCGCTCCGACCCGGTTGGGGAGAGGTACATGACCAAGACAAGGTTGCTTTGCGCCTGCGCGATTTCCGTATTTGCGGTATGCGCGGCATCGTCGGCGGCTGCGCAATCGGCGCCGGCCGCGGATCCGCAAGACACCGGCAGCACGCCGGATATTGTCGTTACCGGCTCGATCATTAGAGGGACGCCGGAGGACGCGGCACTGCCCGTCAACGTGATCGGTGCCGACGAACTCCAGAAACAGGGATCGCCGTCAGCGGTCGAATTGCTCAAGGCGCTGCCGACATCGAGCGCGGTGCTCGGCGATTCGAACCAGTTCGACAGCCGCTCACAGGGCGCCGAGGGTATCGCGACGGCCAATTTGCGCGGCTTGTCGCCGCAGCGCACATTGGTGCTGCTCAACAGCCGCCGCCTCGTGACCTCGGGCAATGGTGTTCCTGCGGTCGATATCAACCTGATTCCGTCGGCTGCGATTGGCCGGATCGAAGTCTTGAAGGATGGCGCCGCGGCGACGTACGGGTCGGATGCGGTCGCCGGCGTGGTCAACTTCATCACCCGCACCGACCAGGAAGGCTTTCGCGCGGCAGCGAGCTACAAGTTCGTCAAGGACACCGACGGGGATATCGATGCCTCATTGTCCTACGGCCATGTCGGCAACGGGTTCCGCATGTTGGCGGCGATAGGGTTCGCGAAACGCGGCGAACTGCTGGCACGCGACCGCGCGTTCGCGGTCCAGCCTTATGCCAACAACCCGCAGGGCGGCTGGTCGGGCGGCGGCAATCCGGCGACCTTTTTGGGCCTGGCGGCGAGTGGCGCGCCGACCACGGGGCTGACCGCGGACAGCAGTTGCGGCTCGCTGGGCGGCTATGTCGGCGCCAATGGGCGGTGTTACACGCAATATTCCGGGTTTGATGGTCTGGCGGAACTCGAAAAGAGGTTCACCGCGTTTGTCGATGTCGGCGTCGACATAACCGACACGACCAAATTGGAGGTCACGGCGCTCTATGGACGCTCGACGGTTCCGCATTATCTGACCTCGCCTTCTTACATCCTGACCCAGGCACCCTCGCTCGCTTCGCTCGGCGGGAAAAACCCAACCCCGTTCGTTTCGGGTTTCTATGTGCCTGCGACCAACCCCGGATTCGCCGCGTACAAGGCGGCGAACCCCGGCTTTTTCCCTGCAAGCACGACGGGAGCGGTATTCCCGCTGCTGCTGTTCCGCCCCTTCATGGCGGGCGGCAATCCCTCCACGCTCGACGATCCCAATGAGACCGGATCGGCGCGTGGGATGCGCAAGTCGGAATCGATACGCTTCACCGCCGAATTGTCGGGCAGGCTCGCTCCAAAGGTCGATTGGACCCTCTCGGCGACCTACCATCAATATTATCGCTATATCGACGGTTTCGACTCCTTCGGGGATCGCATTCAGCTTGCGCTGCGCGGTTTTGGTGGGCCGAATTGTAACGTCGCCGCGAACACGCCCGGGCAGAATGGCTGTCTCTGGCTCAACCCATTCGGCAATGCCGTGACGAACGGAGCGATCAACGGCACGACCAACCCGCAGGGCAATGCCGCGCTCGCCAACAGCAAGGCGTTGACCGATTGGTTCTTCGTCAAATCGAACACGGCGGTCGATTCGCAATTGTTCGTTCTCGATGCCAACGTCAGCGGGTCGACGGGCATCAAGCTCCCGGGCGGCGACATCCAGTTCGGCGTCGGGGCGCAATATCGCTATAATTGGTTCGACACCGTTTATGGCGCCAACAATAATATTGCGGTCAATCCATGCCGCGACACGCCGATAACCGGGAACACCAACCCTGCGGCTTGCTCGCCGACGTCCGGCGTCAATCCCAGCCCGGCGACCGGGGCACTGGCCTTTCTGGGAACCAATGCCAACAGCTTCCTGAAAGGTGGGGTCAAGGCGGTCTTCGCCGAACTGCAATTGCCGGTTTTCGACAGCTTCAACGTTCAGGCGGCGGTGCGCTATGAGGATTATGGCGGCTCTGTCGGGTCGACCATCGATCCACAGGTCCGCGCGCGCTGGCAGGTCACCGATTGGCTCGCGGTACGTGGCGGATACGGCACCACGTTCCGCGGACCGACGCTCGCCAATCTCAGCGGCAATTCGGTCACCGCGTTGCAACTGATCGGATCGGCATTCAAGCCGGTGGATATCTTCGGCAATTCGTCGCTCAAGCCGGAAAAGTCCGAAAATTATTCGGGCGGCCTGTTGCTGAAGTTCGGTGGGTTCAACGCCAGCGTCGATTATTTCAAATATCGTCTTACCGACGTCATCGTCAGCGACCCGCTGGCGGCGATGGTCGCGACGCTGTTTCCGTCCACCGGCGGCAATGCCTGTTCCAGCGCGCTGGCGGCGCGATTCACGTTCGCCAATGGCGTGTGCGGGTCACTTTCTTCGGTGGCGAACAACATCGCCAACATTTCCCGCGTGAAGACCTTCCTCCAGAACGGCGCCACGCAGACCAATGAGGGCATCGATTTCAGCGTCAAATACCGGTCGAGCCAGTTCCTCGGCTCGGCGATGCGCTTTGGGATCGGGGCGGACGCGACGCGGACGCTGCGCAACCGGATCAGCGACATCTATGTGGCTGGGGTCAAGGTGCAGTCGGCCTATGATGGCGTCGGTCTGCTCAACTACCAATCCACCTTGTACCCGGTCCCGAAATGGAAGGGGCAGGCTTATGTCGACCTGGGCGCCGGCCCGGTCGATGCTCGGCTGACGGTGAACTATACCGATGGGCTGCACGATCAGCGTTACGATACCAGGAGCGGTCCGTTCGCGCCCGATCCGTCGCTGCGCAATCCGGACGGAACGATCCCCGCCACGCCAATCTCGCTGCTGACCGGGGCCGACCTGAACAGTTTCGTGACGGCGGATTTCAATCTGCAGATCAAGCTGCCGAAGAACGTGGTCCTTACCGGCACCGTGTTCAACATCTTCGATGCGCAGCCGCCTTTCGCGCGAGAAGATTATAATTACGAGCCGTTCATCGGCAATCCGTTCGGCCGCATGTTCAAAGTCGGCCTGTCGACCAAGTTCTGACATTGATCGACTGACCTCCTTCTCCGGCCTCGCCGCGCCAGACCAGCGCGGCGGGGCCGTTCTTTTGCAACGAAAAGAAAGGTCGCCCCTCCCGTGTCCTCCCCCACGCACCTTCCCGAAGTCGAGGCAACGTTCGTGCCGAAACGCCGCGCGCTGACGCTGTTGCTGCTGACCTTCGCCTATTTCTTCAGCTATATGGACCGGCAGATACTCGCGATCCTCAACGAGGATATCATCAGGGATCTGCATCTTTCCGACGCCCAGATGGGCATCCTGGGCGGGATGGCGTTCGCGATCTTCTATGCCGGATTGGGGATTCCCGTCGCCTGGCTCGCCGATCGCGGCAATCGCGTGCGGATCATCGCCGGCGCACTGGCAATCTGGAGCGCGTTCACCGCGCTGGGCGGGCTCGCCGGCAATTTCTGGCAATTGCTAGGCGCGCGCATCGGCGTCGGCATCGGCGAGGCGGGGTCGAGCCCGCCGAGCCATTCGATCATCGCCGACCTCTATCCGCCCGACAAGCGCGCATCGGCGATGTCGATCTATTCGCTTGGCGTTGGACTTGGAGCGGCGTTCGGCACGATTATCGGCGGTGTCGTCGCGACTTATTATGGCTGGCGCGTCGCGATGTACGTGATCGGCCTGCCGGGATTGCTGCTGGCGGGGATCATCTGGGCCGTCGTGCCCGAGCCCAAGCGCGGTCTGTCCGACGCGCAGATCGCGATGGACACGGCCAGGCCGTCACTGGCCGACGGCTTCACCACCTTGTTCGCCAACCGGGCCGCGCTCCACCTCGTCGCCGGCTTCACGCTTACCTCGATGATCGGCTACGGCCTCACCGCGTTCGGGCCAAGCTTCATGCAGCGGTCGTTCGGCTTCACCAAGCTCGACATCGCGCTCAAGGTAGCGCCGGCCGGCGCGATCATCGTCGCTATCGCCGCCATCGCCAGCGGACGGATCGCCGACCGGCTGACGCGCCGCTACGGGCAATACAGCCAGTCGTTCATGGTGGCGGTCTTCAAGACGATCGGGCTGCCGCTGACCTTGTGCGTCTATACCGCGACCAATCCGACATTCGGGGTCGGGGCCTATTTCCTGTCGATCCTGTTTTCGACCGCCTATCTCGGCGTCACCTTCGCACTGATCCAGTCGGAAGCACCGGTTCGGCTACGCGCGACATGGGCGGCGATCACCCTGCTGGTCAACAATATGATCGGGCTGGGGCTCGGGCCGTTTCTGGTCGGCATGCTCAGCGACGCGCTGAAGCCGACCTACGGCGCAGAGTCGCTCCGCTATTCGATGTTCGTCTTCACCGCGATCACCCCCTGGGCGATCTTCCATTATTGGCGCGCGGGCGTGTTGCTCAAGCGCAAGGCGCTCGAGCGGAAGGCGGCGCAAGACGCGATTGCCGTCTGAGTATCGGCGGCGGATCAGCTTTCCGCCGCGCGGTCGTCGAACATGCCGAAGGCGAGGGTGGACGCGTACATCGCCACCGCGCGATCGCGCGGCATCGCCGATGCCCATTTGCGCATGTCGAAGGCGGCATTCTGCAGCGCCATCAGCGACTGGCTGACGATCAGCGCGTCGACCGGACGGACCGAGCCCTCGGCGGCGCCGTCGGACAGCATGCCGGCATAGCGCCGCGCGATGCGGTTCGAACGGTCGAGCATCGCCTGGCGGACATGGCGCGGCAGACCGGTCAGCGCGGTCGTGCGCAGCAACGGCCCACGCTCGGAGAATTGCACGTCGAGCAAGGTCGCGATGATGCTCGACAGCCGATGCCACCAGTCGCCACTGCTGTTCTCGCCGACCTGGATCGTCTCGGTGATCGTGTCGAAGCTGCGCTTGTAGCATTCGATGACCAGGTCGTCCTTGGCATCGAGATGGTGGTAGAAGCTGCCCTTGGTCACGTTGAGTTCCGACGCTATGCGCTGCACCGAGGCGCCGCGATAGCCGAGCTCGTTGATCAGCCGGGTTGCCGCGCGCAGGAACGCTTCGCGGCCCGGTTCCGCTTCCTCATGCTCGATATCGAGGATCGCCGGCTCCCATTTGGCGCCGGGAACCGCGATGCCGTGACGGAACATATCCATCAACCGCGCCTCGACGCGGTCGAACTGGTCGAGGTCGTAGCGCGCGATCCAGGCCGGGATCCAGAACGTGTTTTCGAGCAGCACGTGCGCGCGCGCGCCGAACAGATCCTTGAGACGGCGGTTCTGGGGTTCCTCACCCCACAGAGCACGCGTCTTGCGGAAAATCTCGCGCCAGGCGGCCATCAGCCGGCCGAGCATCGGATCTTCCATCGCGCGCAAATCGCTCAAGGTCGCCAGCGCACGCTCCTCGTTCTCGCGGATGCGCGCGAACCGCTCCATGTTGAGCGACAGATAGCGCGCGACCCGCGCTTCTGGCGTCGCCTCCATCTGGGCGGTGTCGAGCATCTCTCCCAGGGTTTCGAGCGTATGTTCGAAACACGCCTGGGCGAGGTCTTCCTTGCGCTTGAAATAATAGGTCACGCTCGTCGTGTTGAGTCCCACGCGGCGCGCAACATCGGCGAAGGTCATGCCCTTCGCGCTCTGTTCGTTTATCGCTTCGGACGCGGCGGCCAGGATCGCATTACGTTTCGCCTTGAAACGCTTCGTTCCCGTAACCTCGTCCAGTTCTGCAGTATCGGCTTGCCCCATCCGGCCAGCTTAACATTTCCGTCACACGGGGCCAGCGGATTCCGCAACGGCATTTCGCTTTTCGTTGTTCGGGCATCGCGTCAAAAAGAGGATTCTACGGCTTTACCGAAAACACGGTACGGTTTAGTCGGAGTCGCGAAAGCCATAGGAGAGCAGTATCATGGACTTTACGCTGAGCGACCGCGAAACCTATTTCCGGGACCGCGTGCGGGCCTTTATCGACAAGGAGATCGCGCCCCGCAACGCCGAATATCACAAGCAGTCTCACGAGGGTGAGCGCTGGAAGGTGATCCAGGTGATCGAGGACGTGAAGGAGATCGCCAAGGCGCAGGGCCTGTGGAATTTCTTCATGCCGCCGCATTCGGGCCAGACCCATGTCGATGACAGTTTCGAGTTCGAAGGAACGCAGCTTTCCAATCTCGAATATGCTCTGTGCGCAGAGGAAATGGGCAAGATCGGCTGGGCTTCGGAATGCTTTAACTGCTCGGCCCCCGACACCGGCAACATGGAAGTCCTGCACCGTTACGGCACGCTCGAGCAGAAGGAGCGGTGGTTGCGCCCGTTGATGGAAGGCAAGATTCGCTCCGCCTTCCTGATGACCGAACCGGCGGTCGCCTCGTCGGACGCCACCAATATCGAAACCTCGATGGTCCGCGACGGCGACCATTATGTCATCAATGGCCGCAAATGGTGGTCGTCCGGCGTGGGCGACCCGCGATGCTCGATCGCGATCGTGATGGGCAAGACCAATCCGGACGCGAGGCGCCACGCCCAGCAGAGCCAGGTCCTGGTCCCGCTCGACGCGCCGGGCGTGAAGATCGAGCGGATGCTTTCGGTTTACGGGTATGATCACGCGCCGCACGGTCATGGCCAGGTACTGCTCGAGAATGTGCGTGTACCGGTCGACAATCTGCTGCTCGGCGAAGGGCGTGGTTTCGAGATCGCGCAGGGTCGGCTCGGGCCGGGCCGCATCCACCATTGCATGCGCACGATCGGCGTCGCCGAGACGGGGATCGAGGCGATGGCCAAGCGCCTGCTCAGCCGTGTCGCGTTCGGCAAGCGCATCGCCGATCATTCGATCTGGGAGCAGCGCATTGCCCGTGCCCGCATCGATATCGAGATGACGCGCCTGCTCTGCCTCAAGGCCGCCGACATGATGGACAAGGCCGGCAACAAGTCCGCCCAGCTCGAAATCGCGATGATCAAGGTCCAGGCGCCCAACATGGCGCTGCAGATCCTCGATGACGCGATCCAGGCGCATGGCGGTGGCGGCGTGTCGGACGACTTCCCGCTGGCGCACCAATGGGCAGCGATGCGGACCTTGCGCTTCGCCGACGGTCCGGACGAAGTCCATAACCGCGCGATCGCTCGAAACGAGTTCGGGAAATATGCCGATTACAAGGCGGATATCCCGTCGAGCGGGGATCTCGGGGTTTCGCGTTAGGATAAAAGAACAGACCCTCACCCTTCCGGCGCTTCGCGCCTCCCTCCCTCTCCCGCAAGCGGGAGAGGGAAGGGGCCCGCCGGCGAAGCCGG
>NZ_BCYZ01000112.1 GCF_001598455.1 Sphingomonas pruni NBRC 15498
AAAGGTCATCTCGCGCGCCGCCGGATCGAGCGCGCTGGCTTCGGCGGCGTATCGCTCGGCATCGCGACTGCACGATGACCGGCTCGACCGCCATCACGACTTCTCGAACAAGTCGGGCGTCGTTCATTCCGAAGTGATGCTGCCGGATGGTGCGCCCGAGCATCTCTCCAACCGCGAAAAGCTGTGGAACGAGGTCGAGGCGGTCGAGAAGCGGATCGACGCGCAACTGGCTCGCGAGATCGAATTCGCGATCCCGCGTGAGATGAGCCAGGAACAGGGGATCGAACTGGCGCGGGACTTCGCCCGCGAGGAGTTCGTCGACCGCGGAATGATCGCCGATCTCAACGTCCATTGGGATATCGGCGCGGATGGTCTCGCCAAGCCCCATGCGCATGTCATGCTGACCATGCGCGAAGTTGGCGAGAACGGGTTCTGCAATAAGAACCGCGACTGGAACCGCACCGACTTGCTCAAGAAATGGCGCGAGCGCTGGAGCGAGCACGTCAACCGGCGGCTGGCCGAACTCGATATCGACGCGCGGGTGGATCACCGCTCCTTGGAAGCACAAGGAATAAACCTCGAGCCGCAGCACAAGATCGGTCCGGCCGCTTCGCGCATAGCCGAGCAAGGCCTGGCGTCGGAGCGGCTTGAAGAACATCACGCGATTGCACGAAGCAACGGCGATAAACTCCTCGCCCATCCTGCACTCGCGCTCGATGCAATCACCCGTAACCAGGCGACGTTCACAACCCGCGATCTCGCCGTGCTCGTCCATCGCCACAGCGACGGGAAGGACCAGTTCGATCGGGTGATGGCGGCAGTGAAGGCGTGCCCCGAACTCGTCGCGCTCGGCAAGGATGGCCGCGGCGAACAGCGCTTCACCAGCCGCGACATGATCGAGACCGAAGCGCGGCTGGAGGGTGCTGCCGACCGTCTCGCGGGGCGCGACGGCCATGGTCTCCCGGCGGCGATGCAGAGGGGGCTAAGCACAGCCGCCGGGAGTGGCGGTTTGCGTCTGGGGGCAGAGCAGCAAGCCGCGCTTGAGCACATAACCCAGCCCGGAGACCTGGCAATCGTCACCGGCTATGCCGGTACCGGCAAGTCAGCCATGTTGGGCATCGCGCGCGACGAATGGGAGCGGGCGGGCTACCGCGTCCAGGGACTGGCGCTCTCCGGCATCGCCGCCGAGAATCTCGAAAGCGGTTCGGGCATCGCCTCGCGCACGATCGCCAGCATCGAACATCAATGGGGCCAGGGCCGCGAACTCCTCGATCAGAGCTCGATCCTCGTCATCGACGAGGCGGGGATGATCGGCACTCGGCAGCTTGAGCGCGTGCTATCCGAAGCCGAGAAGCGCGGTGCAAAGGTCGTGCTGGTCGGCGATCCCGAACAGCTTCAGGCGATCGAAGCGGGAGCGGCGTTCCGCTCAACTGCAGAGCGTCATGGCTGCGTCGAGATCACCGAGGTCCGCCGTCAGCATGAGGACTGGCAGCGCGACGCGACGCGGCAGCTTGCGACCAGCCGTACTGCTGAGGCGATTCGCGCCTATGACGAGCATGAGATGGTCCATGAGACCGCCACGCGGGAAGATGCACGCGAGGACTTGGTCGATAACTGGGATCGCGATCGGCGCAGCAACCCGAACGCGTCGCGGATCATCCTCACCCATACCCGCATCGAGGTTAAGGCGCTCAACGATGCCGCGCGTGAACGCGTGCGCGAGAGCGGTTTGCTCGGCAACGAGGTTGCGATCGACACCGAGCGCGGGCCGCGCGACTTCGCCTCGGGTGACCGCGTTATGTTCTTGAAGAATGAGCGTGAGCTTGGCGTGAAGAACGGCACGCTCGGCACGATCGAAACGGTCAGCAGCGTTCGCATGGCGGTGCAGCTCGACGATGGCCGTTCGGTCGCGTTCGACGTGAAGGACTATAACCAGATCGATCACGGCTATGCCGCCACGATCCACAAGGCGCAGGGCATGACGGTCGATCGCACTTTCGTGCTGGCGACACCGGGCATGGATAGCCACTCGGCTTACGTCGCATTGTCGCGGCACCGGGACGGGGTCGACCTGCACTATGGTCGCGATGACTTTGGGAGCCAGCGCAATCTGGTGCGAAGGTTATCGCGCGAGCGCGGCAAGGACATGGCGAGCGACTATGCCGATCGCGACAGCGGCGAACGTGCGTTCGCCGAGCGGCGGGGGATCACGTTCCGCGAACGGGTGGCGGAAGCAGTGCGCAAGATCATGCCCGAGCCGGTACGGTCAATGTTCGACGGCTTGCGGCTGAACGTTGCGACGCCAGAGCCGCAGGCGCCGCGGCCGGAGCCGAAGGTCGAACGGCACCAGGAGAGTCCTGCCGCCCTGCGGGATCGGATCATCGCGCGCCATGCCCGCGCTGTGCAGGCGATCTTCGAAATGCAGGATCGTGGCGGCAGCGCGACAGCCGAGCAAATCAGCGAACTGAAGGCTGCGCGCGCGGACATCAACGCGATCCGCGAACATGCGGCGGTCGACGCGGAGAACGCCTATAAGCGTGACAGATCACTTGCGCCCGAAGCGGCGAGCGGTGACAGCAGGCGAGCGCGCGAGCAGATTGCGGTCGAGAAAGAGGTTCGAACCGATCCTGTCAAGCGCGCGGATCGGTTCATCGAGCGCTGGAACAGGCTCAACGACCATATGGAGCGCGCCTATGCCGATGGCGACCTCCCGACCGAAAAGGCGATGCGAGGCCACATGGCCGAAATGGCGAAGTCGCTCGAACGCGATGCGCAGTT
The DNA here is from genome assembly GCF_001598455.1 of Sphingomonas pruni NBRC 15498. Taxonomy (GTDB): domain Bacteria; phylum Pseudomonadota; class Alphaproteobacteria; order Sphingomonadales; family Sphingomonadaceae; genus Sphingomonas; species Sphingomonas pruni. Next base: position 2,779 of record NZ_BCYZ01000112.1, read on the forward strand.
GGAATCGATCCTAGCCAACCGGAAGCTGGAACTTGGCATTGTGTTCGACAGCGGCCGCAGGCTTGGCGCGGAACTCGCTTACAATTACGGCATCGATCTCGGGCGGGGGCGGGGGATCGGAATTTAGGTCTGCTTCGGGCGCCCGAATCTCGGCCGTTACCTGGAACGGTGCCCCTGCTAACCCCCACTGCAAGCCTTATCCAAGGACAGCGTCACACTCATTGTCCACGCCGCCGGTCTATGGTTGAAATTGGATTTGCGGCATTCCCCACGAGGGGAGCCTGGTCTTGGCAACCATGCTATTTCACCAAGATGGGCTGGCTCGCCTTCCTAGCTCGCGAGGTCACGATTCCATACTGACTGGCAGTCTCGTGTTGGTTGGCGATAGCGCAACTCTGGCCCCCGGAGGCAATATTCAACCGATTTGGACCAACCAGAGACGGAATCTATAGCCGGAACGGCAAGTCCGCAGTTGAAATCGGCCGGCTGTATATTTGCGAGGCCGATCGGACTCCGCCATGCTCTCAATTTCTTGACTCATGCGGTCGTCCGCCGCTGTAGTAATGCATCACCATGGGGCGGGACTATCTTCTGACATGAATGACTTTGCTGCCGGCGAGGCTCCAAAAGCTTCGCGCTCAGGTATTGCCAGACTTTTCGACGACACGCGTCGACGGCTGGTCGAAACAGGCACGCGCAACCGTCTGGTTCACGTGAACCGGGCCAACACGCGCGGCAACGTCGTCAACATCGTCAATGAGCGATCGGATGACGTCTATCGATTGCTGGCAGGCGGTAAGACGATGTGCTTTCTGGCGATCGGCCGCGATAAGGATGATGATCGTGACGGCGTTCGTTTCGTTGACGCGAGCGATGCGACTTTCGCGGAAGACCGCTTCATCGATGCCCAACTCGAGACGAGACTGGGGCCGAACACGCTCCAGAAGAAACTGTTGAAAATCGCGCGCGAAGCGCAAACGGCTGAGGAAGAGTCTGGCGTCAATATTCTCTATATCGCGCTCGGCTTCGTGACCTGGTTCGAGGACAAAACTTCAGCCATCCCTCGTGAAGCGCCGCTGGTCCTGATCCCAGTTGAACTGGTCCGCAACGCGCGCACCTCCACTTACGACATCCGGATGCGTGAGGGAGATTCGGTCACCAATCTGCCGCTGCAACAGCGGCTGAAGGACGACTTCGGAATAGTCCTACCAGACCTGGAGATCGAAGACGGCTGGAACCCATCGGACTATTTCGCGGCGGTGCAGGAGGTGATCGCCCAACGCGACCGGTGGAAGATCGACCGGGACGGCATCCAGCTTGGATTTTTCAGTTTCAGCAAGCTCCTTATGTACCACGATCTGGCTATCGACGCCTGGCCGGAAGACATGCTCGCTGACCACGCGCTGACGCGCGGCCTGTTGTTTGAGGGGTTCGAGGCGGAGCCGCCAATGTTCGGGCCAGAAGACCGGCTGGATGAGGTCCTTCCGCCTGAAAAATTGTTCCACGTCGTCGATGCTGATGCGTCGCAGGCGAAAGTGATTGAGGAGGTTCGCTCCGGCCGCAACCTGGTGGTGCAGGGACCGCCCGGCACCGGGAAATCGCAGACAATCACCAACATCATCGCGGCGGCTGCGAATGACGGAAAGCGCGTGCTGTTCCTCGCAGAGAAGATGGCAGCTTTGTCGGTTGTGCATGATCGCCTGGTCAAGGTGGGGCTGCGCGATGTATGTTTGGAACTGCACTCTCGGACAGCGAATAAAAAAGCGGTGCTTGGTGAACTCGCGCGCACCCTCAACCAGGCCCGCGCGATACCGGCGATGCCGAGTGGCCCGGCTGCATTGACGGCGGCGCGCGATAAGCTCAACGCGGTTGCGGAGGCGATGCACCGACCGATCGGCGACACCGGTGAGACGCCCTTTACTGTGCTCGGTCGGCAATCGCGACTGATTGGCCTCGACTGCCCGCCGCCAACGCTGACGAGCAGGTCAATAGTCGGCATGTCGCGTGATCATGAGCGCGAGTTGCTTGGAACAATCGAGCGTTATGGCGTGCTGCTAAAGGCAACGATGACGGGCGCCCGGCACCCGTTCGAGGGCACGCGAAACCTGAATCTTCAACCAGTCGATTTGGCGCGCTTGAAAGGCTTGCTGGAGAAGGCGCACGTCAGCAGCGGAGCATTGGCGACGGCGATCAACGAACCATTGCGAGCGCTAGAGTTGAGCGAAGCCGCATCGTTCGCCGTGACTTCGCGCCTAGATGACGTGCTCGCCCGGCTCGAAGGCCTATCCGATGACCGCGGTGCCGAGATCGCCGCTATCATGCTCGCCGCCAACGACCTTCCGCGGCTCGCGGAAGCGCTCCAAGCCGGCGTAGAATGGCGCGAGCGGCACGACGCTGCCACGCCCGTCTTCGTGGACGCGGCTTTCCAGGCGTCGGTCGCCCCATTGCGTGGTGCCTTCGTCGCCGGTTCACATTCCTTCTTTGCGCGATGGGGTAGCGCATATCGCGGCGCGTCGCGCGAACTTGCCGGTCTATTGCGCGATCCACTACCCAAGCAGGCGACTGCGAGGGTTGAGCTCGTCGACCTACTTTCTGACGTTGCGATGCATCGCAGCAAATGGGAAGAGGATCGCGAATATTGCGGACGAATTCTCGGCGACCATTGGCGGGGCGAGAAGACCGACTTTGTGAATTTGCTGGCTGTCGCGCGCTGGTGTCAAAACCTCGCAGCGGCGTCACTTCGGCCATCGCCCGCTAAGGCGCTTGCACTCGCTGGGCAGCCGGAGCGGGTCGTGCAGATGCGGCGGACGCTTCGAGAGACCGAGTCGGCCGCGCGAGCGGGCCTCGAGGACGCGGCAGGATTGCTTGATCTTGATCCCGTCGCAGTCGCCGGCGCAGAGTGGCAGGAAAGCGAGCCGGAGCTTCTTGCCCAGCGATTTGCAGCAATGGCGTCGGCAATCGACAGCTACGCATCGTGGGCGCAGCTGTCCAAGCTGCGCGACATTCTAATCGATGCCGGCCTGTCAGATCTCGTGACACGGTTGCGCGAGGGCAGCCTTGACGCAGTAGGTGCGCAAATTGAGCTGCAATTCGCGCGGGCTGAACAGCTCTGGAAGCGCGCGATCGACGAGATGCCTGCGCTTGGGGAAATCGCCGCAGCTCAACGACACGAGATCGTCAAACTCTTCATCCGGTTGGAGCGCGAGCGGCTGAAGGAAAACGTGACCACGATTCTCGCGGGCCATCTCGAACAGGTGCCGCAGGGTGCGATGGGCGAGATGAAAGTAATTCGCGGCGAAATCGCCAAAAAACGCGGTCATATTGCCCTCCGCCGCCTATTCGAACGTGCCGGCACCGCCGTTCAACGGATCAAGCCCGTGCTGCTGATGAGTCCGATTTCGGTCGCGCAATTCCTGCCACCTAACGCGTTATCGTTCGATCTGTTGGTGATCGATGAAGCGTCGCAAGTGCGACCCGAGGATGCATTGGGCGCGATCGCGCGCGCCGGCCAGATTGTGGTGGTTGGCGACAAGAAGCAGCTTCCCCCGTCATCCTTCTTCGATCGCATCCTCGCCGACGAAGAGAGCGAAACAGGGGAGGAGGGCGAGCAAAGCGAGGACCTACTCGAAGGTGCGGCCAAACTGGGCAGCATGGAGAGTATCCTCACCTTGTGTGAAGCACGGGGTCTCGCGTCCCGAATGCTGCAATGGCACTACCGCTCGCGTGACCCGTCGCTAATCGAGGTCTCCAACCGCGAATTCTACGAGAATGGGCTCATTCTACCGCCTTCCCCGTTGCAGGAAGATCCGGGCTACGGCCTCTGCTTCACCCGTGTCGATGGCGTGTATGACCGCGGTGGCAAACGTGACAATCGCAAGGAAGGCGAGGCAATCGTAGCGCGAGTGGCCGAGCATGCGCGTGCGACACCATCGCTCTCACTAGGTGTCGTCACCTTCTCGTTCGCGCAGCGCAATCTGATCACCGAGCTGCTTGAACTTGCGCGCCGTAGCGATCCAACACTCGACGCCTTTTTGCGGGAGGGCCAGTCGGAAGACCTGTTCGTCAAGAATATCGAAAACGTCCAGGGCGACGAGCGTGACGTTATCCTCGTGAGTGTTGGTTATGGCCCTAGCGTTGCCGGTGGTCGGCTGAACAGCATGTCTTTCGGCCCAGTAAACGGCGAGGGCGGCGAGCGGCGCTTGAACGTATTGTTCACGCGCGCGCGGGTCCGCTGCGAGGTCTTCGCTTCGTTCGATCCTGGCGATATCGACTTGGGTCGGACGGGTGGCGAGGGGCCGCGAATTTTCAAGCGCTTCCTGGAATTCGCCAAGAATGGCCGGTTGGACGAGAGCTCGCCCACCGGCTTGGAGGCCGATACACCGTTCGAAGAGGACGTAGCGGATGTTGTGCGGGGTCTAGGTTTCCTGGCGGATCCGCAGGTCGGTTCTGCTGGGTTCCGAATCGATCTCGGCGTTCGTCATCCCGACAAGCCTGGGACCTATTTGTTGGCGATCGAATGCGACGGCGCGACCTATCACAGCGCGCTTTGGGCACGCGAACGGGATCGATTGCGCCAGGATGTGCTTGAACACCTTGGCTGGCGATTTCACCGCATCTGGAGCACGGATTGGTTCTACAATCGAACTGCCGAGATCGAGCGATTGCGCGTTGCGTTATTCGAGGCACGCGAGGCGGCTGGCGACGGCGTGCGCATTGATGGGGCCAACAAGGCTCGTCCAATCACCGTAGAGATCGTCGACGCACCGCCATCGACCTTCGAACTTCCCGAGATCGTGCAACGCGTGATGCCGACATATCAGCGCGCTCACTTCCCGATCAGCTCTTGGCAGGAACCGCACGAGGTTGCGGTTTCGACCCTGGCGGACCTGGCAATCCGCATCGTCGGCGTTGAAGGGCCCATCCACGCGGAGGAAGTCGCTCGGCGCATCGCATCATGTTTCGGCAAGGAAAAAGCGGGATCGCGCATTCTATCCGCCACCCGCGCCGCCCTTGGTGTAGCGCAGCGCCGCGACTCGGCCCTGCTCTCTGAGGGCGGCTTCTGGTTTACCCGTCAGCAGGCCGAAGCGCCGCCTGTGCGCGATCGTTCCGCGGAGTCTGGCGCTACCTTAAAGGCGTCGTCGATCTCGATGCTGGAGATTGAGGCAGCGATCGCGATCGCGCGCAACGACAATGCTGGCGGAGATGACGCTGATTTAGTGCGGACGGCCGCGCGGCTACTTGGTTTTCGCCGCGTCGGAGCCGAATTGCAAGTCCGGCTATCTGAAGGATTAGCTGCTACCGACTGAATTTTCGTGGCGAGGCTTTCCTATGGCCGTAACTCAATCAGATCGTCCGCAATGCGCCCC
>NZ_BCYZ01000113.1 GCF_001598455.1 Sphingomonas pruni NBRC 15498
CCCACCGCCTATGGCGGCGGGGCCCTCCCTCTCCCGCAAGCGGGAGAGGGGGCAGAGCTCAGGTTGTGCCGCCGAGCGCCCCATCTCCCCTCTGGCGTCCGCCACATCGCGGGTCTAGGAACCGCTGGCCTTGCCGCCCCCAGCCTCATCCTTCGGAGAGTCGTCCATGCGCCTGCCGCTTCGCCTTCTTCCCCTTTCGCTCGCCGCGATCGCCATGCCCGCTGTCGCGGCGCTGCCGACCGGTGCCGCCGCGCCCGATTTCAACACCCGCGGCGCGATTAACGGCAAGGAATTCCGCCTCCACCTCGCGGATCAGCTCAAGAAGGGACCGGTCGTGCTGTACTTCTTCCCGGCCGCCTATACGTCGGGCTGTAACGCCGAAGCGCACGAATTCTCGGAGCATATCGACGAGTTCAAGGCCGCCGGCGCGACCGTGATCGGCATGTCGACCGACACTGTGCCGACCCTGATCAAATTCTCGACCGAGAAATGCGCGGGCAAATTTCCGGTCGCGAGCGCCGGGCCGCGCATCGTCAGCGCCTATGACGTCGCGCTCGGCAAGCAATTCACCGATCCCAAGACGGGCAAGGCGCGCGATATCACCAACCGTACCAGCTACGTGATCGGCCGCGACGGCAAGATCAAGTTCGTCCATTCGGACCTGTCGTATGTCGACCACGTCAAACTGACGCTGGAGGCGCTGAAGGCGCTCAAATAGAATAACCGCGCTCGCCATTGTCCACGGGCAGGTAGCCGCCAGCGCTGCTACCTATCTGATAGGTTCGCAAACGCGATCTTAGCCTATCGCCTGTAGGCCCTTTTCCATCGCCCAGGTGCGATGTTGGCAACGGGAGCGGACGGTGGCGAGCGCCGTAGACAATTCATCCAAAGCGTCGGATCGGCTCTATGCCGCGATCGGCGAATTCCTCGCGCGCCATCGCCTCAGCGTCGATCCGGTGCATTATGCTTTTGCGCACAAGGTGTTGAGCGATCAACGCGGGCCATTGGCCGCCGAAGTCGCGCGCATTACCGACGGCGGTGTGCGGCTGAGTTCGCGCGATATCGAAGAGCTTGGCGGCCGGGCGGTGATAGGGGCTCCGGCAAGTGTTGGCGGCGATTCGGTGCCCAATCTCTCCTCGCCGCCGCAACTCACCGTCGTCGCCGACAATACCAAGGCGCAGTCGCTGGTCGCGCGTGCTCAGATGCAGGTCGAGGATTTCGGCGACACGGTGCGCGCGATGCACGCCGATACGCGCGGGTTCGGCCAGGATTTGCGCGCCTCGCGCGATGCGATCCGCGCCTCGCGCGATACCAGCGCGATCGACGAGGTCGTGCGCATGGCGAGCTCGATGCTCGACCGCGTCTCGTCGGCCGAGGCCCGGCTGCAGGAAGCGACGCACGAGGCCGACCGGCTCCGCCGCGAGCTCGAACTGGCGCGCGACGATGCGCGCCGCGACCCGCTGACCGGCCTGCCCAATCGCCGTGCGTTCGAAGACGCCTATGCCGCGGCCGTCACCAGCAGCGATCCTGTCTGCGTCGCGATCTGCGACGTCGACAAGTTCAAGTCGGTCAATGACCGGTTCGGCCATGCGGTCGGCGATCGCGTGCTCAAGGCGATCGCCGAGGCGTTGCGCACGGGCTGCGACGAGCATCTCGTCGCGCGCTATGGCGGCGAGGAATTCGTCGTGATGTTCACCGGCCTGACCCCGGATGACGCGCTGTCCACGCTCGAGGGCGCGCGCGCCGCGGTCGCCGCCAAACGCTACCGCCTGCGCGAAACCGACGCGCCGCTGGGGGCCGTGACCTTCTCCGCTGGCCTGACCTTGGTCGAGCCGGACGATACGATCGGTTCCGCCATGGGCCGCGCCGACCGCCTGCTCTACGTTGCCAAGGAAGACGGCCGCAATCGCATTCACTCGGATCGGTGATATTCGCCGACATATGGTGAGATAAACCAGGCGTGGCAGGCAAATCACGCCATCGTTCGCTTTCCGAAAATTTCAAGTGATGCAATATCAATAACTTATAAAACTGGCACGCTCCCTGCACACGTGTCGGCATGGTCGTCGGACGGTCCGATAGCCACCATGTAAGGGAGTTAAGATCATGTCGGTACGTTTCGCTTCGGCTCAGCAGGTTGCGGTTTCGGTGTTCAGCGCGCTCGTCTGCACCATGCTTCTCGTCAACGCCGCCACCTCGTTCGTCCCGGTCGCCTGACCGGGACGCACCTCCTCCGCGGCGAGCGGGAGGAGGTCGGGATGCCAGCTCGCCAACCGGCGGCCGCGATAGGGCGGCCGCGCCGGGGCCGGAAAACGGCCCCTTCTTTTTGCCTAACGTCCGAGCAGGAAGGTCAGCGGGACATCCACTCGCGCCTGCCATGCGCGTTCGCTATGCTCCGCGCCGGGAAAGGCGCGGCTGACCCAATGATCGCCACGCGATCCGGCCGCCGCGTCGAGCTTGCGCTGGAACGGCTCGATCGATCCGTCATTGGTCCCGGTGCCATAATCGAAATAGAGCCGCGCGCTCCGGGGCGGCAAATGCGCCTCGAACCAGCGTTCCGCGAACCCGTCCCCGATCGGCCAGGAGGTCGACAGGCAAGCCGCCGCACCGAACATCCCGGGATAGCGCACCACCGCATAGGCCGAGATCAGCCCGCCCATGCTCGACCCCATCAACATGGTGTTTTGGGGGCCGCGTAACGTGCGGTAGCGGCGGTCGATCAGCGGCTTGAGCTCGGTCGCCAGGAACCGGACATAGCCGTCGCCGACAATCCTGGCGCGCTCGACCGGAAGCTTCTTGAACAGATCGCCCGAGGCGGGATCGCCCTTCGATCCCATTTCCGGCACCGCGGCCTGCGGCATATATTCGCCCAGCCGGTTATCGTTGTTCCACACCGCGACCAGGATCGCCGGGCGGGCCTTGTTGGCGGCGATCAGCCGGTCGAGTGCGCGATGCACTTCCCAGCTCTTGCCCGAAAAGGGCGAGGGCGTGTCGTACACATTTTGCCCGTCATGCAGATAGAGCACCGGGTAGCGCCGCTTCGAGGTCGCATAACCGGGCGGCAGCCAGACTTGCACAGTCCGCGCGGGGACGAACTTGGACCGGACGGTAATCGGCGGCTGTAATCCCTCGGCCGGATCGGCGAGGGCCGGCGTGGCGACGAGCGCGAGGATGAAAGCGAGGATCAGGCGGATCATGCGGGCATTGATCGCCTGACCGGCGCTTGCGTCAACCTATTCCGCCGCCAGCGCTTCCTGCCGTTCCTGCGCCTGGCGCGCCCACATATCGGCATAGAGGCCGTTCTTGCGCAGCAGCTCGGCATGGGTGCCGCGTTCGGCGACCAGACCGTTGTCGAGCACGACGATCTGGTCGGCATGGACCACGGTCGACAGGCGGTGCGCGATGACGATGGTCGTGCGCCCGCGTTCGATCGCCTGCAGCGTGCCAAGGATTTCGGCTTCGGTGCGGCTATCGAGCGCGCTGGTCGCTTCGTCCAGGATCAGGATCGGCGGGTTCTTGAGCAGGGTGCGCGCGATCGCCACGCGCTGCTTCTCGCCGCCGGACAGCTTCAGGCCGCGCTCGCCGACCCGGGTTTCATATTTGTCGGGCTGGCGCTCGATGAAGCCGGAGATCGCCGCTCCCTTGGCGGCGCGCACAATCTCCTCTTCGCCGGCGCCTTCGCGGCCATAAGCGATGTTGTAGCCGATCGTGTCGTTGAACAGCACGGTGTCCTGCGGGACGATGCCGATCGCGGCGCGCAGGCTCGCCTGAGTGACGTGGCTGATATCCTGATCGTCGATCGTGATCCGCCCGCCAGTTAAATCGTAAAATCGATACAGCAGCCGCGCCAGAGTCGATTTGCCCGCACCCGACGGTCCGACCACCGCCAGCGTTTGGCCGGCACGGACGGTCAGATCGATCCCCTTGAGAATATCGCGGCCCGACTCATAGCCGAAATGCACATCCTCAAATCGGACGGTGCCACGATCGATATTTAGCGGTTTGGCATCGGGCGCGTCTACGATTTCGCTTGGCGTATCCACCAGATCGAACATCGCGCCCATGTCGAGCACGCCCTGTCGAATCGTGCGATAGACCATGCCGAGCAGGTCGAGCGGACGAAATAGCTGGGTCAGCAGGGTCGAAACGAGTGACACGTCACCTGCGGTGAATTGCCCTCGTCCCCAGCCCCAGGCAATGAATGCCAGCCCGCCGGCGAGGATCGCATTGGTGATCAGCGCCTGACCGATATTGAGCCAGCCGACCGAATTCTCCGATTTGATCGCGGCCTTGGCATAGGCCGCCATCGCCGCCTCATAACGCCGCCCCTCACGCTCCTCCGCCCCGAAATATTTAACGGTCTCGAAATTGAGCAGGGAGTCGACTGCGTGGCTGACCGCCCCGGTATCGAGGTCGTTCATCCGCGTCCGAAGCGCGGCGCGCCAGTTCGTCACCGTCCAGGTAAACCACAGATAGGCGACGACCATGACGACCGTCGCGCCGACCAGCCCCCAACCGAAATTGCGCCGGAAGATGTTGAGCACCAGCGCTAGCTCGAGCACCGTCGGCGCGATGTTGAACAGCATGAAATAGAGCATCGTGTCGATGCTCTTGGTGCCGCGCTCGACGACCTTGGTAACCGCGCCGGTCCGCCGCTCAAGATGGAAGCGCAGCGACAAGCGATGCAGATGATTGAACACGTTCGATGCCAGCCGCCGCGTCGCATCTTGCCCGACCGGCTCGAAAATCACGTTGCGCAGATTATCGAACAACGTTCCCGAGAAGCGTGCCGTGGCATAACCGGCGAGCAGCGCCATGACGATCCAGGCGGTCGAATGGTCGCCGCTCGACATCCGATCGATCGCCCATTTCAGCGCATAGGCGGCGCCATAGACCTGTACGACTTTGGACGCGACGACCAACAGCATCGCCACGACGATCCGCAACCGCTGTATCGGCGCATCGGCGGGCCACAGATAAGGGAGGAAGCGCCGAAGCGTCGGGATCAGCGGGCGATCCTTGGTCGGCGGGAGTTCGGTGGGCGGCATCGCCGCTTTATGTAGGGTGCCGCGGGCATTCAGGGAACCGTCATCATGCCCCGTCGATTATAGACGCGACGGAGGAAGACATGGGTTCTGTATTCTACGTCATCGCGATCATGGGCTGCGGCGATGGCCAGACGCAATGCGCGCAGCAGCGGATCGAGCCGGTCCGGTATTACAGCGCGGCGCAATGCCGGGCAGCGATGCCGGCGGCGCTGATCCGCAACACCGACATCGATTATCCGACCATCACCGCGGCGTGCCGCCAGGTCGGCCAGTCGATGGCGGCCAATAACAAGGCACAAGCGCGCCGCAGCTAAGCTGGTATGGGGCGCGTCGCCCCGGTAATGATGCTCCCAGTACAGCCAGGGGACGTCATGCGCAGGATAATCGGCACCATCGTCGGGTTGGTACTCGCCATTTCGCTGATCGACGGTGCCTGGGAACTCGCCGAACGTTGGTTCCCAGCCGCGATCGCTGCCGACGCCAGCGCCCAGGAAATGCTCGCGCGCTTCGTCATGGCGATGCCGCTCGCCGGCCAGGGGATCATCGCTGTAGGCTGGTTCCTCGCCGGGCTGGTCGGCGCGTTCGCCGCGCTGCGGATCGGCCAATGGCGGCCCGGCGGATGGATCGTCGCGCTCGTCTTGGTGGCCGACGGCGTATGGAACCTGACCCAGCTGACGCAACCCTTGTGGCTACAGGGCGCCACCCTGATCCTGCCGCTTGCCGGCATGTGGCTGGCCGAATGGCATTTTCACCGCGCTCGGCCGGGCGATCCCTTAATCAACTAACTCAGCGTCCGCGCCGCGGCGGATCGGCAGCGACCAGCGGATCTGGTCGCGCAGCATCGCCTCGAGATCCTCGGCGCCGACATTGTGCGCGGCGGCGCGCTTCCGAAGCAAGGTCAGCGAAAGCCCCGCGCGTGTCGGCGGCGGCGCGGGTTCGGCGCGGCCGCGCTGTAAAGCGCGCGAGAACTTCACGGACAATTTCGTCATAATGGGTAAGCTAGGCTGTCGGGCTTGCCGAGTCCTGACCGAGCAGGGTTTACGCAGGACTAACCGCGCCGCCGCCTCCACAGATCCGGATCGCGCGACGCGACAGGATAGAGCCGGTTGCGCTGCACCGCCTGGCCGAGCGCCCGCGCGATCCAGCCGATCTTGGCGGCGGTCGAGGTGCCGGCGCGATGATCCCAGGCATGCTCGCCGCGCGCGGCCACTTCGCGCCCGATCGCGCCATAGATGCCCGCCGCCGCCAGCACGGCCCAGGCCGATCGCAGGCCGAGCCGCCGCGTGCCGATACGCGCGCTCGCTTCGAACGCCGCCGCGCGATCGACCAGGCGCCGCGCCAAAACGGCCAGGCGCGGACGGAAGGGCGGCTTCATGTGCTGACCGGGGGGAATGTCCATCTCCGCCAGCCACTCCTGGGGCAGGTAGCAGCGGCCGCCGCGATCATCTTCCTCAATATCGCGTGCGATATTCGCCAGCTGGAACGCCATGCCCAGGTCGCAGGCGCGGTCGAGCGTGTCCTCGTCGTCGGGCGATACGCCCATCGCGATCGCCATCATGCAGCCGACCGCGCCGGCGACATGATAGCAATAAAGATAGAGATCGTTCTCGCTCCGCGGTCGCCAGTCCTCGAGATCGAGGCGGAATCCTTCGATCAGGTCATAGGCGAAACGGTGTGGGAGCCGCGTTTCGGCGGCGACGATGCGCAGCGCGTCGAACGCGGGATCGCCGACCATCTCACCGACCAGCGCGGCATCGGTCATCGCGCGGATCTGCGCCAGTCGCGCGGCGGGATCAGGCACGACGGAGAGGTCGTGGCCGAATTCCTGTCCATCGGCGAGGTCGTCGCAGCGCCGGCACCAGGCATAGAGCAGCCAGGCACGCTCGCGCGTCTTGCGGTCGAACAGCATAGACGCGGCGGCGAAGCTCTTCGAGCCCCGCGCGATCGATTCACGCGCGGTCGCGACGATCGCCGCGCGGCTGGGAAGTTCGCCGTTGGCGGTCATGTCCTCGTCCGTCCGTGTCGGGCGAAGGATGGAGCGCTCACAGGTCTTTCGCGCCGATCTGCCCGATCGTGGTGGCGGGTTGGAACGCGGCCATCTTGTCGAGCAAGTCGGCCAACGTATCGGCAACGATCAGCAGCTCCCGGTGCTGCGGCCGGACGAAGCCGACCCGCGCCATCGTCTCCCAGAATTCGATCAGCCCGTCATAATAGCCGTCCAGGTTGAGCAACCCGACCGGTTTGGCGTGATAGCCGATCTGCGCCCAGCTCAGCGCTTCCCACAATTCGTCCATCGTGCCCGTCCCGCCGGGCAGGGTCACGAAACCATCGGACAGGTCGGTGAACGCCTGTTTGCGCTGGTGCATCGTGCCGACGACATGGAGTTCGGTCAGGCCCTTATGCGCGACCTCTGCGGCAACCAGGGCTTCGGGAATGACGCCGATCACTTCGCCTCCCGCGGCGAGTGCCGAATCGGCAATCGCGCCCATCAGGCCGAGACGCCCGCCGCCATAGACCACGCCGATGCCGCGCTCGGCCAATGTGCGGCCGACTTCGCGAGCGTTCTCGACATAGCGCGGATCGCTGGGCGAAGCGGAGCCGCAATAGACCGCGAGACGGTTCATAATTCCTCCCCGGAACGGGGAGGGGGACCACGACGCGAAGCGGCGTGGTGGAGGGGCCCCAGCCCCAATCGAGCAACAGGTAAGGAGGTGACCACAGGACGGG
>NZ_BCYZ01000114.1 GCF_001598455.1 Sphingomonas pruni NBRC 15498
ATGTCCCGTCCTCGCCGCTGTGCGGCTGCGGCCCCTCCACCGGCTTCGCCGGTCCCCCTCCCCAAGCAAGCTCGGGGAGGAATGGGGTCAGCCCCTTCACGCCGCCTGCGCGGCCGCGGCGTAGGTCCGCGCGCCCTCGCTCAGCCGCTCGATGCATTCGGCGATATGGCTTTCATCGATCACCAAAGGCGGCAGCACGCGGAACACGTTCTCGCCCGCCGCGACCGTCAACAGCCCGTGATGGTCGCGCAGATGCGCGACGAAGTCGCGGCTGACCGCCGGCTCCTTCATCTTGATGCCGAGCATCAGGCCCTTGCCGCGAATTTCCTCGAACAGGGTATCGTGGTTCGGGATGAGCTGCTCGAATGCCGCACGCAGGCGGTCGCCCATCGCGGTGACCTGCTCGAGGAAGCCCGGCTCGAGCATCACGTCGAGCACTGCCTGGCCCGCCGCCATCGCCAGCGGGTTGCCGCCATAGGTCGACCCGTGCGTGCCGATTACCATGCCCTTGGCTGCTTCCTCGGTCGCGAGGCAGGCGCCGAGCGGGAAGCCGTTTCCGATCCCCTTGGCCACCGTCATGATGTCGGGCGTGATGCCGTAATGCTCGTACGCCCACATCTTGCCAGTGCGGCCATAACCGCACTGGATCTCGTCGAGGATCAGTAACAGGCCATGTTCGTCGCAGGCCTTGCGCAGGCCCTGGATGAATTCGGGCGTGCCCGCGGTCATGCCGCCCTCTCCCTGCACCGTCTCGACCAGGAAGCCGGCGGTCTCGTCGTCGATCAGCGCCAGCGCACCTTCGAGGTCGTTGAACTTCGCATAGTTGAAGCCCGGCAGCAGCGGCTCGAACCCGTCGCGCATCTTGGGCTGGTCGGTCGCGCTGATCGCGCCGAGCGAGCGGCCGTGGAACGCATTCTTGAAGGTGATCAGCTTGTAGCGCTCGGGATTGCCGTTGACGTCGTGATAGCGGCGCGCGGTCTTGATCGCGCATTCGATCGCCTCGACCCCGGAATTGGTGAAGAACACCGTGTCGGCGAAGCTGTTGTCGACGATGCGCTGCGCCAGCGCTTCGCCCTGCGGGCTGCCGTAAAGGTTCGACACATGCATCAGGGTCGCGACTTGATCCTGCACCGCCTTGATGAAATGCTCGTTGCTATGGCCGAGCGCGTTGACCGCGATCCCGGCGGCGAAATCGAGATAGCGCTCGCCGCGCTCGCCGATCAGATAGCACCCCTCGCCTCGGACCGGACGCACCCCGCACCGTGGATAGACGGGCATGAGCGGAGTGATGGTCACGGCGATGGCCTCCTTCAGTTGCAAAAAAGCAAAAAGGGCGGCCCATCCGGACCGCCCGGAGCGGGCATTTACTTGGTAGCGCCACGGAGCGTCAACACCGCCCGAGCGAATAGGCCATGACATGGGTTGGGTAGGTCATGCCCAAGGTGCATGACGACCGGCTCGCGCCCGACCCTAAAGGGCTAAGCCGAGGCGGATGGCCCGATAGCGCAACAAAAGGCGGGCGGCGGATAAACCGCCCGCTGTCGATCAGCTTTTAATTGCGGGGGCGGTAAATGCCGTCGTCCGGCGGCTGAATAGTGTCACCGTCCTGCCGGTTGGCATCGTCATAGCTCTGGTCGTCGTTGGACGGCTCCGTGGTTCTATACGACTCGTCGGCCGGCGGTGGCGCGCGGTCGGTATCGTAATTCTCCGGCGCAGCACGGCCGGAATCGTAGGACGGTGACGTACGATCAGGATCGTTCGTGCTGGGCGAAGGGCGATACGCATCATCCGGCGCGGACGAATGAGGCCGGTCGTCATCGTCGCCGGGCGCGCGCGGGGCGCTGTCATAGCCACCCTGGGGCGTCGCACGATAAGCGGGCGGATAGTCCGTCGATCGGCCGCGATAGGCGTACTCACCGTTCGAGTCGCCGCGCGCTTCGCGCAGATCGCGTAGCAGCGCAAAGGTACGCCGGGTCACGTCGCGGCGCATATCGCCATCGTCATCGCTTTGGGCACGGCGATCGAGCCGCGCCAGTTCGTCGGCTTGTTCGCGCAGATTGCTCGCCTGATCGTCCGAAATCTCGCCACGGCGCTGGGCGGCATCGATCATCGAGCGGATCTGATAGGGCCTCGGCACAGCATGACGAGCATAGCCGTTGCCGTAACTGCTCGAGTAATCGGGATCATAGGATTGCGCCGTCGCGGGCGCCGCGCTCAGCATGGCGAGGCTCGCCGCCGATATCAGCAGAATGCGCATTACACCGGAACTCCACAGGGTCGGATCTTAACGCGCAATAGCGGAGCGATGTTGCGCGCAGGCTGAACGGCAGCGTCAGCCAGGGTTCAGTCAAATCCAGTCGGCGGACCGGAAGACCCCTTCAGGATTTGATCTTCCAGCCCTTGTTGAGCAGCCAATAGCAGGTCAACGCGAGGACGACGTCCAGGCCGAACACGACCGCGCTGCCGATCAGTACCGGCGAATCGGCGGTACCCAGGAACCCGTAGCGGAAGCCGGAGATGATGTAGAAGAACGGGTTCGCATGGCTGAAGGCTCGAAAAGCCGGTGCCAGGCGATCGACCGAATAGAAAGTGCCGGACAGCAGCCCCAGCGGCACGATGACGAAATTGGTCACCGCCGCGGCATGGTCGAACTTGTCCGCCCAGATCGAGGTCAACACGCCGAGCAGCGACAGGAACGCGGCCCCGAGAAAACCGAACCAGACCACAGCCCACAAATGCTGCGGCCAGACGCCGATGCCATAGAGCGCCATCGCCGCCCAGACGATGAAGCCGACAATGAACGCGCGGGTCATCGCCCCGCCGACCAACGCCGCGAGCAATTCCATCGTCGACAAAGGCGGCATCAGATAGTCGACGATCGTCCCCTGGATCTTGCCGACGAGCAGCGAGAAACTGGCATTGGCGAAGGCGGGACCCATCATTCCCTGGCTGATGATCAGGCCGGGCGCGATGAAATCGCCGAACGGGATATCGACACCGCCGACCTGAACCGGCCGTTTGGCGCCCGTCGCGACGGTGAAAACGACCAGAAACAGCAAGGTCGTGGCGGCCGGCGCCCAGATCGTTTGCAGGTGCACCTTGAAGAAACGGCGCACCTCCTTCACATAGAGGGTTCTCAGGCCACCCCAGTTCACGCTCCGGATCACCGGAACGCCGGGGGGTGCCATAGCAGTGATTTTCTCACCGGAAGTGGTGGGCGCGTCCATCGGCCACGCAGGTAGGCGCTGACGCGATGCCCCGCAACCGTTCCGGTGACGTTTTGGAAGGAATGTGAATGAGCTGGACCGACGACCGCATCGATACGCTGAGAACGATGTGGGAAAAGGGCATGACGGCGAGCCAGATCGCCGAAGCGCTGGGCGACGTCAGCCGCAACGCGGTGATCGGCAAGGCGCATCGTCTGGGCCTACAGTCGCGCCCGTCGCCGGTGAAGCCCAATGACGACAGCGTCTCGGCCGCCCCCGCGCCGGCGCCGGTCAAGAAGGCCGCTCCGCCTGTAGCAGAGGCGCCGCGCCCCGCGCCGGCTCCCGCTCCAGTCCCAGCGGCGCCGCCCGTCGCGGCGGCGATCCCCGCTGCGCCCGCCGCCCCTGCACCGGACGCCCCGCCCCAGCCGATCCTGCGCTCGGTCGGTCCCGGCGGCTTCGTGCGCCAAGCGCCCGGCGAGCAGCAGCCGCCGATCGCGCCCGCCCCGCCGCGCCGCCTCGTCCCAGCCAAGCCGTCGCCCGAAATCGCCGGGAAGACGAGCCTGCTCGATCTCAACGACAAGATCTGCAAATGGCCGCTGGGTCATCCGGGCGAGCCCGATTTCCATTTCTGCGGCGATAAGGTGAACCCCGGTTTCCCCTATTGCGTCGCGCATTGCGGCCACGCCTATCAGGCGCAGCTGCCCCGCCGCGATCGCCGCCCGCCGCCCCCGCTGCCGTTCGGCGGCCCGCGGGTTCGCTGACATCGCCGATTCGAACAGCGCCGCCGGTTCTCTCGGCGGCGTTTTTCGTTGAAGTCGCTCTGTGCTGCGCGTGACGACTACCCACAGGGGAAATGCCCGCTCCGCTTGCCGAGCGGTTGACGCGTCCTCTATACGTTCTCCATGTCCGAAGACCTGTTCGCTTCCTCAGGCAAGCCCAGCACCGAATACGACGCCTCCTCGATCGAAGTTCTCGAAGGACTCGAACCCGTGCGGCGCCGCCCGGGCATGTATGTCGGCGGCACCGACGAGCGCGCGATGCACCATCTCGCGGCCGAAGTGCTCGACAATTCTATGGACGAAGCGGTCGCCGGGCACGCGACCCGGATCGAGGTTACGCTGGATGCCGGCAACCGGCTGACCATCGTCGACAATGGTCGTGGCATGCCGGTCGACCCGCATCCGAAATTTCCCGACAAATCGGCGCTCGAGGTGATCCTCTCGATGCTCCATTCGGGCGGCAAATTCGACGGCAAGGCCTATGCGACCTCCGGTGGCCTGCACGGCGTCGGGATCAGCGTCGTCAACGCGCTGAGCGAGGACACCGTCATCGAGGTCGCGCGCAACCGCGAACTGTTCCGCCAGCGCTTCTCCAAGGGCCAGACGCTCGGTCCGCTCGAGAAGCTGGGGCCGACGCCCAACCGGCGCGGCACGTCGGTCGCCTTCACCCCCGACCCCGAGATTTTCGGACCCGAGCTGCATTTCAAGCCCGCACGCCTCTACAAACTGGCGCGCTCCAAGGCGTATCTGTTCGCCGGCGTCGAGATCCGCTGGAAATGCGCGCCCGAGGTCATCACCGACGACACGCCGGCCGAGGCGGTGTTCCAGTTTCCCGGCGGCCTCGCAGACCATTTGAAGGAACAGGTCGGCGGTCGCGAATGCGCCACCGCCAATTTCTTCTCGGGCAGCCAGGATTTCCCCGGCGAACAGCAGGGCCGCGTAGAGTGGGCGGTTGCCTGGCCGCTCTGGTCCGACGGCAGCTACAGCTGGTATTGCAACACCATCCCGACTCCCGATGGGGGCACGCATGAAGCTGGGCTGCGCGCCGCGCTGGTCCGCGGCATCCGCGCGTTCGGCGAACTGGTCGGGCAGAAGCGCGCCAAGGACATCACCGCCGACGACATCATGACCGGGTGCGAGCTGATGCTCTCGGTCTTCATCCGCGAGCCCCAATTCCAGAGCCAGACCAAGGACCGGCTGACCAGCCCCGAGGCGGCGACCATGGTCGAACGCGCGGTGCGCGACCATTTCGACCATTTCCTGTCGGACAATATGGACCGCGGCAAGGCGCTGCTGGGCTATGTCGTCGAGCGCATGGACGAGCGCCTGCGCCGCAAGCAGGAGCGCGAGGTCAAGCGTAAGTCGGCAACCTCGGGCCGCAAGCTGCGCCTGCCCGGCAAGCTGACCGACTGCTCGGCCGACGATCCCGTGGGCACCGAAATCTTTATCGTCGAAGGCGATTCGGCCGGCGGATCCGCCAAGCAGGCGCGCAACCGCAAGACCCAGGCGATCCTGCCGATCCGCGGCAAGATCCTGAACGTCGCCTCGGCAACCAGCGCCAAGATCTTCGCCAATCAGGAGATTGCCGACCTGGTCCAGGCGCTGGGTTGCGGCACGCGCAAGGATTGCGAGCCCGACAATCTGCGCTACGAACGCGTGATCATCATGACCGACGCCGATGTCGACGGCGCGCATATCGCGACGCTGCTGATGACCTTCTTCTTTCAGGAGATGCCGGACGTCGTGCGGCGCGGGCATCTCTATCTGGCGCAGCCGCCGCTCTATCGCCTGACCGCGGGAACAAAGAGCCTCTACGCGCGCGACGACGCGCATCGCGCCGAGCTCGAGGCCAAGGAGTTCAAGGGCAAGAAGGTCGAGGTCAGCCGGTTCAAGGGATTGGGCGAGATGAACCCCAACCAGCTCAAGGAAACGACGATGGACCCCGGCTCGCGCGGGCTGATCCGCATCACCTTGCCGCAGGAATATGAGGAGCGCGCGGGCGTGAAAGACCTGGTCGACCGGCTGATGGGCACCAATCCTGCGCACCGGTTCGCCTTTATTCAGGAAAATGCGGCCAGATTGGATGAAGAAGCGATCGACGCTTGATGGCGCGTCCGGCAAATCGGGCCGGGTTTTCTATGGAGGTGCGGTTCGACATGCGTAGCCTCGCCCTGCTCGCGCTTATCCTTGCCGTCCCCCATCCTGTGGGCGCCCAAACGGCTCCCCCGCCGGTCGCACCGGCCGCCGATCCGTCACTGACCGCGCGATCGCGCGAACTGATAGCGGTCGTCGCCGGCAGCGGCGATTTCAACGGCTATTTCGCGCCGAACTTCCGTGCCGCCATCCCGAAGGAAAAGTGGGACGCGGTCGTGGCTTCGATGACCGGCCAGATGGGGAAGCCGCTGGCAATCGACAGGCTGGCCCCAGTCACACCCTTCTCGGCCAATCTGCGCGTCCGCTTCGAGCGCGGTGTGGTCAATGCTCAGATCGCGATCGACCCGGCGCCGCCGCATCAGGTGGTTGGGCTGCTGTTCACCGGCCCGGAGATGGCGGGGGATACGCTCGACAAGCTCACCGCCGATCTTCGTTCGCTGCCGGGGACAACCGGGCTCGGTATCTATGCGCTCGGCGAGGATGCGCCCCGGCTGATAGCCGGAATCGCACCCGACAACACGCTCCCGCTCGGCTCCGCATTCAAGCTCTGGGTGCTTGGTGAGTTGGCGCGCGAGGTAAGGGCAGGCGACCGCAAGTGGAGCGATGTCGTGCCGATCGGGCCCGCCTCGCTGCCTTCGGGCATTACGCAGAACTGGCCGCCGGGCAGCCCTGTGACGATCCAGACGCTCGCCACCCTGATGATCTCGATCAGCGACAATACAGCGACCGACACGTTGGTGTCACTCGAAGGCGAACAACTCGATCGCTTCGTCACCCAAACCGGCGCGCCCGGTCTCGCGCCGGTGCTGACCACGAGGCAGATGTTTGCCCTGAAAAGCCCCGCAAATGCCGATCTCGCCTCGCAATGGGCAACGTCGCTTGAGCCCTCGGTGCGGCGCAAGCTGCTCGATACGAACGCCGCGCGGCTGCGGACCACGCCGGTCGATCCGGTGATGTTCGCGGGAACGCCGGCCAAGATCGATACGCTCGAATGGTTCGCCAGCCCCACCGACACCGCCCGTATGTTCGATTGGCTCCGCAAGGAGGGTGGCGAGACGGCCTTGTCGTTGCTGGCGGTCAATCCGGGAATCGATCCCAACACGCGGGCGGAATTCGATTATGTCGGGTTCAAGGGCGGGTCGGAACCGGGCGTCGTCACGCTCAATTTCCTGGTCAAGCGTAAGGACGGACGCTGGCTCGCGATCGCGGGCGGCTGGCATCGCGGTGACGCCGGGGTCGAGGAGGCGAGGTTCACGATGCTGATGACCCGGGCACTGGTGCTGCTTGCCGAGGCGCCGTTACCGAACTGACGGGCAACGTATTTCGGTCTCGGTACGGCAGTGCGGAAAGGGAAAAGTCCCTTCTCCCCTTGTGGGAGAAGGAGGGGCCCATTGCGTCAGCAATGGGAGGATGAGGGGGCGACCGCGCCGCGGTCGC
>NZ_BCYZ01000115.1 GCF_001598455.1 Sphingomonas pruni NBRC 15498
CGGACGGCCGCTCACCCGCCGTCGTGCTTCCTCCCCCTCCGTCACCCCCCGCGCCTGCGCGGGGGCTGACACCTCCCCCTGGCGGGGGAGGATTATCCGAATGTCCATCCATCCTGGTCCGCGCCGCGACCGCGAAGCGGGAAACATGAACCGAACCGGTCCGATTGCGACAAAATACGACATATTCGGGATGGACCTCTGTCCTAGTGCTCGCCATGCTTTCGGGGATGAAACGGTCGCGTATCGCCATGATGCTCGCCGTCGCGCTGCCGCTTCAGGCGTGCATGGTGGGGCCGAACTACAAGCCGCCGGCGAGCGCCTCGCTGGGCGTGCCCGACGCCTATTCCGGGCCCGCGTCGACCGGAGCACTGCCCGACATCTCGACGTGGTGGACGTCGTTCGGCGACACCGAGATGACCAGCATCATCGACCGCGCGCGACGGGGCAATCTCGACATCGCCCAGGCGGTGGCGCGGTTGAAACAGGCGCGCGAAGGGCTGGTCCAGGCGCGCGCGTCGCTGTTGCCGACGGTCAGCGGATCGGCCGGCTATAGCCGTAGCCTGCTCGATTCGGTCGGCCCGCGCGACAATTTCTCGATCGGCGCCGATGCCAGCTACCAGGCCGACATCTTCGGCGGCACGCGCCGCTCGATCGAGGCGGCGAAGGCGACCGAGCAGGCTTCGGGCTATGATCTCGCCACCGTCCAGACCTCGATCGCCGCCGAAGCCGCCCGCAACTATATCCTGGCCCGCCAGTATCAGGCCGCGCTCAAGATCGCGCGCGACAGCCTGGCGATCCAGGACGACAATCTGGAGATTGCCGGCTTCCGCGTTCAGGCGGGATTGGTATCGAGCCTCGACCAGGAACAGGCACGCGCGCAACGCGCCCAGACCGCCGCGCAGATCCCGACGATCGAACAGAATTATGCCGCCGCGGTGAACCGGCTGGGCGTCTTGACCGGCCAGGCGCCGGGCGCGCTCAAGGCCGAGCTCGAAGCGGTACAGCCGATCCCGATGGGCCCGGCCGACATCCCGGCCGGTATCCCCGGCGACATATTGCGCCAGCGTCCCGACGTCCGCGCCGCCGAACGCACCCTGGCCGCCTCTACCGCGCAGATCGGGGTGGAGAAGGCGGCGCTCTATCCGGCGCTCAACATTACCGGCAATATCGGCACCTCGGCCTCGGCGCTCGGCAGCATCGCCAATGTCATCACCGGCAGCCTGTTCGCGGGGCTGACCCAGTTGATCTTCGACGGCGGCCGCACGCGCAGCCGGGTGCGGTCGCAGGAAGCGGCGGCGGAGGGCGCCTTCGCCGCCTACAAATCGACCGTGCTGACCAGCCTGGAGGATGTCGAGAACGCGCTCCAGGCCCTGCAGGCGGCGAAACAGCGCCAGCGCGAGTTCGCGGTCGCGCTCGACGCCTCCAACGCCGCGGCGATCCTCGCGCGCAGCCAGTATCGGGCCGGGCTGACCGACATCACCACACTCAACAATAGCGAGGCGGCGCTGCTGTCCGCGCAGAACGGCTTGAACGGCGCGCGCGGCGACCAGGCGCAGGCGATGGTCGCGCTCTACCTCGCGCTCGGCGGTGGGTGGGATGCCACCAAGCCGCCCGAACTCCCGCAGGGATAAGACTATGGCGACGAACCAGGCCGACCTTGACGAATTCCTTGGCGGACGCCCACCGTCCAAGTTCAGGCGTTATGCCATATGGGCGGGCATCGCGATCGGCGTCGTCCTGCTCATCCTGCTGCTGATGCGGCTGTTCGGCGGCGCCGAGACATCGGGCTATGCCACCGAGCAGGCGCAAAAGGGCAATCTGACCGTCACCGTGTCGGCGACGGGCAAGCTTGCGCCGACCAATCAGGTCGATGTCGGTTCCGAATTGTCGGGGCTGGTGACCAAGGTCGTGGCCGACGTCAACGATCGCGTGGTCCAGGGCCAGCCGCTCGCGATCATCGATCCCAGCCGCTTCCAGGACACGGTCAACCAGTCCAAGGCTTCGCTCGACGCGGCGGTAGCGACGGTCGGGCAGAACAAGGCGACGCTCGCCCAGGCGAATGCGACCCTGGCGCGATTCCAGGAAGTCAGCCGACTGTCGGGCGGTCGCGTCCCGGCCAAGACCGAAATGGACCAGGCGATCGCCGACCGCGACCGCGCGATCGCCAATCTCAGGGCGGCGCAAGCCAATGTCGTCGCGGCCCAGGCGACTCTGTCGTCGAACCAGACCCAGCTGACCAAGACGATCATCCGCTCCCCGGTCAACGGCGTCGTGCTCGCGCGCCAGATCGAGCCGGGCCAGACCGTCGCGGCGAGCTTCAACACGCCAACCCTGTTCGTCATCGCCGAGGACCTGGGGCAAATGAAGCTGGAAGTGGCGATCGACGAAGCCGATGTCGGCAACGTCAAGCAGGGCCAGCGCGCGACCTTCACGGTCGATGCCTTTCCCGGCAAGACTTTCCCCGCGACGATCACGCGAGTCGATGTCGGCTCTAATTTGTCGGCGCAATCGTCGACGAGCAGCACGAGCACGTCGTCGACCACATCCAACCAGGTCGTTTCCTACGCCGCCGAACTCGCCGTGCAGAATCCCGATTTCCAGCTGAGGCCCGGCATGACTGCGACCGCCGATATCGTCACGATGGAAAAGAAGGACGTCCTGCTCGTCCCCAACGCCGCCTTGCGCTTCAAGCCGCAGGCGACGGGTACGCCCGCGGCGCAGGCGAGCGGCGGAATCGCCGGCGCGCTGACTCCCCGGATGCGGCGGCGTGGCGGCGGTGGCGACAGCGCGGCGCCGCTCGAACGCGGCTCCAAGCAGAGCGTCTATGTCAAGCAGGCCGATGGCAGCCTGAAAGCGATCTCGGTAACGACCGGCGACAGCGACGGCACGATGACCGAGATCACCGGCGGCGATTTGCAGCCGGGAATGCAGGTCGTGACCGGTCAGCTCGCGGGATCGGGCGGCAACAGCGCGGGCGGCAGCCGGCGGCGCTCGGGCGCGGGCGGCGGCGGCAATGGGGGCGGCGGCGGGCAGCGCGGTGGCTGACGGCATTCCCGACCCGCTGATCCGGCTGCGCGGCGTCACCAAGACCTATGGCACCGGCGCGACCGCATTCCAGGCGCTGAAGGGCGTCGACCTTGACATCGCGACCGGCGATTTCGTCGCGGTGATGGGGCCGTCGGGCTCGGGCAAGTCGACCACGATGAACATCCTCGGTTGCCTCGACGTGCCGACCGACGGCGAATTCATCTTCATGGGCCATCATGTCGAAAGCCTCGACCGCGACCAGCGCGCTTTGCTCCGGCGCAAATATTTCGGCTTCGTGTTCCAGGGCTTCAACCTGCTCGCCCGCACCTCCGCATTGGAGAATGTCGAGCTGCCGTTGCTCTATCGCGGCGATGCCAAGGCCGAGCGGCGCGAGATGGCGCTCGCGGCGCTGGACCAGGTCGGGTTGAAGGATTGGTGGGACCATACGCCGGGCGAATTGTCGGGCGGGCAGCAGCAACGCGTCGCCATCGCCCGGGCGATCGCCACCAAGCCCGCCGTGCTGCTCGCCGACGAGCCGACCGGCAATCTCGACAGCGAACGCTCGGTCGAGATCATGGAATTGCTGAGCGACCTCAACAAACATGCCGGCATCACCGTGCTGATGGTGACCCACGAACCCGACATGGCCGCCTTTGCCAAGACCATCGTCCATTTCAAAGACGGCCTGGTCGAGCGGACCGAGGCTGGGCATGCGCAGGGGGAGAGAGTGGGATGAGGGCGATGCTCTCTTCTCCCCTTGGGGGAGAAGGATACGAAGCCTTGGCGACGAAGGAGCCTAGGCGAAGTTGGATGAGGGGAAGCGGCGCGAAGCGCCGCGCGGTCGCGTCGCGACCGCTTACCCCTCACCCAGCTCCGACTAAGGCTCTGACGAGCCTAAGTCTGCGCAACCCTCTCCGCCTTTGGGGATAGGGAATTTAGGCCATGCTCGGCACCACCTTCATCCTCGCGCTCCGCTCGATCCGGCGCCACCTCCTGCGCTCGTTTCTGACCGTGCTCGGCATCGTCATCGGTGTCGCGGCAGTGGTGGCGATGGTGACCCTGGGCAAGGCGACCACGCTTCAGGTCCAGAAATCGATCGCCAGTCTCGGCACCAACGTGCTCCAGATCCGTCCCGGCCAGGGCTTCGGGCGCGGCGGCGGCGGGCCGCGGCCGCCCGATTTCGATCCGCGGGATGTCGAGGCGATCGGCAAGCAGATCACCGGCGTCACCGCGGTCGCCCCGCAGGCGCAGTCGACCGGCACCGCGATCTATGAAGGCGCCAATTGGTCGACCACGATCAACGGCACCACCAACGGCTATTTCGAGGTCCAGCCCTGGGCGCTCGCCAGCGGCCGCTATTTCACCCCGGCCGAGGAAAGCGCCGGCAAAGCGGTCTGCATCATCGGCAACACGGTCTACACCAATCTCTACAAGACCAGGAATGCGCTCGGCACGCGGATGCGGATCGCCGGCATTTCGTGCGACGTCATCGGTATCCTGTCGACCAAGGGCCAGTCGGGATTCGGCGGCGACCAGGACGACGTCGTCATCATGCCGATCAAGGCGGTGCAGCGGCGGATGACCGGCAATACCGATGTGCGGCTGATCCTTGTCGGTGTCGACCAGGCCTATTCGACCGCGCAGGTCCAAGCGTCGATCACCGACCTGTTGCGCGAACGCCGCCACATCACCGGCGGCAAGGAGGACGATTTCAACATCTTCGACACCAAGCAGATTTCCGACACGCTCAGCACCACCACGACCCTGTTGACCAACATCGTCACCGCGGTCGCCGGGATCAGCCTGATCGTCGGCGGCATCGGCATCATGAACATCATGCTGGTCTCGGTTACCGAACGCACGCGAGAGATCGGCATCCGCCTGGCGATCGGCGCGGTCGCCAATGAAGTACTGATGCAATTCCTGGTCGAGGCGGTGGTGCTGTCGTGCCTGGGCGGGCTCATCGGCTTGCTGCTGGGGCAGGTGGCGGTGATCCTGTTGTCGGTGCTCGGCCAATTGCCGTTCATCTTCGACGTCCAGATCAACGTCATCGCCTTCCTGATCTCGGGCGCGATCGGCGTCGTATTCGGCTTCTTCCCGGCGCGCCGTGCCGCCTCGCTCAACCCGATCGACGCCTTGCGGCACGAATAGGGCGCGGCTTATGCCCGTCATCCCCGCGACAGCGGGGACCCATCTCCTACGCTCTCCACCAATTCGGCGGAACTGGCTTGGTGATTGCTTGGGAGCTGGGTTCCCGCTTTCGCGAGAATGACGAAGGGGGAGCCTATGACTGGCTGCGCACCTGGCCGAACTTGGCCATCAGCTCGTCGAGCTCTTCCTCGGTATCGACATCGATCAACTCGTCGGGATGCGTGACGACGTGCCGCCCGGCCAGGATCAGGTCGCGCGCGCCGGCATCGCCCTCGAGCGTTTCGAGCGCGTCGAAGCGATTGGCGCCGAACAAGGCAGGTGGCTTGGGGCGCACGCCGTCGCTCGACGCGACGACCGTGTCGGGTCCGGTCGCGGCCTCGAACAGGCGATGGATCTGCGCCGCGGTCACGCGCGGCATGTCGGCGAGCGCGATCAGCACCGCTTCGATCCCCGGACCGCGCGCCGCCTCGACGCCCATCTTCAGTGACAGCGACAGACCCCGTTCGGGGCGGCTATTGGGCACCTCGTGATAGCCGCGCGCGGCGTAATCGAGCCGGACGCCGTCGCGCACCACCACGCGCCGGGCGAACGGCACCGCTTCCAATGCGGTGACGACATGCATGCCGAGCGGCTGGCCCAGGAACGTCTCGGTCAGCTTGTCGGACAGACCGAACCGCGCCGATTTGCCGGCGGCGAGCAGGATCAATGCGGTGGTTTCAGGCTCGATCACGCAGCGCTCCCACCAGGCCGGCGGCGATCGACAAGGCGATCTCCGCCGGCCCGACCGCGCCGATGTCGATCCCGGCGGGCGCATCGATGCGGTCGAGGTCGGAGTCTGAAACGCCCAGCGCGCCCAGACGCTCCCGCCGCGCGGCATGGCTCCGCCGCGATCCCAAAGCGGCGACATAGCCGGTGGGCGCGGCCAGCGCGGCGGCGAGCGCGGGGTCGTCGATCTTGATGTCGTGCGACAAGGTGACGACCGCGGTCGCCGCGTCGGGCTTGAGCGCGGCGACCGCCTCGTCGGGCCAGCGGTCGTCGAGCGTCACGCCTGGGAAGCGCTCCGGAGTCAGGAAGCGCGCGCGCGGATCGATAACCGTCGTCGCGATGCCAAGCTCGCGCGCCAGCCCGGTCAGCGCCTGGGCGATCTGCACCGCGCCGACGATCAGCAAGCGGCGCGGCGGCTCATAGCGATTGACGAACGCCGCGCCCTCGATGGGACGCAGGCTCGACTGGCCGGTGTCGAGATTGGTGACGACGTCGAGCGCCGTACCGGTCGCTCGCGCCTCGGCGATGCGGTCGAACAATTCGGGATCGAAGCCGTCGGCGGCGACCGGCTGGACCATCACCGCGATCTCGCCGCCGCAGGGAAGTCCGACTTCCCACGCCGCGGCATCGGCGACGCCATAATGTTTGAGCTGGAACGGCGCGCCGGCGATCACTTCGGCGGCGGCGGTCAGGATGTCGGTCTCGACACAGCCGCCCGACACCGATCCCTCGAACCGCCCGTCCTGATGGACGATCATATGGCTGCCACGCGGGCGCGGCGCCGAGCCCCAGGTCGAGACGACGGTGGCCAACGCCATCGGCGCGCCGCGCCAGGCCAAGGCGGCGGCGATGACGGCGTCGTTATCGGCCATGGATTATCCTTAATTCC
>NZ_BCYZ01000116.1 GCF_001598455.1 Sphingomonas pruni NBRC 15498
TGAAAGGGAGGGGTTAGGGGGTGGGTGCGCGCGTCTGCGCGCCCACAAAGACTCGTTATCCGATCGCAAGAACAGCGCCGGACGAGGCATCGAGCCTCGCCCGGCGCTCACCCACCCCTTAATCCCCTCCCTTGCAGGGAGGGGAGATTAGAAGGTCGATCAGCCTACCCAAACAACTCCGCGAGGAAGTTGCTGGCCGCTTTCCAGCTCCGCCGGTCGGCGCGTTCCTCATAGGCAACGCCGGGGCGCACCAGAGGCGCGCCCTTGCGGTCGATATCGGTGAAGGCATGACCGGCAGTCCCATAAGCGTGGATTTGCCAGTCTGCCTCACCCTCGCTCAGTTCCTTGCCCAGCCCGACCATCACGTCGGGCGGCGCGATCGGGTCTTCCCAGCCGTGGCAGACCAGGATCTTGGCCTTGATCGGCGTGACGTTCGGATAGTCCGGCGTGTCGTAGACGCCGTGGAACGACACCACGCCCAACACGTCGAGCCCGGCGCGCGCCACGTCGAGCGCGCATTTCCCGCCGAAGCAATAGCCATAGACCGCGTTCCGGGCCGGATCGACCAATTGGAAGGCCTTGAGCACGTCGAGCGATGCCTTCAGCCGGTCGCGCAGCAGCCCGCGATCGGCATTGAGCTCGTTCATATATTCGGCCGGATTTTCCGAGGTGAAGGTCTTGCGCCGCCCCTGCCCGAACACGTCGGCAACGAAGCCGACATAGCCCAGTTTGGCGACATTCTCGGCGGTGATGCTGTCCGATTCCTTCGCGCCGAGCACGTTGGGAACGATCATCACCCCCGGCCGTGCGGTCTCGACCTCATCGTCATAGGCGAACACGCCCTCGAACGGGCCGCCCGGGCCGTCATACACCATGGTTTGCCGCACGATCGCCATGACTCGCTCTCCAGGTTTGCCGTAACGGCACGAAGCGCTACAGAGCCGCCCGATCCCCCGCAAGGAGTAGCTTCGTGCCCATGCTCGTCCTGATCCGCCACGGCCAGTCGGCCTGGAACCTCGAAAACCGTTTCACCGGCTGGTGGGACGTCGACGTAACCGAAAAGGGCGCCGAGGAAGCACGGCTGGCGGGCGAGCTGATGGCCGCCAAGGGCCTCGATTTCGACATGTGCTTCACCTCGCTCCAGACGCGCGCGATCAAGACACTCAACCTCGCGCTCGAGGCGATGGGGCGGCTGTGGCTGCCGGTCGAAAAGGACTGGCGGTTGAACGAGCGCCATTATGGCGGCCTGACCGGGCTCAACAAGGCAGAGACCGCGGCCAAGCATGGCGACGAGCAGGTCCATATCTGGCGCCGCAGCTTCGACATCCCGCCGCCGCCGCTGGAGCCGGGCAGCGAATATGATCTGTCCAAGGATCGCCGCTATGCCGGCATCGCCATCCCGAACACCGAGAGCCTGAAGGACACGATCGCGCGCGTCCTGCCCTATTGGGACGGACGCATCGCCCCCGCGCTCAAGGACGGGCAGCGCGTGCTGATCTCGGCGCACGGCAATTCGCTGCGCGCGCTGGTCAAGCATTTGTCGAACATCCCCGACGACGAGATCACCGGCCTGGAAATCCCGACCGGCCAACCGATCGTCTATCAGCTGAACGACAACCTGGAGGCGACGGACCGCTATTATCTGAACGAACGGTAAGGCCGACGTACCGGAGGTAGCTCAGCCGCGCCCGAATTTGGTAAATCGGTACGGAAGTAACGCTTCCCCGGCGAAGGCCGGGGCCCAGTCGCGACGCCCTCAAAGCGGCGGGACGCCTTCTCCATATGCGCGAAACTGGGCCCCGGCCTTCGCCGGGGAGGGTAATTGGCGGATCAGCTTTCCCCCATCTCCCGCGCGCGCCGCAGGAGCAACTCACGTTCCCGGTTGTTACCCGCAAGCGCCGCAGCGGTTTCGAACGCTGCCCGCGCTTCCTCGTGACGCCCCAGCCGCCGCAGCAAGTCGCCGCGCACGCTTGGCAGCAGATGATAGCTTCTGAGTTCGGGCGCATCGGCAATCCGGTCGAGAATGGCGAGCCCGGAGGCCGGTCCTTCCGCCATACCGACGGCGATCGCGCGATTGAGTTCGACGATCGGCGATCGGGTAACGGTGGACAATTGCGCATAGAGCAAGGCGATGCGCAGCCAGTCGGTTTCCGCGGCGCGCGCGGCGCGGGCATGACACGCCACGATGGCGGCCTGCAGCGCGTAGAACCCGCCTGCACCGCCCAATTCCTCCGCGCGCGCCAGCGAGCGCATGCCACGCTGGATCTGGAGCTGGTCCCACAAGGCTCGGTCCTGGTCGAGCAGCAGGATCGGTTCGCCCCCGGCGTCGGTCCGTGCCGCAGTCCGCGAGGCGTTGAGCTCCATCAAGGCGAGCAGCCCATGCGCCTCGGGCTCGTGCGGAACGATGGCGATGGTCACGCGCCCTAGCCGCAACGCCTCGCCGCACAGATCGGGCCGCTGCCAGTCGTCCCCGCGCGCCGCGGTATAGCCTTCGTTGAAGATCAGATAGATGACTTCGAGCACGGACGACAATCGCTCGGTCAGCTCCTCGCCGCGCGGCGTCTCATAGGTCAGGCCAGATTCCGTCAGGGTTCGCTTGGCGCGGACGATACGCTGCGCGACGGTCGCCTCGGACACCAGGAAGGCACGCGCGATCTCGGCGGTGGTCAGCCCACAGATCATGCGCAACGCGAGCGCCGGCCTGGCATCATAGGGCAGGAGCGGATGACAGGCGGTGAAGATCAGCCGCAGCATCTCGTCGCCGATATCGTCGTCGAGCGTCGCCTCGTAATCAGGCAGCAGCATCTGGTCCTGCACGAGCTCGCGCAGTAGCATAGCATGGCTGCGTTCGAGCATCGGTACCCGCCGCAGGTGATTGAGCGCCAGCCGCCGCGCCGTCGTCATCAGCCAGGCGCCGGGCCGTTCGGGCACGCCGGCCGCTGGCCAGTGTTCGAGGGCGGCGAGCAGCGCTTCCTGCGTCAGTTCCTCGGCCAGCGGCACGTCGCGCAGCATCCGCGCCAGGCTGGTGATCAGTCTGGGCTGCTCGATCCGCCATATGGCGAGCACTGCGCGATGAGCGTCGGCGGCGGTCATCGCCGCCGACACCCCGAAGAGGCTTTCCCGATCAAGAACCCGCGAAACCGGCAAAGGCGCGGACTTCGCACGTGCCTTCCCAGCCGGGCATATGATCCTTGTGCAGCTGCATGAACTCGATCGCCAGCGCGACGGCCTCTTCCTTGCTCGCCATTTCGGTAATCGAATAGCCGCCAATGACTTCCTTGGCTTCGACGAACGGGCCGTCGAGCACGCTCAGTTCGCCATTGGCAATGGTAATGCGGACGGCCTGGTCGATCGGCATCAGCCCGCCATTGTCGATCATCCGCCCGGCCTTGATTTCCCGGTCCGCGAGTTTGCCCATGGCCTCGAGCAGTTCGGGCGTCGGGTTGCCATAGTGCTGCGACCGTG
Source organism: Sphingomonas pruni NBRC 15498 (assembly GCF_001598455.1). Classification (GTDB taxonomy): domain Bacteria; phylum Pseudomonadota; class Alphaproteobacteria; order Sphingomonadales; family Sphingomonadaceae; genus Sphingomonas; species Sphingomonas pruni. The sequence goes on from NZ_BCYZ01000116.1 coordinate 3,466, forward strand.
GAGCGGTAACGATGGACATGAAACGCATTGGATAATCTCCGGGGCCGAGCGCCGGCGCCATCGCCGAACGATTGCCTCGCCCATCATAGACGACAAACGGGCATCGCCCAGATCGACAGTCCGGCGACGATTTTTTCCTATCTCCTTCGCCGACAAAGGCGCAGCCCGGTCCTTTTCGGAGGGAGAATCGCCATGCCGCAATTCGTCATCGAACGGGACATGCCAGGAATCGGCGGGGCCAGCGCCGCCGACCTGAAGGGCGCGTCGCAGACCTCGTGCAATGTGCTGCGTGACCTCGGCCCCGAGATCCAATGGGTCCACAGCTACGTCACCGACGACAAGATCTATTGCATCTATCGCGCGCCAACGGCCGACCTGATCCGCCAGCATGCGGAGACCGCGGGCTTTCCGGCCAATTCGATCGCCGAGGTGCGCAACGTGATCGACCCGACCACCGCCGATTGAAGGGCGCCGATTGAAGGGATCAAGAGTCGCTGGCGCGCGTTTCCTTTCGGATTCCCATGATCGGGTGCTCGCCCGAACGGAGAAAGTCGGATGCGCGCAGGCAATGATCGGAAGCGACGGACGGTAATTGCGGGGATCGGCATGGCTTGCGCCATGCTGCTGCCATATGTGACCAAGGCGCAGAGCGCGGCGCCGGCCCCTCCCGTCGCCACCACCGCCCCGACCGCCGCCGATCCGGCGCCGCAATCGACGCGCGACGAAAAGCGCAAAGAGACGATCGACGACACCAAGGACGTGATCAGCCAGCCGGTGAAGGATGTCGGCATCGCCAAGACCAAGATCCCGCCATCGTTGGTCGAGGCATCGAATGCGCCCTACTCGCTCCGCGGCCTCAGGACCTGCCGCCAGATTGCCGATGCGGTGCGCGTGCTCGATGCGGCGCTCGGCCCCGATTACAGCGCGGGCGGCCCCAACGACAAGATGAGCGTCGGCAAGGCAGCGGGTGGCGCGGTGGTCAATTCGCTGATCCCGTTCCGCGGCGTGGTACGCGAGGTCTCGGGCGCCGCCGCCGCCGACCGCCGCCTCGCCGCCGCGACCCAGGCCGGTTTCGCCCGGCGCGGCTTCCTGCGCGGCGTGCATCAGACGCGCGGCTGCAAGGAGGCGCTTTAAGAGACCAAACTACGCTCAGCGGCGACGAAGCAGCGTGTTTCGAGTGGCGTTGATCCGAACGTGTTGCATATGCCCGGAGATCCAGCGTTCGCGCGCGCAGACGTGGAACTCACCCCATAGTTCATAGGCGAACGGATTGGGCTTGTTCCACATCCGCCAGACCGCCGGCGGCGCCTTCTGGTCATCGTCTCGCAATGCGAGAACATGCCCGGTTCCGATAACCCAGAGCCGATTCAGGCTCGAACCGTTGGCAATGGTGAAGCGGCCCCGGACCCACGAACATTGACCCGCGCGTCTTGGAATAGTCGCGATGGGTGCCATTGGTGCGGCGGCGAGTATTATGGGCAGGGCGATCATCGCCTGAGACTATCGCATCACTGTGTCTCGCAACAGTTGCTCCGACGCCGCGAGCCCGCTAACGCGCGGCGATGCAACCGCTTGTCGGCATCATCATGGGCTCGACTTCCGACTGGGAGACGATGCGTCATGCCGCCGAGAAGCTCGAAGAACTCGGCGTGCCGCATGAGACCAAGGTCGTCAGCGCACACCGTACCCCGCAGCGACTCTACGATTACGCGACCAGCGCCGCCGATCGCGGGCTGAAGGTGATCATCGCAGGTGCCGGCGGTGCCGCGCATTTGCCGGGCATGGCGGCGTCGATGACGCACCTTCCAGTGTTTGGGGTGCCGATCGAATCGAAGGCGCTGAAGGGCGTCGACAGCCTCTATTCGATCGTCCAGATGCCGGGTGGCGTCCCCGTCGGCACGCTGGCGATCGGCAAGCCGGGGGCGATCAACGCCGGCCTACTCGCCGCGGCGATCCTGGCGACGAGCGACGGGGCGCTGGCAGAGCGGCTCAAGGCGTGGCGCGCGAAACAGACCGACAGCGTGGCGATCGATCCCGAATGACCCTGCTTCCCCCCGGTTCGACGATCGGCATCCTGGGCGGCGGCCAGCTCGGGCGCATGCTGGCGTCGGCCGCGGCGGAGCTCGGCTATCACACCCACATCCTTGCCCCCGATGCCGAAAGCGTCGCGGCGCAGACCGCGTCCAGCGTCACCCGCGCCGATTATCACAGCCGCATCGTGCTCGATGAGATGGCGGCGCGCTGCGACGTCGTGACCTACGAATTCGAGAATATCGCGATCGAGCCGGTCACGTATCTCTCGACTCAAGTGGCGGTTCATCCCGCTCCCCAGGCGCTCGGCATCGCCCAGGACCGCGCCAACGAGAAGGCGTTCGTCGATACGATCGGCGGGCGGACCGCGCCGTGGCGGCGCGTCGCCAGCCTCGACGAGTTGCACGCCGCGCTCGATGAGATCGGGACGCCGGCGATCCTCAAGACGCTGCGGCTCGGCTATGACGGCAAGGGCCAGGTGCGGATCGCGACGCGCGACGCGGCCGAGGCGGCGTGGAGCGATATCGGCCAGCGCCCGGCGATCCTGGAAGGGTTCGTCGATTTCAGCCACGAATTCTCGATCATCCTCGCGCGTGGGCGTGACGGGTCGATGGTCAGCTATCCGCCGCCATGGAACGAGCATAAGCATGGCATCCTCGCGCGCTCCTCGCTGCCGGCGCCGGCCGAGATCGCCAATCAATGGGGAGTCGCCGCGGCACTGACCGGGCGGATCGCCGACCAGCTCAATTATGTCGGCGTGATCGCCTGCGAATTCTTCGCCACCGCCGAGGGGCCGGTGTTCAACGAAATGGCGCCGCGCGTGCACAATTCGGGGCATTGGACGATCGAGGGCGCGGTTTGCTCGCAATTCGAGAACCATATCCGCGCGATCTGCGGCCTGCCGCTCGGCGACACCGCGCTGACCGCGCCCGCGGTCGAGATGGTCAACCTGATCGGCGCCGAGGCGGACGATTGGCTGACGATCCTGGCCGAGCCGGGCGCGCATCTCCACCTCTACGGCAAAGGCAGCGCCCGGCCGGGGAGGAAGATGGGCCATGTGACGCGGTTGAAGCGGGACTGACAAAAACTCCTCCCCGGCACGGGGAGGGGGACCATCGCGCAGCGATGGTGGAGGGGG
>NZ_BCYZ01000117.1 GCF_001598455.1 Sphingomonas pruni NBRC 15498
CCCCTTCCAGGGAGGGGCCGGGGGTGGGTGCGCGCGTCTGCGCGCCTATCAAGACTCATCAGGCATCTGGCGAAACAGCGCCGGACGAGGCATCGAGCCTCGCCCGGCGCTTACCCACCCCTTAATCCCCTCCCTTGCAGGGAGGGGAAACCGTCCTAACTCCCCGCCGCCACCCGATTGGCATGCGTGTAGATCACTTGCCATTTGCCGCCGCGCTTCGCCCAGATGTCCGAGAAGCGGATGCGCACCGAATAGGGTTTGCCCTCCGACATGCCCTTCATCGTCACCGCGCCGCCCAGCACGGCGCCGTCGCTCCATACCTTGATCACCTGATCGTCGATCGCGAACGGCTCCATGGTGAAGCCCTTGGCGGTGTAATCGGCGATGAACTGCGCCTTGTCCTCGCGCTTGTCCTGGCTGTTGATCAGCAGATAATCGTCGGCGAGCAAGCGCTTGAGCGCCTCGGCGTCGCTCTTGACCTGGGCGAGGTCGAAATCCGCCGCCGCCTTGGCAAGATCGGCGGGAACGCCCGGATAGCTCGGCATCGGCTGCGCGGCCGGCGCGTTCGCCATGGCGGGTGCCGATACCGCAAGCGCAGCCGCGATTGCGATCCACTTCATTGTTCTCTCTCCCTTTTTAGTAACACACAGCCTAGTCCAACAGGTCGCGCTGGCAAGCGCCGGCGATTTTTGCGCCAGGTCGGACCGAACGCTTGGCGGGGATCGCGAAAGCGGCAAAGGTGATCGTCGGAAGGCCGTTTGCGACAGGGGGTAACGATGCGGGTGGCGATGATCCTGGCCGGTATAGCTGCAATGACGCCAGGCCATGCTTTGGCCGACGAATGGCGCCCGCTGAGCACCCAAAGCGATGGCACCCAGGTCGGCATTCTGCCCAAGTCGCTCCGTCAGGATGGCGACGTGATCAGCGCGATGCTGCGCTTAACGCCCAACGCCAAGCCGGCATGGGTAAGCCTGGTCAGCGTCAACTGCCTGCGCGGAACTGTCTTCTCCGCGCCGCTTCCGACATCGAGCGGGGCAAAGGTCGCTATCCAACCGTCCGCAAGCGCCTATCGTCCGATCCGCGACGGCAGCGTCGGTGCCGCGATGGCGGCCGCGGTCTGTTCATCGACTTTGCCGCCGGACATCAGCATCGGCGCGGTCGGCGGCGGCCCAACCACGTCGCTTCCGGTCGGCCGTCCGCGCTGACGCTCGCCTGCGTCAGCCCAGCGTATCGTACAGCCGCAGAATCCAGCTGAGATCGTAGGCCAGGTAGAGCGCCGCGAACAGCAAGTGGAAGCGGCGACTGCCGGTCCAGGCCGCGACCGCGCACAGGACGATGCCGGCCGCGATCCGCGCCGGATATTCGGAGCCGAGCGCACGGAAATGGTCCGCGCCCTTGATCGCGGTGTCGATCAGATCGGCGGCGAAGGTCGCCGCAAACAACCCGAAGAACCAGCGCCGCCGCGACAGGAACTAGGCTTCATAGGTGTCGTGCTCGGCAAGGTCGCCGGGAAACAACAGGCACGCCAGGACGAACCAGAGGAAGGCATAGAGGAGCAAGAACACGAACAGCTCGAACCGCCAGGCGCCGAGCGAGATCAGCGCGAATTCCCACCACCAGAAATGAATGATCGACAGCAGGATGACCGCGACCCACAGCAAGTGCGTCGCCGACACCGGATTGCGTCCCGGATGCTCGACCATCCGCGCCAGTCCCGACAGGATCCGGGTGAGCCCGAGCCCCAGGACGACGCCCACCAACACGCGGACGTGAAGGTAGAGTTCGTGCGGATCGGGCGGCTGGGCCATGGTGCGAGGGGACCATTCCCTGCAGCCATTTGCAAGGGGCGCGAACGGTCCCGCGCGACTCGCCATTTTGCTTCCGTTTTCGGGGGCGAATCCCTATATGCTCGCTATGGCAACACCCCCTCAGAATTCAGATTACGGCGCCGATTCGATCAAGGTCCTCAAAGGGCTCGACGCCGTCCGCAAACGTCCCGGCATGTATATCGGCGATACCGACGACGGTTCGGGTCTCCACCACATGGTGTTCGAGGTGTCCGACAACGCGATCGATGAGGCGTTGGCCGGCCATTGCGACCGTATCGACATCTCGTTGAACCCGGACGGATCGGTCAGCGTCACCGATAACGGCCGCGGCATCCCGACCGGCATCCATGCCGAGGAAGGCGTGTCGGCGGCCGAGGTCATCATGACCCAGCTCCATGCCGGCGGTAAGTTCGAGAACACGTCGGACGACAATGCGTACAAGGTTTCCGGCGGGCTGCACGGCGTCGGCGTGTCGGTGGTCAACGCGCTCAGCGAATGGCTCGACCTCACGATCTGGCGTGACGGCGAGGAGCATTACATGCGCTTCGCCCATGGTGACGCAGTCGCGCCGCTCAAGGTCGTCGGCAAGGCGAAGGAGGGCCAGAAGGGCACGCGCGTCACGTTCCTGCCGTCTCCCGCTACCTTCAAGATCACCGAATTCGACTTCGAAAAGCTCGAGCACCGCTATCGCGAGCTGGCTTTCCTCAATTCCGGCGTGCGGCTGTTCCTGACCGACGCGCGGCACGAGGACGTCAAGACGATCGAACTCTATTACGAAGGCGGCATCGCGGCGTTCGTGAAATATCTCGATCGCACCAAGGCGCCGCTGTTTCCCGAGCCGATCGCGATCTCGGGCAATCGCGACGATATCGGCATCGACGTCGCGCTCGAATGGAATGATTCCTATTACGAGAACGTCCTGTGCTTCACCAACAACATCCCGCAGCGTGACGGCGGCACCCATCTTGCCGCGTTCCGCTCGGCGCTGACCCGGACGCTCAACAATTACGCCGAGAAATCGGGTTTGATGAAGAAGGAGAAGGTCACTCTCCAGGGCGACGACATGCGCGAAGGGCTGACCGCGATCGTCTCGGTCAAATTGCCCGATCCCAAGTTCAGCTCGCAAACCAAGGACAAGCTCGTCTCGTCCGAAGTGCGCCAGCCGCTGGAAAGCCTGCTCGCCGACAAGATGGCCGAATGGCTGGAAGAGAATCCGGCCAATGCGCGGCAGATCATCCAGAAGGTGATCGACGCCGCCGCCGCGCGCGAAGCGGCACGCAAGGCACGCGAAGCCAGCCGCAAGTCGGTGCTGGGCGTGTCCAGCCTGCCGGGCAAGCTCGCCGATTGCCAGGAAAAGGACCCGGCCAAGTCCGAACTGTTCCTGGTCGAGGGCGATTCGGCCGGCGGTTCGGCCAAGCAGGGCCGCGACCGCCATTTCCAGGCGATCCTGCCGTTGCGCGGCAAGATCCTCAACGTCGAGCGCGCACGGTTCGACCGCATGCTGTCGTCGCGCGAGATCGGGACGTTGATCCAGGCGATGGGCACCGGCATCGGCCGCGACGACTTCAACCTCGAGAAACTGCGCTACCACAAGGTCGTGATCATGACCGACGCCGATGTCGACGGCGCGCATATCCGCACCTTGCTGCTGACCTTCTTCTATCGCCAGATGCCCGAGATCATCGAGGCCGGGCACCTCTTCATCGCGCAGCCGCCGCTGTACAAGGCGACGCGCGGGCGGTCCGAAGTCTATCTGAAGGACGAGGCCGCGCTGGAGGAATATCTGGTCGCGGCCGGTGTCGCGTCGAGTTCGCTCGACGGCGTCGGCAGCGGCGACGCGCTGCGCTCGCTGGTCGATCATGCGCGGCGCATGCGCTCGCTGATGCGGTTCGTACCGCGGCGCTACGACGCGAGCATCATCGAGGCGCTCGCTATGGACGGCGTGTTCGATCCCGAAGCCAGCCCGGCCCAGCGCGCGACGCGGCTGCAGGCGACCACGGTCAAGCTCGACGGCGGCGACCCCGAAGCAACCTGGACTGCGCAGCTGACCGAGGAAGGCTCGCTCCACTTCCAGCGGCTGTGGCGCGGGGTCACCGACCACCACGTGATCGAGGCGGCGTTCCTGGTCTCGGCCGAAGCGCGCAAGCTGCATGGCCTGGCGGCCGAGCAGGTCGACAGCTACGGCAGCGCGGTCAAGCTGGTGCCGAGCAAAGCTGCCGCCGCGGCGACCGCTGCCGAGGAAGCCGCCGCTGGGGTCGACGAGGATGAGGATCTTCCGGTCGTTGTGGGCAAGGGCGAGTCGCTGATCGCGCGGCCGTCGCAATTGCTCGAGGCGATCCTGGCGGCGGGGCGCAAGGGCCTGTCGATCCAGCGCTACAAGGGGCTGGGCGAGATGAACCCAGAGCAATTGTGGGAAACCACGCTCGATCCGACCAACCGGTCGATGCTGCGCGTCGCGATCGACCAGGCCGATGTCGCCGACGAGATTTTCACCCGATTGATGGGCGACGTGGTCGAGCCGCGCCGCGAATTCATCCAGGAGAATGCGCTGAGCGTCGCCAATCTCGACGTGTGACGCGCGACGGTCATTGAACCGTCGCCGGACAGGTCTAGATCACGGACGTAACGATAATCGTTGAAGGAGAGGGTCGATGCGCTTTGGGGTGATGTTGGCGGCAGCAGCCGCGGTCGCTGTGCCGGTCGGTGTGGTGGCGAAGTCTGACGTCTCGCCCGTGATCGCCAAGGCGCTGGCCGATCCGGCGCGCGCCGATCAGGCGGGCGACGATGCGCGTCGGCATGCAGCCGATGTCGTCGCTTTCTCTGGCGTGAAGCCCGGCTGGCAAGTGGTCGATTTCCTCCCCGGCCAGGGGTATTGGACGCGCATCTTCACCGGCGTGGTGGGGCCGAGCGGCCATGTCTATGCCTTGTGGCCGAGCGCGTCTGGCGAGCGCGCCAAGGCGACGGTCGAGGCGCTCAACGGCCGCAAGCTGGGCAATGTCACCGCCGCCGTTGATCCGGGATTGATCACGCTCGACAAGCCGGTCGACCTGGTGTGGACGGTGCAGAATTATCACGATCTGCCCAATGGTGGACGCGGCGAAGCGGCGCTCAATGCGTTCAACGCCGCGGTGTTCAAGGCGCTCAAGCCCGGTGGCACCTATGTCGTGATCGACCATGTCGCCCCGGCGGGCAGCGGGTTGAGCGACACCGAGACGCTGCACCGGATCGATCCCGCGATCGTCAAGAAGGAAGTGCTCGCCGCCGGCTTCACCTTCGCCGGCGAATCGAAGGCGCTGGCCAATCCCAAGGACGATCACACGCTCAAGGTATTCGACCCCGCGATCCGCGGTGTCACCGATCAGTTCGTCTACAAATTCCGGAAGCCGCTCAAGTGATCCGGGCCGGGTTGGCGGTGCTGCTGGGCGCCGCCGCGCTCGGCGGCTGCACGCAGAAATGGGACACCGGCAACACCGCCACCGCGGATACGCGGCTGGCACGCGACGTCGCGCTCGATGCGCGGCGTCACGGGCCGGAGATCGCCACCTTTGCCGGGGTGAAATCCGGCGACAAGGTGATCGACCTGATCCCGGGCGGCGGATATTGGACGCGCACCTTCGCCCGGATCGTCGGGCCTTCGGGCCATGTCTACGGCATCTGGCCCAAGCCTTACGCAATGGAAGCCGGGCGCGACGTCAAACGCTATGCCGCCGCCGCCGGTACGCCCGCCTTCGCCAATGTGTCGGCGAGCACCCAACCGGCGACCGGCCTGGCTGTGCCCGAAAAGGTCGACCTGGTCTTCACCTCGCAAAATTATCACGATTATCCCGACAAGTTCATGGGCTCGATCGACCCCGCCGTCCTCAACAAGGCGGTGTTCGACGCGCTCAAGCCAGGCGGCACCTACCTGATCATCGATCATGCCGCCGCGGCGGGATCGGGGATGCGCGATACGGACACGCTGCACCGGATCGATCCGGGGATCGTCAAGAAACAGGTGACCGCGGCGGGGTTCGTGTTCGACGGCGAGTCGAAGCTGCTGGCCAACGTAGGCGACGATCACAGCAAGCCGGTGTTCGACAAGTCGATCCGCGGGCATACGGACCAGTTCATTTACAAGTTTCGGAAGCCATAACCCCAAGCGTCATCCCGGCCTTGTCCC
>NZ_BCYZ01000118.1 GCF_001598455.1 Sphingomonas pruni NBRC 15498
TTCGCCCAGCGAATGGTGGAGGGGGCCCGCGACTCATTAGCCGCAAGCTGCGCAGTGAGCGGATCGTGGGGCCCCTCCACCACGCGGCTGACGCCGCGCGGTCCCCCTCCCCGTTCCGGGGAGGAGTTCAAGCCACTTTCGCCCGCTGCCGCGCCTTCAGCTCGGCCTTCCAACCCCGCGCGCGCCACCACATGATGACGCCGGTCACCGCCAGGATCGCCGGCAGCAGGCCGCCCAGGAAAATCACCACCTGCCACAGCCAGCCCATCCGCGTGCCGTCATGGATGCGGCGCATCAGACGTGCGGTGTCTTCTTTGGGTGCCGGCATGGCCTTGGCAACGCCGGTCGCATCGTCGACCTTGACCTGACGCGCCGCGCCCTCGCCGATCGTGAAAGTCCATTCGGGCTTGAGGTCGGTCGGCCAGGCGATCATCGCGATCTCGCCAGGTAGCGCCTTCCGCGCACCGGCCATCGCACCATCGAGGCTGGTCTTCGGCGCTTCCAGCGGTTTCGCCCGCGCCAGCGCGGCGCGGTCGGGCCCCTTTTGCGGCTGCGCGCCCGACATCGCGCCGAAGACTTGCGGAAAGCTGATCCACGCGCCGGTCAGCGACAGCACAAACAACGGCAGGGCGATCCAGAAGCCGAACAGATGGTGCAGATTGGTGTCGAGATTGCGGTGCCGCCGCCAGCGCAGGCCCCTCACCCATTTGCCGACCGTGGGCCACCACAGCCAGATGCCGGTGAAGCAGGAAAACAGCATCGCGACGCCCAGCCAGCCGACGATCGAGCGGCCCCAAACCGGGATCATCATGCTGCCGTGGATCATGTGCATCGCCCGGATCAGCCCCGAATTGCTGCTCGCACGATCGAGCACCCGCGCGGTCGGCGGATCGAGCCACACATTGGTCCGCACCGGCGGCCCTGCTTGCGGCCTGGCGCTGCCCGGTATGGCCGCGACAACGACCGGACCATCGCTTTTGGGTAAAGTGACCGATTGGATACGATCGTCCGGCTTCAGCACCGCCCGCGCGGCCTGGACGTAGAGTTGCGGATCGATCGTCCGCTCGCCGCTGACCGCATAGCGCTGCGGATTGAGGCCATGGTCGAGCGCCTCGTCCCACACCAAAGCGGCGCCGGTCACGCAGAGCGGAATGATTAGGATCGCCAGGACCAATCCGATCCATTTGTGCACCTGGAACCAGAAATTGCGCAGCCCGATCTTGGTCATCGTCGTCCTATGCCTCAGCCCAGCGGCGGAGCAGATTGTGATAAGTGCCGGTCAGCCGCACGACCGCCGGATCGCCCTGGCCGAGCCGCGCGGCGACGTCCTGCACCGACTGGTCGAGCTCGAACAGGATGCGACGCGCACCGTCGTCGCGGATCATCGATTGTATCCAGAAGAAGGACGCGACACGCGAGCCGCGCGTGACCGGTTCGACCCGATGCACGCTCGACGCGGGATAGAGCACCATATGTCCGGCCGGCAGTTTGACCCGTTGTTCGCCGAACTGATCCTCGATCACCAGTTCGCCGCCGTCATAGCTGTCGGGATCGGACAGGAAGAGCGTCGCCGACAAGTCGCTGCGGATGCGGAAGTCGCTGCCGCGCCGGATGCGGACCGCACTGTCGACATGCGCGCCGAACGTATCGCCGCCGGCATAGCGGTTGAACAGCGGCGGATAGACTTTGAGCGGCAGGGCGGCGGCGACGAACACGGCCGCGCTCGACAAGGCGTCGAGCACCATCGTCCCCGCCTCACGCGCCGCCGCCGATTCCTCGGGCAATTGCGCGTTCTTCTTGGCGAGCGCCGATTGGTGGCCGGAGGTCGCGTTGCCGTCGATCCACCCGGCCGCGTCGATGATCGCGCGCATCCTGGCGACGCCCGCTGCGTCGAGCACATCGGGAATTGCGATCAGCATCGGCCCGCCCCGCGCTCGATCGCGGCGCGGCCGCGCGCGCGAAAGGCGGCCACCGGCGAAGCGTCTAGAAACGCGGCGGCCTTGGCGACGAAGGCCGGCGTCGCCCGCTCTCCCGCGCGTTCAATCCAGCGAAGCGCTTCCTCGCCGCGCCCCTTGGCACCCAGCATGCGGGCGTGGTTGAACATGCCGCGGAAATCGCCACCCTCGGCCGCGCGTTCGTAGAGCCGTGCCGCCTTGGTCAGGTTGCGCGCAACCACCCAGCCGTCCTCATGAAAGCTGCCGACGAAGTTGATCGCCTTGGCATTCCCCAGTTTCGCCGCCTTCTGGAACCAGGCGAGCGCCGCCGCCTTGTCCTCGGCGACGCCGTGCCCGAGCGCGAGCAACGTCGCGTAATTGTACATCGCCCAGTCGAGTCCGCGTTCGGCGGCGACGCGATAGCAGTCCGCCGCGCGTGCCTTGTCGATCGCGACGCCCCAGCCGAGATCATAACAACGCCCGACCATGTTGAGCGCCATCAAATGACCCTGCGCAGCAGCACGGTTGAACCAGGCGAAGCCGGCGGCTTCGTCTTTGGTCACGCCATTTCCGTCGAGCAGCACCTGGCCGTAGAGCGCCCGCGCCTCTGCCTCTCCGTTTTCGGCGCGTTGGCACAGGAACGCCGCGCGCTCCACCGGGTCGTCGAGCAAGCGCGCCGCGTCGACGACGGACGGTTCTGCCGTCATCAGAACTTGAACTCCACCGATCCGAACACCGTCCGCCCGGTAGCGATCGACGCGTAATGGCTGGTATAGACCTGGTTGAAATAGACCTTGTCGGTCAGGTTCTGCGCGTTGACGCTGAGTTGGATGTTCCTGGTCAGCTTGTACGAGGCGCGCGCGTCGAACCGCCAATAAGACGGGATCATACGATAGAGAACCTTGGTCGCCGGCGTCACGGTGACCACCCCCGCGCTGGTCTGCGTCGCCGCGCGGTTGTCGGCGTAGCCGCCGAATTGCCGGTCCATGTAAAGCGCCCCGCCACTGACCGAAAAGCGCTTGGTGACGTCGACCGTGGTCCAGGCGGTCAGCGAATGCTTGGCGGTTTGCGGTACCTGCTTGCCGTTGTTGACCGACGGGACGAGCACATTGGTCGCCTTGGCCCCGCCAACCGCCGCCACCGCCAGCGAGGTGAACCCGCCGTCGATGATCTTGGGGTCGAGCCAGGTATAACCGCCGAACACCGTCCAGCCGGGCAGGATCGTGCCATTTACAGTCAATTCCAGCCCGCGAATGTGCGTCTTGCCCAGGAACGACGGCAGGCCGTCGTCGCCCGTCACGCGCGCATTGGCGATATCGGTCTGGAAGATCGCGAGGCCCAATCCCAGCCGTTCGTTGAACAGGCTGGCCTTGGCGCCGACCTCATAGGACTTGGTCTTCTGTACCTTGAGCGCATCGAGGATGGCGAGATTCGATCCGCTGGTCGAGGTCGGCAGCGCATTGTCCTCGCGCCCTTCGCCGAGCAACGTGTTGGGCGGCGTCGCGGCGGTCGCGTAGCTCGCATAGAGGCTGGTCTCGGGAGTCGGTTTGAACACCAGGCCCGCCTGCCAATTGAACAATTCATCGGTGCGGCCGAGCCGGAACGACTGGGTCGCGGCATAGGTCTGGCCGGGCGTGGTCACCGACTTGAAGCGGTCGAACCGTGCGCCGAGGTTCAGGATCAGCTGCGGCGTCAGCGTGATCGAGTCGAAGCCATAGACGCTCACCGTATTGGCGTCGTTCTGCGTCTCTTCGAGCGGCAAGGACTTCACGATCGGCGATGGCGTGGTCGACGTGTCGCTCGCGTAATTTACCCAGGGATCATAGGGATTCGGGTTGAACAGGCTGGTGCAATAGTAACGCGACACCGTCGTCGTGTTGCAGCGCGGGCTGATCGTTGAGCCCGTCGACAGCGTTTCGACGCTGGAGGAGTTGAGGAAGCCGCGCGTCACAAAGGTGCCGCGCCGCGCCTTTTCCCACGAAAATTCCGCGCCCACCGCGATGCTGTGCTTGATGCCGCCGGTATCGAATGTGCCGTACAGATCGATCTGATCGGTCAGCGCGTCCGAATAGCTGTAGCGCGTATTGGCGCGGCGCCAGACATAGCCGCCGCTGACCAGGTCGCCGCGCGCGCCCGCCGCCCCCGTCGTCGGATTGGCCGGCGCCGTGCCGTAGACGTTACCGGTGCTGTCGTCGGGCAGCAGGAAGATATAAGCCTGGGTTGAATGCGACCAGCGCGCGGTATTGCGGATGGTGAGCGTCGGCGACAGATCGTGTTCGACGCGGATCGTCGCTTGATCGGTGGTCGCGTCGCGGAAGTCGCGGTCGACCAGTCCGTAGTAAGTGCTGCGATCGACATAGCCGGTCTGGCCGCCGGCGGTGGTGATCCGGCCGAGCGCCGGTTGGGTGTAGATGTTGCCCGTGCCCGGCGCGTTGGCGATCGTGTAGAGGTAGGGAATGCCGCTGTCAGGCAGCTCGTGGCTTTCCAGCCGGTAATAGCTCGCGGTCAATCGCGTCGCCGTGTCGAGGCCGATCGTCAGCGATGGCGCGAAGCCCCATCGCCTCGCCCGGATCGCGTCGCGGCCGGCGAAATCCTGGTCGTGCCAGAGTCCCTGAACGCGGAAAGCGACGGTGGGTGTGATCGCGACGTTCAGGTCGGCGGTGACGCGCTTGTAGTCGGCCTCACCATAGCTCGCCGTGACGCTGCCGAACGTGCCGGCTTTGGGCAATTTGGAGATGATGTTGATCGTGCCGCCCGCCGATCCGCGCCCGCCAAGCGTCGAATCCGAGCCGCGCACGATCTGGACCGAGTCGATCGCGAAGGTCTCGCGCGTTTGCGACGACAGATCGCGCACGCCGTCGACATAGATCGACCCCTGGCTGTCGAAGCCGCGAATGAACGGCCGATCGCCGATCGGATTGCCGCCCTCGGCCGCGCCGAAGGTGATGCCGGGCACGGTGCGCAGCGCATCCTGGAGTGACGCCGATCCCGTTTCCTCAATCACCTTGCTCGGAATGACGACGATCGATTTAGGCGTGTCGACTACGCGCGCCACGTCCTTGGGACCGTTGGGTTCCGCCTCCGCTTTGATCAGCTGGCCATTGATGATGATGTCGTGGCGGCGATCCTGATCGTCGCCATCGTCATTGGCCAGCGTCGGATCGGGCCCGCCGGCGGCGAACGCCGAATGCGACGCGAAGGCGCCGACGCACGACAAGGCAAGGAAAGCTGGCTGCGCGACACGGCGCGCGGAGTTGTTGCGAGTCACTCTTATCTCCCTTGAGAGACCCGCTATTGAGAGTCGTTCGCAGAGTCAACGCTATTGAGAAATATTCTCAATACTCTTGTGATTGGCCTCACTAAATGCCCAGGTCCGCAACGCGCTGGCGAGGTTGGGCGGGTCATCGGAAAGGATGCGCAACGCGTCGATCTCGGCGACAAGGGCGGAGAGTGGCAAGGTACGGACCTCCGCCGCCTCTTCAAGTGCTCGCCAGAATATGGGTTCGAGGGTGATCGAGGTCTCGTGCCCTGCGATGGTGATCGAGCGTTTTACCGGGCCTGCGAAGCCGCCGGGGGGTGGGTCGATATTCAAGAAAGCCCCTCCCCTTCAGGGGAGGGGTCGGGGTGGGGGATGTCTCGCAAAGCGTATCGTCCGTGACTGGCCCCCCCCCCCCCCCCCCCC
>NZ_BCYZ01000119.1 GCF_001598455.1 Sphingomonas pruni NBRC 15498
GGCTACGAGGCTCAGGAATCGCGCTGCGGCGTCGAACTCGCGCTGGTGTGCTTCGCGCGTTTTCACCGCCAGATCGTCCTCGCCCCACTGCTCGGCCTGCCAATCCTCGTCGAGATTGGCGGCGGCCCAGGCGGCATCGGCTGGCATCGCGCGTTCGGCAAGCGCGAGCGCGAGCACTAATGACCCGGTAATCGTGACGATCGGCGACAGCGGAGCGAGCTCGAACGCCGGTCGCGCGGCGATCGCCGCGCCGAGCCGCTCGATGGTGGCGTCTGGTTGGGCGCGGTGGATCACCCCGGTCACGATCTCGAAATGGACGTCATAGCGGTCGCGCGCCCAATCGAGCGGTGGGTTCCATAAAGCGGCCTGGCGCTCCACGAGATCGGGGGGGCCATCGGCGCGATAACACAGCAGGTCACTCTCGCCATACGCCGCCAGGCCGGCGGCGAACGCGGCAGGATCAGGGCCGATCCGGTCGATCGCGGCATTGGCCAGGCCGGTCAGCGGCATCGCGCGGGGATCAATATCGCCAGCGACCGCACGCCATTCGTCGGCGACGGCTTCGGCCAGGGCGGCGGTCGGCAGCAACAGCGGCACGCGGCCGGGCGTGCGCACCGGCCGGTCGTCGAGCCGCACGCCGAGCTCGGCGTCGACCGTCACGTCCTTCCAGAACCGTTTCATCGCCGCGTCTTGGTCGTCCGCTTGGGCGGTTCGTCGGCGGTGCGCCAGCGATGCGCGAGCGAGGCGGGAACCGCCCAGGACATGTAGAGCGCCGACAGCACGATCGCGACGCCCAGCACCTTTGGAGGCCAGGTCGGCGCACGCCCGATCAGGATCACCGCAAACACCGCGCCGGCGATCGCGAGCAGGCGGATAGCGGTGATGATCAACCAACGGTTGCGGGATTGGACGGCGGAATCGGTCATCGTGCCTCCAGATGATGCGGCAGGTCGGCGACTGCAAGCGCCACGCCGTGAGCGCCGGCGGCGACGAGTTCCTCCGTGGGATGGTAGCCCCAGGCGACTCCCACCGCGCGGACCCCGGCATTGACCGCCATCAATATGTCGAAGCTCGTGTCGCCGATCATCACCGTGCGCGCCGGGTCTGCGCCGGCTTCCGCGATCGCCGCCGCGATCATCGACGGATGCGGCTTGGAGGGATGGCGGTCCGCGGTCTGCAGCGTCACGAAATGGTGCTTCAGGCCATGCGCGGTCAGGATATGATCGAGCCCGCGGTCGGATTTGCCGGTCGCGACTCCCAGCATCCAGCCATCGCCGGCGAGCTGCTCGACGATCGCGTCGATGCCGTCGAACAGGGGCTCATCGGCGAGCGCGCCACTGGTCCGCATCGCAAAGAATTTGTCCTTATACGCCTGGGCCAGCCGACGGTGATCGACGTCGGCTGCGTCGGGGAGCAGTGCCTGCATGGCTTCGACCAGGCTCAGCCCGACGATGCGGCGGATGCGGTCGCGCGAGGGCACTTCGACCCGCGCCTCGCTCAGCGCTTCCTCGACCGCGCGGCAGATATTGGCCTGGCTGTCGACCAAGGTCCCGTCGCAATCGAAGATCGCCAGCTTGGTTGTAGGGTTGCTCACGCGTTGCGCATCCAGTGCGCTATGCCGCGCCGTCCCGATGCCTCGACACCGTCGGCGGCCGACAGTCGTGCCGCTTCCGGCTTGTTCTGGCCCAGCTTCAGCGTGCCGCGCCATGCGGCGATCTCCAGCCGGAAGCCGACGATCGCACTGGTCATCTTGTCGAACAGCGCCGGGTCCATTTTGCCCCGAGTCCATGGCGCCTTGTCGAGCCGGCCTTCCTGCTGGGCCGTCAGTTGATCGACCTGCGCGACCAGCGCGTCATGTTCCATCCGCCGCATCGTGCCTTCGAGTTCGACCGCGACGTAATTCCAGGTCGGGACCTGATTGTCGTCGAGGCCGTACCAGTCCGGGCTGACATAGCCGTCGGGCCCTTGCGCTACGAACAAGGCGGTCGCGCCATCGAGGTGACGAGAGATGCCATTGCCGCGCGCGAGGTGGAGGCCGAGCGTCGTGTCGTCGAGCCACACGATGGGAACATGCGCGACACGCGGTCCGTCGGGCGTCGCGCAGAACAACGCACCGAAGCCGAGCTCGGTGACGAGCGCGCGCATCGCGTCGCGATCTTCCCAGCGGAACGCGGCATTGGGATGCATCAATCGTCCATTCCTACAACACCTCCCCGGCGAAGGCCGGGGCCCAGTTGCGATGTCAGGTGCGATCCAGCGTCTCGCGTCGCTACAAAGCAACCCGACACTGGGCCCCGGCCTTCGCCGGGGAGGGATGATGGGGAAGGGGCGACCATAAGGTGATTCTCAGCGGCCCCTGCGAGGCGGGCCCTTGGGGCTTGCGGACTTGGGCCCCGAGGACGGAGGACCGGAAGATTTGCGACTTCCGGGCTTGGGACCCGCCGATCTGGAACCCGCAGGCTTGCCGTTCGAAGTCTTGGGGCCAGCGGCCTTGGCGCCGGCAGGTTTGGGACGCGATCCTGACTTGCGCGGCTCGACCGCGGCACCGCGGCTGCGGCGTTCGCCCTTGCGTTCCTTGCGCACGGTCTTGGCGTGCGCTTTTGCCCAGGCCTTTTTCACCTGTTTGGTCGGCGGGGCCGGTTCGTCGAGCGGCATCATGTTGCCCGCCATCTGGTCGAAGCCCAGTCCGGCCAGGCTTTCGGCGAAATGGGTCGGCAATTCGGCCTCGACATCGATCTTGCCGCCATCGGGATGATCGACCGCGATGCGCCGCGAATGGAGGTGCATCTTGCGGCTGATCCCGCCGCTCAGAAAGGCTTCGGGACCGCCATATTTGCCGTCGCCGACGATCGGGTGGCCGATAGCGGCCATGTGCACGCGCAATTGATGCGTGCGGCCGGTGAACGGCTGTAACTCGACCCAGGCGGCGCGATTGCCGGCGCGCTCGATCACGCGATAGCGCGAGCGGGCGGGCTGGCCCTCGGCTTCGTCGACATGCATCTTCTCGCCGCCGGTGCCGGGCTGCTTGGCAATCGGCAGTTCGATCATGCCGTCCTCGATCGACGGCACGCCGACGACCAATGCCCAATAGACCTTCTTGGCGGTGCGCCCCGAAAACGCCTTGGCGAAGAAGGCCGCCGCGCGCGACGTGCGCGCGACGAGCAAGGCGCCCGACGTATCCTTGTCGAGCCGGTGGACCAGCTTCGGCCGTCCGTCATTGTCGAATTGCAGCGCGTCGAGCAGGCCGTCGACATGCTGGTGGGTCTTGGTCCCACCTTGCGTCGCCAGCCCGGGCGGTTTGTTGAGCACGAAGGCCTGCGGATCCTGGTGGATCACCAACTCGCGCGCGAAGGCGACCTCGTCATCGGTAAGGGGAGGGCGCTCGCGCTTCGGCTTCCCGGCCACCGCGACCGGCTCGGGTGGCGGGAAGCGCAAGGTCTGTCCCGCGGCAATCCGGTCGCCCGGCGCCGCGCGCGCGCCATCAACCCTTAATTGCCCGGTCCGCGCCCATTTGGCGACGGTGGTGAAGCTGGTGTCGGGCAGATGCCGCTTGAACCAGCGATCCAGCCGGATGTCGTCGTCATCGGGCGCGACGATGAAAGTGCGGATCTCGCTCATGCCACTGCCCGAATGAGATGCAGCCCGGCGAACAGCGCGAGGATCGAGCCGATCGCCGAGACCAGCACATACACGATCGCGATGCCCAATTGGCCGCGCTCGATCATCAGCACGGTGTCGAGCGAGAAGGAGGAGAAGGTGGTGAAGCCGCCAAGCACCCCAACACCGAGCAGCAAGCGTGTATGTTCGCTGCCGCCGGCGCGCGCGAGGATTCCGGCTAGCACGCCCATCAGGAACCCGCCGATCAGGTTCACGGCGAGCGTGCCCCAAGGGTAATCGGGACCGAACCAGCCGAGCGTCAGCTTGCCGACGAGGAAGCGCGCCGCGCTGCCCAGGGCACCGCCCGCCATGACGAGAAGGAAATTCATTCGCGCGCTGTAGCCGCACGCGGGCGGATGAACAAATGCGGGGTTGGAGAACTGAGAAATGGGGCGACGTTACTCTCCCCTCCCGCTTGCGGGAGGGGCTGGGGGAGGGCCTGTGATAAGTCCGCCAGTTGACACGCCCTCCCCTAACCCCTCCCGCAGGCGGGAGGGGAATTTGAGCATCGAAGGAAGTAGCCTGGAGGCTCGGTGGGCCCCGGACTGCGCCGGGACGATCGCCGCTCTGCGGCGATCGGTTTTCAGCATCGACGCGAACGGCGACCCTTGCTGTCCGTTATCGGGAGGGGCGGGCTCGCGTCGATGCTGAAGCGGCTAGAAGAGATGAGAACCCGATCAGTTCCCGTTATTTGCGACTAAATCGACTTCGGTCCTGCCGTCGCCGCGCTTTTCGACGTAAATGACATAGGCGCCGCCGTCCTTGCCTCGGACGCCGCCCAGGACGTGCTGCCCGCCATCGGCCTGATGTTCGGCCGAATAACCGGCGGCGGTGACGCGGCCATAATAGAAATCGATCACGCTCTGGACCGAGGCGCCGGTCGAGAAGCTGACGACGCGGAGCGCGCAGCCATTGCCGGCGACACCTGCCGCCTCGTCGACGCGGGCGTCGGGATAGAGCGGGATGTCAGCGGGCAGGCGCTGCACCCAGGCGGTCGAATATTGAAGGCCGCGCGCGCAGCCCGATGTGCGCTTGTCGGCCTGGCGTTGCGCCAGTGCGCCGAGCGTCACGGAATCGCGCTTCACCTTGCATTGCGGACAATCGCCGGCCGGGGCGGGTGCCGGCTTGCTGCCGCCGCTCGAAGATCCGGTGCCGTCGGCGATGGTGGTGCCGTCGGTCTTGGACGGAGCCACCGAATCGGGCGGCGTCGCCCCCGAATAAGGCTGTTGCGGCGGACGAACGGCGTCGTTGTTGGCCTGACCGGTCAGCGCGGGGTCGACCATGATCTGGTCCTGGAGCGCGCTCATCATCGCCGGGTCGCGGCTGTTGCCCGTCGTATTGCCGGCCAGTTCCGCATCGAGCGAATCGATATTGCTGTCGGCGGGCGGCTTCGATCCGCACGCCGCGAGGACGAGCGGGGCGAGCGCCCAAGCCAGGTTGCGAAAGGTGATGGCCACCCAAAAAACTCCGATCGGTTCGGCGTTCGCCATGCGCCTGGAATGGTTAAGAAACGGCCCATGATATCGACATTGGACTTGCGCCTTTAGTGTATTGCCCACATATAACGCGTCATGTTCAACGTGCTCTCGATCGTCATCGGCGTGATCCTGCTGGTCGTCACGCTCGTCGCTCCAGGGTCTGTACTCAATTAGCACGAGGTCGTGACGGAGCCGATTTTGGTGTCCGGCGAGGAGCAAGGAGGGAGCGATGCTGTAGGCATCGTGACCGACGCGCGACGACGTCCGGGCGCCAAAATCGGCCCGCAGCTTCGCGGTTGCCCGCAGG
>NZ_BCYZ01000120.1 GCF_001598455.1 Sphingomonas pruni NBRC 15498
GAAAGCTGACAACGACTCTAAGACGTAGCCGGTTTTCCCTGCCCGTGGGTTGACTTCGGGCAACCCCCACTATAGGCGGCGCGGCTTCCAGTTTCACAGCAATTTAAAGAAGCGAATCGATCATGAAGATCCGCAATTCACTGAAGTCGCTCAAGGACCGGCATCGCGACAATCGCGTGATCCGCCGCCGTGGCCGCACCTACGTCATCAACAAGACCAACCGTCGCTTCAAAGCCCGCCAGGGCTAAGCTGCGGACGCTCTGCCGCCGCCGTTACCGGCGTAGGCAGGTTGACGACCGGAACCTCGAGTTCCTGACGGGCGCCTGATCGACGAGATCGGGCGCTCTTCGCGTTTGTGCGTGACTTGCCATGCCTGCTCGCTCGACAACCGCGATGTAAAGTGCCGATCCAACGATCTTGACGTAAGCTCTAATTCGTCATCCCGGGCTTGTCCCGGGATCCGCCGCGCCACCGGCTATGGCTTCCGTGGTTGCACGGCAGACCCCGGCACAAGGCCGGGGTGACGACGGTTAGGAAGCGGATCGTGATCGAGCCTCTCGCGGTCCGGCTAGCTCAGCCGATCCTGCCGCCAGGCTTCAACTATACCCCTTCAACTCGTCGCCGATGATCCGCACGACGTGGAGCACGTTGGTCGATCCCGGCGTCTTGAACGGCACGCCGGCCATCACGATCACGCGGTCGCCTGCTTCGGCCAGATGATGGCGCAGCACCATACGCTTGGCCTTGGCGACCATTTCCTCGAACGAGTCGACGTCGCGCGTGTGGACCGCATACGCACCCCACAACAGGCCCGACCGCCGCGCCGTCTCCATCTTCGGCGTCAGCACCATGACCGGCACGCCGGGGCGCTCGCGCGCGATGCGCCGTGCGGTCGATCCCGAACTGGTGAAGCAGACGATCACCTTGGCATCGATCGTCCGCGCGATGTTCTTGGCCGATTCGGACAGCGCGTCGGCGGTTGTGGGATCCGAGCGGATCACGGTGAAGTGGATGCGGTCGCCATGCGCCGGATCGCTTTCGACCGCCTCGCCGATCGCGTTCATCATCGCCACCGATTCGATCGGCCATTTGCCGGCCGCCGATTCGGCCGACAGCATGATCGCGTCCGCGCCGTCATAGATCGCGGTGGCGACGTCGGAGACTTCGGCACGGGTCGGCGACGGCGATTCGATCATCGACTCGAGCATCTGTGTCGCGACCACCACCGGCTTGCCCTGGCGGCGCGCGCTCTCGACGATCCGCTTCTGCAGCGGCGGGACGGTCTGCGGCGGCAATTCGACGCCGAGGTCGCCGCGCGCGACCATCACGCCGTCGCACGCCTCGATGATCTCCTCGAGCCGCTCGATCGCCGCGGGCTTTTCGATCTTGGCAAGCAACGCCGCCTTGCCGCCGATCAGCTTGCGCGCCTCCATCAGATCCTCGGGCCGCTGCACGAAGCTGAGCGCGATCCAGTCGACATTCTGCTCGACCGCAAAGGCCAGATCGCTGCGGTCCTTTGCGGTCAGCGCCGCCATCGGGACGACCACGTCGGGGACGTTCAGCCCCTTATTGTTGCTGAGCGGCCCGCCGACCTCGACATTGGTGACGATCCGCTTGTCGTCATGCTCGATCACCCGGAGCACCAATTTGCCGTCGTCGAGCAGCAGGCGCGCGCCGGCTTCCATCGCATCGAAGATTTCCTTGTGCGGCAATTCGACCCGGCGCGCGTCGCCCGGCGTCTTGTCGCGGTCGAGCACGAACATCGAATCGGTCTTGAGCTCGACGCGTCCTTCGGCGAACTTGCCGACGCGCAACTTGGGCCCTTGGAGGTCGGCCAGGATGGTGGTCGGCCGGCCATATTTCTTTTCCAGCCCGCGGATCGCCTCGATCACGCCGACCTTCGACGCCTGGTCGCCATGGCTCATGTTGACGCGAAACGCGTCGGCGCCGGCTTCGAACAGCTTGGCGATCATTTCGGGCGTGTTGCTCGCCGGGCCCAATGTCGCGAGAACGCGAACCTTGCGCGAGCGAGGAGCGATGGCCTTGGTCATCCTGGGGAGGTTCCTCTGCTTGTCGAGCGCATGCCCTAGTGCCTATCTCCGACGGATCAACCTTGGAGCGTATAATGGATAAGCTCGACCAACTCGACGACGCATCGGCTGCAACAGCCTTTCGTCGACTGGTGCGCCTGTTGAGGCATCGCGAGGACGCACAGAATATCGACCTGATGGGGCTGGCCGGCTTCTGCCGCAACTGCCTGTCGGATTGGGTCGGCGAAGCCGCCGGCCTGTCGAAAGCCGAGGCGCGCGAGATCGTCTATGGCGAGCCCTATGATAGCTGGAAGGCGCGCCAGCCCGAGGCGACGACCGAGCAATTGCGGCGGATGGACGAGAGCATGGCGAAGAACGAAGCGCTGGAGGAGGCGTTGGACGAGGCTCTCGACGAGAGCTTCCCGGCGAGCGACCCACCTTCGATGACGGAGCCCAATCGCTAACGATCGGTCGAATAGCGGTTGAGGGCGCGGCATCGACCGCTTAGACGGCGGCCAAGCGCGCTGGCCGCGCCAATGCGATATCGCAATCCATTTCGAAACAGGCGGGCGGGGAGCTGCGCCTCAAAGTGAGGACTTATGGCTGACGAAGAACGGGGTGAAGGCATGGGCGGCGGTCGCGTCGCGGCGGACGAGCTGCGGCTGCTGATCGAGCGTGCCGAGCGCCTGGAAGAAGAGAAGAAGGGTATCGCCGACGACATCAAGGACGTGATGGCCGAGGCGAAGAGCCGCGGCTACGACGTCAAGGCGATCCGCAAGATCCTGGCAATCCGCAAGAAAAAGCGCGAGGAATATCAGGAGGAAGAGGCGATCCTCGAAACCTATCTTCACGCGTTGGGCATGCTCTGATTGGGGCGATTGGCTGCCGACGCTGCGCAGAATACGCTTCCCCGGCGAAGGCCGGGGCCCAGTGTCGGGTTGCTTGATTGGCTAGCGCAATCCTTTCCTCACTTAACCCTTCGCAACTGGTCCCCGGCCTTCGCCGGGGAGGCGTGAAGGGGTGAGCTCATCGCCAACCCATCACGCCATCATCCTCGGTGCCGGTGCCGCAGGGATGATGGCGGCCGCGGTGGCGGGGCGAAACGGGCGGCGCGTGTTGCTCGCCGATCACGCCGACGCACCGGGCAAGAAGATCCTGATCTCGGGCGGCGGGCGGTGCAACTTCACCAATGTCCGTGCCGGTCCGGACAATTACCTATCGGCCAATCCGCATTTCGCGCGCTCGGCGCTGGCGCGCTATACGCCGGCCGACTTCATCGAGCTGGTCGACCGCTACGGCATCGCCTGGCACGAGAAGACGTTGGGCCAATTGTTCTGCGATGGTTCGGCCAAACAGATCGTCGCGATGCTGCTCGACCAATGCGCGCAGGGCGGCATCGAGCTGAGCCTGGGCCATGGTGCGGGTGAGATCGCGCATGCCGACGGCCGGTTCAGCTTGACGCTCGGTCGCCGCACGGTGTCGGCGCCCAAGCTGGTGATCGCTACGGGCGGCCCGTCGATCCCCAAGATGGGCGCGACCGGCTTCGCTTATGACGTCGCCCGGCGATTCGGCCTGAAAGTGGTCGAGCCGCGCCCGGCGTTGGTGCCGCTCACGCTCGGCGGCGACGATGTGCTGTTCCGTGACCTGTCGGGGGTCGCGACCGAGGTTGTCGCGAGCGCGGGGCAGGGGCGATTCCGCGAGGCAGCCTTGTTCACGCATCGCGGGCTGTCGGGACCGGCGATCCTGCAAGTCTCGTCCTACTGGCGAAGCGGCGAGGCGGTGGCGATCGACTTCCTCCCCGATCGCGACGCCGGCTGGCTGCTCGCCGAAAAGCGCGCGCGGCCGCGAGCGACGCTGCGATCGGCTCTGGGGCAGGCATTGCCCGACCGCCTTGCGGAGACGCTGGCAGAGCGGCTGGCGCTTTCCGGCAACCTCGCCGATCTGCCCGACAAAGCCCTGGCAGCGGCGGAGGTGCAACTCGCCGGCTGGACCTTCCACCCCAACGGCACCGAGGGATTCGCCAAGGCCGAAGTGACGATCGGCGGCGTCGCGACCGATGGCCTCTCGCAAAAGACGATGGAGGCAAGGACAATCCCCGGCCTCCATTTCATCGGCGAGGCGGTCGACGTCACCGGATGGCTCGGCGGCTACAATTTCCAATGGGCCTGGGCTTCGGCCGTTGCCTGTGGGGAGGCGTTGTAAGGATTGCTCGCACAAAGAAGTAGGAGTGTGTGCTCCGTCGGAGCCCTTCTTGGCCTTGAGGGTCTCCCGATTGCATATGCGATGCCTCTTCGCGCCTTCGCGTCTTTGTGCGATCCAATTTATCCGAGCTTTGACCCCTCGCGCCGCCTGATCTAGAGACCCGCCCAACATCCATGAGGACCCAATGGCAGGCCATTCCAAGTTCAAGAACATCATGCATCGCAAGGGCGCGCAGGATAAGAAGCGCTCGGGCATGTTCTCCAAGCTCAGCCGCGAAATCACCGTCGCCGCGAAAATGGGGCTTCCCGACCCCGACATGAACCCGCGCCTGCGCGCCGCGGTCAACGCGGCCAAGGCGCAGTCGATGCCCAAGGACAATATCCAGCGCTCGATAGACAAGGCGAGCCGCGGGGATGCCGAGAATTACGAGGAAATCCGCTACGAGGGTTTCGGCCCGGGCGGCGTGTCGCTGATCATCGAGGCGCTGACCGACAATCGCAACCGCACCGCGACCAATGTGCGCACCGCGGTCAGCAAGAATGGCGGCAATCTCGGCGCGTCGGGCTCGGTCAGCCATGCCTTCGACCGCATGGGCCTGATCACCTATCCGATAACGGCGGCCGACGCTGATAAGGTGTTTGAGGCCGCCCTCGAAGCCGGCGCGGAGGACGTGACTTCGTCCGAGGACGGCCACGAAATCTGGACCTCCAATGAATCGCTGCACGAAGTCGCCAAGGCGCTCGAGCCGGTGCTGGGCGAAGCCGAGAGCGCCAAGCTCGCCTGGCGCCCCCAGACCATGGTCGAGGTCGGTGAGGGCGACGCCGCGACGTTGTTCAAGCTGATCGACGCGCTTGACGACGATGACGACGTCCAGACCGTATGGGGCAATTACGAAGTCTCCGACGCGGTGATGGAGAAACTGGGGTGAATCAATTCCTCCCCGGAACGGGGAGGGGGACCGCTCGCGAAGCGAGTGGTGGAGGGGGCCCTCCACGAAACTACACCGGCTGGGAGGGG
>NZ_BCYZ01000121.1 GCF_001598455.1 Sphingomonas pruni NBRC 15498
CGCCCCAATAGTGGTCATTCGCGATCGTTCGCGTCATCCCTGAAAGCTGCCGTACGCTCACGCGGCTAGTATATGGCGGCTGCTGGGTGGTTTGCTGTCAGGCGGCTTTGAAGGCGGTAGGCTGATTGCATGTCAAACAAGATGCTCATTTTCATCGGTCCAGATCAGGCATTCGACACCGAGGCCGTCGATCGAATTATTGGTTCCCTAGCGGGCTGCGCCATTACCCGGCTGGGCGCTCGCATAGGCGCCGTCCAACAGTATCTGGTCGCACAAGAATCGGACGAACTCATTGTTCGCATCAGCTCCGATATGGAGACGGTCACGATAGATGGCCCGGTTGGCCATCTATCGGCCTTGATTGCTTTGTCGCTTCAGGCAGGGCTTTCGTTTCCGATTCACGTCACCGACATGGGCTACAACTTTGACCTGCCGATCAGTGGGTTCGCTTCGGCAGAAGCATTGTTGTCGGCAATGTCGAGTTAACGCCTCGAGCGACCGCAACTGGGTCGGGAGCTGCCATGCGAACCGCTCCAGGGTTGCTCTTCAGCTAGGCGCCCCAGGTCTTGACGTTTAGACCGCTTGCCAATTCGCCCAAAAGCAGCCGATGAATCCCTTCGAGATGCTCATGCTGTGAAATACGACGCCGGTCACGGTGGCTTTCAGCGGGGTGGAGCGGTCGAGCCAAACAGCTTTCGCTGGCAGCACCTGCTATGTCCTCTCCTCCGGTTCGTTTTGATCTCGACCGCTCAGATAAATGACGAGCGACACGATGATCGCTAGAAACACGCCGCTGACGGTGAAGGTGCCGATACCCAGACCGCCATCCTTGCTGGACTGGGTGAGAAGATCACCGATCGACGCGCCGAGCGGACGCGTCAGGATATAGGCCAGCCAAAAGGCTACCACGGCATTCAGCTTCAGGGCGTAATAGGCAAATGTGATGAGTGCGATGGAACCGCCGAAAATCAACCCGGAAAGCAGGTATCCCAGGCTCAGCTGCTCTGAGATCAGATCGCCCGCGGCAGTACCGAGCGCGAAGGTGAACAGGATGGCGGCCCAGTAGAACGCCTCGCGCTTCGTGCTGGTTATCTCGTGGATCGAGAGCGTGCGTTCGTTGCTGTACCAGACAATGAACGTCAGCATCAGGGCGAGCGTGAACGCGGCGGTCGAGACGTAGAGGCTGAGGCCGAGATTGTCGGACAGATTGTCGGTGAGAAGCGTGCCGACCACGCTGAGGAACACGACGACCACCCAATACACCCAGGAGACGTAGCGATCCTTGCGCATCTGGATTGCCAGCAAGACCGCGAGCAGGACGGTCATAACGAGCGATGTGCCATTCAGTCCGAACCCGAGTTGCACGTTCAGGAAATCCGCGCCGGTTTCACCGATCGTCGTTGCGAGGATCTTGATGATCCAGAAGAAGATTGTGACTTGAGGAACCTTGTTGAGCATCTCGCGTCGGTCGGCAGCGGTCATATAGATTTCCTCGGCGAATTGGCGGCACGCATTGCGAACCCTGCTGATACGGGAACGTTCCTGCGCATGGCGGCGGCTCCATGGACCAGCACTCCAATCCGGTTCGGCAAGGGAACGGTATGTCACTGTTACCACAGTCTAAATCGCACTCGGCGAGGATAGGCCGAGCCCGAACATTGGGAATTCCTAACACGCAATGAGATCAAAGCTGGACCGAGACGACAGTGCGTTTGAAGTTTTGCGGACGGTTCAACTCTCCTCCGGACCGCGTCCCGCGGCCAAGCGAGGATTGATGAGCCGCATCTCCACTCTCAGGCCTGGATCGTTATCCTCCAGCACCAACTTACCGCCGTGCGCATCTGCAATGGCCGCTGCCAGCGACAGGCCCAGCCCGGCGCCCTCGCTCCCCCGGCTCGTATCGAGCCGATAAAAGCGCTTCACGACGTTCCTGACTTCGCCGGCCGGAATGCCGGGGCCGTTGTCGCTGACGAACATCATGATCTCGCCGTCGCCACGCTGTTCGACGCCGACCACGACGCCGGTGCCGGCGGGCGTATGAAACAAAGCATTCTCGATCAGGTTCGTCACCGCCTGGGCAAGCATTTCCGCGTCGCCATAGCCAACGATCCCTGGCTCGATCGTTGCGGACAGCGAATAACCTCGGTCTTCCGCGACGGGTTGATATGCGCGGAAGACGCGCTCAACCATGTCGCTGAAGTCGATCGGAGCAAATCGCTTCCGGCCCGCACCGGCTTCGAGTGAACCGATCCGCAGCAGCGCGCGGAAGATCGACAGAATGCGATCGATCTGAATGAGTGCGCGCTCAGCTTGCTCGATCATCTCCGGCGTCGGCGCGGAATCCCTAATGTCCTCCAGCTGCTGTCGCAGCCGCGTCAGCGGGGTCCGCAGGTCATGCGCGATGTCGGTCGACACCTGCTTGACGCCCTCCATCAACGCCTCGATGCGACCGAGCATCAGGTTGAGGTTGACTGAGAGTCTGTCGAACTCCGGACTCATGCCGATCTGTGGCAAACGTTCGGCCAGGCTGCCCTGCATGATGCGCGAGACCGACTTATTGACGCGGTCGAGCCGGCGTAGAAAGGTGGTGCCCACGAGAAGGCCGCCGCTGAGCGACAGCAGGACGATCAGCATCCCGAAGCCGGCGGCGGTCATTCCCAGGTTCTGCCGCAGTTCCTCGATATCCGAGGTATCGCTTCCGACCACGACCACCGCGCCGTCGCTCATCCGCGCACCAAAAGTGTCGAGCGTCATCGTCGTCGCACCGTCGTCATCGTCGGCGTCGCGATTGCGCATGGTGATAGTCCGCCACCCGACGTGCGCGATTCCGGCTGGCAGACTTCCCGCGAGATATCTTCCGCGGCCGTCGACCAACAAGAAGCGCAGCTGGTGCTCGCGCACGGCATTTTCTCGCCGCACGACGGACTCGATCGTGCGCGCACGACCGGCGAGGCGATCCTCGTCGAGCAGGGCGGACACCTCGGTCATGACGCTGTCGCGCCCGACTTCGACCGCATATTGGCCGACGGTGCGTTCGACCATCACGAGAAGTGCCACAGTGCCAAGCGCGAAGATGGAGGCGATCAAGAGCGCGAACCGAAATGCCCCGCTGCGAAAGGGACTAGTCAGCGACATCGAGGCGATATCCGGCGCCGCGTACTGTATGGATCAGCGCTTGGGCGAAACCGCGATCTACCTTGGCGCGCAGGCGACTCATATGACTTTCGATAAGGTTGGTTCCAGGGTCGAAATGGAACGACCAGACATTCTCCAGCAGCATGGTGCGGGTAACGATCTCGCTGGCATGCTGCATCAAATACTCCAGCAGCTTATATTCCTGTTGTTGAAGGTCGATCCGCTGGCCGCCACGCGTGACGATACGCTTGAGCAGATCCATCTCGAGGTCTGCGATCGCTAGCCGAGTGACATTTTCCGACACAGGGGGGCGCCGTCCCAGCGCATTGACGCGGGCCAGCAGCTCGGTGCCGGCGAACGGCTTGACCAGATAGTCGTCGGCGCCCGTCTCGAGACCTTCGACCCTGTCGTCGACATCGTCCATCGCGGTCAGGAATAGCGCCGGCGTCTGGACGCCCGCCGCGCGAAGCGCCTTCAGCACGCCCAACCCGTCCAGTCGTGGCACCATGCGATCCAGGATCAGGACCGAATAGCTGTTGCTGGTGCCCAGAAAGACCGCGTCTGGACCGGTCGCGCAATCATCGACGACATGCCCAGCAGCGCGCAGCATCCGCGTTACATGCTCCCGCGTTTCCTTGTCGTCTTCGAGGAACAAGAGTCTCACCAGTCCGCCTTCATTGTCTGCGCACCCGCCAGCGCCCGATGCGATAACGCCCCGGCGGCCGGATCGGGCAAGTTGGCAATTCCTAATGCTCGAGTGAGGCTGAAGGAATGCGATGGCGCGTATTCACTCGACCTGGGCAGTTTGCCTAAGTTGGAGAACATCATGCGTAAGTTTATCTGTATCGCCGCAGTCGCCATGCTCGTTGCCACTGGCGCATCGGCGGCGCCGTCGCATCATGGATTGAAAGGCGCGCGCCTCGCGCCGATGGCGAAGGTATCCCTCGCCACCGCACGCGCCCGCGCTCTGGCGGCCCGTCCAGGCGTAATCACCGATCAGGAGCTCGAGAAGGAATCGGGTGGCACTGGCCTGCGCTACTCGTTCGACATCAAGAGTAACGGCAAGACCTTCGAGGTCGGTGTCGATGCGCGCACCGGCAAGGTGCTCGAGAACGGCGTCGAAGGTCCGAACGCCGACTGATCGTCAACCAGAGTGCGGAGCCGCCGTCCGGATCAACCGGGCGGCGCGCTCGTTGGAGGAGCCGCGTCCGCCGAATCCGCTGTCGGAAGGGAATAATCGATGAGTACCCCGCAAGCGCCCGCCGTCTCGGCCAGCAAGGTTCCCGAGATCGTGCTGACGTTCTGGATCATCAAGATCGCCGCCACCACCTTGGGCGAGACCGGCGGCGACACTGTCACCATGACGATGAACCTCGGCTATCTCGCGGGAACGGCGATCTTCGCCTCGCTGCTCGTCGGCCTCGTCTGGTGGCAGGTCAGCGCCGCCAGATTCCATCCGTTTCTGTACTGGGCGACGATCGTCGCCTCGACCACGGCCGGGACCACGATGGCTGATTTCGCCGATCGTTCGCTCGGCATCGGCTATACCGGGGGCTCGGCGCTCCTCCTGGCCTGTCTGCTCGGCACGCTCGCGCTCTGGTATTGGTCGATGGGGTCGGTGTCGGTAGCGAAGATCGCCAGCCCAAAGGCGGAAATCTTCTACTGGGTCACGATTACCTTTTCGCAGACCCTGGGTACGGCGCTCGGGGACTGGATCGCCGATAGCGGGGGCCTGGGATATGAAGGCGGTGCGATCGTTTTCGCACTGGGTTTGGCGGTCTTGGTTGCGCTCTATTGTTGGACCCGCATATCCCGCGTCTTCCTGTTCTGGGCGGCGTTCATTTTGACGCGGCCGCTCGGCGCTACCGTGGGAGATCTGCTCGATAAGCCGCACGACAAGGGCGGCCTGGATTTCAGTCGGCCGCTGGCGTCACTCGTCCTCGCAGTCTTCATCGTGGGCTGCATTGTGCTGTTGCCGCAGCGCGCCGGGCGACATCCAGGGGGCGATCTCGAGAATTAGCCGCTGCAACGGCGGCAAACTACGTTCTCCCTCATTAAGTCGTCGGACTGAAACCGGCCCTTCCGGCCGATCGA
>NZ_BCYZ01000122.1 GCF_001598455.1 Sphingomonas pruni NBRC 15498
CCCACCGCCTATGGCGGCGGGCCCCTCCCTCTCCCGCACGCGGGAGAGGGGCTTAGGAGTGCAAGGCCACCCTACTCTGCACCTCATCCTAAAGCACCGGGTTGCATCCCCGCCCCCCCGATGCTAGTCGCGCGCCAACCCATAGAGGGCGCCTCGGGGCTGCCCTCTTTTCGTATGGGGCCACATACCCTTTTGAAAAGGACCATCATCGCGTGGAGCAATCCGGCGGTATTCAAGCGAGCTTAGGCGGACGGTACGCAACCGCGCTGTTCGAGCTCGCCCGCGAATCGAAGGCGATCGACACGGTCGAAGCGAGTCTGGCGACGATCCGCCAGGCGCTGGCCGAATCGGCCGACTTCAAGACGCTGACCACCAGCCCGCTGATCGGCCGACTCGACGCCGCCAAGGCGATCGCCGCCGTGGCCGGTGTGATGAAGCTCGACGCGACGACCAGCAGTTTCCTGGGCGTGCTCGCGCACAACCGGCGTCTCGGCCAGTTGCCGGCGATCATCCGCGCGTTCCGCGGCCTGGCGGCGAACTATCGCGGCGAGACCACCGCCGAGGTGACGTCCGCGCATCCGCTGTCGGACGCGCAGGTAAGCGAGCTCAAGCAGCAGCTCCGCCAGCGGATCGGCCGCGAGGTCGCCGTTGAATTGAATGTCGACCAGTCGCTGCTCGGCGGCCTGGTCGTTCGTATCGGATCGCAGATGATCGATTCCTCGATCCGTACCCGTCTCAATACCCTCGCGCACGCGATGAAAGGCTGAAGGTTTTAATCATGGACATCCGCGCCGCAGAAATCTCCAAGGTCATCAAGGACCAGATCGCCAATTTCGGCACCGAGGCGGAAGTCTCGGAAACCGGCCAGGTGCTGTCGGTCGGTGACGGCATCGCCCGCATCCACGGCCTCGACAACGTCCAGGCGGGCGAGATGGTCGAGTTCGCCAATGGCGTGCAGGGCATGGCGCTCAACCTCGAGGCCGACAATGTCGGCGTCGTGATCTTCGGCTCGGACGCCGAGATCAAGGAAGGCGACGTCGTCAAGCGGACCGGCACCATCGTCGACGTCCCCGTCGGCAAGGGCCTGCTCGGTCGCGTCGTGGACGGCCTCGGCAATCCGATCGACGGCAAGGGGCCGATCGTCGCCGAGAAGCGCAGCCGCGTCGAGGTGAAGGCGCCGGGCATCATCCCGAGGCAGTCTGTTTCGGAGCCGATGCAGTCGGGCCTGAAGGCGATCGACGCGCTCGTTCCCGTCGGCCGCGGCCAGCGCGAGCTGATCATCGGCGACCGCCAGACCGGCAAGTCGGCCGTCGCGATCGACACCTTCATCAACCAGAAGACGGTCAACGCCGGCGACGACGAATCGAAGAAGCTCTATTGCGTCTATGTCGCGGTCGGCCAGAAGCGCTCGACCGTCGCGCAGCTCGTCAAGACACTGACCGAGAACGGCGCGATGGACTATTCGATCGTCGTCGCCGCGACCGCGTCGGAGCCGGCCCCGCTGCAGTTCCTCGCGCCCTATACCGGCACCGCGATGGGCGAATATTTCCGCGACAACGGCATGCACGCGCTGATCGTGTTCGACGATCTGTCGAAGCAGGCAGTCGCCTATCGCCAGATGTCGCTGCTGCTGCGCCGCCCGCCGGGCCGCGAAGCCTATCCGGGCGACGTCTTCTATCTCCACTCGCGCCTGCTCGAGCGCGCCGCCAAGATGTCGGACGCGATGGGCGGCGGGTCGCTGACCGCGCTGCCGATCATCGAGACCCAGGCGGGCGACGTGTCGGCCTATATCCCGACCAACGTGATCTCGATCACCGACGGCCAGATCTTCCTCGAAACCGATTTGTTCTTCGCGGGCATCCGTCCCGCCATCAACGTCGGTCTGTCGGTGTCGCGCGTCGGCTCGGCCGCGCAGACCAAGGCGATGAAGAAGGTGTCCGGCTCGATCAAGCTCGAGCTCGCCCAGTATCGCGAGATGGCGGCGTTCGCGCAGTTCGGCTCGGACCTCGACGCCTCGACCCAGAAGTTGCTCAACCGCGGCGCGCGCCTGACCGAGTTGCTCAAGCAGCCGCAGTTCAGCCCGCTGCCGTTCGAGGAGCAGACGGTGTCGATCTTCGCGGGTACGCAGGGCTATCTCGATACGGTCGCGACGCAGGACGTGGTGCGCTACGAAGCGGCGATGCTCGCCGACATGCGCGCGAACCATGCCGGCATCCTGAAGTCGATCCGCGACAGCAAGGACCTGAAGGACGACGTCCGCGACCAGCTCAAGGCCGCGCTCGACGCCTTCGCGAAGACGTTTGCGTAATTAACTTCGCCCTCTCCCCACCCGGGAGAGGGCAGACGAGCGAAGCGAAGTCGGGAGAGGGGCAGAACGCGACGTTGGTTGCACTGCCCCTCTCCCCGGCCCTCTCCCCAGAGGGGAGAGGGAGAAGAAGGAAACGATGGCAAGTCTTAAGGCCCTCAAGATCCGCATCGGCTCGGTGAAGTCGACGCAGAAGATCACCAAGGCGATGAAGATGGTCGCCGCCGCCAAGCTGCGCCGCGCGCAGGAAGCGGCCGAGGCCGGCCGCCCCTATGCCGAGCGGCTGGAGAAGGTGGTGGCGAGCCTCGCCTCGACCGTCACCGTCGGCCCGAACTCGCCCAAATTGCTGGCCGGCACCGGCCGCGATCAGGTGCATCTGTTTGTGGTGGCGACGTCGGACAAGGGCCTGGCCGGCGCGTTCAACACCAATATCGCGCGCCTGGCGCGGCGCCGCGCCGCCGAGCTGATCGCCGAGGGCAAGACGGTCAAGTTCTACACCATCGGCAAGAAGGGCCGTGCGGTGCTCAACCGCTTGTACCCCAACGACTTCATCCACTCGATCGAACCCGGCGCGCTCGACAAGCTCCGCTTCGCCGATGCGCACGGCTATGCCGACGACCTGATCGCGCGGTTCGAAGCCGGCGAGTTCGATGTCGCGCACCTGTTCTATTCGCGCTTCAAATCGGTGCTGACGCAGGAACCGACCGAGCAGCAGATCATCCCGGTGTCGATCCCGGCGATCGCCGCCGACACGACGGGCGTCAGCGCCGCGGTCGATTACGAGCCGGATGAGGAGGAAATCCTCGCCGACCTGCTGCCGCGCAACGTCGCGATCCAGCTGTTCCGCGCGATCCGCGAGAATTCGGCGTCGGAGCAGGGCAGCAAGATGACCGCGATGGACAATGCCACGCGCAACGCCGGCGACCTGATCAAGCGGCTGTCGATCCAGTACAACCGCGCCCGCCAGGCCGCGATTACGACCGAACTGGTGGAAATTATTTCGGGCGCCGAGGCGCTGTAATTCCCGCGTCGCCCCGGCGGAGGCCGGGGCCGCCTTGCGGCGGAGCCGACGCGTTTAACTTAGCGGCCCCGGCCTCCGCCGGGGCGACGAATTGAAGAAGCAAGGTAGGACATCATGGCAACCGCTGCTCCCAAGACCAAGGCCCCGGCCAAGAAGCCGGCCGCTCCGCGCAAGGCCGCCGCGCCCAAGGCCGAGGCGACCACCACCGCGCCCGTCGCGACGACCAACAATGTCGGCGTCATCAGCCAGGTGATCGGCGCGGTCGTCGACGTGAGCTTCCCCGACCGCCTGCCGGCGATCCTGTCGGCGCTCGAGACCGACAATAACGGCAACCGCCTGGTCCTCGAAGTCGCGCAGCATCTGGGCGAGAACACCGTCCGCACGATCGCGATGGACTCGACCGAGGGCCTGACCCGCGGCCAGAACGTCACCGATACCGGCTCGCAGATCCGCGTGCCGGTCGGCCCGGCCACGCTCGGCCGCATCCTCAACGTCATCGGCGAGCCGATCGACGAGCGCGGCCCGGTCAACGCCACGCAGACCGCGCCGATCCACGCCGACGCTCCTTTGTTCGTCGACCAGTCGACCGAGAGCTCGATCCTGGTCACCGGCATCAAGGTGATCGACCTGCTCGCGCCCTACGCCAAGGGCGGCAAGATCGGCCTGTTCGGCGGCGCCGGCGTCGGCAAGACCGTGCTGATCCAGGAGCTGATCAACAACATCGCCAAGGGCCATGGCGGCACCTCGGTGTTCGCCGGCGTCGGCGAGCGCACGCGTGAGGGCAACGACCTCTATCACGAATTCCTCGACGCGGGCGTCATCGCCAAGGACGCCGACGGCAACGCCGTCAGCGAGGGATCGAAGGTCGCTTTGGTCTATGGCCAGATGAACGAGCCGCCAGGCGCGCGTGCCCGCGTCGCTCTCTCGGGCCTGACCATCGCGGAATATTTCCGCGACGTCGAAGGCCAGGACGTGCTGTTCTTCGTCGACAACATCTTCCGCTTCACCCAGGCGGGCGCCGAAGTGTCGGCGCTGCTCGGCCGTATTCCGTCGGCGGTGGGCTATCAGCCGACCCTGTCGACCGACATGGGCGCGCTGCAGGAGCGCATCACCTCGACCAACAAGGGTTCGATCACTTCGGTGCAGGCCGTGTACGTCCCCGCGGACGACTTGACCGACCCGGCGCCGGCGACCTCGTTCGCCCACTTGGACGCGACGACCGTGCTCAACCGCGCGATCTCGGAACTCGGCATCTATCCGGCGGTCGACCCGCTCGATTCGACCAGCCGCGTGCTCGAACCGCGCGTCGTCGGCCAGGAGCATTACGAGACGGCCCGCGCGGTCCAGTCGATCCTGCAGAAGTACAAGTCGCTGCAGGACATCATCGCCATCCTGGGCATGGACGAACTGTCGGAAGAGGATAAGCTCACCGTCAGCCGTGCCCGCAAGATCCAGCGCTTCCTGTCGCAGCCGTTCCACGTCGCCGAGGTGTTCACCAACATCCCGGGCGAGTTCGTGCAGATCGAGGACACGATCCGCTCGTTCAAGGCGGTGGTGAACGGCGAGTACGATCACCTGCCGGAAGCTGCCTTCTACATGGTCGGCGGCATCGACGGCGTCATCGCCAAGGCCGAGAAGCTGGCCGCGGAGGCGTAAGACTCTCTTCCTTCTCCCCTTGTGGGAGAAGGATAGCGAAGCTTGGCGGCGTGCCGCCTAGCGGAGCTTGGATGAGGGGAGCGGCGCCCGAGCGCCGCGCGAGCCTCCGGCTC
>NZ_BCYZ01000123.1 GCF_001598455.1 Sphingomonas pruni NBRC 15498
TTGCAGGGAGGGGAGGCGCGAACCTTACGATTCTGCTCGGGTCGCCTCCTATTTCCCCTTGGCCGGCCTGTCGTAAGGCGTGAATTTGCCCAGCCGGCAGTAGGGGCCCGGGATACTCAGGCCCGGAGTCAGCGCGCGGAAGCGGTCGTTGCGGCATAATTGCGTGCCGAAAACGTCGACGATCAGCGTGTCCATCGGCTTGAGGCCGGGGCACACGCCGATCAAATCGTTGCGCCAGATACGACGGCCCGATTCACGATAGATCAGCGTCTTGTCGTCGATGACTTGCGGGCCGTCGAGACGCGAATGGTCGACGCAATCGACGGGTTTGCCCGCGACGCGTCCGGCAAGTGCGCTCTCGATCGTTCCCTGGCGCGGAGCGGCGGGTGCGGCGGCGCCGAGCAGGCCCAGCGCCGCGATGGGGATCAGCACGATGCGCATGGCATTATTTCGCGCGGTAGGTGACGAACGAGCCCAGCGCGCAGCTGCCCGACGGGACGTGCGATCCTGGCATCACCGTGCGCGCGATGTCGCCGCGGCACAACCGCCCCGAGGGCGACTTGGTGACCAGGATGTCGCCGCGTTCGACCGCCTCACAACCGCCACCGGTGTCGTTGACGTATTTCAGCTTCCTGCTGACGCTGTAGACCAGGGTCCCGCCATAGGCCTTGAGCGACGAGGACTGGTAATTGTCCATACAGTCCTTGGTCTCGGTCGGCGTCAGCCCGGCGAGTTCCTTGCCCAGCGCGGCCTGGGTCGCGGCCTTGGCATCGGCGGCGCGGGCGGTCTCGGCGGGAGTCATTGTGCAGGACGCCAGCGCGATTGCCGCAACGGACAATGACGCGAACGGAAAGATACGGTTACGCATGAGCGGCTCCTTCGCATCCCCTCGGCCCGATCCTATACCGGTTCAGCCGCGGAATACATCCTTAGAGGCCCGTCTTTCGGCAAATTGTTCAACCGATTGTGCACGCATGAACGGATTCGTGGCGCGCTCCAGCGCGATCGTCGTCGGCACGGTCGCCTCGCCACGCTCACGCATCTTTTCCACCGCGCGCAGGCGATCGGCGATAGCGTCATTGTCGGGCTCGGCGACCCGCGCATAACGGGCATTGGACAAAGTATATTCGTGCGCGCAATAGACTGAGGTTTCAGGCGGCAGATCGGCCAGCCGTTGCATATTGGCATACATTTGCCCCGCAGTGCCTTCGAACAAGCGGCCGCAGCCCATTGCGAACAAGGTGTCGCCGGTAAACGCCACCGCGTCATCGGCGAAATGATAGGTGATGTGCCCGGCGGTGTGCGCCGGCGTCTCGAGCACGGTCGCGACGTGCTTGCCCAGCTTGACCGTATCGCCTTCTGCGACCAGTCGGTCGGCGGTGGGGATTTTCGCGGCTTCGGCGGCGGGCGCGATCACCGGCGCGCCGGTCGCCTGTTTGATCGCCGCATTGCCGCCGGTGTGATCGGGATGCCAATGCGTGTTCCAGATCGCGCTGATCGTCCAGCCGCGCCGCTCGGCCTCGGCCAGCACGGGATCGGCCTCCGCGGGATCGACCACCATCGTCTCGCCGCTGTCGGGATCGTGGACCACCCAGATGTAATTGTCGCTGAGCGCGGCGATGCGGACGATGTCGAGCTTGCTCATATCCTGCTTCCTTCCAGCGCCGCGGCGCCGAGCCTGGCGGTCAAATCTTCGGCCGGTTCGTCATCCGACAGGCCGACGCCTTGGCCCGCCCATAATGGCGAATAGTCGCCGCGCCCGTCGGCTTCGGCCTTGGCGCGCAATTGCGCCAGTGCGGCGCTGGCATAGGGGAAAGGCGGGGCAACATCGCTGACCGGCCCTAGAGCCTCGATCAGGCGGTTGCGCAACCCGCGCGCCAGCCCGCCGGAGAACAGATTGGTGAACACGCTATCCTCGGGCTTAGCCTCCGCCAGAAGCCGGCGGTGCACCGCGCTGGTCGTCGCTTCGGGCGTGCGGAGATAGGCGGTGCCGACCTGCACGGCTGCCGCGCCCGCAGCTACGGCGCCTTTGGCCGCGCCGGCATCGGCGATCCCGCCCGCCGCGATCACCGGCAAGTCGATATGGTTCAGGATCTGGCGAACCAGCGCGAGCACGCCGATCGGACGATGGCCGATCAGGAAATGGCCGGCATGGCCGCCCGCCTCGAACCCCTGGGCGATGATCGCGTCGACCCCCGCGTCGGCGAGGAAGTGCGCCTCGGCCAAGGTAGTCGCGTTGCCGAAGATGCGTGCCCCGGTCGCGCGGACGCGATCGAGCAGGTCGCGCTCGGGCAGGCCGAAATGGAAACTGACGATCTCCGGCCGCACCGCCTCGATCGCATCGGCCATCGCCGCATCGAACGGCTTGCGCAACGCCGGCGGCTGGGCCGGCGGGGTCACGCCCTCCGCCTGGTAGAAGGGAGCGAGCGCCGCGTGCCAGGCGCTCTCGTCGGGTTGCGGACCGAGTTTGTGGCAGAAGAAATTGACGTTGATCGGCCCCGCCGCCGCCGCCCGGATCGCCGCGACCTCGGCCGCTACCTGATCGGGCGACAGCACCGCGCAGGCGAGCGATCCGACCGCGCCGGCCTTCAGCGCGGCGATCGCCAGCGCGCTTCCGGCGAAATTGGCCATCGGCGCCTGGACCAGCGGCAGGCGCGCGCCGGTCAGCGCCAGGAAGCGATCAGTCGCAGCCGACACGGGGTCACCATTCGCCCGTGTTCGGCATCGAAACCCATGGCTCGGCCGGCTCGAGCACGCCGTTCTGGAGCAACTCGATAGAGATATTGTCGGGAGTGCGGACGAACGCCATGTGGCCGTCGCGGGGAGGACGGTTGATCGTCACCCCGGCGTCCATCAGCCGCTG
Organism: Sphingomonas pruni NBRC 15498; assembly: GCF_001598455.1. Classification (GTDB taxonomy): domain Bacteria; phylum Pseudomonadota; class Alphaproteobacteria; order Sphingomonadales; family Sphingomonadaceae; genus Sphingomonas; species Sphingomonas pruni. The sequence continues at coordinate 2,864 of NZ_BCYZ01000123.1, forward strand.
GCACGTCTCGTAGATATTATCGACGCGATAGGCGAGGTGGCCGAAATTGCGCCCGCCCGAATAGTGTTCGGCGCTGCCGTCCTCCGCAGGCCAATTGTAGGTGAGCTCGACCTCCGCGCGTCCATCGCCGATCTGCCGATCTTCCTCGGTCGCCAGGAAGATCAGCGTGAAGCGGCCCTTTTCGTTGTCAAAGCGGCGCACTTCCTTGAGGCCGAGCAGCTCGAAGAACCGCACCGTCGCGTCCGGATCGCTGACCCGGATCATGGTGTGGAGATAATTCATTCGTCTTCTCCCTGCTGGTTCAGGCGGGAGATAGGGGCGAGAGGGGAGTCGCGCCAGTCTCGGCTGATCGGTTGGGCGGTCTGTGGCGAAATCACTGCCTCCCCGGCGAAGGCCGGGGCCCAGCCTCCCCGCATTTTCGTCGGCGGGATGCCATCTCCACGTCATCGATACTGGGCCCCGGCCTTCGCCGGGGAAGGATTCAAGCCGGAGCGATCAGATTTACGGCTTGTTAGCTGGCGCACTCGGCGCACTTGGCGCAGGCGGCGCAGCGGGCGCCGCAGCAGGCGCATCGAACTGCGCCAGCGCGGCGCGGGCATTGTCCGCGATCGCAGTGCCGGGCGCGAGCTTGGCCGCTGCCTGCCACGCCGTCCGCGCGCCATCGGCATCGCCCGACAGAGCGGCGATATTGCCGGCCTCGAGCTGGACCGAGGCATCGTCCGACGACAATTTCAGCGCCTCGGCGATGTCGGTCTGCGCGCGGGGCAGATCGTTCATCCGTCGCGCCAGCGTCGCCGACAACAACCAGGCGAGCGGATCCTTGGGCGTCGCTTCCTGCGCGGCATCGATGTCGCCCCGTGCCGAGGCAAGGCGCCCGGCCGCGACCTGGGCGCGGGCGCGATCGAGCAAAGCCTCGCCGCGGCCGAAATTATCGAGCGTACCCGCGGTGATCGCGGTCGTCAGCGCGGTCTGCGCCTTGACCGCATCGCCCGCCGCCAGCCAGGCATTGCCCGCTTGCGCCCAATAGCGCGCCGCTTCCGGATCATGGGCCGTATCGGCATCGCGCGCCGCCGCCTCGAACGCGGTCGCGGCGTCGCCCCAGCGCGCTTCCTGCGCATAGGCCATGCCCTGGCATTGGTGCGCCCTGGCGCCGCCGCCGGCGCTGCGGAACCGGTCGGCCTCCGCCTCCGCCGCCTTGGGATCACTCGTCGCCAGCGCGATGCACGCGCGATAGCGCTGCTCGTTCGGCGACAAAGCCGACGGGGTCGACCCGACCTGGAACATCAGCGGAAGCAGGATCATGATCGCGTCGACAGTCCTTCGATCGTGCGGATCAGCAGCGCGATGTCCTGGTCGCGCGACAGCCGGTGGTCGCCGTCCTTGATCAAGGTCACCTGCACGTCGGCTGAACGGAGGATCCGCGCCAGATGGAGCGAGCGTTCGTGCGGCACGTCGCGATCGCCCTGGCCGTGGAGGATGCGCACCGGGCAGTCGATCGCCAGCATCGACGCGGTCAGCCGCGACGCCTCGCCCGATTGCCAGAAGCGGCTGGTATAGACGGTCGGCTGATCCGAATATGGCGACGGCCGCTCGAGCTGGCCGTCCTGGAGCAGCTTCATCTTCTCGTCCATCGAGAAGCCCCAGTCGGTGAAGTCGGGCGCCGGCGCGATGCCGACCAACGCCGCGACCAGTTCGGGATGGTCGCGCGTGATCATCAGCATGAGCCAGCCGCCCATCGACGATCCGACCAGGATCGCGGGCTCGGCCAGCATGTCGAGCATGGCCAGCACGTCGTCGCGCCAGCCGGTCAGCGTCTGGTCGGCGAACTCACCCTCGCTCGCGCCGCAACCGGCATAATCGAAGCGCAGATAGGTGCGGCCAACCGCCTTCGCCCATTCCTCCAGCGCTACCGCCTTCGACCCGCTCATGTCGCTGGCATAACCGGGCAGGAAGACCACCGGCGGACCCTTGCCGACGGTTAGCTGATAAGCGAGCGCGGGGCGGGTGGGGGTGTCGGTCATGGGGAGGCTGTAGGGGGAGGGCGAACAAACAAAAAGCCCCTCCCGGTTACGGGAGGGGCCGTTTAACTCCCCTCCCGCTCGCGGGAGGGGCTGGGGGAGGGCGTGTCGCTTCTGCGCTGATGAACAGGCCC
>NZ_BCYZ01000124.1 GCF_001598455.1 Sphingomonas pruni NBRC 15498
GGGGGGGGGAGGATGGCGAAACACTATCGTCGTGCCTCCGCCCCCTCCGTCGGCTCTGCCGACACCTCCCCCTGTCGGGGGAGGATTATCGAGAGAAACAACGTGATCGAACTACGAGCGATGCAGGACGGCGATTTCGCGTGGTTGTTGGGCGAGCGCCCGGCACCAGCGAACCCGCCCGCGATTTGCGAAGGCGGCGTGGCGCCGGCCGAGGTTATCGAGCTGATCCGTGGCGTCGCGGCGAAGAATCGCGAGGCGATTGGCGGCGACGTCGCTTGGCTGGTCGTCGCCGACGACGAGACGGTCGGGATGATCAGCTTCACCCGGCCGCACGACGGCAAGCGCCCGGAGATCGGTTACGGCATCGCCGACAGCCGCCAGGGGCGCGGCCACGCCACCGCCGCGGTCACCGCGCTGCTGCCGATCGTCCGGGCGCGCGGCTTTGACGGCTTGACCGCGGAGACCGGGGTAGGCAACCGGCCCTCACAACTGGTGCTGGAGCGGAATGGCTTCCTCCGCACCGGCGAGCGCACCGACCCCGAGGACGGCGACCTCTATCTATGGACGATCGGATTGAACGATGAGTGATCTCGACCAGCTCAAGGGCGACCTGCTCGCGGCGATCGACAGTGCCGATCTGGCGAGGCTGGAGGATATTCGCGTCTCGGCGCTCGGCAAATCGGGCAGCGTCACCGGATTGCTAAAGACCTTGGGCGGCATGTCGCCCGAGGAGCGCCAGACGACCGGCCCGCGCATCCACGCGCTGCGCGAGGCGGTGACCGAGGCGCTGACCGGGCGCAAGGCGGGGCTCGAACGCGAAGCGCTCGACGCGCGGCTGGCGGGCGAGACGCTCGACATAACGCTCCCGGTTGACGTGCCGGCGGCGGGCACGGTCCATCCGGTCAGCCAGGTGATGGACGAACTCGCCGAAATCTTCGCCGATCTGGGCTTCGCTGTCGCGACCGGACCCGAGATCGAGGACGACTGGCACAATTTCACCGCACTCAACATTCCGGAATCCCATCCGGCGCGGGCAATGCATGACACCTTCTATTTCCCCGACGAGCCGGACGGGGAGCGGAAGATGTTGCTCCGCACCCACACTTCGCCGGTGCAGATCCGAACGATGGTCAACCAGCAGCCGCCGATCCGCATCATCGCGCCGGGGCGGACCTATCGCTCGGATTCGGACGCGACCCATACGCCGATGTTCCATCAGGTCGAGGGGCTGGTCATCGACAAGGGGATCACGCTCGGTCATCTCAAATGGACGCTCGAGACCTTCCTCAAGGCCTATTTCGAGCGCGACGACATCGTTTTGCGCCTCAGGCCCAGCTATTTCCCCTTCACCGAGCCGTCGGCGGAGGTCGATGTCGGCTACACGATCCAGAACGGCAAGCGGGTGATCGGTGGGTCGGACCATTGGATGGAAGTACTGGGCAGCGGCATGGTCCATCCCAAGGTGATCGCGGCGTGCGGGCTCGATCCCGACGAATGGCAGGGATTCGCGTTCGGCTGCGGGATCGACCGGCTGGCGATGCTCAAATACGGCATGGACGACCTGCGCGCGTTCTTCGACGGCGATATCCGCTGGCTCAAACATTACGGCTTCGCGGCGCTCGACGTGCCCACGCTGAGCGGGGGAGTGGGGGCATGAAGTTCACCCTGAACTGGCTCAAGGAGCATCTCGACACCCAGGCCTCGCTCGACGACATCGTCGACGCGCTGACCCGCGTCGGGCTCGAGGTCGAGGGCGTCGACAATCCCCGCGAGAAGCTTGCGGCCTTCAAGGTCGCCAAGGTGCTGACCGCCGAGCGTCACCCGCAGGCCGACAAGCTCCAGGTGCTGACCGTCGATACCGGCGACGGCAATCCGCTCCAGGTGGTGTGCGGCGCACCCAATGCTCGCGCGGGACTGGTCGGCGTGCTCGGCCTGCCAGGCGCGATCGTTCCGGCCAACGGCATGGAGCTCCGGGTCTCGGCGATCCGCGGCGTCGAATCGAACGGCATGATGTGTTCGACGCGCGAGCTCGAACTCGGCGACGACCATGACGGGATCATCGAGCTTCCCGCCGATGCTCCAATCGGCACGGCCTTCCCCGATTATGCGGGGCTCAACGATCCGGTGATCGACGTGTCGATCACCCCGAACCGCCAGGATTGCATGGGCGTGCGGGGCATCGCGCGCGACCTCGCCGCCGCCGGGCTGGGAACGCTCAAGCCACTCGCCCAGGTCTATCGTACCGACGCTATCGCGCCGGTCGCAGGCGAAGGTCCCGGCCCCGACGTGCGCACCGACGACACCGCGGGCTGCCCCGCTTTCTATGGCCAGGAAGTGCGCGGCGTGACCAACGGCGCCGCCCCCGAATGGACGCGCCGGTTCCTGACCGCGATCGGGCAGAAGCCGATCTCGGTGCTGGTCGACATCACCAATTTCGTCTCGGTCGATCTCGGCCGGCCGCTCCACGTCTATGACAAGGCCAAGCTCTCGGGCGGCCTCGTCGCGCGGCGCGCCAAAGCGGGCGAGCAGGTGCTGGCGCTCAACGGCAAGACCTACACGCTCGACGAGACGATGACCGTCATCGCCGACGACCTCGCCGTGCACGATATCGGCGGCATCATGGGCGGCGAGCATTCGGGTGTGTCGGAGACGACCACCGACGTGGTCATCGAATGCGCCTATTTCGACCCCGACCATATCGCGCGGACCGGGCAGAAGCTCGGCCTCACCAGCGATGCGCGTCAGCGGTTCGAGCGTGGGGTCGATCCGGCATTCCTCGACGACGGTCTCGCGATCGCGACCAAGCTGGTGCTCGATCATTGCGGTGGGACGGCGAGCGGGATCACCCGGGCGGGTGAACCGCCCGTCACGCCGCGCACTATCCAGTACGATCCGGCCCGTGCCGAAACGCTCGGCGGCCTCGCCGTCGCGCCCGAGCGGCAGAAGGACATTCTCGAGCGCCTCGGCTTCGCGGTCGGCGATGGTTGGCAGGTGACCATTCCGACGTGGCGCCGCGACGTGGACGGCGCGGCCGATCTGGTCGAGGAAGTCATCCGCATCGAAGGGATCGACAAGGTCCAGCCGGTGCCGCTCGACCGCGCGCCCGGCGTGGCGCGCCCGACCGCGACTCCCGAACAGAAACTCGAACGCAAGCTGCGGCGGGCCGCCGCGGCACGCGGGCTCGACGAAGCGGTGACCTGGAGCTTCCTGAGCCAGGCCGAGGCCGATGCGTTCGGCGGCGGGGCGTGGAGCCTGGCCAACCCGATCAGCGAGGACCTCAAGGTCATGCGGCCGTCGCTGCTGCCCGGTCTGCTCTCGGCGGCGGCGCGCAATCTCAATCGCGGTGCGGGCAGCGTGCGGCTGTTCGAACTCGGCCGGCGCTATCTGGCGGACGCCGAGCGTCCGACCTTGGGCGTTGTGCTGGCGGGCGACCGCCGGCCGCGGGGCTGGCAGGCGGGCAAGGCTCAGGGTTTCGACTCCTTCGACGCCAAGGCCGAGGCGCTGGCGCTGCTCGCCGCGGCGGGCGCGCCGGTCGACAATCTCCAGGTAATGGGGGAGGCCGGCGAGACCTGGCATCCCGGCCAGTCGGGCACTTTGCGGCTCGGCCCCAAGACAGTGCTCGCCGCGTTCGGCATGCTCCATCCGCTGACTGCCAAGGCGTTCGATCTCGACGGCCCGGTCGCCGCGGTCGAGCTCTATCTCGACGCGATCCCGGGCAAGCGTTCCACCGGCTTCATGCGCCCGGCCTACACACCGCCCGCGCTCCAGGCGGTCAAGCGCGACTTCGCCTTCACCGTCCCCGCCGGCCTGACCGCCGACGCGCTGACCCGCGCGGTGCGCGGGAGCGACAAGGCGGCGATCACCGCCGCGCGCGTGTTCGACCTGTTCGAGCGCCCAGGAGAGAATGGCGCCGTGAAGTCGATGGCGATCGAAGTGACGCTACAGCCGAGTGACAAGAGCTTCACCGATGCCGATCTGAAGGCAGTAGCCGACAAGGTGGTCGCCGCGGCGGCGAAGCTTGGGGCAACGTTGCGGGGATAACACATGCCCTCACCCGTTCGCGCCTTCGGCGCTCTTTCCCTCTCCCGCGTGCGGGAGAGGGAGGGAGGCGCGAAGCGCCGGAAGGGTGAGGGTCTGTTGAAACAAGCGGAAGGAAACAACGCATGCGCACGGCCCTGATCACCGGTGGAACCTCGGGCATCGGCGAGGCGGCGGTGCGCGCGTTCGTCGCCGCCGGCTGGCGCGTGATCGCGACCGGGCGGCGCAGGGAGCGGCTCGATGCGCTGGTCGCCGAGCTCGGCGCCGACAAGGTGCATCCCGCGGTGTTCGACGTGCGTGACGAGGCCGCGCGCGATGCCGCGCTGGATGCGCTCCCGGAGAACTTCCGCGCGATCGACCTGTTGATCAACAATGCCGGGCTCGCGCTTGGCACCGCGCCGGCGCAGTCCGCCTCGCTCGATCAATGGAAGACGATGATCGACACCAACGTCACCGCTCTGGTGTCGCTGACGCGCAAGCTGCTGCCCGCCTTGGTCGAGCGCAAGGGCGCGATCATCAACATCTCGTCGGTCGCGGCGACCTATCCCTATACCGGCGGCAATGTCTATGGCGGGACCAAGGCGTTCGTGCACCAGTTCAGTTTGGGGCTGCGGTCGGACCTCGCCGGTACTGGAGTGCGCGTCACCTCAATCGAGCCCGGCATGGTCGAAACCGAATTCACCCTGGTCCGCACCGAAGGCAACCAGGAGGCATCGGACAAACTCTATGGCGGCGCCAATCCGATGACCGGCGAGGATATCGCCAACACGCTGCTCTGGGTCGCCCAGCTGCCGCCGCACCTCAACATCAACACGCTCGAACTGATGCCGGTCAGCCAGTCCTTCGCGGGGTTCCAGGTAGCGCGGAGCTAGTCGCACCGTTCCCCTCCCTTGCAGGGG
>NZ_BCYZ01000125.1 GCF_001598455.1 Sphingomonas pruni NBRC 15498
TATCCGCGAGCAATTGGTTTGGGGCACTGCCCCACCCCTAACCCCTCCCCTGAAGGGGAGGGGCTAAGCTTCCGCCTTTTCTCCACCCAACCCCCCGCCACCGCGCGCAGCGTGTCCGGGTGCATCTGCACGCCCATATGGCTGCTGACGATCTCGATCTCGCGGCATTGCGGGTCGTGGCACAAAGCGCCGTTGACCAAACCGTCGCTCGCCGACCAGATCGCGGTCGACGGCACCGGCAGCGGCCGCGCGATCTCCTCGCGGCGCGCGACGACGTCGGGCGAATCGACCTTTTCGCCGGTCAGCCATTCGAACGCGCGCCAGACATTGGTCGCATGCGGATCGCCGGCAAAGGGCGAGCTGACGGTGATCACCTCGCGCACCATCGCAGGCGCGCGATGCGCCAGGAAGCGCGCCATGATCCCGCCCAGGCTGACCCCGATCAGGGTCACCGGCTCGCCGGCGTCTGAATGATAGGCCTCAAGCCGCGCGAGCAATTTCTCGCCTTCCGATCCGATCGCCTTGGCGCCGCGATTGCGCCCAAGCCGCCACCCCTCGACGCGATAGCCCAGCGCGGTCAGATAGCGCTTCATCACTACGTTCGACCGGTCCGAATTGAACAGCCCGGGCAACAGCATGACCGGCCGCCCGTCGCCCGCCGGCGCCTTCATCAGCTCGGGCCATTCGACCGGGATGCGCGCGATCGTGCCGACCATGCGCGGCAATTCGGCCGCCCATTGCGCCTTGCTCGGCGGGGTCAGAACCATGCCATCACGTCGATCGGAAAGGGTGTCCATGCGCCTATTCTCGCTCCCGCGGCTCTAAGCGCGCCACCGGTCCATTCGTTGCATGTCCGGATCGCGTTGTACGATCCGCGGCCATCGTAAAAGACGTCATTGACGTCGTATCCGCCCGCGACCTTGCCGCCCGGCCCACGCGAGGCGCGGATATAGGCCACCAGCCGGCGATATTGCTCTTCGCTCAGCACGATCGCGCGCGTGCCCGGCGCAAGCGGCGGCTCGTCGACATGCTCGACATGCAGCACGGTGCGGGCACTGCCGATCGCCGCGCGCAAGACGGTGAGCGGATGGACGTCGCTCCAGGTCGGCGTCTCGACATAGAAAGCGCGATCGCCCCAGCCGATGGCGACCCAATTGAACTCGGCATAGCGCGGATCGGCGATGTCGCCGGCCGGGAAATCCCGGCTCCAGTCGATGCCGGCGGCGCGGACCGGCAGGACGAGCCCGGTATGGATGCCGTTATCCTCGACCAGGATCCGCACGCCCTGCGCCGGCGGTGTCCATCCCGGATTGGCCGGAATTGAGCCGCCGACCATCCCCGCCGTGACATAGGCCAGAATAACGAGGATCAGCGATCGGCCGACCCAGCCCAGGACGCTCGCGGCGCGCGACAGGATTTCTCTCCCCACGGCCGCCGTGATAGATGGTTTCAATGGCAACTGAAACGCACGTTCTCGATTCTCCGCCGCCCGGTGCTGCGTCCGACTGGACGATTCCGCAGGATTGGTCGCACTATACGGCCGGAGAGCACGCCACCTGGGACACGCTCTTCGCGCGCCAGGCGAAATTGCTGCCCGGCCGCGCATCCGAAGCCTATCTGCGCGGGCTGGACGTGCTCAAGCTCAGCAAGCCCGGCATTCCCGATTTCGAGGAATTGTCCGAGCGGCTGATGAAGCTGACCGGATGGCAAGTCGTCGCCGTTCCCGGTCTCGTTCCCGACGACGTGTTCTTCGACCATATGGCCAATCGCCGCTTCGTCGCCGGCAATTTCATCCGGCGGCCGGACCAGCTCGATTATCTCCAGGAACCCGACGTCTTCCACGACGTGTTCGGCCACGTGCCGATGCTCGCCGATCCCGTGTTCGCCGATTATCTTGCCGTCTATGGCCAAGGCGGCCAGCGCGCCTTGGGCCTCGACGCGCTCAAATATCTCGGCCGGCTCTATTGGTACACGGTCGAATTCGGCCTGATCGCCGAGCCCGAGGGCCTGCGCATCTATGGCTCGGGCATCGTGTCGAGCTATGCCGAAAGCCAGTTCGCGCTCGACGACCCCAGCCCCAACCGGATCGGCTTCGACCTCGCCCGGGTGATGCGGACTGAGTACCGGATCGACGATTTCCAGCAGAATTATTTCGTCATCCCCAGCTTCGACGAATTGCTCCGCGTGACGGTGGAGACGGATTTCGCGCCGCTCTACGAGACGCTCAAGGCGCAACCGGATATCCGCATCGCTGAAATCCTGCCGGAGGATCGCGTGATCACCCGCGGCACGCAGGATTATGCGCGGGGCAAGGGGCCGGCAATCGTTAGTTGAACGAACTCTTCAAGCTGAGCGGATCGGTCTAACTGACCGGATGCTCGCGGAAGCATTGCTCGGCATAGCGCTTGGTGTCTTCCTGCGACGGACCGGTCATCAGTTCGCCTACGCTCTTGGTGGCGATCAATTTGTCGGCGACGCAGCCGCACACGACCGAGAAATCCTTGGTCGTTCCCGACGTTTTCTGCGCACCCGCCTGGCACTCCGCGATGAACTTAGGCCGGAAGGAATCGACGAATCCCTTGTCGAAACTCGAGCTCGAATTGCCGGCGGGACCGCCGCCGCTGCACCCGGCGAGGATCAGCATGGCTAGGGTCAACGGGAAGGCACGCTTCATAAATCCCCCTTTCGAGACTCAGATGTCCAATGCCCAGCCGTCTCGGCCCTTGGGATCGAACGGCTTGGTCGGCACGTAGCGTACCATGCCGCCTTCGAGCTTCAGGATCGTCCAGTCGCCACGCCGGTCTGTCTGTAGCAGAGTGCAACCGCAGGCGGCATAGGCTTCAACCACCTGATCGCGTTGCGTTTCGAGCAGACCGGCCAGCACGATCGTCGCACCCGGCGCCGCGATCGCCGCAAGCTCCGGCGCCATCGAGACGAGCGGCCCGGCGAGCACATTGGCGATGATCAGGTCATAAGGCGCGGCGGCTGTGATCGCGTCGTCGAGCGCACCGTCGGCGACGATCAGCTCGACGCCGGCGATGGCATTGGCCTCGGCATTCTCGCGCGTCACGTCGATCGCCATCGGATCGATATCGGTCGCCATCACCCGCGCCGCGGGCCACAGATGCCGCGCGGCGAAGGCGAGCAGGCCGGTGCCGGTGCCGATATCGATGACGTTGGCGAAGCGGCGCTCCGCCATCGCGTCGAGCATCGCCAGGCAGCCCGAGGTCGTGGCGTGGTGCCCGGTGCCGAAGGCGCGACCGGCATCAATCAGGAAAGCGCGTCCGCCCGCCGGCGGCTCGATCGGATGCGCGCTGGTATGGACGACGAAACGGCCCTCGCGGATCGGCTCGAGCCCGGCCTGGCTCAGGGTCACCCAATCCTCGTCATAGAGCGGCTCGACTACCGGCTCGACCTCGGCCGCGCTCGGCACGAGCGCGCGGATCGCCGCGATCATCGTCGCGTCGGGCTTGGCCTCGCTATAAGCGTCGAGCCGCCAGCGTTCGACATCGTCCTCGACGTCCTCTGTCGTCATCAGCACGGCGTCGATCGCGATCTCGGCGGCGTCGATCGCTTCGGCCTCGGCACGCGTGCAGGGCAGGGTCAGCCGCCAGCTGCCGATTGTGCGCTCCGCCTCAGCGGACATAGCTCGCCCCGTTCACGTCGATCACCGCGCCGGTCATCGACGGTGGTGCGGAGGTCGCGAGATAGGCGACGGCGTTGGCGACTTCCTCGGGATCGGCGACGCGGCCGAGCGGGATGTCGGCGAGCAGTTTGTCGCCGCCCCGGCTCGCCAGATAGTCTTCCGCCATGCCGGTCATGGTGAAGCCCGGGCAGACCGCGAAGGCCAGGATGCCCTGAGCGGCATAACCGCGCGCGATCGACTTGGTCATCGCCACCATCCCGGCCTTGGATGCAGCATAATGCCAGTGATTGGGGCTGTCGCCGCGATAGGCGGCGCGGCTAGCGACGTTGACGATACGCCCGCCCGACTGGCGCTCCTGCCAATGCCGGACCGCGAAGCGGCACAATTCGGCGCTGGCGGTCAGGTTGATCCGCATCGTGCGCTCCCAGCCGGCAACCCAGTCATCGTCGGAACGGTCGATCGGATTGTCCTCGAACACTCCGGCATTGTTGATCACGACGTCGATCGTGCCGAGCTCGGCGAGCGCCTTGTCCCACAATTGGCGCGGGCCGGCGGGGTCGGAGAAGTCGGCCGGGATTCCGCTCGCGGTGCCGTGGCCGATCAAGCGGACGCCGTCACTGGCGGAAAGGACCTGGGCGATCGCGGCGCCGATGCCGCGGCTGCTGCCGGTCAGGAGGATGTTGGTCATGCGGCGGGGATTACGGGGTGGACCCGCGCCGGGCAATGCCTCCGGGGTGGGGGGACCCAATTCCTCCCCGGAACGGGGAGGGGGACCGCGCGCGTTAGCGCGTGGTGGAGGGGGCCCTCCCTCCACCTACCGCCTGGCCTGTTGCTCGTTTGTCGTGGGCCCCCTCCACCAAGTCGCTGCGCGCCTTGGTCCCCCTCCCCGTTCCGGGGAGGATTAGAGAGAGTTACGCCGCCACGCTCGTCGAAAACAGGTCGGCTGCGTCTTTCAGCCCGCCCAGCCGGTCGTCGACATCGCTGACGTCGCTGGCCAGTGCCCCCATTTCACTGGCGACGGCTTCGGTGTCCTCGCGGATGGTCGCAATCGTGTTCGACATCGAATCGGCGGCAAGCGCGGTTTCGTCGACCGCCGCGGTGATCGCGGTCACCGTCTGTGCCTGTGCCTCCATCGCAAAACGGATGCGCGACGCCGATTCCTGCACCTCGGCAACGGTCGCCTTGATGCTGGCATTGGTGTCGACGGTCGAACGCGTGGCGGACTGGATCGCGGCGATCTTGGCGGCGATGTCGTCGGTCGCGCGCGCGGTCTGGTTGGCCAGACTCTTC
>NZ_BCYZ01000126.1 GCF_001598455.1 Sphingomonas pruni NBRC 15498
AACTGGCGCGGGTGGCGATCTCGGCGGCTGCCTCGACCTCGGTCCGGGCGTCCTCGATCGCACGGATCAGTCCCGCCGCGGTCTGCGCCGCCTCGCGCATCGCCAGGGCCGACTGCTCGGCTGCCGCCGCGACTTCCGCGGTCTTGTCGATCATGCCGCGCGCCGATCCCGAACTGCGTGCCGCCTGGTCGCGCAAGGTCACGCCTTCGCTGGTGGCGCGCTCGACCATCGCGGCAATGCCGTCGCGGAATTCGACCGACAGCCGGTCGCGGGCGACTTGTGCCCGGTGCTCGCGATAGGAATTATAGATGTCGACCGTTATCTCGCCTTCGAGCGCGGACAAGCGCATCAGCGTGTCGAGCAGCATCGGCAAGCGGGGGTCGTCGCGATCGACTCGGGCCACCATCACGCCCAACGCGGCCCGGTCGCTGGCGGAAATCATCGACAGCAACGCCATCGGCGACACGTCGGCGGAAAACGCCGCGGCGACCGAGCGCTCTATCGATTCGATCCAGGCGCGGCCCGATGTATCGAGGAAGCGGTTGCGCAGGAACTCGCAGCCGATGTCGATCATCTTCTGCGTCTCGTGCGTCGCCCAGATCCGCTCGTCGGCGAAGCAGCGCAACCATTGCTGCCAATAAGCTTCGGAAATCGCATGAATCTCTGGCTCGAGCACAGCCCAGGCCTCGCGGCTAGCGGATGCCAGCGTGCCGTCGAAATCGAACACCCTCAACCGCGCGCGAAGGTCGATCTTCGCGGCGATGGTGCCGGGGACGGGCAAATCATGCGTGCTCAACGATTTTTCTCCGCTTTCCGGCCGCTGGGAGGAATTGGCCGGTCGGAGGCAAGAGCTAGCGCGGACTTGGTTAAGGCACGGTTAGGATGGGGGGAGGCGGATTTACCGTCAAAGCGGACCCATTAGCCCTCTTCCGCGCGCAGGTGCGCCGGGAAAGGTCTTAATTCCTCCCCGGAAAGGGGAGGGGGACCGCGCGGCGCAAGCCGCGTGGTGGAGGGGGCCCTCCCATCGGCAGCTTCTGGCCTCGACGCTCGTTCGTAGCGGGCCCCCTCCACCAAGCCGCTACGCGTCTTGGTCCCCCTCCCCGTTCCGGGGAGGATTTTTTGCGGCACTCTTCGTATAGTGGGCAGCCAATCCTTGCCGGTGTTGATGGCGGACGGCATGACGAAGTCTGCGTATCGCGCGAAGCGCTGTCCATCCGCCGCGCCTCTCCCGCGGCCCCGGAGAGGAAAAGTCTACCAATACGTCCGTCCGACCGGCTTGCATCCCTACGCTCGGGGGCTAAGAGGGCGCAGCGCTTTCGCAGGGGACTTTACTTGGCCACGCCGTCCAAACCCGACCGCCCGATTTCGCCTCACCTGTCGCATTATCGGTGGGGCCCGCACATGCTGGTGTCGATCCTGCACCGCGCGACCGGCGACGGCCTCGCCGTCGTCGGCGCGTTGTTGTTCACCTGCTGGCTGGCGGCGCTGGGCGGCGGCAAGGAAAGCTACGACTGGTTCGTGTCCTGGTTCTCGGGCGGCTATTGGAGCATCCTGGGGTATGTGCTGGGCGTCGGGCTCACCTGGTCGCTGTTCCAGCACATGATGAGCGGCATCCGCCACTTCTTCCTCGATGCCGGCGCGAATTTCGAACTCAAGGCCAACAAGACGGGGTCGATCCTGACCATCGTCGGGTCGGTCCTGCTCACCATCCTGTTCTGGGGCGTGCTGCTCAAGGACGTCATCCTCGGAGTCGCCAAATAATGGGCCAGGGCACCGAACTCGGCCGCGTCCGCGGTCTCGGCAGCGCCAAGGAAGGCGCGCATCATTGGTGGCGTCAGCGCATCACCGCGGGATCGAACCTGTTCCTGCTGGTCTGGTTCATGATCTCGCTGACGCGGTTGAACGGCTTCGATTATGACAGCGTCCATGCCTGGATCGGCTCGGCCTGGGTCGCGGTGCCGTTGATCCTGCTGGTCATCTCGGTCTGCTGGCACGCGCGGCTCGGTCTGCAGGTGCTGATCGAGGATTATCAGGAAAATGAGAGCCGCGTCGTGGCGCTCGTCCTCATCGAATTCTTCCTTGCGGTGATCGCGGTCACCGCCATTTTCTCGATCCTGCGCGCGGCGCTGGCGGGGGCGTGATGACTGACAGCTACAAGATTATCGATCATACCTATGACGCCGTCGTGGTGGGCGCGGGCGGCTCCGGGCTGCGCGCGACCATGGGCGTCGCCGAAAGCGGCCTCAAGACCGCGTGCATCACCAAGGTGTTCCCGACGCGCAGCCACACCGTGGCGGCACAGGGCGGCATCGCCGCCAGCCTGGGCAACATGGGTCCGGATCACTGGACCTGGCACATGTTCGACACCGTCAAGGGCTCCGACTGGCTCGGCGACCAGGACGCGATCGAATATATGGTGCGTGAGGCGCCGGCTGCGGTCTACGAGCTCGAACATGCCGGCGTGCCGTTCAGCCGGACCGAGGCTGGCAAGATCTATCAGCGCCCGTTCGGCGGCATGATGCAGAATATGGGCGAGGGGCCCCCCGCGCAGCGCACCTGCGCCGCGGCCGATCGCACCGGCCACGCCATGCTCCACGCGCTCTATCAGCAGAGCCTGAAGTACGACGCCGATTTCTACATCGAATATTTCGCGCTCGACCTGATCATGGAAGGCGGCGAGTGCAAGGGCGTGATCGCGCTCTGCATGGAAGACGGCTCGATCCACCGCTTCCGCAGCCACGCCACCGTGCTGGCGACCGGCGGCTATGGCCGCGTCTATCAGTCGGCGACCAGCGCCCATACCTGCACCGGCGACGGCGGCGGCATGGTGCTGCGCGCCGGACTCCCCTTGCAGGACATGGAGTTCGTCCAATTCCACCCGACGGGCATCTATGGCGCCGGCGTGCTGATCACCGAAGGCGCGCGCGGTGAGGGCGGCTACCTGACCAATTCCGAAGGCGAGCGTTTCATGGAGCGCTACGCGCCCTCGGCCAAGGATCTCGCCAGCCGCGACGTCGTCGCGCGCTCGATGGCCGCCGAGATCCGCGAAGGCCGCGGCGTCGGCGCCAACAAGGACCATATCTACCTGCACCTCGATCATATCGATCCCAAGGTGCTGCACGAGCGGCTCCCGGGGATCACCGAGACCGGCAAGATCTTCGCCGGCGTCGACCTGACTCGCCAGCCGCTGCCGGTCACGCCGACCGTCCATTACAATATGGGCGGCATCCCGACCAATTATCATGGCGAGGTCGTCCATTTGAAGGACGGCGATCCCGACGCGGTCGTCCCCGGCCTGTTCGCGGTGGGTGAGGCGGCCTGCGTCTCGGTCCACGGCGCCAATCGCCTGGGCTCGAACTCGCTGATCGACCTGGTCGTGTTCGGCCGCGCCACCGGCAAGCGCATCGCCGAAATCGGCCGCAAGGAAGCCAAGCACGGCATCGTGGTCAAGGCCGCCGACGACAAGGCGATCGAGCGGCTCGACCATTTCCGCAACGCCAAGGGGTCGCGGCCGACCGCGCAGATCCGCGCCGACATGCAGCGTACGATGCAAAAGCATTGCGCCGTGTTCCGCGACACCGCTTTGCTCGACGAAGGCGTCGGGCATATGGACGTGGTCTACAAGTCGCTCGCCGATGTCGGCATCACCGACCGCTCTCTGATCTGGAACACCGACCTGGTCGAGACGCTCGAGCTCGACAATCTGCTGGGGCAAGCCGTCGTCACGATCCGCGGCGCATCGAACCGCAAGGAAAGCCGCGGCGCGCACATGCACGAGGATTTCCCCGATCGCGACGACGCGAACTGGATGAAGCACACCATCGCGACATTCGACGGCTGGGGCGGCAAGGGCGGGAGCGTGTCGCTCGATTACCGCCCGGTCCACGACTACACGCTGACCGACGACGTGGATTACATCAAGCCGAAGAAGCGGGTTTATTGATGCGGCTCGCGGCGCTGGTACTCGGCGCCGCGTTGCTGGTCGGTGCCGACAAGGGTGCCGATCAGAGCGCTCGGGCCCTGCTCGAGCGGACCAAGACCACAACCGCGACCTATGCGAGCTATGGGTGGCTCTATCAGCGCGACGACGAAGGCAATCGAACGGACACCTGGGCGCTCGAATTGCATCGTGGCGAATTGTACCGTGGAGAGGGGGTCAAGATCCGCACCCTCGTCAATTGCCGCACCCATGTCGGTTGGCTCTACGATATCGCCAGCGACACGCTCACCAGGAACGATGAGATCTGGGCCGGCGCTTGCGGGATTTTCTCCGGTGGCCAGATTGCAGCTGTCGACCTCCTCGCTCCAATAAGTGATCGACGGTTCGGCCGGCTCGACGTACTGCGCGTCACAGATCGGCATAATCTCCGCTATTATGCGATCGATCGACGCGGCGTGATCATCCGAAGCGCCTGGGCTGCGGCCAACGGCTCTCCCGCCCCCTGTATTCAACAGGAGCCGATCGCGATCCTGCAGAATTTGCCAGCCGATACGCTCTTCGTGCCGGACGCGTTGAAGCATTCCTTGGTGCCGGAGCGTTACCGGACCGCGCCGAAGACCGTTCAGCCGCTTGCCTTGTCGGGGCGGCGTTGCGGCGATTGAATGCCTCCGGCAGCCTAATCTAAGCCCTCTCCTGCTCGCGGGAGAGGGTTGGGTGAGGGTCTTCTTTCTTCTTCCAGGCGTGTGCCGAGACAG
>NZ_BCYZ01000127.1 GCF_001598455.1 Sphingomonas pruni NBRC 15498
GGGAAAGTCCCAAAAGATTTCAGTGCATTGGCGATGATCGAAACGCTCGATATCTGGTCTGTCCTCAACACGCAAATGAGGACGAGACGATGCGCAAGCCGCGCGATTTCGATGCCGAACTGAAGGCGCTCGGCGACAAGGCCAGGCAACTCAAGGAACGCAAACTTCATCAACTGGGCGAGCTGGTGATCGCGACCGGTGCCGATGTGTTCCCGGTCGAGCAGTTGGCGGGGCTGCTATTGTCTGGGGTCGAAAGCAAGGATGCTGCGATCAAGGAGGGTTGGCGCAAACGCGGCGTCACTTTCTTTCAGCGCGGAACAGATAACGCTGCGGACAGCACTCGCCGCAACGCTGGCAGCTCAGCGAAGAGTGAGGGCGCTGCGTCATCGTCTGGAAGCCAGGCGCGCGAGAACTGATCAGAGAGCCTGGGTGATAAAACGCCGCGAACGGACTCGCCAGTTGATCGAGCTTGGCGGGCTCGTTACCAAAGCTGGTCTGGTTGAACTGACCGATGATGATCGCGTGGTGATCCTTGGCGCACTCGGCGAGATCGCGGCGAGACTTCGGAGCGACGATCGCGAACAAGCGCTCTTGCTTTGGCGGCGACGCGGCAAGCGAATGTTCGAGAACAACGAAATCGATTGAACTGTTCTCCTTATCTGCTGACCATCGACTTGGCCGAAACATCCATTATGGATGTGTTCGCCTAATGCAGCATCAATGCTCGCCGGCCATTCAAACCAGCAGGAACTACACATGTCAGAAGAATCACCCCTGAACGCGGTCGAACTCGCGACCGAACTCACGATCGCCTGGCTCGGCAACCAGAACAATCGGGTTTCCGCCGAAGACGTGCCGGCGTTCCTGCGCACCATGCACGCCACCGTGACCGATCTCGCGTCCGGATCTTCGGCGTCCGCCGGGGATGCGGAAGACACCGCGCCAGCGGAAGAATTCACGCCGGCCGTTACGGTACGCAAGTCGCTCGCGTCGAAGGATCACATCATCTCGCTGATCGACGGCAAGCCCTACAAGACATTGCGCCGGCATTTGTCGACGCACGGCCTGACGCCCGAGCAATATCGCGAGCGCTACAAGCTGAAGGCGGACTATCCGATGGTCGCCGAGAACTATTCGGCAACGCGCCGGGCGCTTGCGAACAAAATCGGCCTTGGTCAGAAAGGCCGGGCTGCCCGCGCCAGCGCACCGGGCGCCGCGCCTGCGCCGGCCAAGCGCGCGCCGCGCAAAGCCAAGACTGCCTGAAAAACCACGAGCGCCGCGCGGCCTAGCCGTGCGGCGCGAGCCGCTTTTCGCACGCCTCTTTCACCAGCGTCTGCAGCAGCTCGATCCGCTCGGCGAGCCATTCCAGCTCTTCCGGCGTGATCTTGTAATGGGGCGAGTAGCGGGCGTTCACATAGGCTTGCTGGAGCAGTTCGAAACAGCGCCGTCCAAACTTGGTGTCGCGTGGCCAGACTTGAATCAGGTCGAGCACCAATGGCTCGGCCTGGCTGCGCAGGAAGTTCAGCTTGTGCGACTTCGGGCTGTAGAGGGTGAGGGTCAGCAGGACGCAGTGATAGAAGCGTTCGGCAGCTTGATGGAGATCGAACGCTGCGTCCTTGAGATAGCCCTTCTCCATGTAGAAACGAGCGCCTTCGAAGCGCTTCGTCGCCGAAGGAAACCACTCGTCAAAATACTTCTGCGCCTCGGCTTGGGCGGCCCGTTTCGATAAGGGCCGAGGCGCCGCGAATGGATAGCCTTCCGCCTCATAGAGCGCGATGCCCTGCTCGACGGCATCAATGAAGAACGGGCGCCCGTGACTGAGATGCTCGTTCACTTCATTGAGGCTGTGCACGATGAAGGTGACCGGCGCGCTAATGCGCTTCGAGATCGTCACCTCGCGAACGAAATGGTCGTCCGCCTTGGCCCAATATTCAACCGGGTCGGTCAGGCGCTTGTCGTTGACGACGACCAGGATGTCATAGTCGGAATAATAGCCGCCGACCGGGTCCTCGACCCAATCGCCCCGCGCATAGGAGCCGTAGAGGATGACCTTGAGGATGCGGCCCTGCTTCTTCCATTTCTGGGTGGCAAGCGCGGTAGCGTCCTCGAATTCGGCAAACAGAATCTGCACGATACGTTCGAGGTCGCGTCGTTTCCGGTCGGGCAGATGATCGAGATCGGTTCGCATCGCGGCTCATCCTAACGGCACGATCGCGGTACGGACAGCCTCACCGGCAATGCGGACAGGCTGTCCGTAGCTCGTCGTCACTTCCCGTCCATCAGCCATCGAAACAGCTGCTTCCAAATCGGCTCGCACCTTGGCTCGTCGAACGCACGCGCTATCGAGATCAGGCTTTGCGCAAAGTGTCGTTCCACCTCGCGCTCGCTAAGCCCGGTCCGCTCGGCAATCTCTGGATAGCCCATGTCGTCGAGCCGGATTGCGAGGAAGATGTCGCGCTGGAGCCTTGGCATCCGACGCACCGCACGTTCCAGCCGAGCAAGCATCTCGGCGTCGGTCAGATCCTCGCGCATCACACCGCCTCCGGTGCAAAGGCGAGCAGATAGTCGGCCGCCTTGCTGGCAGCGCTTGCCGCGCGAAAGATCGCCTTCTCGTCCTCGCGCAGCACGGCCAGCCAGGAACCGATATAATCGGCATGGCGAACGGTCGGTTGGATCGACAGCGACGCGCAGGCAAAGGCGCTGGCCATTTCCGCGACCAGTTCCTCGCGCGCATAATCCGCACTGCCAAACCCGCCGCGCTGATTGCGATCCAAGCGGCTGCTATGCCCGGTCCAATGGCCAAGCTCATGCAAGGCGGTACGATACCAGTTGATCCGCTCGGGGAACGCGGCCGGTGGCGGCACCGCGACAAAGTCGGCACCCGGTGAATAATAGGCTTCGCCGCCTCCGATCCGGAAGTCGGCGCCGCTTGTTCGGATCAACGCCTGCACGCTCGGGATCATATCGATTTTCGCCGGAAGGTCGGGCGCGGTGACCAACGCTTCGGGCAGTCCCTCGCACTGGTCGACATTGAACACCGTGAACCGCTTGAGGAAGGCGATCTGCCGTGCATCGCGATCCTCGTCCTGCGCCCGCGCCGCTTCGTCCTTTGGGGTGAAGCGATCGGCATAACAGACGACCGTCCCCCGCTCGCCCCGCCGGACATTGCCGCCTGCTGCTTGTGCCTGCCGATAGGTCAGCCAGCGCTGCGACGAATATCGCCCCTCGATGACGGCCGCCCACAGGATAAGGACGTTGATCCCCGAATAGCGCCGCCCGGTCCCGGCATTGTGCGGCATGGCGCAACCGCACGCCGCGCTGTCCCAAGGCTGCACCCAGGGCAGCCGCCCTGCTTCCAGCTCGGCGATCACCCGCGATGTCACTTCGGCATAGAGGCTCTGCCGGTTGGTCTTGGTCCCGTTGTCCATCTTCCTTACTCCCAAACCACCGCAACCGGCGCCGGAATGGCGGGGTGAGCGGCAGGAGCGGACCGACAGTCCCGCCGATAAAGGCGGGCCGCACCCGACAGGGCCGGAACGAAGAGGAGGACTCCGGCGCAGCCGGAGTTGCGGCACGCCGCGGCGGGACTAAGGGCAAGCGACGCCCACCCCGACAGTTCGCGTGCCGGAGGCACGACGCCATCGCGCTAGCGCGATGTCCGCTGGCCGGAGCTCCGCTCCGGCACACGTCATGTGATCGTCATCCGAACTGACCGAGACGCCGGAACGGCGACTCGGCGATGCGCAAGCGGCGTAGAGCGCGGTCATGCCGTAGGCGTGAGACGCCCTGGGATTCTGGGCTCAAAAAATGCCCCTACGCCAGAGTATCTTTTTAGGCGCTGTGGGGCGCCATGGGGTGCAACTCGGACCCGACCCCTTGCGCGCGCTCCCACAATCTCAATCCTGTTCGTGGGGCGCCAAGGCAACGCAGACAGGATCATGCCATGACCGACACTCCCGACCGTATCCTTCGCCTGAAGACCGTGCTCGACCGTACCGGCCTGAGCCGCTCAACGATGTACCGGAAAATGCAGAACGGTACCTTTCCGAGAAACGTGCAGATCAGCGCCCGCTGCGCCGGCTGGCGGGAGTCAGCGATCAACGCGTGGCTGAGCAACCCGATGTTCTACTCAGCCGACGCCGGCGGGTAGCCCCGTCGCTCCGGTCGCATTCAATTAAAGCCGGGCTGCATTGCTGGGCGAAGTCGCCGTGTAGAGATGCGCGTGCGGGATCGTACCAGGGCACTGCGCTGATATTCAGCAATAGGATTTTGCCAGGGGGACAACACGTTCCTCGAAACTATGGCGTGCCCGGCTTTCAAACCCGTGGTCGGTGACGGACGAATTAAGTTCAAAATGGCCCAATTTGAATTTGCTAAGTTGGAAAGGGTCAGGTTCTTTCCCGAATAGAATCGGCGGGGGAAAGCATGTGAGTCGTCGAACAACGTGGCTAGCGTTTATTTGCGCGCTCGCGATTCCTGTAGCCGTCGTGGCGCAAACGCAGGAAACGACGACCTACACCTATGATTCGCTTGGTCGACTTATTGCGTCGTCGGTGTCCGGTGGCCCCAACGACGGGATGCAGACTGGTACTTCTTTCGATGCCGCCAGCAATCGGACAAATTACGCGGTAACGGCCGCGCCGCCGCAGCCTTCA
>NZ_BCYZ01000128.1 GCF_001598455.1 Sphingomonas pruni NBRC 15498
GGGGGGGGGAGGAAGCACGACGGCGGGTGAGCGGCCGTCCGCCCCCTCCGTCGCCTTCGGCGCCACCTCCCCCTGGCTGGGGAGGATTGAAAAACAGTCGACACGTGCCGTCTGAATCGATCGGCTCTAGTGGTCCAAATCCGCTTATTCGAGCTCCAGGATGACCTGATCGACCGCGAGACTGTCGCCGGTCTTGGCCTCCACGGACTTCACCGTCGCCGCCTTTTCGGCGCGCAGGATATTCTCCATCTTCATCGCTTCGACCACCGCCAGCGGCTGGCCCGGCTGGACCAGGTCGCCTTGCTTGACGTCGAGCCGCACGAGCAGACCTGGCATCGGCGCGATCAGGAATTTGGACAAATCGGGCGGGATCTTCTCGATCAGGTGCGCGGCATAAGGCGCGACATGCGCGGGCAGAGTGCGCGCGACATGCGAGGCGCCGCGGGTCGTCAGCCGGAAGCCGGCGCGCGTCCGCGCGATCCGCACCGTCAGATCCTCGTCGCCGAGCTCGGCCGTCACGATATGATCGCCGGGCGTATATTCGAGCGCTAGGTCGAGATCGTCGCCATCGACGACCACCCCGTCGGTCGAGATGTCGACCTGATGGTCCGTGCCGTCGATCCGTACCGTCCAGGCCGATGGCGGGCGCAGGCGCTTGCCGAGCTGGCCATCGATCCGCCGCGCGCGATCGGCCTCCGCGGTCGCGGCGAAGGCGGCGACCGCGGCCAATGCCTTGAGCAGATCGGGCGAGGCCGGCGCGCCGTGGAAGCCGTCGGGATATTCCTCGGCGATGAAACCGGTGGTCAGCGCGCCGTCGCGGAAACGCGGATGCTGCATCAGCGCCGACAGGAAATCGAGATTGTTGCCGGGTCCTTCAATCACGAATTCGTCGATCGCCGCGATCTGGCGATCGATCGCCTCCTCGCGCGTCGGCGCCCAGGTGATTAGCTTGGCGATCATCGGGTCGTAGAACATGCTGACCTCGCCGCCTTCGAGGACGCCGTCGTCGACGCGGGTGCGGCCCTCTTCTCCCCTCCCATTTATGGGAGGGGTCGGGGGAGGGCTTGTCGCGGAAAGTGCGTCGTTTGCGGACACGCCCTCCCCTAGCCCCTCCCGCGAGCGGGAGGGGGATTCTGCCGGCGGCTTGTAGCGCACCAGCCGACCGATCGAGGGCAGGAAGCCGCGATAGGGGTCCTCGGCATAGACGCGGTTCTCGATCGACCAGCCGTCGATCTTGACGTCCTGCTGCCCGAACGAAAGCTTCTCGCCTGCCGCGACGCGGATCATCTGCTCGACCAGATCGAGGCCGGTAATCTCCTCGGTCACCGGATGTTCGACTTGGAGCCGGGTATTCATTTCGAGGAAGTAGAAACCCTCCCCAGAGGTGTCGGCGCCCGACACGATCAGCTCGACGGTGCCGGCCGAATAATAGCCGACCGCACGCGCCAGCGCGACCGCCTGCTCGCCCATCTTGCGGCGCATCTCGTGCGACACGAAGGGCGACGGCGCTTCCTCGACCACTTTCTGGTGGCGGCGCTGCACCGAGCATTCGCGTTCGTTCAGATAGACGATGTTGCCGTGCTGATCGCCGAGCACCTGGATCTCGATATGGCGCGGGCTTTCGATGAACTTCTCGATGAACACGCGGTCGTCGCCGAACGAGGCGAGGCCTTCGCGCTTGGTCGCCTCGAACCCTTCGCGCACGTCCTGCTCGCTCCAGGCGAGCCGCATGCCTTTGCCGCCGCCGCCGGCCGAGGCCTTCATCATCACCGGATAGCCGATGTCGGAGGCGATCTTCACTGCCTCATCGGTGTCCGCGATCTCGCCGAGGAAACCGGGCACGACATTGACCCCCGCCGCCTTGGCGAGCTTCTTCGATTCGATCTTGTCACCCATCGCCGCGATCGCGTTGGGCGGCGGGCCGACGAACGCGATGCCGGCCTCAGCGCAGGCCTTGGCGAAGCTTTCGCGCTCGGACAGGAAGCCGTAACCTGGGTGGATGCAGTCGGCGCCGGTGATTTTGGCCGCGTCGAGAATCAGGTCGGCTTTCAGGTACGATTCCGCCGCCGGCGCCGGGCCGAGCCGCACCGCTTCATCGGCCATCAACACATGCGGGCTGCGCGCATCGGCGTCCGAATAGACCGCTACGGTGGCGATCCCCATCTTCTTCGCGGTGCGGAACACGCGGCAGGCGATCTCGCCGCGATTGGCGACCAGGATTTTCTTGAACACGCTTTTCCCCGTTCCTGATCTAGTTGATTTGAGGAGGCACGCCGAGCGCCTCCGAAATTTCGGTGCAGAGTTCGTCAAAACGGTCGAAATAGACCTGCTCCAACTCGTCATCGCTCAAATTGAACAGTTCAGTCGTCTTAGAGAGCTGGAGGCTTGCGGCGATCGCCGCGGCCTCCGGCTTGAATTGCGGATGCAAATCTGCCGCCGTTTCCAGATCGCCGGCGTTGCGCATTCCGTAGTCGGCGACCCAGACGCAGTATGTCAGCCGTTCTATCGGTGACAGCGCGTCCTCGCCTCGATCGGTCATCTTTTCGATAATTGGAGGGCTCGCGTCTTCCAGAAGCCAGGTTTCCCAATCAACGTCGGTCACTCCGCCGCCTCCAGCACGTCACGCTGCTCGGCCGCCATCGGACTCAGCCCAAGCTTCGCGAACAACGCCGCATCCTTGTCCTCGCCGGCATTGCCCGTCGTCAGCAGCTTCTCACCAGTGAAGATCGAATTGGCGCCGGCGAGGAAGCACAAGGCCTGCGCCGCTTCCGACATGCTTTCGCGACCGGCCGACAGGCGGACCATGCTCTCCGGCATGGTGATCCGCGCGACCGCCACCGTCCGCACGAACTCGATATCGTCGATCTTGGCGAGCGGCGTGTCGGCCAGCATGTCGCCGAGCACCGTGCCCTTGACCGGGACGAGCGCATTGATCGGCACGCTCTCGGGATGGACCGGCAGGCTGGCGAGCGCGTGGATGAAGCCGACGCGGTCGGCACGCGTCTCGCCCATCCCGACGATGCCGCCGCAGCACACGTTGATCCCCGCGCCGCGGACATTCTCCAGCGTCTCGATCCGATCCTCGAAGCTGCGCGTCGAGATGACGTTGGCGTAATTCTCCGGGCTCGTGTCGATATTGTGGTTGTAATAATCGAGCCCGGCCTCGCCCAAAGCCTGCGCCTGGTCGGGCGTCAGCATGCCGAGCGTCATGCAGGTCTCCATCCCCATCTCGCGTACGCCCTTCACCATCTGGACGAGCGCGGGGATGTCCTTGTCTTTGGGATTGCGCCACGCCGCACCCATGCAGAAGCGCGACGAGCCATTGTCCTTGGCCTCAGCCGCCGCCTGCAGCACCGCGCGGACGTCCATCAGCTTGGTCGCCTTGAGCCCCGTCTCGTGGCTCGCGCTTTGCGAGCAATAGCCGCAATCCTCGGGGCAGCCGCCGGTCTTGATCGACAGCAGGGTCGAGAGCTGCACCTCGTTCGCCGCGTGATGCGCGCGATGCACCTCCGCCGCGCGGAACACGAGTTCGGTGAAGGGAAGGTCGAACAGGGCCGCGATTTCATCGCGGGTCCATCTCTTCTCCCCTCCCGCTTGCGGGAGGGGCTGGGGGAGGGCCTGTTGGTTAGTGGAGGACGACACGCCCTCCCCTAACCCCTCCCGCGAGCGGGAGGGGGATGCTGTTGTACCTTCACTCATTCCGCAGCCTCTTCTTCAGGGGGCATATTGTGGCCGAGCAGACGAAGCACGTCCTCCGCTGCCTTGATCAGGTTGGTGCCGGGGCCGAAGATCGCCTGGACCCCCGCATCGCGCAGGAAGTCGTAATCCTGCGCCGGGATCACGCCGCCGGCGATCACCTTGATGTCGGCGCGGCCGGCATCGCGCAGATGGCCGATCAATTCGGGGATCAGCGTCTTGTGACCGGCGGCGAGGCTCGATGCGCCGACCACGTCGACATCGCTGTCGAGCGCGAGCATCGCGGCTTCCTTGGGCGTCTGGAACAAGGGCCCCGGCACCACCTCGAAGCCGAGATCGCCGAACATCGAGCTGACCAGATTGGCGCCGCGATCATGCCCGTCCTGCCCCATCTTGGCGACGAGCATGCGTGGGCGGCGGCCGAGCCGGCGCTCGGTCGCGGCGACGCCTGCCAGCAGATTCTCCCAGCGCGCATCCTGGTCATAGGCGCCGCCATAGACGCCCGATACCGGGGTCGGCTTGGTGCCGTAGCGCCCGAATACGTCCTCCATCGCCGAGGAAATCTCGCCCAAGGTCGCGCGCTGACGAGCGCACTCGACGGCGAGGGCGAGCAGATTGTTCTCAAATCCTCCCCGAGCTTGCTCGGGGAGGGGGACCGCCGGCGCAGCCGGTGGTGGAGGGGAACTTAGCCCGCCGACTGCGTCGGC
>NZ_BCYZ01000129.1 GCF_001598455.1 Sphingomonas pruni NBRC 15498
AGCGAATGGTGGAGGGGAAATGTCCTGTCCTCGCCGCTGCGCGGCTGCGGCCCCTCCACCGTCCGCTTCGCGGCCGGTCCCCCTCCCCATCTGCGATGGGGAGGATTTAACAGGTTGACCTTCGCCTCCCTCACGCCCACATGGCAATCGGATCGAATTGATCCGATTTGAGAGTCGTTCGCAACAATGCGTCTTTCCAGCCTAGCCGATTATGCCGTGGTGATGATGTCTGCCGCCGCACGCCATTGCGGCGGGGCGGGGCGTCTCAACGCGACCAGCCTGGCGGAGGAGACCGGCCTGCCGCTTCCCACCGTACAGAAGCTGGTGAGCAAATTGTCGTCGGCGGGACTGATCGAGAGCCAGCGGGGCACGGGTGGCGGTTTCCGCCTGTCGCGCCCGCCCGCAGCGATCAGCTTGGCCGACATCGTCGAGGCGATCGAAGGGCCGATCGCAATGACCGCCTGTGTCGACAATGGTGCACACGATTGCTGCGTCGAGGAAAGTTGCCGGGTGAAACCGCACTGGAATGCCGTCAACGGCGCCGTCCGTGGCGCGCTTGCGGGCGTGTCTCTCGCCAGCTTGTCCGCTGCTCCCGCGCTGGAGGTACAGGCCTGATGCCGCGATCAGCGCAAACTATTTTCCTTCGTGTCTTCGTGTCTTCGTGCGAGTCAATTTTCCTCGCACAAAGCCGCAAAGCCACGAAGATTTTTGATGGCCGCTACGCGGCCGGGGATTTCTGATGGTGACCAAGAATGCGGAGGCGCTGGCCGCCGCGAACAAGAAGTACGAATGGGGCTTTGCCTCGGACGTCGAACAGGAGTTCGCGCCTAAGGGCCTGTCCGAGGATACCGTCCGCTACATCTCGGCGAAGAAGAACGAGCCCGAATGGATGCTCGACTGGCGGCTGAAGGCGTTCCGCCTGTGGCAGACGATGGAGACCCCGGATTGGGCCAAGCTCGACATCGCGCCGATCGATTATCAGGACGCTTATTATTACGCCGAACCCAAGGCGAAGAAGACGATCGAGAGCCTCGACGATCTCGATCCGGAGATCCGGCGCACCTATGAAAAGCTGGGCATACCGATCGAGGAGCAGAAAGTACTCGCCGGGGTCGAGGGCGCGCGCAAGATCGCGGTCGACGCGGTGTTCGACAGCGTCTCGGTTGCAACGACCTTCCGTGCCGAGTTGAAGGCCGCCGGCGTCATCTTCCTGTCGATCAGCGAGGCGATCCGCGAATATCCCGAGTTGGTGAAGAAGTGGCTCGGCAAGGTCGTGCCGCAGCACGACAATTATTTCGCGGCGCTCAATTGCGCGGTCTTTTCCGACGGCACCTTCGTCTACGTGCCTGAGGGTGTGCGCTGCCCGATGGAGCTGTCGACCTATTTCCGTATCAATGCCGAGAATACCGGTCAGTTCGAGCGCACCCTGATCGTCGCCGACAAGGGCGCTTACGTCTCCTATCTCGAAGGTTGCACAGCGCCGATGCGCGATGAGAACCAGCTTCACGCCGCGGTGGTCGAACTGGTCGCGCTCGACGATGCCGAGATCAAATATTCGACCGTCCAGAACTGGTATCCGGGCGACGAGAATGGTCTCGGCGGGATCTACAATTTCGTCACCAAGCGCGCTTTGTGCCAGGGCAGGAACAGCAAGGTATCGTGGACCCAGGTCGAGACCGGCTCCGCGATCACCTGGAAATATCCGAGCTGCGTGCTGGCGGGCGAGAATTCGGTTGGCGAATTCTACTCGGTGGCGGTGACCAACAATCGCCAGCAGGCCGATACCGGCACCAAGATGATTCATCTCGGCAAGGGGTCGCGCTCGACGATCGTGTCGAAGGGGATTTCGGCCGGGCGGTCGGACAATACCTATCGCGGGCTGGTGCGCGTCGCGCCGACCGCGGAAGGCGTACGCAACTTCACCCAGTGCGACAGCCTGTTGCTTGGTTCCGAATGCGGGGCGCACACCGTGCCGTATATCGAGGTGCGCAACCCCAGCGCGCAGATCGAGCATGAGGCGACGACCTCGAAGATCAGCGAGGATCAGTTGTTCTACGCGATGCAACGTGGGCTCGATCAGGAAGCCGCGGTGGCGTTGATCGTCAACGGCTTCGCGCGCGAGGTGCTGCAGCAGCTGCCGATGGAGTTCGCGGTCGAAGCGCAGAAATTGCTCGGAATTTCGTTGGAGGGGTCGGTCGGATGACGGACGATCGACGCGAACGTCTAGCTGAGTTGCTGCGAGAGGATCGACGGAAAAAGGCGAGGCCGAACATCGTTGAGCAATGGGCTGAATTCGGGGTGTCGATTTCCCCGATTGCGGATGGACGGCATAAATGGTTGGCCGACAGCCAAAATTCGGGTCTCAGCTGGTCTTTGGATTTTGTCCCCAACTACGTCGCGACGGTGGAGGA
Organism: Sphingomonas pruni NBRC 15498; assembly: GCF_001598455.1. Lineage (GTDB taxonomy): Bacteria > Pseudomonadota > Alphaproteobacteria > Sphingomonadales > Sphingomonadaceae > Sphingomonas > Sphingomonas pruni. The sequence goes on from NZ_BCYZ01000129.1 coordinate 2,412, forward strand.
GTTCGTCGCCGCGCATGATATGGTCGCCATCGCCGGTTGGGATCTGATGGAAGAGCCAGCGTGTCTCGTGACGGCTCATGATCTTAGACGCGCGGCCAGCAAGCTAGTCGAATTGTATCCCGATGGCTTCATCGTAGCGGACTCGTCATTCCGTCGCGTCCTCGGCGTCGACTGGGATGAAGACCAGGAGGCAGCTTATGCGGGAATCTTCGAACGGGAAAAGAATGCTTAACATCACCAACCTCCACGCCGAAGTCGACGGCAAGCCGATCCTCAAGGGCCTTTCTCTCACCGTGAACGCTGGCGAAGTGCACGCGATCATGGGCCCCAACGGCGCGGGCAAGTCGACGCTTGGCTATGTGCTCGGCGGGCGCCCCGGCTACGATGTGACCGACGGATCGGTGACCTTCGATGACGCCGACCTGCTCGAAATGGAACCGCACGAGCGCGCCGCGGCCGGGCTGTTCCTGGGCTTCCAATATCCGGTCGAGATCCCCGGCGTGTCGAACGTCCAGTTCCTGCGCGAGGCGCTCAACAGCCAGCGTCGCGCTCGCGGCGAGGCGGCGCTTTCAGGCGGCGAATTTCTGAAGCTGGCGCGCGCCGAAGCGGCGGCGCTGTCGATGGACGCCGAGATGCTCAAGCGGCCGGTCAATGTCGGTTTCTCGGGCGGCGAGAAGAAGCGCAACGAGATGGTGCAGATGGGGATCATCGGGCCGAAGCTCGCGATCCTCGACGAGACCGACAGCGGGCTCGACATCGACGCGCTGCGCGTGGTCGGCGACGGCATCAACCGCATCATGCGCGCGCCCGACAAGGCGGTGGTGCTGATCACCCATTATCAGCGGCTGCTCGATTACGTGAAGCCGGACTTCGTCCATGTGCTCGAGGGCGGCCGAATCACGCGGACAGGCGGTGCGGAGCTGGCGCTCGAGCTCGAGCGTGAAGGCTATGGAGCGGTGGCAGCGTGACTAAGCTCCGCGCCGCAGGCGCCTCCAGATTTTTGATCGCACAAAGACACGAAGCCACGAAGAAGGTGGGCGCGCTTCGCACCTTTGTGGCTTTGTGCGAGTCAAATTCATGACCCTGCTCGCGCTTCCAACCCGCCGTGATGAGGCGTGGCGTTATAGCGACCTCGACGCGCTGGCCGAGGCCTGGCCGCTCAATCCGCCCGAGGCGATCCGGGTCGCCGCCGGCGAGGAGATAGCGCGCGTGGTGGTGCAGGATTCACCTGCCGGCTCGGTGGCGATCAAGGACATCGCGGTCGTACTCGAAAAGGGCGCGCGGGCGACGTTCCACGTGCTCAATATCGGCGGCAAATTGGGCCGCGTGTCGATCGACGTGACCTTGCACGAAGGCGCGCATTTCGAACTTGGTGCCGCGATATTGGGCGGCGGCGAGCAAACGCTGGAGATCGTCACGACGGTCAACCATGTCGAGCCCAATGCGACTTCGAACCAGGTCGTGCGGTCGGTGCTCGGCGGCAAGGCGACCGGCAGTTATCTCGGCAAGGTCGCGGTTGCGCGCGGTGGGCAGAAGACCGATGCCAGCCAGTCGGTAAAGGCGATGCTGCTCACGCGCACCGCGACCGCCAATGCCAAGCCCGAGCTCGAGATTTTCGCCGACGACGTGAAATGCGCGCACGGCGCGACCGTTGGCGAGCTGGATGCGCAGGCGCTGTTCTATCTCGAAAGCCGCGGGATCGCGCCGGCCGAGGCCAAGGCGCTGCTGCTCCGTGCGTTCGTCGGCAGCGTGTTCGACGACATCGCCGATGAGAGTGAGCGCACGCGGGTCGAAGCGGCAGCGCAGGCTGCGCTGGAGCGGATGCTCGATAACTCCCTCTCCCATTGGGAGAGGG
>NZ_BCYZ01000130.1 GCF_001598455.1 Sphingomonas pruni NBRC 15498
GGGGAGGAATTGGGGGCGTGATCTACGATATCCGGCACGTCACGCGGTTCGATTATGGTCGGCCGGTCGCTTTTGCGCGCTGTAACCTGCGGCTCAAACCGATCCTGTGGTCGGGGCAACAGGTCGAGCGTTACGAACTGGCGGTAACACCAGCCGGAGAGACGCGCCCGGCGTTGGCCGAAGCCGGACTGGCCAATGTGACGCGCCTGGTCGTCACCGAACGCGTCCGCACCCTGACGATCGAAAGCGTCTCGCGCGTCGTGGTCGACCGCCCGGTGCCGGTACCGCAGCCCGACGATCCGACACTGGCTGAGGTCGCGGCGTTTGCGCGCGCCAATCGCGACCTATCGCCGGCCGGTCCCTCCGCCTATCTCTACCCGTCGCCGCTGATCCCGCTCGACGCCGATATCGCGGCATGGTGCGCGCAGGAGCTCGATCCCGACCGCAACGCGCTGGAAGCCGGCATCGCCTTGGCGCGGCGCATCCAGCGCGAGTTCGCGTTCGATCCGGCGGCGACGCTGGTCGACACGCCACCGCGCGAAGCGTTCCTGAAACGCCGTGGCGTGTGCCAGGATCTGACCCAGATCATGATCACCGGCCTGCGCGCTGCCGGCCTGCCCGCCGCCTATGTCAGCGGCTATATCCGCACGATCCCGCCGCCCGGGCAGGAGCGGCTGATCGGTGCCGATGCCACGCACGCCTGGGTGATGTTGTGGTGCGGTCCCGCGCGGGGCTGGATCGGGGTAGACCCAACCAACGGCATCTGGATGGCGGGCGACCATATCATCATGGCGATCGGCCGCGACTATGCCGAGATCGCGCCGATCGACGGCATCGTGCTGGGATCGGGCGCGCAGAAGATGGACGTATCGGTCGACGTCGCACCGGTCGGCGACGTATCGGCATGACATCGATGATCGATGCAGCAGATATCGACTGTGCCTGGCTCGTCAGCGACATTGCGGATTGTTTAGCGGCGGTCGTGACCGCTGGCGCAGGACCGCTTCCGAAAGGCGTTTTCGATGGTCCCGTGCATCTATTCGATCTGGAGCATCGACTTCGTCAGTTACCGGTTGTCGGCGCGGCTAATGCCCTCATCGAGGATGGCGATATGACGAGCTTTCTCGATCTGGCGAAACGCGGCTTGTTCGTATTCGACTGGACGGACGTTTATCGCACCCGCCGGGCAAGTATCGAAGCCTACGAGCTGGTCGCGGTTCCGGCATGCGCTATTCAAACATCCGATCTGCCAGCCGATCTCCGCGTCATCGCTCAGCGACAGCGGCTGTCATCGGCGTTCGGCGATCATTTGACGCTCGATATGCTCGCGACCTGAGCGCTCTTCAATTGCGCTCCGCTGCGCAATCCCCCAAATAGCCCGCAAGATGGCAGCTGATCCCTATACCCTGTTGGGCGTGTCCCGCACCGCGACCGAAGCGGATATCAAGAAAGCCTATCGCAAGCTTGCGAAGGAACTGCATCCCGATCGCAATACTGACAATCCCAAGGCGGCGGAGAAATTCAGTCAGGTGACGTCGGCCTACGACCTGCTGAGCGACAAGGACAAGCGCGCGCGCTTCGATCGCGGCGAGATCGACGGCGACGGAAATCCGGCCGCGCCGTTTGGATTCGGCGGTGGCGGCGGCGGACCGCACGGCGGTTTCCGCGCCGATTTCGGCGGCGAGCAGGCGGGCGATTTCAGCGACTTGTTCGAAGGACTCTTCGGCGGCCGTGGCCGGCCCGGTGGCGCTGGCGGCGGCTTCGCCGGCGGCTTCGGACGTCGTCCACAGCCCAAGGGCGCCAATGTCGCCTATCGTCTGACCGTTCCGTTCACCGACGCCGCGACCCTGGCACCGCAGCGGATCACGCTCGCCGACGGCAAGACGATCGATCTCAAATTGCCGGCGGGAGTCGAATCGGGAACGCAGATGCGCCTGACCGGCAAGGGCCAGCCCGGTCCTGGCGGCAATGGCGACGCGATCGTCACGATCGAGATCCAGCCGCACCGTTTCTTCACGCGCGACGGCGACGATATTCGGATCGACTTGCCGATCAGCCTTTCGGAAGCCGTGCTCGGCGCGAGCGTCCGCGTGCCGACCGCCGATGGCGCGGTGATGCTGACCGTCCCCAAGGGATCGACCTCGGGCAAGACATTGCGGCTGAAGGGCAAGGGGTTCCACAAAAAGGGCGGCGCGCGGGGCGACCAACTCGTCACGCTGATGGTCGACCTGCCGGTCGATGACGATGCCCTGGTCGAGTTCGTCCAGGGGTGGAAGGACAAGGACAGGAATCCGCGCGGCAACCTCGGCGTCTGACGTCGGTTACGATCCTGTATGTCGCATCTTTCGCCCCTTTCCCCTGAAGCGCGCGGTCTTCGCGGCTATCGCGAACGGGATGGGAAGCCGCTGCCGACCCGCGCCTGGATCGTCACCAAGCGCGTCTTCGTTGGCATCTTCGCCAACGGCTTCATGTATGCCGGCAACATCGCCTATATGGCGCTGCTGACGGTCTTTCCGTTCTTCATCCTGGCGGCGGCGATAGCGTCGATCTTCGGGCAGAGCGCGGACGCCCTGCGCGCGGTCGATTCATTCCTCTTCACCCTGCCGCCCAGCGTTTCCGGTCTGTTGCGCAAGCCGATCGCGGACGTGCTGGCGGCGCGGACCGGCTCGCTGCTCGTGCTCGGCGGGTTGGTGGCGCTCTGGTCGGTGGGCAGTTTCGTCGAGACGATCCGCGACATCTTCCGCCGTGCCTATGGCGTGACATTCGAAAAGCCGTTCTGGCATTATCGGCTCGGATCGATGGCGGTGATCGTCGGATCGGTCGTGCTGGCCTTGCTTGCCTTCCTGATCCAGGGCGTGCTGACCGCGGCCGAGCAATTCATCTACCGGATGGTCCCCTGGGCGGCCGAGTTTGGCCAATGGGTCGGCTGGTCGCGGATCATTCCGGCGCTCGTCATGTACGCCGCGCTCTACATGCTGTTTCTGTCGGTCACGCCGGGCAAATATCGGGCAAAAGGGTGCCCACGCTGGCCGGGCGCTGCCTTCACCACGGCCTGGTGGATCAGTGCCACCTTGTTGTTGCCGGTGTTCCTGTCCAACCTCAGCAATTACGACCTCACCTACGGCAGCCTGGCTGGGGTGATCGTCACCTTGTTGTTCTTCTGGATCGTCGGCCTCGGTATTTCGATCGGCGCGCACCTCAACGCGGCACTAGCCGAAACGCCGTTGAAGGACGTAAGGGACGGTCCGACAACGGAAATGGAGATTGAAGCGGCATGACCGGACTGATGCAGGGCAAGCGCGGGCTGATCATGGGCCTGGCCAACGACCGCTCGCTGGCCTGGGGTATCGCCAAGAGGCTGCACGAGGCGGGCGCCGAATTGGCGTTCAGCTATCAGGGGGAGGCGATCGAGAAGCGCGTCCGTCCGCTCGCCGCCGAACTCGGCTCGGACTTCCTGATCGATTGCGACGTCAGCGACATGGCGGCGCTCGACCAGACCTTCGCGACGCTCAAGGAGCGTTGGCCGACGATCGACTTCGTCGTCCACGCGATCGGCTTCTCCGACAAGAACGAGCTGCGCGGCCGTTATGCCGACACCAGCCTCGACAATTTCCTGATGACGATGAACATCAGCGTCTATTCGTTCACCGCGGTGGCGCAGCGTGCGGCGGCGATGATGCCGAACGGCGGCTCGCTGCTGACGCTCAGCTATTACGGCGCCGAAAAAGTCGTGCCGCATTATAACGTGATGGGCATCGCCAAGTCGGCGCTGGAAACCAGTGTGCAATATCTCGCAGTCGACCTCGGCCGCGACAATATCCGCGTCAACGCGATCTCGGCGGGCCCGATCAAGACCCTGGCGGCAAGCGGGATTGGCGATTTCCGCCTGATCCTGAAGTGGAACGAGCTCAATTCGCCACTCAAGCGCAACGTCACCATCGAGGATGTCGGCGGCTCCGCGCTCTATTTCCTGAGCGACCTGTCATCGGGCGTCACCGGCGAAGTCCATCATGTCGATGCCGGCTATCACGTCATCGGCATGAAGGCGGAAGACGCACCGGATATCGCTTTGGTGTAACAAAAACTCCCTCTCCCCTCCGGGGAGAGGGCTGGGGAGAGGGGCAGTCGGGGACGCTCCTTTGACGGACTCCCCC
>NZ_BCYZ01000131.1 GCF_001598455.1 Sphingomonas pruni NBRC 15498
GGGCAGCGTCACGCGTCCCCATCTGCCCTCACCCTTCCGCCGCTTCGCGGCTCCCTCCCTCTCCCAATGGGAGAGGGAATCATGACCGTTCGCGCCCGGGTCATCCCGTGTCTTGACGTCGCCAATGGCCGCGTGGTCAAGGGCGTCAATTTCGTCGACCTGCGCGACGCCGGTGATCCGGTCGAGCAGGCGCAAGCCTATGACGCGGCCGGTGCCGACGAGCTCTGCTTTCTCGACATCACCGCCAGCCACGAAGCGCGCGGCACCATACTCGACGTCGTGCGACGGACCGCCGAAGTCTGCTTCATGCCACTGACCGTCGGCGGCGGGGTCCGCTCGGCCGAGGACGCACGCGCCTTGCTGCTCGCCGGTGCCGACAAGGTCGCGGTCAATTCCGCCGCAGTGGCGCGACCCGAAGTCGTCCGCGACATCGCCGAGCGCTTCGGCAGCCAGTGCTGCGTGGCCTCGGTCGACGCGCGGCGCACGGCGGATGGTTGGGAAGTCTTCACGCATGGCGGCCGCAAGCCGACCGGGATCGACGCGGTCGCGCATGCCCTGCGGCTAGCCGAACTCGGCGCGGGCGAGTTGCTGATCACCAGCATGGACCGCGACGGCACGCGCAGTGGCTACGACCTCGAACTCATCCGCACGATTGCCGACCAGGTGAGCGTGCCGGTGGTAGCGTCGGGCGGTGTTGGTGGGCTCGACGACCTCGTCGCCGGCATCCGCGACGGCCATGCCAGCGCGGTGCTCGCCGCGAGTATTTTCCATTTTGGTGAGGCGAGCATAGCGGACGCCCACCGCGCGCTGGCTGCGGCGGGCATCCCGGTGCGCACGCCGATCGCCTAAAATTCAGACGGCTCGACCCATTCGTCACCCCGGGCTTGTCCCGGGGTCCACCGTGCCGCACACCCTAAAGCTGAGGTCATTTTGCACGGTGGATGCCGGGACAAGCCCGGCATGACGGAGGAACTGTAGAAACGGCGTTAACCCGCGCGCGCTATCACGCCCTCTCAATGCGCTACGCCCTCGCCCTGCCTCTTCTGCTCCTCGCGACCCCGGCGTTCGCCTCGGTGCCACCGCATAGCGGGGTGATCCATACGCGCAGCATGCCCGAACTGTCCGACATCGCCTTGTTCGGCATGGCGGTTGCCGGCGTCTGGTTGGCGCGTCGGGCACTTCGCAAGCGCTTCGCCAAACCGGCCGACACGACGGCGGCTGCGCCAAAGGATTGACGGCGGCGGCGCGGACAGGCAGCGCTCGCGCCATGACCAACGATCCGCTCGATGCGCTCGACGCGCTGATCCACTCGCGCAAGGGTGAGAGCGCCTCCAGTTCGTATACCGCCTCGCTGTTCGTGGCCGGCCGCGCCAAGATCGCGCAAAAGGTCGGCGAGGAAGCGGTCGAGACCGTCATCGCGGCGATGCGCAAGGACAAGAAGGAACTGACCGGCGAGGCCGCCGACCTGGTCTATCATCTGCTCGTGCTGCTCGCCGATTCCGGCCTGTGCCTCAACGACGTGCGCAGCGAGCTGGCGCGGCGGACGGGTACCTCGGGTCTAACCGAAAAAGCCAATCGCTCTTAAACTCCCCTCCCGCTTGCGGGAGGGGCTGGGGGAGGGCATGTGAGATATTACCACGCCGGCGGGAATGGAGGCTGACACGCCCTCCCCTAACCCCTCCCGCGAGCGGGAGGGGAATTGATGCCGATCGACGCCACCCTGCCCTATGACGACCAGAATATCTTCGCGAAGATCCTACGCGACGAGATCCCGTCGAAGCGCGTGTACGAAGACGAATGGGCAGTCGCCTTCCACGACATCAACCCGCAGGCGCCGACCCATGTCCTGGTGATCCCGCGCGGGCCCTATGTCTCGTGGGACGATTTCAGCGCCAAGGCATCCGAGGCGGAGATCGCCGGCTTCGTTCGCGCCGTCGGCAAGGTCGCACGCGACCTCGACCTCGTCGCGCCGGGCTATCGCCTGCTCGCCAATGTCGGCCTGCATGGACACCAGGAGATCGCGCACCTCCACGTCCATCTGTTCGGCGGACGCGCACTGGGGCCGATGCTGGCGCGGTAGAGCGTTTTCAGCTTTGCTGAAGCGGCGCCGATGTTTCAGCTTTGCTGAAACCGAACGCGCGTTCGTCGCAGCTGAAACCAATAAGGGATTGCACGTAGGGGTTTTGCGACTAGGCTCCGCCGCCAGCACCAAAATACCACCTTGGGGGTTGGCCATTCATGATTTTTGACCGCGTAAAACCTCTCGATGCGATCCTTGCGACCGCCGAGAAAAAGGGGCTGCACCGATCGCTCGGTGCGTTCCAGCTGACGATGCTCGGCATCGGCGCCGTGATCGGCACGGGTATCTTCGTGCTCACCTCCGAAGCCGCGCAAAAGGCGGGGCCGGGCATGCTGCTCAGCTTCATCGTCGCCGGCTTCGTCTGTGCGGTCGCCGCGCTCTGCTATTCCGAACTCGCCTCGATGGTCCCGGTATCGGGATCGGCCTATACCTACACTTATGCCGTGACCGGCGAACTGCTCGCCTGGATGGTCGGCTGGGCACTCATCCTCGAATATGCGGTCGGCGCCAGCGCGGTCGCGGTCGGCTGGTCGAACCATCTGGCCGGGTTGCTCGATGGTATCGGCTTCCATTTGCCGAACGCGATCAAGAATGCCGATGCGCTGATGGCCCACGCCCAGGTGGCGTTCGGGGCAACGCCCAATGTCGATTTGCAGACGGCGATGGACACCGGCGGCTGGATCAACGTTCCGGCGGTTTTCATCGTCGGTTTGGTCACCTGGTTGCTGGTCATCGGCACGACCGAGAGCGCGCGCGTCAACGCTGTGCTGGTGCTGATCAAGATCACCGCGTTGACCGTGTTCATCGCGCTGACCTTGCCGGTCCTCAACGGCACGCATTTCAATTCGCCCGCGGAGCCTTTCCTGCCCACCGGCACGACCGGTATGCTGGGCGCCGCCGCGTCGATCTTCTTCGCTTATGTCGGCTTCGACGCGGTCTCGACCGCGGCCGAGGAAACCAAGAACCCGCAGCGCAACGTTCCGATCGGCCTGATCGGGTCGCTCGGCATCTGCACCATCTTCTATCTGCTGGTCGCCTCGGGCGCGATCGGCGCGATCGGCGCGCAACCGGTGACCGGGGCCGATGGCAGCGTCCTCGCACCGGGATCGGCCGAAATGGCCGGACGCTGTGCCCGGATCGTCGCCGCGGGCGCGATGGAGCCGCTAGTCTGCTCGAAGGAAGCGCTGGTTCACGTTCTCCAGGTCATCAACTGGCCGTTGATCGGCCGGCTGGTCGGCGTGGCGGCAGTGCTCGCGCTGCCGTCGGTCGTGCTGATGATGATGTTCGGCCAGACCCGCGTGTTCTTCACCATGGCTCGTGACGGCCTGCTTCCGGAGAAGCTCGCCTCGGTCCATCCGAAGTTCCGTACCCCGCACGTGGTCACCGTCGTGACCGGCGTCGGCGCCGCGGTCGCCTCGGCGATCCTGCCGGTGGGCAAGCTCGCCGACTATTCCAACTCGGGCACGCTGTTCGCCTTCTTCATGGTCGCGGTGTCGGTGATGGTGCTGCGCCGCACCGATCCGGGCCGCAAGCGGCCGTTCCGCACGCCGGGCGTGTGGATCATCGCACCGCTCGCGATCATCGGCTGTATCGGGCTCTACATCTCGCTGCCGCTGACCGCGATCCTGGTCCTGCCGGGTTGGGGATTGATCGGCCTGCTGATCTATTTCTTCTACAGCCGCAGCCGCAGCCATGTCGGCCGGGGCATCGTCGATGTGCCCGAGCCCGAAGCCTATGAAGGCCTCGCGCCGCGGGTGCCCGGCACCGAGTGAACGGCTGATTTAGGCAATGAGAAAGGGGCCGGAGTAGCGATACTCCGGCCCCTTCTTCTTTCCAGCCCTCTCCCGCCTGCGGGTGCACCGGGTCGGTCATGCCCGCGGCATGACCTGAACAGTGCGGGGCACTGTTCACCCGGTGCAGGTTGGGTGAGGGTCTTCTTTCTCCTTCTGTCTCGGCAGACGCTTGG
>NZ_BCYZ01000132.1 GCF_001598455.1 Sphingomonas pruni NBRC 15498
TCATTAGAGATAGATCAGACCGATCCGATCATGCCCTAATTCGAACCTACCGCGCCCAAACGCAAAAAGGGCGCGGAGGATGACCTCCGCGCCCCTTTCTATTCTCGCGAGAACGCGCTGCTTAGGCGGCGTTGTCGTTCCGCGTGTCGCGGCGCTCGGCGATACGCGCCGACTTGCCGGTACGGCCACGCAGATAATAGAGCTTGGCCCGACGCACCGCGCCCTTGCGGACGACTTCGATGCTGTCGATGTTCGGCGAATAGAGCGGGAAGACGCGCTCGACGCCCTCACCGAACGAAATCTTGCGCACGGTGAAGTTCGAACCCATGCCCTTGTTCGAACGCGCGATGCACACGCCTTCGTAATTCTGGACGCGGGTGCGTTCGCCTTCGACCACCTTCACGCCGACGCGCAGCGTGTCGCCCGGGCGGAATTCCGGGATTTTCTTGGCCTCTACGAACTTCGCAATGTTCTCGGCCTCGAGTTGCTGGATGATGTTCATCTCAGTCGTCCTTCTTTCGTCGCCGCGCGCCAGAGGGAGGCTGGACCCGAGCGCCCTCGTGGCGCTCCCAAAGATCCGGTCTCCGTAACCGTGTATCTGTCTCGGCCATCGACTTTCGCCAGGCCGCGATCTTCGCATGATCCCCCGATCGCAGCACTTCGGGGATCGTGCGCCCTTCCCATTCGACAGGTCGGGTATAATGCGGATATTCGAGAAGGCCGCTTTCGAAGCTCTCTTCATCTCCGCTGGAAGGCGCGCCCATTACGCCGGGAAGCAGCCGAATGCAAGCGTCCAGCAACACCAGGGCGCCCATCTCCCCACCCGACAGCACATAGTCGCCGATCGACACCTGTTCGATCGGCCGCGCATCGAACAAACGCTCGTCGAATCCCTCGAACCGGCCGCATAGCACTATCGCGCCGGGGCCGGCCGCGAGGTCACGGACGCGCGCCTGGGTGAGCGGCCTGCCGCGCGGAGTCATCGCGAGGATCGGGCGGCCGCCGGGACCTTGGGCGATGACGCTGTCGAGGGCGCTTGCCACCACGTCGGCGCGGAGGACCATTCCGGCTCCGCCACCGGCCGGCGTGTCATCGACCGTGCGATGCTTGTCGATCGCGAAATCGCGGATGTTGACCGCGTCGAGACTCCATTTGCCCTCGCCCAGCGCGCGCCCCGCCAGCGACGTGCCGAGCGGGCCGGGAAACATGTCGGGATAGAGGGTCAGCACGGTAGCGGCGAAAGTCATGCCATCCGCCCCGTCCTGAGCGCGATCGCCCAATTGGCACTGCCATTCGCTTCAGCGCGCCGGGCGGCCGCTTCATGATCATAGGCGATCGCGCGGAGCGTTACCTTTGTCCCCTCAACGATGGCGTATCGCGCCAGCGGGTCGCCATACTCGACCCGATAGGGCTCGGGGTGATCGTCGTCATAGGCCTGCAACCCGACCGAACCGGGATTGGCGATGGTCCGGCCATCTGCCAGCGTAGCGATACGCGGCAAATGGGTATGTCCACACAGTACCAAGCTCTCACTACAATCCCCTGCCCGCTCGCGCAGTTCGGCGTCCGTCGCCTCGCGAGCGCGACCGCCTTCGACAGTGTAGAGGAAGTGCGCGAGATCATTGGCCGGCGTGCCGTGACAGAGCAGCACGTCCGGATACAAATGCAGCGTCGGCGGCAGGCTCGCCAGCCATTGTAGGTGGCGGTCGCTCACGGCATCGCGGGCAAAAGCGTCGCTCGCGCCCATCCTTGCGCGGTCGATGGTCAGCAATTGGCGCTCATGGTTGCCCGCAATCGTCGGCCAGTCGAGATCGATCAATCGATCGGCGGTCTCCGCCGGCCAGAGCGGCCCCGACAGCGAATCTCCGAGATTGACGAAGCCGTTGCAGCCCTGCGCCTCGGCGTCGGCAATCACTGCCTCCAGCGCGGGCAGGTTGCCGTGGATGTCGGTGAGGACGGCGATCCGGCTCATGGAGCAAGGGCGACGAAATTGGGAGGAACGGCGGGCGACATCGTTCGACCATTGCCCGCGCCGCCCCGGACGGCAAGTGGCCGACCGGCCGGTTAAATAAAATGGCGCCTAATCAGTCACGTCAGCGCCGCATTTCAGCTTTTGCCGGCGATCGTCATTCCCGCTAGAGGCCCGCCGGCCATGAGTGACGCTACTTCCTCCGCGCTGGGATTCGATTTCGGCACCACCAATACCGTGGTGGCCCAATCCGATGGCGACACCGCCGAACTGATCATGTTCGACGGACCCGAGGGCAGCGACGCGGTATTCCGCTCCGCCTTGTGCTTCTGGGAAGAAGGCGATGCCCGGGCGGCGCTCGGCGCCGATGCCGGTCCCTGGGCGATCCGCGACTATCTCGACTTTCCCCAAGGCAGCCGCTTCATCCAATCGTTCAAGTCGGTTGCCGCCAGCCCGAGCTTCGAACATGCCACCATCTTCGAACGCCGCATGCGGTTCGAGGATCTCGGCCAGTTGTTCCTGCGCAAGCTGATTGCCCGGTCGGCTGGCCGATTGAGGCAGACCGCGTCACGCATCGTGGTCGGGCGTCCGGTCGAATTCGCCGGTAGCCGCCCCGACGAGGCGCTCGCCAAACAGCGTTACGACTTGATGTTCGCCGCGTTAGGCACCGACGTGCATTATGTCTACGAGCCGCTTGGCGCCGCGTTCAGCTACGCATCGCGAGTCACCGATCCGGCGACGATCCTTGTCGCCGATTTCGGCGGCGGGACCAGCGATTTCTCGGTCGTGCGGATCGAGGCGCCGGGCGCGCCACGCCGCTGCACGCCACTCGGCCATGCCGGCGTCGGCATTGCCGGCGATCGGTTCGACGCGCGGATCATCGACAATCTCGTGATGCCGATGCTCGGCAAAGGCGGATCCTATCGTTCGTTCGACAAGATACTCGATATTCCAGGCGGTTATTTCAGCGACTTCGCGGATTGGTCGAAGCTCGCCTTGATGCGCAATCGGCGCACCTTGGCCGAACTGGAAAAGCTTCGCCGCGCCGCGCTTGATCCGGCAGCGATCGGCCGGATGATTTCCGTGATCGATCAGGAACTCGGCTATCAATTATACGATGCGGTCGGCCAGCTCAAACGCGCTTTGTCGACAGCCGAGCACGCCCATTTCCATTTCGCCGGGGCTGGCCTTGCGATCGAGGCGGACGTTGCGCGCGACGAATTCGAAGCCTGGATCGCCTCCGATGTCGCACGAATAGAGGTCGCGGCCGACCGCGCGTTGACCACCGCGGGGATCGAGGCGAGAGACGTCGATCGCGTTTTCCTGACCGGCGGTACCTCGCTGACGCCGCGCATCCGGCGCTTGTTCGCCGATCGCTTCGGCGAGGAACGGATCGCGTCGGGCGGCGAACTGACCTCGATCGCACATGGATTGGCGCTGATCGGGCAACAGGAGGATCTGGCCGCCTGGGCGGTTTGACGCGCTACGGTCCGGCCGGATCAGCCCTGATCGGCATAGGCCGCAGCTACGACCAGCCTCTCGCTATTCCATTCGGGAACCGCTTCGGGGCGCATCGGCACCATGAAGCGCTTGGCGGGCTTGCCGCCCTCCACCGGTCGCTCGATCTCGATCACGTCGCCCGCGCCGAAATTCTCGATCAGGACGATATGGCCAAGCGCCTCACCGGCGTCAGACACGACCGGCAGGCCGAGCAGGTCGGCATGGTAATATTCGCCCTCGCCGAGCGGCGGCAGCGTGGAGCGCGGCACGGTGAGCTCGGTGCCGCGCAATTTCTCCGCCGCGGTGCGGTCGGCGATTTCAGCAAAGCGCGCGATCGCGCCCTGCGGCGTGATGCGCAGCGCTGTCAGCGTCAGCGCTCCCGCGTTGAAGCTTTTGTGCGGCTTCAGGTCCTCGGCGAAGACCTTGAGGCGGACCTCGCCCGCCACACCATGCGCCCCGGTAACGACGGCGAGCGTGACGGGCAAATCTCCCCTCCCACTTGTGGGAGGGGTCGGGGGAGGGTCTGTTTTTTGCGGCATCGCAGTCGACAT
>NZ_BCYZ01000133.1 GCF_001598455.1 Sphingomonas pruni NBRC 15498
CCCCTTGCAGAGAGGGAACGTCTACCCGATCGGCAGCCGTGTGAACTCCACACCGCGCGATCCCGGGGGCAGGCTGAACATCATCCCGTCCTCGCCAACCATTATCGGTCCGTCGTAAAGCCGTCGCGCGTCGCCCAGGAACGCTGGATACATCATCCGCGATGGCATCTGCGGGATGACGTGGCTGAACACCACGAAGCGGACCCCCGCCTCCTGCGCCTCGCGCGCGACCGCTTCGGGCGACGCATGATAGGTCAAGATGTCGCGCGTGATCTGGGCGGTGCCGGTAATCCCGCGCCGGGTCAGCGCCGCGGTCACCAGCTTGACCAGTTTGGGCTGCAGCCCTTCGTGAACCAGCAGGTCGGCCCCGCGCGCGGCTGCGACCAGCGCGGTGCTGGTGGTCGTGTCGCCGCTCACCACCACCGACCGGCCCTTATAGTCGAACCGGTATCCTACCGCCGGGTCGACCGGCCCGTGATCGACGCGGAAGGCGGAGACACGCAAGCCATCGGCATCGAGAACGACGACGCGATCGTTCGACCCGCGTGGAGGAATGGCGAAGGGCCGCGCGACCCCGCCGGCGCCCGATGGCGGTGCGATCACCGGGCCATGATGCGCGGTGCGATAGCCGGAATCGAGCGCATAAGCGGCGTCGAATCCCGCCACCACCCGGTCGACGCCCGGCGGGCCATAGATCGGCAGCGGGCTCGTCGTGCCATTGCCGGTCCAGCGCAGCAGCATCATCGGGCCCAGCCCGTCGATATGGTCCGAATGGAAATGGGTCAGGAAGACCCCGTCGATCCGGCCGTTGGGTATGCCCATCAGAACGATATTGCGAGCGCCGCCTTCGCCCGAATCGACAACGAAGATATGCTTGCCCGCGATGATCACCGTGCACGCCCCGGCACGGGTCGGATCGGGCAGGGGGGAACCGGTCCCGCACAGGCCGACATGCAGCCCGTCGCCCAGCGACGCTGTCCGATCGAGGCCGGCGCGCGCATCGAGCGCGGCGCCCAGCATCATCGCGCCCGCTTGCCGCTCGAACGACGCCATGCCGGCGACCGCTGCGAAAGCCGCCGCGATCGCGACGACGAACCTTTTGCGCATCCCGATCTCCCTTCCCAGGGAGGATGCGCGCAGATTTTGGCATAATCAATGCCGAAACATTGCGCTCGCTGCCGCTGCTGCTAAAGTGGACAAAACAGGGGAGGGATCGGATGCGCAATATCGTCCGCGTTGCCGTGGGTCTGGTCGGGCTATTCAACGTCGTATTGGGGCTCGGATTTCTGCTCGATCCCGCTCAAGCCGGCCTGCGCTTTTTCCTTACCTCACTGGGGACGCAGGGAATGGCCACGATGCGCGCCGATTTTACCGCCTTTTTCGTGACCGGTGGGACGTTCGCGCTGATCGCCGCATGGCGCGCGCGACGCTGGCCGCTGCTCGTCCCGCTGTCCTTGCTGTCGATCGCGATCCTGGGGCGAGTCGTCAGCCTGATCGCCGACGGCGCGCCGCCGATTGCGTTTCCCCCGATGGCGGCCGAGGCGATCATGATCGCGTTGCTCGCTTGGGGCTGGCGCACCTTCGATGCGGACGCGGGCCGATGAAAAGATGGGTCAAATGGACGTTCGGCACCGCCGCCGTGCTCGGCGTGACCGGCTACGCCGCCAAGGATTACGTGTTCCTTCACTTGCCGGGATGGATCGCGCCGCGCGTCGCGGACAACCGTCCCGTCAAATGGCAGCCGGGGCCGGCCACCGCTACGGTGCCGGCCGACAAGCGCCCGCCCAACATCGTGCTCATCGTCGCCGACGATCTCGGCTATAACGATATCAGCTTCAATGGCGGCGGCGTTGCCGGTGGCATGGTCAAGACTCCCAATATCGACGCGATCGGCCGCGGCGGCGTCAGCTTCCCCGACGGCTATGCCGGCAACGCGACCTGCGCACCCAGCCGCGCCGCGCTGATGACCGGCCGCTACCCGACCCGCTTCGGCTATGAATTCACGCCCGCCGACGTTCATCCGCCTGCTTGGTTCCCCTCCGGCCTGATCCGCACCGACGCAGCGTTCTCGCGCAATATCGCCAATTTCAAGACCGACTGGGAACACAAGACGATCTTCGACGAGGATGCCGCGCGCGCGCCGGCGACGGTCGCCGACAAGGGCGTGCCAGCCAGCGAGATCACCATCGCCGAATTGCTCCGAACGCGGGGCTATCACACCATGCATCTCGGCAAATGGCATCTGGGCGACGGCAAGGGCATGCGGCCCGAGGAACAAGGGTTCGACGAAAGCCTGGGTTTCATGATCGGCGGGCAGATGTATTTGCCCGAAAACAGCCCCGACGTCGAAAACTCGAAACAGGATTTCGACCCGATCGACAAATTCCTGTGGGCAAACCTGCCGTTCAGCGTACAGTATAACGGCGGCCAGCGCTTCCGGCCGGCGCGCTACATGACCGATTATCTGACCGATCAGGCGATCGCGGCGATCGGCGCCAACCGCAATCGGCCATTCTTTCTTTATCTGGCGTACAACGCGCCGCACACGCCGCTTCAGGCGCTCAAGGCAGATTACGACGCGCTGCCGCAGATCGCCGATCATCGCTTGAGAGTATATGCCGCGATGATCCGCGCGCTCGACCGTGGCGTCGGGCGGGTAATGGCGACGCTCAAGGCGCAAGGGATCGACCAGAACACCCTGGTCATCTTCACCAGCGACAATGGCGGCGCGCATTATATCGGGTTGCCCGACGTCAACCGGCCCTATCGCGGGTGGAAAGCGACCTTTTTCGAAGGCGGGGTCAAGGTGCCGTTCTTCATGCGCTGGCCGGCGAAGATTCAGCCGGGCACCAGCATCGCGGGACCGGTCAGCCATTTCGACATCTTCTCGACCGCAGGCGACGTCGCGGGCGCGACGTTGCCCACGGATCGCGCGATCGACGGCGTCGACCTGATGCCGTTCATCGAGGGCAAGAAGACGGGCACGCCGCACAACACCTTGTTCTGGCGCAGCGGCCCATATCGCGTGGTGCGCGACGGCGACTGGAAGCTGCAATTGCTCGATCTGCCGCACGTGGCATTGCTGTACGACATGAAGGCCGACCCGACCGAACGGCACGATTTCGCAGCACTCCATCCCGATGTCGTGGCGCGGCTCAAGGGGCTGATTGCCCAACATGATCGTGAGAGCGTAAAGCCGGCCTGGCCGTCCTTGATCCGCTCGCCGATCGCGATCGATCGGCCGCTCGGCACCAAGCCGTGGCCGGGCGAAACCTATATCTACTGGTCGAATTGATGAACCCACCCGACGTCCTGCCGCCCGACGGCCGCCGCCTCCGCTCCCAGAACAGCCGCAACGCTATCGTCGCGGCCATGCTCGAGCTGGTTGCCGAGGGGCGGATCACCCCGAGCGCCGAGGAAGTGGCGTCGCGCGCCGGTGTCGGGCTGCGCACCGTGTTTCGGCACTTCACCGACATGGAGAGCCTGTACGCCGCGATGACCGGACGGCTGGCCGAACATTACGAGATGTGGCTGATCCCGTTCGACTCGACAGAGTGGCAAGGCCAGTTGGTAGAGGCGATCGAGCGGCGGACGGCGACCTATGAACGCCTGCTGCCGTTCAAGCGTGCCGGCGACGCGCATCGTCACATGTCGCCGGCGATCCAGGCCGAACATGCGCGCATGCTCGGGATGATGCGGCAGCGGCTACACTCGTTCCTGCCGCGCGAAATCACCGACGACATGGCGCGGTTCGAGACGATCGACCTGATGCTGAGTTTCGAGGCGTGGCAGCGGCTGCGCGACGAACAGGGTCTGTCGATCGACGTGGCGCGGCGGATCGTCCAGGGCGAAGTACTGCGGCTGGCCGGCGTGGAGGGTTCTGCCGCGGCGGCTTGACCTTAGAGCGCGATAACGTGGGTTTGACCCACCGTGACGGAGCGGATTTTGGCGCAGGG
>NZ_BCYZ01000134.1 GCF_001598455.1 Sphingomonas pruni NBRC 15498
GCAGCGGCGCAGCCGCGAGGACGGGACATTTCCCCTCCACCGTTGCTGCGCAACGGTCCCCCTCCCCATCTGCGATGGGGAGGATTTAGCTAGCCCTTCAGCGCTCTCTCCACCGCATCGTGGAATAGACGGATTCCGCCTTCCATGCTGCCCAGAGTCAGCCGGTCGATCGCGCCTGACATCAGTCCTTGCTGGCACAAGGCAGCGGCGCGGAAATCCTCCGCGCCGAAGACGCCGCCGTCGAGCAGATTCCAGCTCTTTTCCCAATGCGCCAACGCCTTGTCAGTCGCGGGCGGCTCGGGGATCAGCATGAAATCCTCGACCAGCACGCGGTCGACGCCGCGCGGCATCAGCGTCATCAGGTTCACATAGTCGGGACTGACGATCAGCACCGTCGCGGGGAACATCTGATAGGTGTAGGTGATCGCGCGCCGAAGCGTCGGCCAGTCTTCCGCCGCGCAATCGTCCGCCGAGACGTCGCGCCCGACCGCCGAGCGCTGGTGCGCGCCGATCGTATCGGCCGACGCCACGCCGTCCTTGAAGAACGGGCCGATCGTCGCGGCGTGGAGGCGCTGGACGTGATAGCTCTCCAGAAACGCGTCCATGATCTGCTTCCAGTTCGCCGCGACGTCATGGGTCCGGCGGCGGAACAGGTGCTGGCCGGCCAGATTGAAGGCGTCGAAGTCATGGCCGAGCGTTTCCGGCTCGGCGAAATCCGCGCCTTCATCGAACGCGAACCAGATCAGGCCGCCCGCTTCATAGGTCGGCAGGCGACGTAGTCCGAATTCGCTCTTGTCGAGGTCGGGAAAGGCGTCGGTCCGCGGCAGCGCGAGCAGCTGGCCGTCGAGCGCATAGGTCCAGGCGTGATAGGGACACACCAATCGTGCCGCGCAGACCGGTTCCTGGCCCTCGACCAGCCGCGTGCCGCGGTGGCGGCATACGTTCATGAAGACGTGCGCCTTACCCTCGCGATCGCGGGTGATCAGCAACGGCTTGCCATAGCCGTCATGCGGTATCGCCATGCCGGCTTCAGGCAGCAGCGCCGACGGCGCGATCACCAGCGGGCGTTTGGCGAAGATCTTCGCCCGCTCCGCGTCGAACCGTGCCGGATCGGTATAAGCCGCGGCATCGACAAAGGTTATTCCCCCGGCGCGGCCTTCACCGCCTTCGGCCAGCTTCTTCGCCAGCGCGAGCTGCCCCGCGGTCGGAGCGATCCTGGTCGCCACGTTCATGGGCTTCCTCTCCCGATTTTTGCGGCTAGTGTCTGCCGTAACGAGATGGGGAGCAAGCCTGAATGAGCGGTACCGCGGTGACACGTCCCAAGGGGTGGCGATTGTTCGTCGCCGCGCTTCGGACGCGCAAGTCGGCGTCCATGCTCGCGCTCGGCTTTTCGTCGGGCCTGCCCAATGCCTTGCTGATCGGCACGCTGACCGCCTGGCTGGGGGAGGTCGGGGTCAAGATGGCGACGATCGGCGTGCTGTCGTGGATCGGCCTGACCTATGCGTTCAAATTCCTGTGGTCGCCCTTGGTCGATCGCCTGCAATTGCCCGCGCTGGGCAAGCTCGGCCGCCGCAAGAGCTGGATCGTGTTGTGTCAGGGGCTGATGATCGTCGCGCTGCTGGGGATCGTCGTTACCGATCCGGCGCAGCAAATCGGCACCTTCGCGCTGTTCGCGTTTCTCGGCTCGCTCGGTTCCGCGACGCAGGACATCGCGATCGACGGCTGGCGGATCGATGTGGCGGACGAGGATGCGCCGGTCGAGTTGCTCTCCGCGGTCAACCAATTGGGCTATCGCGCAGCGAGCATCGTCGGCGGTGCGATCGCGCTTTACATGGCCGCGCGCATGTCGTGGCCGACCGTCTATCTGGTGATGGCGGCGATCATGGGGCTTATGCTGCTGATCGCGCTCGGCGCCCCCGATACCAAACGCGTGCCGAGCGAGGCGGTGCAGGCGCTTTCGGAAGCTGGCGAGATCAGGCCGCGGACGCGTGCGATCGCGCTCCTGATCGTCGGCATCAGCTGGATCTGGGCAATCGGCTCGCTGATCGGGTTCATGATCTCGATGCTGGCCGATACGCCGGCCGGCGCGCCCCGACCGTCACCAAGCGATTTCCTCAAATATCATGGCCCGGCGATCGTGATTGCGACCGTGCTCGTACCGCTTGCCGTCGCCGCCGTGCTGAACTGGCTGAAGGCGCAAGGACGCCAGGTCCAGAGCGAGCATGACACGGTCACGTCGCCCGCGCGCACCGCGGCCAACCACCTGTACGGGGCGCTGGTCGCGCCGCTCGCGGACCTCGTCGCGCGGCTGGGTTGGGGTGTGCTGATCGTGATCGGCCTGATCCTGACCTATGCGCTCTGCTATAACGTCTGGGGGTCGTTCGCTTACCCCTTCTACCTGGAATTTATGCATTATTCGAAAGACGAAGTGGCGTTCGCGTCCAAGGTCTTCGGGATCATCATGTCGATCATCGGCGTCAGCCTGGGCGGATATCTGTTCGCCAAGATCGGACGATTCCCGACCGTGCTGATCGGCGCGATCCTGCCGATCTTCGGCAATTTCCTGTACGCCGACCTGGCCGACGGATCGCCGCACATCGACCCGGTGCTGCATATATTACGGCTCGATTCGCTCGCGGTCGCCCTCGGCAGCGACGAGCGGATGGCGCGGTTGCTGCTGACGATCAGCTACGAGAATATCTCGACCGGCCTCGCGCTCGCCGCGTTCGTCGCGTTCCTGTCGGGGATCGTCAGCAAGAAGTTCGCGGCGGTCCAATATGCGGTGCTGTCGTCGCTGACCTTCCTTATCGGCTCGCTCGGCAAGGGCATGGCCGGTGAGATGATCGACCGCTACGGCTATGCCGACGTGTTCCGCTACGTCGCGGCGGTCGGGGTGCTCGCGATCCTGTTCGTCCTGCTCGAATGGTGGCGCGCATCGCGCATTCCGACCGTGGTCGAGGCCGGCAATACCGGCGAACCTGCCTGATGCTGTTCCTGATCCTGTCGGGCGGGACGATCGTCTGCCAGATAGCGTGCGTGGTGCATTGCGTGCGCAACGGCCGCAACACGTTTTGGATCTGGCCGCTGGTGTTCTTCCCGATGGTCGGCTGCATCGCCTATTTCATCGTCGAGGTGCTGCCGGGCATGCAGGGCAATCGTCACGTCCGCACGATGCGCGCGCAGGCGGCCAAGGCGATCGACCCCGAACGCGAAGTGCGCGCCGCTCGCGACGCGCTGGGGCTTGCCGACACGATCGCCAATCGCATCCGGCTGGCCGACGCGCTGTCGGCGGTCAATCGGCCGGCCGAGGCGATCCCGCTCTATCGCGAGGCGATCGCCGCGCAGCCACTGCCCGATCCCCGCACCGAAACCAAGCTGTCCCGTGCGTTGTTCGAAGAAGGCCAGATCGACGAGGCGCAGCAAGTCATCGACGCGATCGCCAAGCCGTCGGGGCAGAGCGACCGAGATCGCCTCGACCTGCTGAGGGCGCGGATCTACGATCATCTCGGGCGCAAGGACGACGCTCTGGCAATCTATCGCGACATCGTCACGCGCATGCCGGGCGAAGAGGCGCGGTGCCGTTATGCCGCGCTGTTGATCGACCTCGGCCGGAAGCGCGAGGCTTTGGGCGTGCTGGAGGAAGTCGAGGACCGGATGAAGCGCCTCGATCGTCACCAGCGTCAGGCGGAGGGCGATATGTACCGCTGGGCGACCGACACATTACGCGAGTTGCGCGCGGCGGGATAGTTCCAGATCCTCCCCCGCCAGGGGGAGGTGGCAGCCG
>NZ_BCYZ01000135.1 GCF_001598455.1 Sphingomonas pruni NBRC 15498
TCCCCGTACCGGGGAGGAATTTGTGTGGATCCTCATACCGGCGGCAACCCCGGCAGCAGCTTATCCAACGTGATCGGGAAATCCCGCACCCTCACCCCGGTCGCATTGTACACCGCATTCGCCACCGCGGCGCCGGCCCCGGAAATCCCCAACTCCCCCACCGCCTTGGCCCCGACCGGATTGGCCTGATCGTCGACCTGCTCGATGAAATGGCATTCGACCGCCGGCGCGTCGGCATGGACGGCGACGTGATATTCGCCGAAATCGGGGTTCACGAACTGGCCGGTGCGGGTGTCGACCACCGCGTCCTCGCTCAGCGCATAGCCGATGCCCCAGATCATTCCGCCGACCATCTGGTTGCGTGCGGTCTTCTCGTTGAGCACGCGGCCGACATCGAACACGCCGATCAGCCGGCGCACGCGGATCTCTCCGGTGACCGCATTGACCGCGACCTCGGCGAATTGCGCGCCATGGCTTGCCTGGCTGGTGCGGCGGCTGACCTGGCCGGGGCCGGTCTTGCCGTGCGCGGCGATCGGCTTGCCACGGACCAGGTCGGCGATCGGCGAGCTGCGGCCGCCCGCGCTGACCACGCCGTCCTTGAGCGTCAATTCCTCGGGCGCGGCATTCATCCGCCGCGCGAGCTCGGCCAAGATGTCCTCGCACGCCAGCGCCACCGCCGATCCCGAGCTTCCCGCCCCGAACGATCCGCCCGATCCGGCGCTGACCGGCAGGTCGCTGTCGCCCAGCCGCACGTCGATCGCCGATACCGGCAGCCCCAGCATCTCGCCGGCGACCTGCGCCAGCACGGTATAGGTGCCGGTGCCGATATCGGTCATGTCGGTCTCGATCACCGCGCGTCCCTCGGCGGTCAGCGTGACGCGCGCTTCGCTATTGACGGTGAAATTGCCGCGCAAGGCCGCTGCCATGCCGTGGCCGATCAGCCATTCGCCCTGGCGGTTCTGGCCCGGCACCGGATTGCGCCGGTCCCAACCGAAGCGGCGTGCGCCTTCCTCATAGCATTGCAGCATCAGCCGCGTCGAAAAGGGCTTGCCGCTGGTCGGGTCGGTCTCGGGCTCGTTGCGGCGGCGCAATTCGATCGGATCGAGGCCCAGTTGCTCGGCCAGCTCGTCCATCGCGCATTCGACCGCGAAGGTGCCGACCGCTTCGCCCGGCGCGCGCACCGCGCCCGAGGACGGCAGGTCGACCACGGTGAGCGCGGTGGTGAAGCGGCGGTGCTCACCGGCATAGAGCGGGATCGTGCCGAAATGGACGGGCTCGAGAAAATTTCGGCCCGGCTTTTGCGAGGTCACGCTGTCGTGCGCGAGCGCGGCGATGTGCCCGTCGGCGTCGCAGCCGATGCGGATGCGCTGCACCGTGTCGCCGCGATGATGGACCAGGGCGGCGGTCTGGCGGCGTGGCAGCGCGATCTTGACCGGGCGCCCGATCTCGTGCGCCGCGACCGCGGCCAGGATCGTTTCGGGCCCGACCCCGGTCTTGCCGCCGAACCCGCCGCCGACATAGGGCGCCAATATTCGGACGCGGGCCGGATCGAGCCCCAATTGGTTGGCGATCGTCTCGCGCGCGCCGTTCAGGACCTGAAGCGAGGCGCGGACGATCAAATCACCGCCTTCCCACCAGGCGGTGGTCGCGTGCGGCTCGAGCGCGGCGGGGAAATGCGGCGGCGTGGTATAGCTCTGGTCGAAGCGGACCTCCGCCGCCTCGATCGCCGCATCGACATCGCCTTTGACGATGTTGGGCAGGAAACCGATCTTGTGGTCGACGACCGGCGGCTGCTTGGCCGGATCGAAACGCCCTTCGCGCCTTTCATACGTCACCGCGACCGACAAAGCGGCGTCGCGCGCGATTTCCAGACTCTCGGCGACGATCAAAGCGATGGGCTGGCCGAAATGATCGATGGCGTCGGTCCAGTCGCTCATCGGCTCGCGGCTGCTGCCGCCGCTCGACGGGAAATCGGGATGCTCGACGATCACCTTGACCACGCCCGGCGTGGCTTCGGCGGCCTTGGTGTCGATGCTCAGCACCTTGCCGGCGCCGATCGTTGCCCCGACGATATGCGCATAGAGCGTTCCGTCGGGCGCGCCTTCGACCGCATAAGGCGCGGCGCCGCTGACCTTGAGCGGGCCTTCATAGCGGTCGACGCCCTTGCCGATCAGCCCCTGTTGCCCGTTGTCGAGCGCGGCCGGCCGATAGGGGGCGTCCATGGCATGCTCGTTCATCGTCGCCTCCCGGTCACAAAACGCCGATAGGGCTGGGCGTCTGCAGATAGAGGAATCGGGTCGCGCATGACGGTTTTCAAGCGAATTCGCGCTGTAACGGTGCTGGGCATCGCCGCGCTGGCATCTTTCGCGATGGCGGGGCAGGGTGGGGCGATGAAGCCGCTTTCCGATCCCATCGTCATCGGCCATCGCGGCGCGAGCGGCGAACGTCCCGAGCACACGCTGGCAAGCTACACTCTCGCGATCGACGAAGGCGCCGATTTCATCGAACCCGATTTGGTCCTGACCAAGGACAATGTCTTCGTCGCGCGGCACGAGAATGACATTACCGGCACCACCGATGTCGCCGACCATCCCGAATTCGCCGCGCGCAAGACGACCAAGGTGATCGACGGCGAGAAACATAGCGGCTGGTTCACCGAGGATTTCACCCTCGCCGAACTGAAGACCTTGCGTGCTAAGGAACGCCTGCCGCAATTGCGCCCGGCTAACGCCGCTTATGACGGCAAATTCGAGATTCCGACGCTGGCCGAGATCATCGCCCTGGCCAAGAAGCGGTCGCAAGAGGTCGGCCGCACGATCGGCATCTATCCCGAAACCAAGCACCCGACCTATTTCGCCTCGATCGGCAAGCCGATGGAACGCCAGCTCGTCGCCGAACTCCACCAGGCCGGCTGGGATTCGGCCGATGCGCCGGTGTTCATCCAGAGCTTCGAGGTCGACAATCTCAAGCTGCTCCATTCGATCACGAAGATCCGCCTGATCCAGCTGATGGATTCGACCGGCGGCCCCGCCGACAATGCCGCGCCAAGCTATGCCGCGATGACCACGCCCGCGGGGCTGAAGGCGGTCGCCGCTTATGCGTGGGGGATCGGCCCCAACAAGGACATGGTCGACAAGGGCAAAGGCGAGCCTTCCACCCTGGTCGCCGACGCCCATGCCGCTGGATTGCGCGTCCATGTCTGGACGTTCCGTGCGGAGAATTTCTTCCTGCCCGCATCGCTCAGAAAAGGCCTGAATCCGCGCGCGCATGGCGATGTCGACACGGCGATCCGGCGCCAGCTTGCGGCCGGGATCGATGGCTTTTTCACCGATTTTCCGCTAATTGGCGTCAGAGCGCGTGCAGCCTATCGGGCCGGCGCGGGCAAATGACCCTTGGGGGACAAGTAAATGCGTACAATCCTGATCGCGGCGGCCGCCGCTCTGCCGCTCCTGACCGGCGGCTGCCTCGCCAAGACCGCGGTCGACGTCGTGACCCTGCCGGTCAAGGCGACGAGCAAGGCCGTCGACTGGACGACGACCAGCCAGTCGGAAGCCGACCGCAATTACGGCCGCAAGATGCGCAAGCAGGAAGCGCGCGAAGGCCGCGAGCGCAAGAAAGCCGCCGAGCGTTGCCGGAGAGACCCGTCGCAATGCGGGCAGTATGACGGTTACCGCGCGGGCGATCCGGGGGCGCGAGACTAGGCCGTCTCTAAGCCCCTCCCCTTCAGGGGAGGGGTTGGGGTGGGGCCTATCCGCGAGCAATTGGTTTGGGGCACT
>NZ_BCYZ01000136.1 GCF_001598455.1 Sphingomonas pruni NBRC 15498
TGCCGGGGAGGATTTTATTGCCCCGATCCGGCGCCCAAGCGCTATTTCCTGTAGTTCACGCCGTCGAGCGGCTTCGACATGTCCCAGATCTCGTCATTCCGCCCCTCGCCAGCGAAGCGCACGCGGACGGTCGCGTCGAGGCCGGCGGCCTTGAGCGGCAGCGCGAAGCTCTGTTCGACCGCGCGCCGGGTCGCGTCGCGCGCCAATTTCATCGGCTCGGGCTGGAGCGCCTGGCTCGCCAGCTCCTTCTGCGCCGCGACCTTGTTCGTATCGTCGAGTTGCGATCCGACATCGGTGAAGGTGCCGAGCACGCCATTGCGGCCATAGGTCTTGATCGCGTTGATGTTGATGCGCGGCGCCGACGGCATCGGCTGCGGCAGCGTCACGCCCAGCGTCTTGCTCTTCGCATCCCACACCACGTCGCGCCTGGTGAGCTTGCTGAGGTCGACCTCGTAATCGACCGTCCCCGGCATGATCACCGTCCGTTCGGTCGACAGGCCGAAGCGCGATTGGGTCGAAGTGACGACCGCGACATAACTCGCCTGGAAGGCCGACAGCTTGTTCTGTTCGCGCAGACCCTGGATGCTGGCGGTAGCGATCGTCACCGGATCGGGATCGACCCGCGCCGTGATGTAGGACTGCACTACCCATAATCCGCCGGCGAAGAACAGGGCGATCAGCGCCAGCGCGCCGCCGAACTTGACCAGGAAGCTGGTCGCGGCGCCGTTCCGGCTGTGCTTCAGATCTTCCGCCATAAATCCCCTTGATCGGCGACGATGTGTCGGTCGCGCAATTCATAGAGGTGCGCGAGGACCGATCGTTCGGCGGCGGGAAACAGCCGCGGGTCAATGCCGACATACATCTTCGCCACCATCGCCGGGATCGTCCGCGGCTCGGCGTCGAGCAGGCGCAATATCTGCCCCTCGCGCTGCTTGCGGTGGCCGATCAGTCCACGCACCAGCCGCTGCGGCTTGTCGACCGGATCGCCATGCGCCGGATAATAGATGCGGTCGTCGCGCGCCTGCAGCTTGATGAGGCTGTCCATATACGCCGCCATGTCGCCATCGGGCGGCGAGACGATCGTGGTCGACCAGCCCATCACATGATCGCCGGTAAACAGCGCCTTCGTCTCAGGAAGCGCGAAGGCGAGATGGTTGGATGTGTGCCCCGGCGTCGCGACCGCGGTCAGCGTCCAGTCGCTGCCCGACACGCTGTCGCCCTCCGCCATCACGGCATCGGGCGCGTAATCGGCGTCGAAACTGGCATCGGCGCGCGGGCCTAGATCGTCGAGCGCGAGCGGCGCGCACCCCATGATCGGAGCACCGGTCCGCGCCTTGAGCGGCGCCGCGCCGGGACTGTGATCGCGATGCGTGTGGGTGATGACGATGGCGGTGACCGGGCGGCCGGCGATCGCGCGGACCAATGCGTCGATATGCCGGGGATCGTCTGGCCCCGGATCGATCACCGCGAGATCGGCAGTGCCGACCAGATGGGTCTGGGTACCGGTATGCGTGAACGGCGACGGATTGTCCGCGAGAACCCGCGTCACCAGCGGTTCGAGGACCTGCGGTACGCCGGGCTTTTGCTCGTCCATGGTGCGCGAGATGGCGGCTGGAGCGAGGCTTGGCAAGGCTTGGCGGTCAGAACGTGGGTCGGGCGGCGGCGGTGCTGCCGGCCGCCGCCCTTCCTCCCTGAGCTATCGTCAATCGGGATCGGCCAAGTCGGCCTGTATCTCCTTGATAGAATCGTCGATGCTCTCAAGCGCATCGCGTTTCTCTTCCGCGCTCATCCGATCGTCATCGGCGATCCGGGCGCGGGCGCGGTTCAGGCCTTCCAGCGCATGGGTGTAGGCCACCCGCTGAATATCCTTCGATTTCTCGATATTGGCGGTGTTCATCGCGACGACGCGTTCGATGCGGTCGTTGCAGATGATGATGATCCGCTTGTCGCCGCGCGTCTTGTTGACGACCATGTTGTGATCGTCACCACCGCCGCAATTGCGCGACCGCACGTCGGGCACGTTGATCGGGCCGACCCAATCCTCGGTGACCGCCTTGCCGTCCTTGTCGACGCGGACGATCTTGAAGCGCTTGGACATCTTCCTGGTGCCACCATCACTGGTCGCGACATCGGCGTCGTCGGGCCGTTGCGGCGGCGCGACATTGGCGGGAGGCGGCGGAGGCGGCGGCAAGTCGACACCTTCGGGCTCGGCGGCGGGCGGCGGCGCGGACGGCGCAGGCGGCGTCGACTGCAGCTTGGCCGCGACGCGCGCGTCGATCGCCGCGATGTCGATCCCCGTGGCCTTTTCGACTCCGGCGCGGACAGTGGCGGCGGCGGGCGTGCCGCTGGCGGTGGCGACCAGGCCGCCGGTCATCAGCGCCGCGACGGCGGCGCCGCCCAGCGTCAGTCGAAGCCGCGAACGGCGTCCGGTGGTAAGCATCCTCAAACGTCCTTTCAGATCTTGTACGGTATGGAGATGGCATGCCGCCGACACCGCGCCGCCATGGGCCGCCTTGACGATCGCGCAGGCATAAGTGTGGCGGTCGATCGCCGAGCGGCCGGCCAGGACAAGTGCGTCATTGGCCATTTCCTGGTCGGCGCGGAATGCGCGGAAGGCGCGCCAGGCCAGCGGGTTGAACCAGTGGAGCGCGAGCACGGCCAGCGCGATCCAATTGGCGATCAGGTCACCGCGCTGATGGTGGCCAAGCTCGTGCAGCAGCGCCAATTCGCGCTCGTCGGCGTCATAGCGTTCGGCGAAATCGCGCGGAAAGGCGACGTAGCGGCGGAAGATACCGAAGGCGAGCGGCCCCGACGCGGCGGCGGTCTCGATCACTTCGATGTCGCCCGCGCGCTCGCTATACGTGCTGGCGTCGATCATCCGCCGGCAGAACCGCCAATGGCAGAGCGCGTGCCAGCCGAGAAACGCCGCTGCACCCGCCCCCCAGAGCACGGCGAGGACCGTGCCAAGCGAGGAGTAAAGGGAAACGGGCGCGGCGGCCGAGCCTCCGAGCGGCTCGATCACATAGATGGTTACGGTATCGCTCGCACGGCTGAGCAATTGCGGCGCCGCGCTGTGGAGTTGCGGAAGCGGCGGCAGGACCAGGCGGATCACGGGGAGCGCCCAGAGCGCATAGGCGACGCCAGGGCCGAAATGCCGGCGGACGGGCGCGCGGATGACGAGAACCACCGCCATCAGCAGCGCGGAGGCGATGAGCGCCTCGATGGCCCAGCCGATCACGATTTGAGATCCTTTAGGATCGCCT
This sequence comes from Sphingomonas pruni NBRC 15498, assembly GCF_001598455.1. Classification (GTDB taxonomy): domain Bacteria; phylum Pseudomonadota; class Alphaproteobacteria; order Sphingomonadales; family Sphingomonadaceae; genus Sphingomonas; species Sphingomonas pruni. The sequence continues at coordinate 3,264 of NZ_BCYZ01000136.1, forward strand.
CGATCTCCGCGATGTCCTGCGCGGTCAATTGGTCGCGCTCGGCGAGATGGGCGACGAGCGGCGTCAGCTTACCGCCGAACAGGCGGTCGATCAGCCGCTGCGATTCGCCAGCGACATAATCCTCGCGCTCGACCAGCGGGCGATAGAGATAGCGGCGCCCCTCTTCCTCATGCGCGATCGCATTCTTGGCGAGCAGGCGGCCGAGCAAGGTCTTGACGGTGTTGGCGCTCCAGCCCCGCTCCGCGGGGACGCGCTCGGCAACGTCCTGGGCGGTCAGTGGGCTTTCCTCCCACAGCACCTCCATCACCGCATGTTCGGCATCACTGATACGCTCGGCCACGACTCGTTCTCCCTGACGACTACGGGTGTAATCGCATTGATTACGGGTGTAGTCAATGGAGAAGCCCGTTGGCACTTTTCACCCGTCATGCCAAGCTCGTCCGGGCATTCACGGAGCCGCGTGCCCAGGAGTTGAGGCACGGTGGATGCCGGGACGA
>NZ_BCYZ01000137.1 GCF_001598455.1 Sphingomonas pruni NBRC 15498
TCGCAACAGGCGACTGACTTGGGGCACGGCCCCATCCCCAACCCCTCCCCTGAAGGGGAGGGGCTTTTGAGTTTTGCCGACCCGGTCGAGATCGACCTGAGCGGGTTCGCCGGCGTCGTCGTATCTCCGGGCGTGCCGCTCAACCGTCATCCGATCGCGGCCAAGGCGCACAAGGCAGGCGTGCCCGTCATCGGCGATATCGAGTTGTTCGCACAGGCTCGCGACTATCTGCCATCTCACCGCGTCGTCGGCATCACCGGGACCAACGGCAAGTCGACCACTACCGCACTGATCCATCACATCCTGGAAACGGCGGGCATTCCCGCGCGGCTCGGCGGCAATATCGGGCTGCCGATCCTAGGCGAGGAGCCGTTGCCGGTGGGCGGTGTCTACGTGCTCGAACTGTCGAGCTATCAGATCGACCTGACCTTCACGCTCGATTGCGACGTCGCGGTTCTGCTCAACATCACGCCCGATCATCTCGACCGTTATGACGGGTTCGACGCTTATGCCGCGTCGAAAGGGCGGCTGTTCGCGATGCAGTCAAAGGATCACGACGCGGTGATCGGGATCGGCGACGCCGCCTCCGCCAAGATCGCGCGCAGCCTGTCGGCGCGCGGCGAGCATCTGTTCAAGATCGCCCCGGGCGTGTGCATGGACCAGTCGCGCTGGCCGTCGCTACAGGGGCCGCACAATGCCCAGAACGCACTCGCCGCGATCGCCGCCTGCCAGGCGCTCGGCGTGGCGGAAGCGGCGATCGACGCCGGCCTCGAAAGCTTCAAGGGCCTGCCGCACCGTATGGAGCGCATCGGCACGGTCGACGGCGTCGCCTATGTCAACGACAGCAAGGCGACCAATCCGGACTCGACCGCGCCGGCGTTGGCGGCGTTCGACGGCATTCACTGGATCCTCGGCGGTCAGGCCAAGACCAAGGACCTCGACGCCTGCCGCCCGTCCTTCGGCCATGTCCGCGCCGCCTATACGATCGGCGAAGCGGGGCCGATGTTCGTCGACCTGCTCAAGGACGACATGCCGACCGTCTATGCAGAGACGCTCGCGCATGCGGTTCAGCTATGCCGCGCCGCCGCCAAGCCCGGCGAGACCGTCCTGCTGTCGCCGGCCTGCGCGTCGTTCGATCAGTTCCGCGATTACGAGGATCGCGGCGACACGTTCCGCGGGTTGGTCGAGTCCCTCTCATGAACTCGCGGTCGGCCAAGGAAGGCTTTCTAACCCGCGTCGCACGTCGCGGCGGCCGGTCGGACCGCTCGCCGCTGGGCGCATGGTTCTGGGACATCGACTGGGTGTTGCTGATCCTGACCCTGTTCCTGATGGCGATCGGCTTGGTCGCCGTCGCGGCGGCGTCGCCGGCATCGGCGCAGCGTTATTCGGACGCCACGCATCACATGCCCGCGCTCTATTATTTCTGGCGCCAGGTGATGTGGGTCGCGGTGTCGCTGCCGGTGCTGTTCATCGTCTCGATGCTCCCGACCGAGAGCGCGCGGCGGATGGCGTTGATCGGATGCGCTGCTTTCCTGGTGATGCTGATGCTGGTGCCGCTGATCGGCGTCCAGGTGAACGGCGCACGGCGCTGGCTCGGCGTCGGCGTCGCGCAATTCCAGCCGTCCGAATTCCTCAAGCCGTGCTTCATCGTCGCCGTGGCGTGGCTGCTGTCGCTCAAGAACAAGGAGCAGGGATTGTCGGGCGGCGTGCTGGCGGCATTGACCGGCGGATTGACCGCCCTGGTTGCCCTGTTGCTGATGCTGCAGCCCGATTTCGGCCAGACCGTGGTGTTCTGCTCGGTATGGCTCGCCTTGCTGCTGATCTCCGGGATATCGGCGCGCGTGATCGGGGCGCTGTTCGGTGCCGCGTTCGTCGGCGTGATCTCGGCCTATCTCTTCTATTCGACCGCGCGCACCCGCATCGACGCCTTCCTGTTCCCGGATTCGACCGATGCCGCCGACCATTTCCAGGTCAATGCCGCGCGCGCGACGCTGACCGCGGGCGGCTGGTTCGGTACCGGTCCCGGCGGGGGACAGATGAAGTTCCGCCTGCCCGAAGCGCATACCGATTATATCTTCTCGGTGATCGGCGAGGAATTCGGGCTGATCTCCTGCGCGATCGTGGCGGTGATCTTCCTCGCGATCGTCGTGCGCGTGTTCGTCAAGCTGCTGGATGAGCAGGAGGAATTCCGTGTTCTCGCCGCATCGGGCCTTGCCATACAGTTCGGGTTGCAGGCGCTGATCTCGATGGCGGTGAATACAGGCCTGGCCCCGTCCAAGGGCATGACGATGCCGTTCATCAGCTATGGCGGATCGTCGATGATCGCGCTGTCGATCGGCATGGGGTTGTTGCTTGCGTTTACGCGCCGGAACCCGTTTGTGAGCCGCTCACCTTATGTCGTGAAATGGAGCGGCGAATGACGAGAGTGCGGCAATTCGTTCTGGCCGCAGGCGGAACCGGCGGGCACATGGTGCCGGCTGCGGCGCTGGCCGCCGAGTTGAAGAAGCGCGGGCACAAGGTCGACCTGATCAGCGATGAGCGCGGCGTGCGCTTTCCGGGCCTGTTCGACGGGATCGAAACGCACGTCCTTCCCGCCGGCCGGATGCAGGGCGGGCCGCTGGGCTGGTACCGCGCCGGCCGCGCGATGCTCGAAGGGCGCAGGCTGGCGATCGACCTGTTTCAGAAGATCAAGCCGACCGCGGTGATCGGCTTTGGCGGCTATCCCGCGCTGCCGGCGCTGCTTGCCGGTTTCAACCAGAAGGTGCCGACCGCTGTGCACGAGCAGAATGCCGTGCTCGGCCGGGTCAATCGGCTGGTGGCGGGGCGGGTCGATGCGATCGCCACGTCCTATGCCAAGGTCGACCGGCTGGCGGACAAATATCGCGGCAAGGCCCACCTGACCGGTAATCCCGTGCGCGAGGACGTGCTGGCGCTGCGCGACAAGCCGTATCCGATGCTCGAGGAAGACGGCATCTTCCGCGTGCTCGTGACCGGCGGCAGCCAGGGCGCCAGCATCCTGAGCAGCGTCGTGCCCGATGGGCTATCGATGCTGCCGGTCAATTTCCGCCGCCGGCTTCAAGTCACCCATCAGGCGCGGGTCGAGGACATCGAGAAGGCGCGGGCGAAATATGCCGAGCTGTCGATCGCGGCCGACCTGGCAACCTATCTGCCCGATCTGCCCGAGCATCTTGCTTGGGCGCATCTGGTTATCGCGCGCGCCGGCGCCTCGACCATTGCCGAGCTGACCGCGGCGGGACGCCCGGCGATCCTGGTCCCGCTGCCGAGCGCGACCGACGACCATCAGACCGAGAATGCGCGCGAGATTTCGGAAGCCGGCGGCGCACGGACGATCCCGCAGAGCCAGTTCACCCCGGTCGAGCTCGCCAAGCAGATGCAGAAACTCGGACTCGATCCCGCCGCGCTGCAGAACGCGGCGGCGCGGGCAAAGTCCTGCGGTCATCCCCACGCGGCACGCGATCTCGCCGATTTGGTCGAGGGACTCGACCATCCTCCCGCCGACATTCCCGTCGGTAAGGTTCAGACCTCTAGTGAAGGAGGCGTAGCGTATGCGTGATCCCCTGAAAATCCTCCCCGGGACGGGGAGGTGGCGCGAAGCGCCGGAGGGGGTTCGCCTTC
>NZ_BCYZ01000138.1 GCF_001598455.1 Sphingomonas pruni NBRC 15498
GAGTGGGAAGGGTGAGGACAATATTCTCGCCTCGACCCTCACCCTTCCGGCGCTACGCGCCTCCCTCCCTCTCCCAACGGGAGAGGGACGATGAGCCGTCGTTCGACAGCTAGCCTGCTCAAGGCACTCTTAGCTATCTTCCTGCTGACCTCGTTCGCAGCGCCGGCCGTCGCCGAGCCGCCGATGTCGACGGTGGCGACAAGCCTGCCGACGCTGCCGAGTTCGGGCCCCATCCTGCTAGCAGCGATCGATGGTCGTCCGGTTGCGATCGACATGGGTGGCAGGCGCGTGTTCGTGCTGCGGCCGAGCGGCTGGGCGGCGGTTTATGCGGGGCATATAGACTTTGGGCATCTGCTAACGGTCATCAGCGATGGCCGGCGTACGTTGCTTATCGGTCGCGGCGACGACGGAGGAGCTCAGCTGGTCGCCGGGCTCCATTTTTCGGGCGGTGACCTCACGCCGCGCATCCTGCCGCCGCTGCCGGTGTCGCTCCGGTCTGCCACTGCCGCTTTCGAGCCCGACGCCGTAATTGTGGCAGGGACGGACGCCCGCGGCGCGGCGCATCTTCTTCGCCTCGACTGGACGACCGCCGAGGCCTGGAAGTCCCTCGACGCCTGGCCGGGTGGCGGTGTGCCCGCCGCGCTCGCGGCGCAGAATGGTGGTATCTTCGTCACCCTGGCGAATGGGCAGCAATGGCGCTGGCTGAAGCTCAAGGGGTGGAGCGCGGGCGCGCCGGCACCGGGCGCGGTCGTTCCAGGTTCGGCGCGGGCGATCGGCCAGGCGTACTTGCTCTATCTGATCGGCGGCGCGGACGGCACGCGTCTCTACAGCTACAGCGCAATCACCGATGCCTGGGCACCGTTGGGATCGGCGCTGCCGCACCCGGCGGTCGCCGCCGTCAGCCAGGGCGACGGCATCCTGTCGGCATGGCGTGACGGCAATGGTCTCGCCTTCTCGGCGCTGACGCTCAAATCCGCGCGCCAGTCGATTGCGCCGATCGATATGGTGATCATCGGCGTCTATCTGTTCGGCATGCTGGGCATCGGGCTGACCTTCTACCGGCGCGCCAAACAGGGATCATCGAACGAGTTCTTCCTCGGCTCGCGGACCATTCCGTTCTGGGCTGCCGGGATCAGCATGTTCGCGGGCTCGATCAGCTCGATCAGCTATCTCGCGGTCCCGGCCAAGGCGTTCGAGACCGACTGGGAATATATCATGTCGAAGATGACGACGGTGGTCGGACTGATGTTCGTCGCCGTCTTCGTCGTGCCGATCTTCCGCCGCCTGAACCTGGTGTCGGTGTTCAACTATCTCGAACAGCGCTTTCACCCTGCGATCCGCATGCTGTCGAGCGCGCTGTGGATCATGATGCAGATCGGCGGGCGGATGGGGATCGTGCTGTTCCTGCCGGCAATGGCGATCGGCACGATCACCGACACCAACATCGTCGCGTGTATCGTCGTCGTCGGGCTGTTCACCATCGTCTATACCGCGCTGGGCGGGATGCGCGCGGTGGTGTGGACCGATGTCTTCCAGGTGCTGGTGCTGACCTGCGGCGCGCTGTTCGCGATCGGCTTCATCGTCTGGCAGATCGGCCTAGGCACGATCGTCGACACCGCCGCGACGTTCGACAAGACCAGGATGCTGAACTTCAGCTTCGACGTCACCCAGCCGACGGTCTGGGCGTTTACGATCCTCGTCCTGTTCGACGTCGTGCTAACCTTCCCCAAGGATCAGGTGTTGATGCAGCGCGTGCTGGCGACACCATCGGAAAAGGCCGCGGGGCGCTCGGTCTGGCTGTTCGCGGCGGTGCTGCTGCCCAGTGCATTCATGTTCTACATGATCGGCACGGTGCTGTTCGCTTATTACCGGGTGCATCCGGGGCAGCTCAATCCGCTGTTGCCGATCGACACGGTGTTTCCGTCGTTCATCGGCACCGAGCTGCCGCATGGCGTGGTCGGGCTGATCATCGCCGGCCTGATCGCAGCGGCGATGGGCACCTTGTCGGGCATCATCAACAGCGTCGCGACCTTGCTGTCGGTTGATTTCTACGACCGGATGATCCCCGGACGCAGCCAGCGCCAGATCGTCCGCTTCGCCGAGATCGCGAGTGTGGGCGTCGGCCTGATCGGTATCGCCATCGCGATCATCCTGTCGCGGCTCGATATCCATTCGCTGCTCGACCTCACCATCGAATTGTTCGGCCTGTTCGGCGGCAGCTGCGCGGGCGCCTATACGCTTGGCCTGTTCACCCGGCGCGCCAATTGGCAGGGCGTGGCGATCGGCATCGTGCTGGCGTCGATCATCACGTTGGTCGTGTGGATCTTCGGCCTCGTCCACCCCTATCTCTATCTCGCGCTGGCAATCGCCTCCTCGATCGGGATCGGCTATGTCGCCAGCTTCCTGTTCCCGCCGCCCAGCCATTCGCTCGAGGGCCTGACGATCTTCACGCCCCGGCGCGGCACGGCTCAATCGGAGGAGTCCGCACTATCGACACCGGCTTCCTGAAGACGTTCGTCACCGTCGTCGACCAGGGATCGATGGCGGCCGCTGCGCGCGTGCTCAACATCAGCGCGTCGGCGGTCGCACAGCAACTCCATGCGCTCGAGCGGGAGATGGGCGCGCCATTGCTGCTGCGTGTCGGCCGGACGATGCGGATGACCGAACAGGGCGCGCGTGTCCTGGCGCCGGCGCGCAAGCTGCTGCGCGACGCGACCGATCTGCGCGGTATTGCGCAGGACGGCGAAGTGACAGGCGAATTATGGCTGGGCGCCTGCACCACGCCGCTGACCGGCATGCTGCCCGACATCCTCGCGGCGGTGAGCAAGACCTTTCCCCAGGTCAACATCCACATCCAGTCGGGCAATTCGGCGCAGCTCTTTGTCGATGTCGAAGCGGGCAAGCTCGACGCCGCTCTCGTACTCGAAGCGCCCTATCCACTGCCGAAGACCTGCGACTGGCTGTTGTTGCGCGAAGAGCCGTTGATCGTGCTCGCGCCGCGCGCGCTGGCCGACCGCGATCCGCTCGACCTGCTGCGCGAGGAACCGCTGATTCGCTACGACCGCAACCAATGGGGCGGCCGGTCGGCTGAGGTTTATCTGCACGAACTCGGCATCGTCCCGCGCGAGCGGTTCGAGCTCAATGCCTTGAATGCGATCGCGATGATGGTCGATCGCGGCTTGGGTGTGTCGATCGTGCCCGACTGGACTCCGCCCTGGCCCGAGGGGATCGACATCGTCCGCCTGCAACTGCCCGAGCGGCGGATCGGGCGTCGCATCGGCATCGTCTGGTCGCGCTCCAGCGTTCGCATGCGGTTGGTCACCGTGCTGCTGCAGGAAAGCGCGCGCTTGTCGGGGATTT
>NZ_BCYZ01000139.1 GCF_001598455.1 Sphingomonas pruni NBRC 15498
CATTAGCGAGGGTCGCGTTTGCTACGGTAAGTTGCTACGGGATTTGCCCCGTGGCGTGCTTCGACGGGGCCGCAAACTCTACTATCGTCACACCATCCCAGTTGACGCTCAGCGCCTGCTAAATCGGCTCGAAATCTGGCGCTCACTTCGCACCGACAGTCTCTCTGTCGCCTTGCGGCGATTGCCGGGGATCGTCGCTCGGATCGAACTGGAGATCGAGCATGCGCGAGCGATGGCGGGCTTCCCGTTTGATGCGACGCTCATCCGACCGCTGAACGACGATCCAGCCGAACAACCGATGCCAATCCCAGTCGCGCCGCTGCCCGTCGAGCGCGTCCAGCCCGATAGCCCGCTCAGTTTAGCTGAAGCGTATCGCAACTACATCGACGACCCGACGCGCGCGTGGACCGCCAACACGCGGGAAGCATATGAAACGAGCCGGAAGCTGGCTGTCGCCGTAATCGGTGGGAAGGTTCCTATGGCTTCGATCTCGCGCGCGCATTGCCGGAACATGCTCGATGTCCTGCGCTTCCTTCCCGCGAATGCGGCAAAGCTCTTTCCCAAGCTATCGCCCCGCGAAGCGGCTGAGCGGGCACGCCTGCGCGGCGACATCAAGATCATTAGTGCAGCGAACGCTAACTCGTTGATGTCGAACATGAGCAGCTTCCTCAACTGGGCAGTCAATGAGGAACTGCTCGCCCGCAATCCAGCGCGGGGGCTCCGCCTGCCCGATCCCGTCAACAAGCGGGACAAGCGACTACCATTCGACCGCGATCAGCTTCATGCGATCTTCAACGCGCCTCTCTATCGCGGCTGCATCGATGGGGCACGCGGCTACAACAAAATCGGGAATCTACGCCCACGTAATGCAAGATTCTGGTTGCCACTTATCGCATACCTATCCGGCGCTCGCCTGTCAGAGATTGCGTTGCTCGACTCCACCGACATCCGCAAAGTCGATGGCGTTGATTGCATTGTGATCAGTCTGCGGTCGCTGGTTGGCAGCACGGACAAGCAGTTGAAGACCACCGCAAGCGACCGGCTCATCCCGGTCCACCCGACTCTCATCGCCTGTGGTTTGCTACATTTCGCAGAGGCCAAACGTAACGCGGGCGAGAAGAAACTGTTCGACGATATTGAGACGGGCTCGACCGGCTCTCGCCCCGTTGCGTTCAGCAAATGGTTCACCCAGTTTCTCCGCGCCTGCGGAGCACAAAAGAGCCGCACATCTTTCCACTCTTTCCGCCACAACTTTAGGGATGAGTTGCGCGCCGCGCGGATCGACCACGACATCGCCTTACTGCTTGGTGGTTGGACCACCGGCTCGTCTCGAACCGCCGTCCATGAAAACTACGGCAGCGGCTATCGTGTCGATGCACTCAAAGAGGCGATGGAAAAGCTCAGGTTCGACGGCATCGATTTAAGCCATCTAAAGGTAGGCGACGGTCTGGGGCCACTCCACCCGCGCGACGGAGGATAAGCGCTCGCATCGAGCGATATGTAGCCCGGCGCGACCTCACGAAGAGAAAATCATTCATCTCCGGGTCGGGTCAGCTTACGCAAAGGGGTGGTTGGGATGATGCATCCGTCGTCGTCGGATCGTCCTACGCGGGTAATGAAAGGTGTTGGATCGTCAGTGATCCTAACCGGCTCCCCGGCCCACTCGCATTGTGTGCAGAACGCTCGCTCCCACACTTCGCCCTCGACCTCGGGATTCTCGGCCCGAAGCGGGGTGAGGCGGTGATCGCCGCATTCCGGACACTCGTTCGGAACGTTGCGAATGAAAAGAGTGACCGCGTTCGTGCAGAGCGAGACGGAGCTTTCCATTGCCGAAACAGCAGCTTCTGCATCATGCCAATTTGACGACGTGCTGTGCGTAAGCCAATTTACGAATGTCCAAGCCGCATCAGCTTGCGCCTTGAATAGCTGGCGGCGATGTTTGTTAGGCTCGCCCGAAAGCGCGACGCCGCAAATGTGATCGATCCATCCCTTGAAATCGCTCTTCTTTGGTGATTCAGCTTCGCCCGTCCAAGGCATCGCAACTTGGGCAATGGCAGTGAAAGTGAGCAACGCCTCCCGACAGCGCACACCAACGGCTTGATAGTCTGCGATCTTGTGTGCCTGCCCGAGCGCGTCATGTGCCGCAGAGACTGCCTCGAAAGCATGGGCAAAGGGCTCGATCTGGCCGGAACTAATCGCGGGCTTTTCAGAGCGCGGCATCCGCAACATCAGTCCCATGTGGAATGTCACGGCCAAGTCCATGTTAGGGAAGAGTTCCTGCGAATACAGGTTTGTTGGATTTGTAATGGCCCACCAGCGATCTTTGGTGGTGTGCACATCCCAAACGTCGTGGCGATGGCTCAGCACGCTCTCGCTGTATATCTTCTGGCAGAACGTGACCTTGAGATCAGGTGCTTGCCCTTCCAGATAACCGGTGATCTGAGCGATCTCATCTTCGGACGCATCAAGCATCGCAGCAGGATAGCCGGTTTAGTTTCCGCTGGACAGCCGACCGCGCAGCGAGCCCGAAGAGGGGCACTAACCGAGGCCTCAGCGTCAAATCAAATCTGACCGGTCAAAAAAGATTTTGAGCGGCCAACGAAAACCGTTGACGCGCCAAACCGAATTGGCCAAATTGATTTTGAGGGAGCCAGACGGCAATCTGACCCCCTCGAACGGCAAACTGACCACACGGAGACACACCATGATGATCGTGCTTACCAAGGACGACTTTACATCTTTCTCGCCTTCAACGCGAGCGGAAATCCTCGCATCCCTTTCGTCAAAGCCCAAAGCGAACCCCAGCCAATTGCCGACCGGCTTTTCGGCTGAGGACTTCGACGGCGTCGTCGATCTGACCCCCGGCCAGATTGAGGACTTCATGGAAGGCTGCTCGGAAGAGACGATTGCGGGCCTCAAGGTCATCGCAGAGCATGGCCCGGTGATTGACGCCAAGCTTCTCGGCGCGGCTGGTATCCAGAACTACGGGCACTTCCAAGGTCGCGTCACGAAGCGCACCCGCACGGTGACCGGCGATAAGGAGGCTTACCTGTTCGCATGGGATGACTGGACGGAAACCGAAGACGGCGTTGGCCAATATGCGGTGACACCAACCACGTTCCGCTCGCTTCGAATCTATTTTGAAATGGATTGAGCGTAGCTCTCGTAGTCGGAAGGGCGGCCTCGAAAGGGCCGCCCTTTTGCTATGGCGATCAGGCGTTCGAAATCACAGTTGGCGTGC
>NZ_BCYZ01000140.1 GCF_001598455.1 Sphingomonas pruni NBRC 15498
CTGTTTGCTTCTACCGTCCCACCATCGCTTCCGGCCTTACCACTCGGTCGAACGTCGCCTCGTCGACCAGCTCCAAGTCCAGCCCCGCTTCCTTCAGCGTCATCCCTTCGGCATGCGCATGCTTCGCGATCTTCGCCGCATTGTCGTAGCCGATCTCTGGCGCGAGCGCGGTGACCAGCATCAGCGAGCGGTCGACCAACTCGGCGATTCGCCGCCGATCCGGCTCCAACCCCTCGACACAGCGCTCGGCGAAACTCTCCATCCCGACCGCCAGCAGATCGATCGAGCGGAGTACCGCGGCCCCGATCATCGGCTTGAACACGTTGAGCTCGAGATGCCCCTGCATCCCGCCGACCGTCACCGCCTGGTGATTGCCGATCACTTGCGCCGCGACCATCGTCAGCATCTCGCACTGGGTCGGATTGACCTTGCCCGGCATGATCGAGCTGCCCGGCTCGTTTGCCGGCAGTACCAGCTCGCCGATGCCCGAGCGCGGACCCGATCCGAGCAGGCGAATGTCGTTGGCGATCTTGGTCAGGGCCACCGCCAGGCTGTTCAGTCGTCCCGAAAAATCGACCAAAGTATCGTTCGACGCCAGCGCCTCGAATTTGTTGGGTGCGGTCTCGAACGCAAAGCCGGTCAGTTTCGACAATTCGGCGGCGATTTCCTCGGCGAATCCGGCGGGGGCGTTGAGCCCCGTCCCCACCGCCGTCCCGCCTTGCGCCAGCTTCGACAAAGCATGGATGACAAACGGTTCGGTACGGGTACGGGCCAGCTTGAGCTGCGCATAATAGCCGGAGAATTCCTGCCCCAGCGTCAGCGGCGTCGCATCTTGCAAATGCGTCCGCCCGATCTTCACGATATCGTCCCATGCCTCCGCTTTGGCGAGCAGCGCGTCGGCGAGGCGATCGAGCGCGGGAAGCAGCCGCCGCGTCGCCGCGAGCGCCGCCGCGACATGAAGCGCGGTCGGAAAGCTGTCGTTGGACGACTGGCTCATATTGACGTCGTCATTGGGGTGGATCGGCGTCTTGCCGCCACGCTTACCGGTCAGCATCTCGTTAGCGCGGCCGGCGATCACCTCGTTGACGTTCATGTTCGACTGGGTGCCGCTGCCAGTCTGCCAGATGACCAGCGGAAACTGATCGTCGAGCTTGCCCGCGACCACTTCCCCTGCCGCCGCCTCGATCGCGTCGGCCTTCTCGGCCGCCAGTCCGTGCGCGCGATTCACCCGCGCCGCCGCCTGTTTCACCAGAGCGAGCGCATGGACGATCGCGATCGGCATCCGTTCGCGCTCGCCGAACGGGAAATTCTCGATCGATCGCTGGGTCTGCGCGCCCCAATAAGCGGTCGCCGCAACCTCGATTGCGCCGATCGAATCAGTTTCAGTTCGGGTGTCGGTCATCGCGCAGGCTCCTCATCGGGCAGTATGTCCGACTTGGCGTCACCGAATGCCGGGCACAAGCCTTGTGCGGGCCCGACTACCGGACAAGGCCCCGGAAATGGAGGCGATCCCGCGCTCGCGCCGTTCCGATAGAAATCGCAAAAGGGCTAGAAGAGCTTCGGATCGGACCGAGCCGAGTAACGACTATAATCCCGGGCGGAGAAAACATAACGAAAGTAGTAAGTTGTCAACTGCTGTCGATTATCTATGCGAGAATGCTGCGCCGAGTCCCGCTCTCTCTGCTTCGCCCCGGCATGTTTCTTCACGCCATAGAGGGCTCGTGGCTCAGCCATCCGTTCTGGCGCCGCCGGTTCCTGTTGCGATCGGACGGCGAGATCGCCGCCCTGCGCGACGCGGGCATCGCCTTCGTGACGATCGACACCGCGCGGGGACTCGCGCCGATCGACGACGAGCCGGAGCCGATCATCATCACTGAACCCGTCGTCGCCAACATCCCCACGGGCATCACCGCCGAACGCGAGCGCGCCGCCGACATCGTCGTGCGCACCAGGGAAATCATCCGCGGCGTTTTCGAGGGCGCGCGGACGGGAAAGGCGATCGACTCCGACCAGGTCTCCGCGGTCGTCGACGAGATTTCGGAATCGGTGCAACGCAATGCCTATGCCCTGATCGGCATCGTCCGGCTCAAGTCTAAGGACGATTACAGTTATCTGCATTCGGTCGCGGTGTGCGCGCTGATGGTCAATTTCGCCCGCCACCTTGGACTGGCGGACGACATGGTGCGCGAACTCGGCCTGGCGGGACTGTTACACGACATCGGCAAGATGGACGTGCCGTCCGAAATCCTCAACAAACCCGGCCGGCTGACTGACGAGGAATTCGCCATCGCGCGACTCCATCCCGAACGCGGCTGCGCGATTCTCGGCCGGGCCGATGCCATTCCCGCTACCGTGATGGACGTCTGCCGCCATCATCACGAAAAGATCGACGGCACCGGCTATCCGTTCGAGCTGAAGGGCAACGAGATCAGCCTGGCAGCGCGGATGGGCGCGATCTGCGACGTCTATGACGCGCTGACGTCGGACCGCGCGTACAAGGAATCATGGTCCCCGATCGAAGCCGTGACCGCGATGCATGGCTGGAACGGACAATTCGATCGCGACCTGCTGTTCACATTCTACCAGAGCATTGCGGTGTTCCCGGTCGGCATGGTCGTCCGCCTGCGCTCGCAGCGCCTGGCGATCGTGCTGTCCAATGGCCGCCGCGCCAGCCGCCCGCGGCTGCGTGTCTTCTACGACACTGCCGCGAACAGCCTGGTCGATCCGCGCGATATCGTTCTGGCGGATGACGATGCGTGCAAGACCGTCATTCGCCAGGAGAATCCCTCCGATTGGGGAGCGCATGACTGGCCGGCATTGTGTGCGCATATGCTGCAGGAGAGCGAAAAGCTCGACCGCGAGCTGGTCGAGCGGTTGTGGACGGGAGTCGAGGCGTCGCCAGGGGAAACGGTCGAGATGCCCGCCAGCGATCGCGTCTCGCGCTGGCGGCCGAGTCAACGGCTCGATTGAGCCAAGCCGTCATCGTAGCCAGGCAATCGCCTCAATCGTCATGCCGGGCTTGTCCCGGCATCCACCGCCGCGCAACAAAACCTCACCTCGCCAATGGAGGAGTGGACCCCGGCACAAGGCCGGGGCGACGGCGGGAAATATGGCCAATTTATAGACACCATCCCCGTGGGAAGCAGACCTCCTCAGGCCGTCACGGAAGTAAATTCCGTGACGTCGGACGCGGCTTTGCCGCGCCGGCCGG
>NZ_BCYZ01000141.1 GCF_001598455.1 Sphingomonas pruni NBRC 15498
CGCCGTCAGCGTCTCGATCAACACCGCGGTCTGGATCGTCATGTGCAGCGAGCCGGTGATCCGCGCGCCCTTCAATGGCTGCGACGCGCCGAACTCCTGGCGCAGCGCCATCAGGCCCGGCATCTCGGTCTCGGCAATGTTGATCTCCGCCCGCCCGAAATCGGCAAGCGACAGGTCCTTCACGACATAATCGGTCGTACGGTCGAGCACGGTGGCCATAAGTCTATTCCTCGAAAAATTGGGGTTCAGGCGGCCAATGCGGCCTTGAGGTCGTCGACCAGGTCGGTGCGCTCCCACGGGAAGAAGTCGCCCTCGGGGTCTCGGCCGAAATGGCCGTACGCCGCGGTGCGGGCATAGATCGGCTTATTGAGGCCGAGATGCGTGCGGATGCCGCGCGGGGTCATGCCGCCGAGCTTCTCGATGCCCTGAATGGCCGCCTCGATCTTGTCGTCGCCGACCAAACCGGTGCCGTGCGTGTCGACGTACAGCGAAAGCGGTGCGGATACGCCGATCGCATAGGCCAGCTGGATCGTGCAGCGCCTGGCGAGGCCAGCCGCGACGATGTTCTTGGCAAGATAACGCGTGATGTACGCCGCCGAACGGTCGACTTTGGTCGGATCCTTGCCCGAGAAGGCGCCGCCGCCGTGCGGCGCCGCACCGCCATAGGTGTCGACGATGATCTTGCGCCCGGTCAGCCCGGCGTCGCCATCGGGTCCGCCAATCTCGAACGAGCCGGTCGGGTTGATATGATAAGCCGTTTCGGCGCTGAGCAGCTCCGCCGGCAGCAGGTCGGCGACGACCTTCTTCACATAGGCATGCAGTTCGTCCTGCTTGTCGCCTTCGTCATAGCCTTTGGCATGCTGGGTCGAGACGACGATCGCGGTCGCCGCGACCGGCTTGCCGTTCTCGAAGCGCAGCGTGACCTGGCTCTTGGCGTCGGGTTCGAGGAAAGGTGCTTTGCCCGAATGCCGGTCGGCGGCCATGCGCTCGAGGATCTTGTGGCTGTAGTCGAGCGTCGCCGGCATCAGATCGGGCGTTTCGTCGCAGGCGAAGCCGAACATCATTCCCTGGTCGCCGGCGCCTTCATCCTTGTTGCCGCTGGCGTCGACGCCTTGGGCGATATGCGCCGATTGCGGGTGCAGGTTGTTCTCGAAGCGCAAGGTCTTCCAGTGGAAGCCGTCTTGCTCATAGCCAATCTTGCGGACGGTATTGCGGACGGTTTGCTCGACCTCTTCCTCGACGCCCGGCGCCCAATTGCCGTCCGTATCCATAATCCCCTTGCCGCGGATTTCGCCGGCCAGGACGACCAATTGCGTCGTGGTCAGCGCCTCGCACCCGATCCGCGCCTCGGGATCCTTGGCGAGGAACAGATCGACGATCGCGTCGCTGATTTGGTCGGAAACCTTGTCGGGATGGCCTTCGGAGACCGATTCGGACGTAAACAGATAAGTGTCGCGGGCCATCAGGCTCCCCCTTTTTTGTGAATGTTTCGGGTGGTTCAGGCTGCCGTCGGATTGCGGCTGATCACGTAGCTCTCGTCGTTGAACCAGAGCTCCCCGTTCTTGCGTAGCACCTTGCGGGTGGCTTCGAGATAGAGGGGCTTGCTCATCGCCTCGCCGAGGCGCTCGTCGTCGATTTGCGCGACATAGGTCGCCGCATTCCAGGCGGCGAGCAAAGTCGAGGTACCGATCGAGGCGCTCTCGCTGTCGATCTCGTCGGGCAGCGTGTGCATCTCGTAGCGGAACAGAGCCTCCGAACTGGGCAGCGGGTCGAAGCGGAAATTGCCGGCGTCCGCGCCCATCGCCTGCTTGGTCGCCTCCAGCAGCGCGTGGCGCGAGGTGGTGAACGGATCCTCGCCCGGCCAGACGGTCTGGACGATCTCGAGCCCCGGATCGTTGCCCGCGGAATGGATGCCGAGCAAGCGTCCATTGGGACGCAGGGCGCGGGCGAGTGGGGCCAGCACGCGCTTGGCCTTGAAGTCGGTCGCGGCGCTCAGACGGAACGGCTGGCTGGCGATGACCAGATCGTAGTCGGCGACCGGTTGGTCTTTCTGCGGGATCACCTCGGCGAGCATGAACGCGCAATCCTCGCGGTACAGGATCAGCGTCGTCGGCGTCTCGGGGATCAGGCTGCCGGTTTTCTCGGAAACCCTGGTCTTCCAGTTCCGCGCCAGGAACGGCTGCAGTTCGAGGATCTGGCGCTCGAACTCGGCAGTGGTATTGCCCTTGAGCGCCACGGCCTTCCACGTCATCGCGGCGCGTGCCTCGGGCTTGGTAGGCATCAGGTTTGGCGCTTCGGCATAAGAGATATTGGTGAGCGCGAGCACCGTCTCGGGATGTTCGAAGAAGCGATCGGGCATCTTGTCGAGCGTCAGGCGGACGTCCTCGAGGCTGATTTCCTTGCCGGCGATGAGGAAGGGAAAGCGCGGGTAGGCTTCGTGCATCGAGCGCATCACGCGCGCCAGGACCGTGCCGTCGCCCATGCCGGCGTCGAAGAAGCGTACCGCGGGCGGCGCCGGCTTGAGCTTCTTGAGTTCGCGCGCAACACGCTCGGCGACGACCCACTTCTCGGAGCAGGTATTGACGAACATCAGATATTTCTGGCGGTTGTCGTAGAACCGGAAATTCTGCTCGGAGGACTGCGCCTCGGGTTCGGGCGCCACGATGGCAACCGCATTACGTTCCGCACTGATCGCCGCCATCAAGGGGTCCTCTTCCATTTCCTCTGGCGCCCCCGACGATCTGCCAGGTGCGCGGTTGAAGAGGGTGATGTCGGCGGCGGCCGCGCGGATAAACCACAATCGGTCCCACGGCTCGGCATGGGCAGCTTCCCACTTTGTGAGATCAGGCAGGCGGCCGGTTGCGGGCACTACACTAGATCGGCCGCGCCAAACCGCCTACGCAGCGGCATTGCGAGAAGCCTTGGCGCCCTCAACGGGCCGATTGGCGCGATAGGCCGCTGTCATGTCGTTTATTACGGATGCCCGATTTGGCGTGCGGTTTGCGTCCCCACGCTAGCAGGCGCAGGCCTGCTGCAGCCAAATCGAAAAAAAGCCTATGTTTTTGCGACTGTATCCCATTCGCGAAGACCTCAGCGAACAGGAAAAT
>NZ_BCYZ01000142.1 GCF_001598455.1 Sphingomonas pruni NBRC 15498
GGCACCGCCAACCACCACATCGTTGCCGGCATCGCCGAAGAGCTGGTCGTTGCCGTCATCGCCATAGATGGTGTCGGCGCCGACACCGCCATGGATCGTGTCCGCTCCGCCGCCTCCCAGGAGAAGGTTGTCGCCCTCATTGCCGGTGATGACGTTGGCCAGCTCATTGCCGACACCGAAGATGTTGCCGGCACCCGACGCCAGGGTCAGATTCTCGATATTGGCGTAGAGATAGAAGTTCGAGGTGGAGACGACGGTGTCGGTGCCTTCGCCGGCATTCTCGAATACTACGTCGCTTTGCTGATCGACATAGAAGACGTCGTCGCCGACACCACCATAGAGGCGGTCAGTACCCACACCTCCGTCGATCACGTCGTTGCCCGCGCCGCCGATGATCACATCGTTGCCGGCATCACCGTAAAGCTGGTCGTTGCCGTCCTCGCCGTAGATGGTGTCGACCCCCGCGCCGCCATGGACGATATCGGCTCCCGCACCCGCCAAGAGGAGGTTGTCGCCCTCATTGCCGGTGATGGTATTGGCCAGCTCATTGCCGACGCCGAAAATGTTGCCCGCACCCGCCGCCAGGGTCAGATTCTCGATGTTTGCATAGAGGTAGAAGTTCGACGTCGAGATCACTGTGTCGGTACCTTCGCCGGCATTCTCGAACACCACGTCGGTTTGCTGGTCGACGTAAAAGACGTCGTTGCCAGTGCCGCCATAGAGACGATCGGTACCCGTACCGCCGTCGATCACGTCATCGCCCGCCCCACCGTCAAGGCTATCGTTGCCGCCGCCACCGTACAAACGGTCGTTGCCGCTGCCACCGCCTATGAAGTCGTAACTGTCACCGCCGTGCAACTGATCGTCACCGCCGCCGCCCTGAACCGTGTTGCTGGTATTGATAAAGCCGAACACCGTGTCGTTTCCGGCATCGCCATTCACAATGCCTCCAACTGCGTTGACCACGCCCCGTAGGTCGAGCGTGTTGCCGGCAGCGGAAAGATAGATGTTGGTGCGGTCGAGAGTGACACCGGCCATTGTGAGCGATCCGGAATCGGCGAGATGTATATCCACGATCGAGAAACGAGTGATCCCAGCGAGCTGCGCGACGTTGAACCGAAGGGAGGCATCGAAACTGACCCCGCCAACAATTTCGAAGCCGGTAATGGTGCTCGTGGTGAAATCCAATGCGCCGCCGCCCGTGTTGATCGACAGCGTATCGGTGCCTGCACCACCATCCATCACTTCTCCGGCTACCAGATCGGTGACATTCGAGATAATGATGTTGTCGTTGCCGTCGCCACCATGCAGTTCATCGCGACCCGCGCCTCCTTCCAGAAGGTCGTTGCCCGTACCGCCATTCAGGACGTCGTTGCCGCCTTCGCCATGCAATTCAGCCTCACCGGATCCAACGGTGACGAAGTCGTTGCCGTCTCCGGCGTACACGGTAAGGCGCAGTCCGGGATATACGATCGGGAGGTCTGCGGTTTCCCTGACAGTTAGCGTGTCGGAGAAGTTGGAGCCCCACAGCGTTTCCATGGCTTCGAAATTGCTGATGGTGGTGCCCATGAACGAATGCGTTCCGCCACCAAGGACACTGGCCGTATCGAGCGTGACGCCCGCGCTCGCCGCGCGGAACGAGATTGACAGATAGTCCGTGCCGTCGCCGCCATCCGCATAGTCGCCGAGGCCGATCGAGACGAATTCGTTGCCCGACCCGCCGAACACCTGATCGTGATCGAGCTTGTCGTCCGCCGTACGCACACTGCTGCTGGTGCTCGACGAGACGTCGGTGGAGATCGATGAAGCCTTGTCGCTTCCGCGAAGGATGTCGGCGCCCGCGCCACCATACATGATCGCACCTGTGCCCGCTTTGGCGATAATCTCGTCATCGCCGTCATCGCCATAGAGCGTGGCCGGATACGAGCTGTTGTTGTCAGCGAAGACGTGATCGTTTCCGGCGTCCCCGTGAATCGACCCAGCCGTACCGTATATCGTGTCGTTGCCGTCGCCGCCGCTGACCAAGCCAGGCTGATAGGGGCCTGTGATGGTATCGTCCCCGGCGCCGCCGTCCACCTCGACCTGATAGACCGATGCCCAGGCGTCGATTGTGTCGTTGCCGACTCCGCCATCGACCAGCTTGGTGTAATAGCTGCTCGTAAGGTGGTCGTCGCCGCCCAAGCCGTAAAGCGACGATCCCGGCGAAAGCGACGTGCTGTAGTCATGAATGGTATCGGCGAAATTGCTGCCTTGAATATCGACGATCGCGCCGATGTTGGAGATGATGCCGCCGCCGACGATGACGGATCCGACTGTGGAGAGCTGATAGAAATCAACCGTTACACCCGATGTCGCGCCGCCGAGATTGATATAGAGAAGATTGCTCCCCGAGCCCCCGTCGACCGTATCACCATAACCCGAGAAGATCATGTCGTCGCCGGCACCGCCGGTGAGGACATCATGATCGGTAAATGTGTCGGCGGAGCTGCCGCCAAGATTAATCCATGCGCCGGCGGGCCAATTCGCGCTGAGTGCATGAGATACAAGGAAATCGTTACCGTCGCCGCCGTCGAGCGTGTCGGCACCCGCTCCGCCGTACAACCTGTCATTACCGCCGTTGCCCGAAGCCGTGTCGTCGCCAGGAGTCCCGGTATAGGTATCGTCTCCCGGGCCGCCGCTGAAACTGTCTTGCGGCTGCACAATCGCTGCCTGATTTGCCATAATCCCCCCCAAATAAACCGAGTCCGCTTGATCCATCCACACGGCTATCACGGCCTATGCCGCTCTAGATAGAGGATTTTTGAGGCCATAGCGGGCGGAAATCCCCGTTTCGGAAACAAAAAACCGCCGCCCGGATTGCTCTGGGCGGCGGTTGTGTTTTCGGCTGATGCGGTGCGGAGTGGCCTAGAACGCCGCCATCACCGCTGGTCCATGGCCACCATCATGCCATAGCCCGGAGAGCATGGCGCCGTGGTCGATCGCCTGGAGGTCGGAGGTTGCCGGAGCCGCGGCGAGGGTGGTGAGGGTGGTGACCGCGGCCGAGCCGCCGGCGA
>NZ_BCYZ01000143.1 GCF_001598455.1 Sphingomonas pruni NBRC 15498
GGGGGAGTCACAAGCGATGCCCTCTGCGAGGCGCCGCCCCACCCCCGACCCCTCCCCTGAAGGGGAGGGGCTAAGACCATGCTCATGCCGCATCAGACTTCTCCACCGCCCGCCGGAACGCGTCGACCAGCGGGACCAGTTCCGGCCGGGTCTTGAACGCGGCGCGGTTGACGATCAGGCGGCTGGTGACCTCGGCGATCACCTCGACCTCGACCAGACCATTCTCTTTGAGCGTGCGCCCCGACGAGACGAGGTCGACGATGCGCGGCGCGAGCCCCAGAGTCGGCGCCAATTCCATCGCGCCGTTGAGCTTGACGCATTCGGCCTGCACCCCGCGGGCCTCGAAATGGCGCTGCGTCACATGCGGATATTTGGTCGCGACGCGAACGTGACTCCAGCCCCGGGGATCGTCGGCTGCGGCCATTTCGGCCGGCTCGGCGACCGACAAGCGGCAATGGCCGATGCCCAGGTCGACCGGCGCATAGAGTTCGGGATAGTCGAATTCGGCGAGCACGTCCGAGCCGACAATGCCGATCTGCGCGGCGCCATGCGCGACGAACGTGGCGACGTCGAACGCGCGCACGCGGATCAGGTCGATACCAGGATGGTTGGTCGAAAAGCGCAGCGCCCGGCTGTCCTCATCGGAGAAGGCTGCCTCTGGCTCTACGCCGGCGCGGACGAGCAGCGGCACGGCTTCCGACAGGATGCGGCCCTTGGGAACGGCAATGACTAAAGGTTGCGCCATGGCGGGGCTTTACTTGTGCACCTGCGAAGGCGCAATGCACCCCGGTAGCGCCGCTTCCAGCGGTTCTGCCGCCGGCGCGCTTCCCCGCCCGACCCTCCGAAGGACAGCAATCTATGGAAGGTCGCGCGGGTTAGCGCGCCGGTACTGGATAACGAGGAGGTGGCATGGCCGATGAAGCGGGCAATCGCGAGGCGTTCCGGATCCAGGAATTCTATTGCCGCAACATGGACGCGCCGATCTATGCGCGATTGTGCGCCGCGATCGCCGACGGCCTGACCCGCGACAGCCGCACCGGCGCCCGCATCCTCGACTGGCCGGGCGAGCCGACGCGCGACGCGCTGCCGCTCAGGTTCATCGGCGGGCTGCATGCGCTGGTGCAGGCAGGTGCCGATTCGGGGTTGGCGGCGGTGTTCCGCGGCAAGACGAGCGACCAGGACGCGATTGCGGCGGCGGTGAACGCCGCGCTGGCCGCGCATGACGATATCCTGCTGCCCTGGCTCGATGGGCCGCCGCAGACCAACGAGCCGGGCCGATCGGGCGCGCTGATCGTCGGGTTGCTCGAGATCGCACGACGTCACGGACCGAAAATCGACCTGCTCGAAATCGGATCAAGCGCCGGGCTCAACCTGTTGATCGATCGTTATGCTTTCGATCTTGGCGGCGTAAAATTCGGTCCCGCCGATGCGCCGGTGACGATTGCGCCCGAATGGCGCGGTGAGCCGCCCGTGGCGGCGCCGATCGAGATCGTCTCGGTGCGTGGCTGCGACGTTCGCCCGCTCGACGCCACCGATCCCGCGGTCGAGGCGCGGCTGGCCGCCTATGTCTGGGCCGAAACGCCGGCGCGCGCCGAGCGGCTGTGCAAGGCGATCGCAATGCAGCGCGAGAAGCCGGTCGATCTGGCCCAGGCCGACGCCGCCGACTGGGTGGAGGCGCGACTCGCCGCACCGCAACCGTCCGGCGTGACGCGCGTGCTGATGCATTCGGTGGTATGGCAATATCTGCCTGAGGACAGTGCCAACCGCATCCGCGCGGCGATGGATGCGGCGGGAAAGCGCGCCACGGCCGAGCGTCGGCTCGCCTGGGTGATGATGGAGCCCGACCGCGCCTTCGCGCACCAGGTGATCCGCGTGAAGAGCTGGCCTGGCAATGAGGAGTGGCACGTGGTCGCGACGGCGCATGCGCACGGCGCCTGGGTGAAGAACGGCGTCGAGGATAAGGACAAACGCCGCTACGACCTGCCCGAATCGGCCAAGGTGGTGGCTGGGTAGGCTGTCTCTCGCGCGCCTCCCGATCGAGCGGTTGATTTGAATGCTTCGGTCGCCGATCTTGCGGCCATGGCCACGCTCCATCGCTATCGCGTCTTTGAAACCGCGCACGGTATCGCCGCGATTGCGTGGAGCGGCGAGGCGGTCACTGCCTTTCGCTTGCCCGGCGAGTCCGCTCGCGACGCCGAATGGTCGCTACTTCGCCGCTTGCCCGATGCCGTTGCCGGCGACCCGCCGCCTGCCGTCGCGGCGGTGATCGCCGACGCGATCCGCTATTTCGCTGGGGAGCCGGTGGATTTCGATGCCGTCGCGATCGATCTCGGCGAGCAGGAGCCGTTCTTTGCCCGCGTCTATGAACGCGTCCGCGCGATCGGCCGCGGCGAGACGATGACTTATGGCGCGGTCGCCAGGGAATTGGGCGCGGGGCCGGAAGCGGCGCGCGCGGTCGGCCAGGCGATGGCGCGCAATCCGATCCCGCTGATCGTGCCGTGTCATCGCGTGCTCGCCGCGGGCAGCCGGGTCCACGGTTTCTCGGCGCCCGGCGGGGCGCTCGCCAAGGTCCGCATGCTCGAGATCGAGGGTGTCGCGACCGAGCCGCCGCCCGCCGCGCAGACCGCGTTCGAGTTTTGACGATAGGACGGCTTACGCAGACCGCCCTTTTTCATCCTCCCCCGCCAGGGGGAGGTGGCGCGCGGAGCGCGTCGGAGGGGGCGGAAGCACGACGCTAGTTGGTCGCCGTCCGGCCCCCCC
>NZ_BCYZ01000144.1 GCF_001598455.1 Sphingomonas pruni NBRC 15498
GGGGGAACTTAGCCCGCCGACTGCGTCGGCGACCCCTCCACCAGCCTCCGGCTGGTCCCCCTCCCCGAGCGGAGCTCGGGGAGGATTTACGTATTTGCAGCCTTCTCGCAACGCATCGAGCGCGGCCTGGCACTTGGCCTCGTCGCGCCCTGCCTTGACCCGCTTGATCCGGGCGATCTGCGAGTCACGCACCGCATGATTGTCGACGTCGAGAATGTCGAGATCGTCTTCCTCGGCGAGCCGGTATTTGTTGACCCCGACGATCACGTCCTCGCCGCGATCGACCCGTGCCTGGCGCGCCGCCGAGGCTTCCTCGATCATCGCCTTGGGCCAGCCCGCGGCGGCGGCATTGGCCATGCCGCCCTCGCCCTCGACGCGTTCGATGATTTCCCAGGCGCGGTCGTAGAGTTCCTGGGTCAGCGCCTCGACATAATAAGAGCCGCCCAGGGGATCGACGACATGGGTGATCCCGGTCTCTTCCTGCAGCACGATCTGGGTGTTGCGCGCGATGCGGGCGGAGAAATCGGTCGGCAGCGCGATCGCCTCGTCGAGCGCATTGGTGTGAAGGCTTTGCGTGCCCCCGAGCGCCGCCGCCATCGCCTCGACCGTGGTGCGGATGACGTTGTTGTACGGGTCCTGCTCCTGCAGCGACACACCACTGGTCTGGCAATGCGTGCGCAGCATCTTCGAGCGTTCGTCCCTGGCGCCGAGATCGCTCATCACGCGGTGCCACAGCTTGCGCGCGGCGCGCAGCTTGGCGACTTCCATGAAGAAGTTCATTCCGATCGCGAAGAAGAACGACAGCCGCCCGGCGAACTTGTCGATATCGAGCCCGGCCGCCATCGCCGCCTTGGCATATTCGCGGCCGTCGGCGATGGTGAAGGCGAGTTCCTGGACCTGCGTCGCCCCGGCTTCCTGCATGTGATAGCCGGAGATCGAGATCGAGTTGAATTTCGGCATGTGCGCCGAGGTATAGGCGATGATGTCCGCGATGATCCGCATGCTCGGCGCCGGCGGATAGATGTACGTGTTGCGGACCATGAACTCCTTGAGGATGTCGTTCTGGATGGTGCCGTCGAGCTGCGCTTGCGGCACGCCCTGTTCCTCGCCGGCGACGATGAAGAAGGCGAGGATCGGGATCACCGCGCCGTTCATCGTCATGCTGACCGACATCTGGTCGAGCGGAATGCCGTCGAACAGGATCTTCATGTCGTCGATCGTGTCGATCGCGACCCCCGCCTTGCCGACATCGCCGGTCACGCGCGGATGGTCGCTGTCATAGCCGCGATGCGTGGCGAGATCGAACGCGACCGACAGGCCCTTCTGCCCCGCCGCCAGGTTGCGGCGATAGAAAGCGTTCGATTCCTCGGCGGTCGAGAAGCCGGCATATTGCCGGATCGTCCAGGGCCGGCCGGCATACATCGACGCGCGCACGCCGCGGGTGAAGGGCGCGAAGCCGGGCAGGCCGGGATCGACGCCGGCGACGTCCTCGGCGGTGTAGAGCGGCTTGACCGCGATCCCTTCCGGCGTGTGCCAGGTCAGGTCCTTGCCCTTCACTTCCTTGTCGGCGAGCGCCTTCCAGTCGTCGGGAGTCGGGTTGGTCGTCATGATCGTATCCGGCCTCCAGCGGGAGGCGCTCCTTTTTGATGGCTCAGGCGCCCTTGAACTCGGCCTTGCGCTTCTGGAGGAAGGCCATGCCGCCTTCCATCGAATCGTGCGTCGCCCGCGCGGCGCGCTGATTGTCGGCCTCGCGCTGCATCGCCGCGGCGTAATCGCCTTCGAGCGCGTCGTGCAGCTGGCGGCGCATCAGGCCGAGCGCGACAGTCGGCCCGGCGGCGAGCCGCTCGGCCAGCGCCAGCGCCTCGGCATCGAGCGCGTCGTCGGCGACCGTTTTGTAGATCATGCCCCAATCGACCGCCTTGACGGCGGGAACGCGTTCGCCGAGCATCATCATCTCGGTAGCGCGCGGCCGGCCGATCAGGCGGGTGAGCATCCAGCTCGCGCCGCCGTCAGGGACGAGGCCGATATTGACGAACGCCTGGAGGAAATAGGCGGTGTCCGACGCGACGCAGAAGTCGGCGGCGAGCGCGAGGCTGCAGCCGATCCCGGCGGCGGGTCCGCGTACCGCGCTCACCACCGGCACCGACAGACCGGCGATCGCGGCGAGCGTCGGATTGTAGCTGTCGGTCAGCGCGTCATAGGTCGCCTGGCCCGGATCGAGCCCGCGATCCGCCGCGGTCAGCGCGCCGCCGCCGACATCGGCACCCGAACAGAACGCCCTCCCCGCCCCGGTGATCAGCACAGCCCGCGCGCCGCCGAGATCGGCCAGCGCCTCGCGGATCTCGACGAACATCGCCGGCGGCGCGGCATTGAGCCGGTCGGGACGGTTGAGCGTGACGACCAGCACGTCGCCTTTACGCTCGGTCAGGATGTGTTCGTAGCCCATTCGGTTCCCCTCTCATTCTCCCTCGCCCCTGGACAGGGGAGAGGGATACCGAAGCTTGGCGGCTCCGCCGCCTAGCGAAGGTTGGGAGAGGGGTCGTGCGAGCCGG
>NZ_BCYZ01000145.1 GCF_001598455.1 Sphingomonas pruni NBRC 15498
GGAGGCGAACCCCCTCCGGCGCTTCGCGCCACCTCCCCGTCCCGGGGAGGATTTGGAAAGCCGCGCTCACTTCGCAACTCCCACGCGCTGAATTTCCCACTCCAGCATCACGCCCGAATTCGCCTTCACCTTCTCGCGTACCTCTTCGCCCAGACTCTCGATATCCGCGCTGGTCGCGTCACCCAGGTTGAGCAGGAAATTACAATGCTTTTCCGACACTTGTGCGCCGCCCTTGCGAAGACCTCGGCATCCGGCCTCGTCGACCAATTGCCACGCTTTGTGGCCCTCGGGGTTCTTGAAGGTCGACCCCCCGGTGCGGCTGCGCAGCGGCTGCGACTCTTCCCGCGCGGCGGCGATACGGTCCATCTCGGCCTGGATCGCGGAAGGGTCGCCCGGCTGGCCGCGGAAAGTCGCGCCGACCACGATCGCGCCCGCGGGCAAGTCGCTGTGACGATAGGTATAGCCGAGATCGCCGAGCGCGAGCGTGCGGCGCTCGCCCGACCGGAGGACGACGTCGGCCTCGACCAGCACGTCCTTGACCTCGCGGCCATAAGCGCCGCCGTTCATCCGGACGAAGCCGCCAACCGTGCCCGGAATCGAGCGCATGAATTCGAGACCAGCGATCCCGGCATCACGCGCGCTCGACGAAACGAGGATGCCGCTCGCGCCGCCACCACAACGCAGCGTGGTGGCATCGCGCCGTTCGATCTTGGCGAACGCCTTGCCCAGCCGGACCACCACGCCGGGCACGCCGCCGTCACGGACGATCAGGTTCGAACCCAGGCCGAGCCCCATCACCGGCACCGACGGATCGAGCGCGTAGAGAAAGGTGGCGAGGTCATCAACATCGGCCGGCTCGAACAGATATTCGGCCGCGCCGCCGCTCTTGAACCACACCAACGGCGCCAGCGGCGCGCCGTGGGTCAATTTCCCACGAACCGGAGGCATGGCGTAACAGACCGTCACCGCGCCGCCTCGATTCCGTCAGCCAGCCCGGCCGCCCATTTGGTGATGTCGCCCGCGCCCAGGCATACGATCATGTCGCCCGGCTGGACGACGCCCGCGAGTTCGCTCGCGAGTTCTTCCGCCGAACCGATCGTCGCCGCCGCGCGGTGGCCCCGACGCTTCAGGCCATCGACCAGCGCCTGCGCATCGACTCCCTCGATAGGTTGCTCGCCCGCGGCATAGACCGGGGTGACATAGACCATGTCGGCATCGTTGAACGCCTGCTGAAAGTCCTCCATCAGATTGCCGAGGCGCGTGTAGCGATGGGGCTGCACCACCGCGATGACGCGGTTGGCGACGCCCTCGCGCGCCGCCGACAACACCGCGCGGATCTCGACCGGGTGATGGCCGTAATCGTCGATCACGACCGCGCCATTAACCTCGCCGACCTTGGTGAAGCGGCGCTTGACGCCCCCGAACTTGGCGAAGCCCTGTTGGATCGTCGCATCGTCGACTCCGAGCTCGAGCGCGACGCCGATCGCCGACAGCGCGTTCTGGACATTGTGGCGCCCCGGCATCGGCAATTCGATATTCTCGATCGAGCGCGTCGTGCCGTCACGATTGCGGATGATCGCCTCGAACCGGTTGCCGCCGGGGATCGGAGTCACGTTGACGCCGCGGATATCGGCCTGGGTCGAGAAGCCATAGGTGACGATGCGGCGGTCGCGCACGCGCGGCAGCACGGCCTGCACTTCGGGATGGTCGAGGCAAAGGAAAGCGGCGCCATAGAAGGGCACGTTCTCGATGAACTGGACGAACGCGTCCTTGATCGCATCGAAACTGCCATAATGGTCGAGATGCTCGGGATCGATATTGGTGACGACCGCGAGCGTGCCGTCGAGCCGCAGGAAACTGCCGTCGCTCTCGTCGGCCTCGACCACCATCCACTCGCTGTCGCCGAGCCGCGCGTTCGAGCCATAGCTGTTGATGATGCCGCCATTGATCACGGTCGGGTCGATCCCGCCGGCGTCGAGCAACGCCGCGACCATCGAGGTCGTGGTGGTTTTGCCGTGCGTCCCCGCCACCGCGACGGTCGATTTGAGGCGCATCAATTCGGCGAGCATCTCGGCGCGGCGCACCACCGGGATGCGGCGTTCGAGCGCACACTCGACCTCGGGATTGGCGCGCTTGATCGCGGTCGACACCACGACGACCGCGGCGTCACCGAGATTCTCCGCGGCGTGGCCGATCTTCACCTCGATGCCCTTGTCGCGCAGCCCCTGCACGACATAGCCCTCGGACACGTCCGAGCCCTGCACCTTGTAACCGAGATTGTGCATCACTTCGGCAATGCCGGACATGCCGATCCCGCCGATGCCGACGAAATGGATGGCGCCGATATCGGTCTTGAGCCCGGTCATCAGAAATCCTCCCCGTTTACGGGGAGGGGGACCAGCCGAAGGCTGGTGGAGGGGGCGGGCAACAAGGAATATCCGA
>NZ_BCYZ01000146.1 GCF_001598455.1 Sphingomonas pruni NBRC 15498
CCCCTGCAAGGGAGGGGCCGGGGGTGGGTGCGAGCCGAAGGCGAGCTCCCGCTCTCACCTCAAGGCGGTGCCGGGGCATCGAGCCCCGCCCCCGCTAACCCACCCCTAGCCCCTCCCTTGCAGGGAGGGGAATCGGCTCACCCCACCGTCACGACCGCTTTGCCGCGCGGGCGGTCGGTGCCGTGTGACCACGCCAGGAACGCTTCCTCGTCCATCGGCTGGGCGACGGCATAGCCCTGGATGACGTCGCAGCCGATCACGCGCAGCATCTTGGCCTGGTCGTCCTGTTCGATCCCTTCGGCGACCGCTTCGCAGCCCAGGCCGTGGATCAGGCCGATCACCGATTGCGCGATCAGCCGGGCCTCGCGGCGCGTGGCGACATGTTCGACCAGGCTGCGGTCGAGCTTGATGCGGTCGATCGGCAATTGGCGCAGGCGCGACAGGCTGGAATGGCCGGTGCCGTAATCGTCGATAGCGATCGTCGCGCCGTCCGCGCGCAGCGCCGCGATCGCCTCGATGACGTCCTCCGAGCAATGCATCGCCAGCGTCTCGGTGATTTCGAGCTCGAGCAGGCGGGCGGGTGCGTCCGCCGCCAGCATCGCCTCGCGCAAGCGGCGAAAGAACATTGCATGGTCGAGCTGACGCTGGCTGATGTTGATCGCCAGCCGCTGTTCGACGCCCAGGTCGGCCCAGCGACGGATCGTCTCGGTCACGCGGGCGGCAACCCATTCGCCGATCTCGACGATCAGCCCGGTTTCCTCGGCGCGCGGCAGAAAGCTGGCGGGCAGTTTGACGCCCTCGGTCGGATGTTGCCAGCGCAGCAACGCCTCCGCTGCGACGATGCGCCCATCGGTCAGCGAGACCTGGGGCTGATAGACCAGGGTGAATTGATCGCGGTCGACCGCGGTGCGCAGGTCGACTTCCAGCTGGGCGCGGTCGGCGAGCTCGGCGGCGAGTTCCTCGGAGAAATGCTCGGCGCGGCCGCGGCCGGTCGCCTTGGCATGGTACATCGCCGCATCTGCGGCGCGCATCAGATCGTGCAAGGTGGTGCCGTGACCCGGCCGCATCGCGATACCGATCGACGCGCCGATCTCGATCTCGGCACCGGCTATGTCGAACGGCTCGGTCAGCGCGAACAGCACACCGCGGCCGATCCGCGTGGCCTCGCGGGGATCGTCGAGGCGCGGGAAGAACATGGTGAATTCGTCACCCGCCAGGCGGCCGATCAGCGGCTTGTCGGTAACCTGATCGATCGAAACGCTGTCGGCGACCGCACGCAGGCGATTGGCGACCATGCCGAGCAGCATGTCGCCGGTGGCGTGGCCCATCGTATCGTTGACCGCCTTGAAGCGATCGAGGTCGATGAACAGCAAGGCGGCGATCTGGCCGATCGGCATCTCGGCCAGCTGGCGCTCGGCCGATCGCCGGAAATGGGTACGGTTAGGCAAGGCGGTGACCGGGTCGAACATCGCCAGCCGGTGGACGCTGTCCAGGTTCGCCGCGACTTGCTGGAACAGGCCGTGCATCGCCTCTCCCAGATGCGGCACGGCGGCGCCGATATCCTCTGGGATCGGGCTGTCGAGATCGCCATGCGCCGCCTTGGCGATGCGGGCGATGGCGGAGTCGATCGCTGCCGCGGTCGACGCGACCGATCGCTCGGCGGCGGCCCAGGACAAGACCGAACAGACGATCGCCGGGATCAGCGCGCGGCCCATTGTATCGGCGCTGAGCTGACCATGCGCGGTCGCCAGCAGCGCGAGGATGAACACCACCGCGCCGGCGCACAATGCGAATACGATCGCCCGGCCTTTCAGCGATGCTGATTCCATTGCGCCTGAAATGTCCCCTCTGGCGAGCTGCCGAACAGCCCCCAATGAAGACAGCTGTGTGACCGAAAAGGGTTAAGAAATTCGTGCTCCGCGGGGTCTGCGCAGCACGATATAGAGTGCGCCCGACCCGCCATGGCGCGGGTTGGCGCCCCTGACCGCGGCGATCGCATCAGCGTGGCGCGACGCGTGCAGCCAGTCGCCCACCGCGGCGCGGATCGCGCCGCGCGCGTGCGGGCGCTCGCTCTCGGGCCGTGGCGGCTTGCCGGTGATCAGGAGGATGACGCGGTCCCCGCGCGCGATCGAGCGGCCGAGCGCATCGTCGAGCATGGCATAAGCGGAGTTGAGCGTGTGGCCGTGCAGGTCGACCGTCGCATCGGGCTGAACCATGCCGCGCGACAGGCGCTTGTCCCAGCTGCCGTCGAGGGTCGTGCCAGGGGTTGGCGCCACCAGAGCGGCCTTGGTTTTCTTAAGCCCCTCCCCTTCAGGGGAGGGGTTAGGGGTGGGGCGGGACCTCGTAGAGGGCGTCGCCTGCGACTCCCCCCCCCCCCCCCC
>NZ_BCYZ01000147.1 GCF_001598455.1 Sphingomonas pruni NBRC 15498
CCACCGCGCCGCTTCGCGTCGCGGTCCCCCTCCCCGTGCCGGGGAGGAATGTTATGGCCGCCATTCTAGGAACCTTTCCAACAGCGCTAACCCGTAGCGCTGGCTTTTCTCGGGATGGAATTGCACGCCCGCCATATTGTCGCGCGCGATCGCGGCGACGACCGGCCCGGCATGGTCGGTGGTCGCGACAACGTCTTCGCCCTCGAAGGCATAGCTGTGCAGGAAATAGGCTTCGCCGGCCTCGATCAGCGGGTGCGGGAGCGTGGGCCGGACGTCGTTCCAGCCCATATGCGGCACCTTGGCGGCAGGGTCGGTCGGCGTCAGGAGGCGGATGCGGCCCTTGACCCAGCCGAGCCCCGGATGTTCACCCATTTCCTCGCCGACATCCGCCATCAACTGCATGCCGACGCAGATGCCGAGGAACGGCGCAGCGTCGCGCCGCACGCGCTGGTCGAGCGCGTCGATCATGCCGGGGACGGAGCGCAACGCCGCCGCGCAGGCGCCGAACGCGCCGACGCCGGGAAGGACGATCCGGTCCGCGCCGCGCACCAGCTCGGGATCGGCGGTAATCGCCACATCCCGCGCGCCTGCCGCCTTCAGCGCGTTGGCAACCGAATGCAGGTTGCCCGCACCGTAATCGATCAGCGCGAGCGTCACGCGAACAGGGGAGCGACCGTGTCGGCCGCCCAACTCGCATTGAACTCGATCACCTCGATCGTCGCCGCACCTTCGGTCACGAACGGGTCTGTCGCCGCGAGCGCCTCTACTTCCGACTTATGGCCGCGGCAGACGATCACGCCGCCGGTGCGCGGGTTGCGGCGTCCCGACAGCAGGAACAGGCCTTCTGCATAACCGCGCTCCAGCCACTCGACGTGCGATTTCATCAGGCGATCCACCTCGTCGAGCGCGACGATATAAGTGATCAGGATCAGGCAAACCGGTGCGTCGCCTCGCATGGCGGGCATCACAATGTCCCCTTGGTCGAGGGAATCGCATCGGCCTTGCGCGGATCGATCTCGACCGCTTCGCGCAACGCGCGAGCGAGGCCCTTGAACGCGGCTTCGGCGATATGGTGGTTGTTGTTGCCGTACAGCGTCTCGATGTGGAGCGTGATCCCGGCGGTCTGCGCGAACGAGTGGAAGAAATGCTCGAACATCTCGGTGTCCATCTCGCCGAGGCGCTTTTGCGAGAATTCGGTCTTCCACACGAGGAACGGACGCCCCGAAATATCGAGCGCGACGCGGGTCAGCGTCTCGTCCATCGGCGACAGCGCGTCGGCATAGCGGCGGATGCCGCGCTTTTCGCCCAGCGCCTTGTTGATCGCCTCACCGATCGCGAGCCCGGTATCCTCGACCGTGTGATGCTGGTCGATATGGAGGTCGCCCACGGTCTTGACCTCGAGGTCGATCAGCGAATGGCGCGACAATTGTTCGAGCATATGATCGAAGAACCCGATGCCCG
The DNA here is from genome assembly GCF_001598455.1 of Sphingomonas pruni NBRC 15498. Taxonomy (GTDB): domain Bacteria; phylum Pseudomonadota; class Alphaproteobacteria; order Sphingomonadales; family Sphingomonadaceae; genus Sphingomonas; species Sphingomonas pruni. The sequence goes on from NZ_BCYZ01000147.1 coordinate 1,462, forward strand.
TCGACACGGCATAGCTGCCGGTTCCGTCGAGATTGACGGCGACGTCGATCGACGTTTCGCTCGTCTTGCGGCTGATCGTCGCGGTGCGCATCGCGCCCCCATATGGGTGTGTTGCACGTCATGCAATCTTGACCCGACGCTCGCATCGGCTACCCAAGGCATATGAGTGATGGACTGCCCGATAGCCTGATTCCGTATGATGAGATCGTGCAAGAGGCCTTGCGCGCCGTGGTCGGCCGCGTGCTGGGTTCGGTCGCGGCCGGCGGCGGGCTGCCCGGCGAGCACCATTTCTACATCACGTTCAAGACCCAGGCGCCGGGAGTGAGCATCCCCGAACGGCTGATCGAACGGTTCCCGGACGAGATGACGATCGTCCTGCAGAACCGCTATTGGGACCTGACGGTCGACGACGAGCGATTCTCGGTCGGGCTGAGCTTCAACCAGGTGCCGTCGAAGCTCGAAATTCCCTATTCGGCGATCACTGGCTTTCACGATCCGGCGGTCAATTTCGAACTGCGCTTCCAGGCGCAGGAAGGGCCGGAAGGTCCCGAACCGCACGACGAGGCCGAAAACGACCATGTCGAGCGCGTCGATGACGGCTCGAACGTCGTAAGCGTCGATTTCAAGCGAAAGAAGTAAGCCGGAGCGAGCCGCGCAAGCTGCGCGGCGGTCACCTATCGGTGACGCGAACGGCCGGCCGGGG
>NZ_BCYZ01000148.1 GCF_001598455.1 Sphingomonas pruni NBRC 15498
AATCTAGCCTCTATTTCGTCATGCCGGGCCTGTCCCGGCATCCACCGTGCAGCAAAGCCGCCCAGTTTAGGATGAGCGGCACAGTCGACCCCGGGACAAGCCCGGGGCGACCAGTGGGATTGTGACGGGTGAACACTCCATCACCCAGCACTGACGCTCAATTATCCGGCAGTTTCCGAATGAACCCGATCAGCCCGCGTTGGCGCGAGCGCTTCAACCGCTCGGCGGTCAGGATCGTCTGAACGCAGGCGAAGCAATCGTCGAGATCGTCGTTGACCAGGACATAATCATAACCGTCCCAGTGGCTGACTTCCGCCTGGGCGCGTTCCATGCGGCGGTCGATGATGTCCTGGCTGTCGGTGTTGCGCCCCTCGAGCCGCTGGCGCAGCGTCTTCAGGCCCGGCGGCAGGATGAACACGCGCACGACATCGCCCCCCGCGAGCTGGAACAATTGCTGCGCGCCCTGCCAGTCGATGTCGAACAATATGTCCTGCCCGGCCTCGAGGTCCTTGAAGACCGTGTCGCGCGGCGTGCCGTAACGCTGGTCGAACACGCGCGCCCATTCGAGGAAGGCGTCGTCTTCGACCATGTCCTTGAACGTGTCGGTATCGACGAAATGATATTCGCGCCCCTCCTGCTCGCCCAGGCGCATCGGTCGCGTCGTATAGGAGATCGACATCTTGAGCCGACCATTCTCTTCCGCGAGCAGCCGGTTGGCGATGGTCGACTTGCCGGCGCCCGACGGCGAAGACAGCACGAACATCAGGCCACGGCGTTTGAAACCCGGCGGCTGCGAGGAACGATGATCGATCATGCGCGCTACTGGCGTGCGCGCAGGGCACACGTCAAGCGCTGGCGGGTTGGTTCCCGAACTTGCGCTTCAGATAGCGAGCACCGAGCGCCGCGCCGCCGAGCACGATCGCGGCGGGAACGACGCGCTTGGCAACCTCCCACGTCGCCACCCCGACAACCGCGCCGAGAGTCCCGCCCTCCCCATCGCGCTGGTCGATGTTGCGGCCGATGGCAGCGGCGATGAAGTCTCCGATCACACAATATCTCCCTGGATGTCTGTGATTGAAAGCCGGATGGCGCAGAAGGTTCCATGCCGTCACCCCAGCGAAAGCTGGGGTCTCAAGCCGTATCGCGCCCTCACCCGAGACCCCAGCTTTCGCTGGGGTGACAAAAAAATGCGCCGCAGACACTAAAGCACTTGCTAAACTGTTCGGCCTGGAATACTTAAGTGCATGCTTAACGAATCACCTTCCCTCGATCGCGTTTTCCACGCCCTCGCCGATTCCACGCGGCGGGCGATGGTGGAAAGGCTCGCGCTTCGGCCGATGTCGGTGAGCGAACTGGCGTCCCCCTTCGCCATGTCGCTTCCCGCCGTCATGCAGCACCTGGCGGTACTCGAGGAATCGGGACTGGTCCGGTCGCACAAGGCCGGGCGGGTCCGGACCTGCCGAATCGACACCGAGACGTTCGGCCTGGTCGAACGCTGGACCGCCGATTGCCGCAGCGAGTGGGAAGGCCGACTCGATAAGCTGGAGGACTATGTCAACACCCTGAAAGGACAGCAAAAATGACCGAGAAGACGATCATCCGCCCGGAACCGCTCGTGATCGAGCGCCATTTCGATGCGCCCCGCGCCATCGTGTTCCAGGCCTGGACCACGGCCGAGCATATGAAGAACTGGTTCAGCCCCGAACATTTCACCGTGCCGGAAGCCGTGATCGAATGCCGCCCCGGCGGCCGTTTCGACCTCTGCATGCAGGCACCCGATGGCCAGAAATTCTGGAACCATGGCCGCTTCATCGACGTGGTCGAGAATGAAAGCCTGTCGTTCGAGGCTGGCGCGCATGTCGACGACAGCGGCAATGCGCCGTTCGCGGTGCGGACGTTCGTGACTTTCACCGATGACGGCGACGGATCGCTGATGTCGGTCCGCCAGGAATATGAAATCTACGACGAAGCGGCCAAGGCGATGGTCGGCGGGGCGCCCGAAGGCTGGCGCACGACGTTGAACAAGCTCGAGGCCGAGGTGGCGCGGATCAAGGGGTAAAAAAACACAGA
>NZ_BCYZ01000149.1 GCF_001598455.1 Sphingomonas pruni NBRC 15498
GGGCGGAGCAGCCCAAGGTTCCGGCGATGCGCAGCATCGTTGGAATGACTGTGGAGGGCGGCACCGCACCTGTTTCAGCCTTGCTGAAACAGACTAGAAGGCGACATACCTGTCGAACGCGATGGTGGAGAAGAGTGAATGCGTAGAGCGATCCTGCTGACGGCAGCCCTGATGGTGACGGGGTGCGCGACCGCGCCTGCCTCGTTCCCCACCGAAGTGACTCGCTATCGCGCCGATGAAGTCGGCCGTGGCACTATCGCGCTGATGCCCGACGAAGGCATCGACAACGGCCCGGAATATCAGGTCTATGCCCTGGCGGTCGGCGATGCGCTGACGAAGCAAGGCTATACTCTGGTCCCCGACGGATCGAAGAGCGTCTATGTCGCCATGATCGGCTTCCATACCGAGGCGCGCCCCGTACGCGAGCGTTCGCCGTTCAGCATCGGCCTGGGCGGCGGCACGTGGAGCGGCAATCGCGATGGCGGCGGCGTCGGGCTGGGCGGCGGCGTCTCGTTCCCGATCGGACGCGGCCGTGATCGCGAGGACGCGCTCAGCATGCTGTCGGTCAAGATCAACCAGCGCCAGGGCGATCTCGGCGTCTGGGAAGGGCGTGCCCAGTCGCGCGCGATCGGAGTCGTCGGCAATGCGGTGGCGGACAAGCTCGCCCCCAAATTGGCGACCGCTTTGTTCACCGGGTTCCCAGGGGAGTCGGGCCGGACTATCGAGGTCAAATGACCGATACCCTTCCTGCCATCACCGCCGCGTTCGACGGCGGCAATATCCGCGTCGTCGAGATCCAGGGCGACCGCGTCGACCTGGAGATCGCCAAGGACCATCTGTCCGATTTCTATCAATGGTTCTCGTTCCGCGTCGCCAATGCGGCCGGGCGCAAGCTGACTTTTCGCATCGTGAATGCGGGCAAGTCGGCCTATCCGTTCGGCTGGCCGGGCTACAAGGCGCGCGCCTCGACCGACCGCGTCCAGTGGCGGATGATTCCGACGCGCTACGACAACGGCGTGCTCGAATTCGACTGGCAGTCGGACGCGCAGGTCGCGTGGTTCGCCTATTTCGCGCCGTACACGATGGAACGGCACGAGGATTTGATCGCGACCTACGCCGCCAAGCCCGGTGTGACGCATCGCGAGCTCGGCCACACGCTCGATGGCCGCGCGATCGACTTGCTGACCATCGGCACGGGCGACAAGCCGGTATGGCTCTACGCGCGCCAGCATCCGGGCGAGAGCATGGCCGAATGGTGGATGGAAGGCGCGCTCGAATGGCTGACCAGCCCCGCGGCGGACGCGGTGAAGGCCAAATGCACCTTTCACGTCGTGCCCAACATGAACCCCGACGGCACCTTCCGCGGGCATCTTCGGACCAACGCCGCGGGCATCAACCTCAACCGCGAATGGCACGAGCCGTCGATGGAGAAGAGCCCCGAGGTCAAACTGGTCCGCGACGAGATGGACCGCACCGGGGTCAAGCTGGCGATGGACGTCCATGGCGACGAAGCGATCCCGGCCAATTTCCTGGCCGGCTATGAAGGCATCCCCAGCTGGACCGACGCGTTCGGCGAGAAATTCTACGATTTCGGCCGCCGCCTCGCTGCGCGCACGCCCGAATTCCAGACCGAACAGGGTTATGACAAGTCGGCCCCGGGCAAGGCCAATCTGACGATGTCGACCAACCAGCTCGCCGAACGGTTCGGCGCCGTGTCGATGACGCTGGAAATGCCGTTCAAGGACCACGACCCCAATCCCGACCCCGAGTTCGGCTGGTCGCCGGATCGCTGCAAGGTCCTGGCGGTGGCGTGCCTGGAAACGATCGCCGAGGTGATCGACGGGATCTGACAGGCTGGGGTCGCCAACTATCTGAGCGCTTCGGTTTCCTTTCCCCCCTCCCTGAAAGGGG
>NZ_BCYZ01000150.1 GCF_001598455.1 Sphingomonas pruni NBRC 15498
GAATAGGTCTCGCCATCGCAATCCAGCTCTAGCGCCTATGCTCGCCGTCTATGGCCGCACCCTTTCAATCTATGGCGGCAACAAGCGGATCGCGATTAGTCTACCCCTCGGAATCGATAACGAGAGAGGGGGAGCCCATGTCTCAGCGCCTGACGCGGCGGCAGCTGATCGGTGGAGCGGCGGCGACGGGAGGACTCGCCAGCTGGGCGGTTCGTGCCGGAGCGCAGAGCGAGCCATCGACGCTGTTTCGTGAGGTCATGCTTGTCGACGGCACCGGCGCCCCCGGACGGTTCGCCAACGTGCTCGTCGCCGGCGACCGGATCGCGCAAATCCTGCCGGCGAGCGGCAAGGCCTCCGCTGCGGCAACGCGCGTGGTCGCGGGAGAGGGCAGGGTGCTGGCGCCGGGCTTCATCGACATGCACAGCCATGGCGACCCGTTGCACGATTCCTACGAGACGTTCCTGGCGATGGGCGTGACCACCGTCACCCTGGGCCAGGACGGCGAGGGGCCGAGGATCGGCAACGACCTCGATCCCAGGAGCTGGATGCAGGCGGTCGATCGCGCGCGGATCGACATCAACGTGGCGCTGCTCGCCGGCCACGGCACGTTGCGACGCGCGGCGGGCGTGGCGGATTCGGTGCATCATCTCGATGCCGCCGGGCTCGAGCGCATGGCGGCGCAGCTCGATTCCGAAATGCGCATGGGCGCATTCGGTATTTCCTACGGGCTCGAATATGTTCCTGGCATCTATTCGGAGACGCCGGAGCTCAGCAATCTCGGCAAGGTCGTCGCGCGTTATGGCGGCGTCTGCATGAGCCATATGCGGTCGGAGAATGACGACGAGATCGAGGCGTCGATCAACGAACTGGTCGCCTCGTCGCTACCGGCGCGGCCGCATATCTCGCACTTCAAATCGGTGTTCGGCAAAGGCGAGAAGCGCGGCCGAGAATTGCTCGCTTTCGTCGCCGACTTCCGCCGTCGCGGGATCGATCTCACCGCCGACGAATATCCCTATGAGGCCGGCTATACCGGGATCGCGATCCTCTTCCCGAAATGGGCGCTGCCGCCGACCGATTACGCCTCGGTCTTGGCGCAGCGGCGGCAGGAACTGCGCGACTATCTGATCGCGCGGATGACGCGGCGTGGCGGGCCGGAGGCGTTGCTGATCGGGACGCCACCTTATGCCGGCAAGACGCTTGCCCAGGCGGCGCAACAGGAAGGGATGCATTTCGCCGACCTGCTGATCAAACTGGGGCCGGATGGGGGTTCGGGCGCGCATTTCACGATGGACAAGGTACTGCAGGACACTTTGCTGCTCGACCCCAACGTCTCGTTTTCGACCGATGGCGGGCCCGGCATGCGACATCCGCGCGCTACCGGCACCTATGCCAAATTGGTCGAAGAATATGTCGTCCGCGACAAGAAGCTGACGATCGAGGAAATGGTCCGCAAGGCGACCGGCTTTCCGGCGCAGACACTCCGCCTGTTCGATCGCGGTGTGGTCCGTGAGGGGGCGAAGGCCGATCTCATCCTGTTCGATCCGAAGAAGGTCAGGGCGCGATCGACCTACGTCGATCCCTTCGCGATGGCCGAGGGGTTCGATCTGGTGATGGTGAACGGCCAGCCGGCTTTCGAGGGTGGGAAAAGGGTTGGGTTTACGGGGAAGCTGCTGAGGGCGCGGTAGGCAAATTCCTCCCCGGTACGGGGAGGGGGACCGCGCGGCGCAGCCGCGTGGTGGAGGGGGCCCACGACAGACTAGAGT
>NZ_BCYZ01000151.1 GCF_001598455.1 Sphingomonas pruni NBRC 15498
ACCATGCTGCGCATGGTCCCCCTCCCCGTGCCGGGGAGGATTTGGGCATGACCTCCTGGTTCACATGGATGGGCATGGACTATGGCTGGGCCTGGTTCATCGCCACGATCATCGACATCCTGGTGATCGCACTGCCGCTGATGCTGGCGGTGGCGATGATCATCTATGCCGATCGCAAGATCTGGGCGGCGATGGCGCTGCGCCGCGGACCAAACGTGGTCGGTCCGCTCGGCCTGCTGCAGTCGTTCGCCGACGGCCTGAAGGTCTTCCTGCAGGAAACGATCATCCCCTCGGCGGCGAACAAGGGCCTGTTCCTGCTCGCGCCGATCATCACCTTCACGGTCGCGCTGATCGTTTGGGCGGTGGTGCCGTTCCAGGCGGGCGTGGTGCTCGCCAATATCAATGTCGGCCTGCTCTACGTCCTCGCGGCGTCGAGTCTCGGCGTCTACGGCATCATCATCGCCGGCTGGGCGTCGAACTCGAAATATCCCTTCTACTCGGCGCTTCGTGCGGCAGCACAGATGGTGAGCTACGAAGTTTCGATCGGCTTCGTGCTGATCTCGGTCGTGTTGTGGGCGAACAGCTTCAACCTGACCGCGATCGTCGAGGCGCAGAAGGGTTTCGCCTGGGGCTGGGTCAACGGCAATTTCATCAACCCGTTGCTGTTCCCGATGGCAGTGGTGTTCTTCATCTCGTCGCTGGCTGAGACACAGCGCGCGCCGTTCGACCTGACCGAGGCGGAATCGGAGCTCGTCGCGGGCTACCAGACCGAATATTCGTCGATGAGCTTCGCGCTCTACTGGCTCGGCGAATATGCCAACGTGATCCTGATGTGCGCGCTCAACGCCGTGCTGTTCTGGGGCGGCTATCTGCCGCCGCTCAACGTCGGCTGGATGTATGCTGTGCCGGGGATCATCTGGCTGTTTATCAAGATCCTGGCGTTCTTCTTCCTGTTCAGCTGGGTGAAGGCGACGGTGCCCAGGTACCGCTACGACCAGCTGATGCGACTGGGCTGGAAGATCTTCCTGCCGCTGTCGCTGTTCTGGGTGTTTCTGGTGTCGGGTTATCTGATGGTGACGCGCGTAGGAGTTGGATCATGAGCGTCGGTCAGATCATCAAATCGTTCACCTTGTGGGAGTTCATCAAGGCCCACGCGCTGACCTTTCGCTACATGTGGAAGCCCAAGGCGACGATCAATTATCCGTTCGAGAAGAACCCGATCTCGCCCCGTTTCCGCGGGGAGCATGCGCTGCGCCGCTATCCCAATGGCGAAGAGCGCTGCATTGCGTGCAAGCTTTGCGAGGCGATCTGTCCGGCGCTGGCGATCACGATCGAGGCCGAGCCGCGCGACGACGGCAGCCGCCGCACGACCCGCTACGACATCGACATGACCAAGTGCATCTATTGCGGGCTGTGCCAGGAAGCTTGCCCGGTCGATGCGATCGTCGAGGGTCCGAATTTCGAATTCTCGACCGAAACGCGCGAGGAGCTGATCTACGACAAGGCGAAGCTGCTCGATAATGGCGACCGCTGGGAGCGCGCGATCGCCGCGAACCTTGCCGCCGATGCACCGTATCGGTAGGCGGCGCGCAATGATTCCTTTCTCTTTCGGATCACCCTCACCCTTCCGCGGCTTCGCCGCTCCCTCCCTCTCCCA
>NZ_BCYZ01000152.1 GCF_001598455.1 Sphingomonas pruni NBRC 15498
TATTTTGTTGAAAAACTCCCGCTTGTGATCGTGCTGAAGTCCTGATTCAGTTTTCCGCAGGCGGGCGGAGACGTTGCGATGATGGGCGAGCGGACGGTGATGCAGGAGGCGCTGTTTTACAGCTTCCGCATTGAGGATCACGTGCCTGCGGATCACCTGCTGCGCTCGATCGATCGGTTCGTCGATCTGTCCGGTATCCGCGAGCACCTGAAGCCGTTCTACAGTGAGACGGGCCGCCCATCGATCGATCCGGAGTTGATGATCCGGATGCTAATCGTCGGCTATTGCATGGGCATCCGCTCGGAGCGGCGGTTGTGCGAGGAGGTGCATCTCAATCTAGCCTATCGCTGGTTCTGCCGGCTCGATCTCGATGGCGCGGTGCCCGATCACTCGACCTTCTCGAAGAACCGGCACGGTCGGTTCCGCGACAGCGACCTGTTGCGCAAGCTGTTCGAGCTGACCGTCGAGCGCTGCATGGCCGAAGGGCTGGTGGGCGCCCAGGGGTTCGCGGTCGATGCCAGCCTGATCCGCGCCGATGTGCATCGCCAGCGATCGGTGCCGGGCGAAGAAGGTCTGCCGCCCGAAGCGGCGGGCCGCGCCGTTGCCGAGTATCTCGACGTTCTCGACGATGCCGCGTTCGGCGGATCGACGCCGGTGACACCCAAGCGCATCAACCTGACCGATCCCGCCTCGCGCTGGACCGCGGCGACACGGGGATCGGCCTTCTATGCCTACTCGACCAACTACCTGATCGATCTCGACCATGCGGTGATCGTCGATGTCGAGGCGACGACCGCGATCCGGCAAGCCGAGGTGACCGCCCAGCGCCGGATGATCGAACGCACGCAAGAGCGCTTCGGCCTGTGGCCCGAGAAGCTCGTGGCCGATACAGCGTACGGCTCCGCGCCGAATCTTGCCTGGCTGGTCGAGGATCGGGGCATCGAGCCGCACATCCCGGTGTTCGACAAGTCCGCCCGCAGTGACGAGACCCTCGAGCGATCCGCCTTCACCTTCGATCATGAGGACGACAGCTACATCTGCCCTGGCGGCAATCGCTTGCGCCCATCGAACCGCAACTTCAGCACGCCGCGTCCGCTCGCCAATGCCGATGGCTTCATCCGCTATCGCGCCCGTGAGAAGGACTGCGCAGCCTGCGGGCTCAAGCAACGGTGCACCCCGAAGATGGCCGCGCGTAAGATCATGCGCTCGGTCCATGAAGGCGCGCGCGACATGGCCCGGAATATCGCCACCAGCGACGCCTACCTCGTCTCACGCCGCCAGCGGAAGAAGGTCGAGATGCTGTTCGCCCACCTCAAACGCATCCTGAAGCTGGACCGCTTACGCCTGCGCGGTCCGAATGGCGCAAAAGACGAGTTCCACCTCGCCGCCGCCGCCCAGAACCTCCGCAAGCTGGCGAAAATGCGGTCGATCCCGGGGCTCGCAACGGCCTGAGCGGGAGCAGACCTCCGCTCGACCGCCATCAATACCTGCTTTAGCCCGTCGCCAGCAGCGACTTCTTCAACAGAATA
>NZ_BCYZ01000153.1 GCF_001598455.1 Sphingomonas pruni NBRC 15498
CCCCTTTCAGGGAGGGGAGATCGGATGTTCGCGATCGCCGCGAGCTTGTTTCGCGCGGCTAGTCCCGCCATTACCCGAAATGGTTCAGCGACGGATCGGGTCGGTACGGGGGTTTCGAAATGGATAGCACGCGCAAGCTGATCGTAATGACGAGCCTCGCGCTGCTGTTGTCGGCGTGCGGCGGTCGGATCGTGCCGCCGTCGGCCACCGCCGGGGCGCCGGCACCCGTGCGCAGACCCACGCCTTCCAAGCCGCTGCCGCCCGTCGCCAATCCGACCATCGTCCCCGCCGGCGCGAATGCGGCTGGTGCCGGCGTCGTCGCGGGGCCGGCGGTGTCGAGCCTGGGGATCGGCCAATCGCGCGCCGCCCGCGCGCTCGCCGCGTTCCGCCTGAGCTGCCGCGAACTCGTCCGCCGCACCGACCAATCGGGGCTGACGCGCGGCGCCGACTGGGCCCCGGCCTGCAACGCCGCGCAATCGGTCACCGACCGTGACGCCCTGGACTTCTTCGCCACCAATTTCGAAACCGTCCAGGTCGGCGACGGAAAGGCGTTCGCGACTGGCTATTACATTCCCGAAATTGCCGGATCGCGCGACCGCCGCCGCGGTTACGAAGTGCCGATCTATGGCCGCCCGGCCGACCTGATCGACGTCGATCTCGGCAAATTCTCCGACGCGCTCAAGGGCAAGTCGATCCGCGGCCGCGTCGACGGGAAGAATCTGGTTCCCTATTACGACCGCACCCAGATCGAGACGGGCGCGATGACCCAGGCGCCGATCATCGCCTGGGCGGCCGATCCGGTTGCGCTCTTCTTCCTCCAGGTCCAAGGGTCGGGCGACGTTCGCCAGCCCGATGGATCGACCTTCCGCCTTGGCTATGACAGCCAGAATGGCCGCGATTATACCGGGATCGGCGCGCTGATGCGCGACCGCGGCATGCTCGAGCGGGGACATGCCACGATGCAGGACATCGTTGCTTGGCTGCACACCCACCCCGACGAAGGGCGCGAGGTGATGCGCGCCAACAAGAGCTACGTATTTTTCCGCCTGCTCGATGGCCCGCCGCTCGGCGCGATGGGCCTGCCGGTGACCGGCGGCGTGACGGTCGCCAGCGATCCCAAGTTCGTGCCGCTCGGCGCGCCGATCTTCCTGTCGATGGATCGCACCGATGCCACCGGCCTGTGGATCGCGCAGGATACCGGCGGCGCGATCAAGGGCGCCAATCGCGTCGACACTTTCTGGGGCGCGGGCAAGGAGGCGGAGGCGATCGCCGGCGGCATGTCGGGGCGCGGCACCGCCTTCCTGCTCGTGCCGGTCGGCACGCTCGCGCGCCTGCAGGGAGGCGGGAGTGGAACGACGCCTCAGCGCTGAGGAACGCGCGCTCTGGGCGCGGGTGATGGCGACGGTGAAGCCGATGCCGGGGCGCGAAGCGGCGAAACCTAAAGAGCCCCTCCCCTTCAGGGGAGGGGTTGGGGTGGGGGAGTCGCAGGCGACGCCCTCTACGAGGTCCC
>NZ_BCYZ01000154.1 GCF_001598455.1 Sphingomonas pruni NBRC 15498
CAGGCTGTTGAAGAAGTCCATTTTCCGGCGATGAAAGCATATTCGTCACCGTGGCGGTATTCGATTTCTCCGCGGAGGGAGCCGTCTGGCTGGAGTTCGGCGGAGCCGTCTCCGCATACCTCGGTCATTTCGTCGCTGCCGTCCCAGGAGAAGTCGATGCTGGTCGCCTCGGTGCTGCTCGCTTCCCATATGTGTCCGGTGCAGCATCCGAAGGCGAACTCTCCCGACCCATTACCCTCGAACAGGATATAGGCCGGCTCGACTAGGTCGGGATAATCGGCCTCGAAGTCGGGCATCTCAACGATGCGCCATTTGCCCTTGAGGCTCATGCTGGCGCTCCCAGGAGCTTGGGCAGACGCACGAGGTTGTAGGCGGCCAAGGCGAGGGTGAAGACCGCATCGACCTTGGCCCTGCCTCGCAGCTTGACCTTGGCGAGGCGAGCGGAACCCTTGATCCAGCCGAACACCTCCTCGATACGTTTGCGGCAGCATTGGCTGATGGCATAGCCGGGATGACGGGTCGTCCGCCGATCCATAGCGGTGGCGCGCGGCTTGCCGGTCTTCGACAGATGCCCGTCGATCGCAATGTGCGGCGTGATCGTCCGCTCGCGCAAATCCTCCACGAACTGCTGCACGTCATAAGCCTTGTCGGCGCCGAGCGTGATGCGGCGGCGACGCCTCCGGCGATCCAGCATCGCAAGTGCTGCCTCCCGTTCGGCGGTGCCACTTGCCTGGGTGATACCGCCGTCGACCGCCAGACCGTTACGGTTCTCCATCATGGCGTGGCCGATATAGCAAAGCCTGGCAGGCTGGCCGTCGCCCTTCTTGTAAAGCCGCGCCTCGGGATCGGTCGTGCTCTGGTGGGTCTCGTTGGAGCGCTTCTCCTTGTGGAAGTCGCGCTCCGCATTGCGGCCGGGACCTGGGCGGTCATCGTCGCTCCCATCCTTGCGGCGAAAGCTCTTGATCGACGCCCACGCCTCGATCAGCGTGCCGTCCACCGAAAAATGGTCGCTCGAGACCAGCCGCTTCACCTTGGGCTGCGCGAGGATCGCCCGCAGAAACTTGGCGGCGATCTCGCCACTGAGCAGCCGGTCCCGGTTGGTGCTGAAGCTCGAATGATCCCACACCACCTCGTCGATACCCAGCCCGACGAACCAGCGGAACAAAAGGTCGAACTCGATCCGCTCCATCAACTGGCGCTCCGAGCGTATCCCGTAAAACACCTGTAGCAGCATCGCTCGCAGCAACCGCTCAGGCGGAATCGAGGGCCGGCCAAAACGGCGCGCATAAAGAACCCCGAAATCCTCATCCAGAGCCGCCAGCGCCGCGTTGGCTATCTCCCGGATGCGCCGAAGCGGATGATCCAAACGAATCCGCGACTCCACATCGACATAAGAGAATAGCGCTCCCGTGCGTTCGTCTGATCCGCGCATCTGACCCTCCAGCCAGACCAGTGAATCACGATCAACCCGCTCACGCCAGTGACTTCTTCAACAGCCTG
>NZ_BCYZ01000155.1 GCF_001598455.1 Sphingomonas pruni NBRC 15498
GGGACTTCTATCTCGACCCTCACCCTTCCGGCGCTGCGCGCCTCCCTCCCTCTCCCAACGGGAGAGGGATTGTGACCGATTTCCTCCTCGAACTCCGCTCGGAGGAAATCCCTGCGCGAATGCAGGACAAAGCGCGCGACGACCTCGCTCGGCTGTTCACCGCCGAACTCGAGAAAGCCGGCTTGCGCGCCGATGCGATCGTCACCTTCGCGACGCCGCGCCGGCTCGCGCTGATCGCGCGTGACTTGCCCGAGGCGACCGAGGCGGTCGGCGAGGAGATCAAGGGACCGCGCGCCGGTGCGCCGCCCCAGGCGCTCGAAGGATTCCTGCGCAAGACCGGCCTCACCGCCGACCAATTGGTCGAGCGTGACGGCGTGCTGTTCGCGGTGATCGACAAGCCTGGCCGCGACACCGCCGAGGTACTGGCCGAGGCGATCCCGGCGATTATCCGCGCTTTCCCCTGGCCCAAGTCGATGCGCTGGGGCGAGGCATCGTCCTCGACCGAAAGCCTGCGTTGGGTGCGCCCGTTGCATGGCATCGTCGCGTTGCTCGGCGACCAGATCGTGCCGGTCGAGATCGCCGGCGTCCAATCGGGCGCGGTGACGCTCGGCCATCGCTTCCACCATCCGGGACCGATCACGATCGGTTCGGCGGCGGATTATGCCGAGAAGCTTCACGCCTGCCACGTCATCGTCGACCAGGACGAGCGCCGCGCGATCATCCGCGACAAGGCGACCGCGCTGGCCGACGCCGCCGGGCTCGAGTTGATCGAGGACGAAGGGCTGGTCGCCGAGAATGCCGGGCTGACCGAATGGCCGGTGCCTTTGCTCGGCCGATTCGACGAGGATTTCCTGGGCGTGCCGCCCGAGGTGATCCAGCTCACCGCGCGAGTGAACCAGAAATATTTCGTCTGCCGCGGCAAGGACGGCAAGCTGGCCAATGCCTTCGTCTGCACCGCCAATATCGATGCGGCCGACGGCGGCGCGAAGATCGTCGACGGTAACCGCAAGGTGTTGGCGGCGCGGTTGAGCGATGCGCGGTTCTTCTACGAGACGGACCTCAAGGTGCCGCTTGAGGAGCAGGCTAAGAAGCTCGAGAAGATCGTGTTCCACGAGAAACTCGGGACGGTCGCCGATAAGGTCGAGCGGGTCGCGAAGCTTGCGCGGTGGCTGGTCGAAGAGGGAATAATTCCTCTCCCCCTGGGAGAGG
>NZ_BCYZ01000156.1 GCF_001598455.1 Sphingomonas pruni NBRC 15498
GGTGCCAGAAGAGGACTCGAACTTTTACCGTCGTGATCGTCGGCAAGGTTGAGAAGCCGTTCTGAGCCGTCTGGAGAGCTTGCAACGATGCCGGTGTCGGTTGGCGCGACGGTGTCGTCGAGGCTCTCAGCGGCCTTTTCTGGGTGATCTGGAGCGGTCTTCGAAGGTGGGTTCCTGCTCATCCGACGAGCCTCCCACAGATCGGGTTTCCGTCAACGATTATCGACGGTCGAAGCCCATGCGAGCCATGCCGGGTTGGAAGCTCGGCAGGTCGGTGACGCCTTTGTTCATCGGAGCCGTCAGGATCGTAGTCGAGACCGGCGACGAGGCGGGCTTTGGCAGCTTCGGGGTTCGACGCAGCGTCAGATATGCGATGATGGCGGCGATTATGCCGACCACGAGAGTGGCGATGGCGATGGAGGTGAGAAGGTCGGCCATTGAGGTTTCCTTGGTGGTTTCCTCCTGCTTACACCCCCCGATTCACCACTTCACGGACTGGTTGCTGCACCACGGCTAACCGGGCTCATTTTTCCGTCACGCAGCCAACGCTCGATAGACCGATGCGCGACCGATGTTCATCGCCTTGGCGATCTCGGCGGCACCCATGCCGGTCTCTTTGAGCGCCTTCACCTTGGCGGGATCGATGCTGACCGGTCGGCCTCGATATTTGCCTGCGGCTTTGGCCTTCTCGATCCCTTCGAGTTGGCGTTCCCTGCGGATGTCGTTCTCGAACGCGGCGACGGCTCCGAGGATCGACAGCATCAATCGACCGGTTGAGGTGTCGGTATCGACGCCCGATTGGTTGAGACATCGGAAGGCGACCTTCTTCTCGGTCAGCCGCTCGATGATGCGATGCAGGTCGCCGACGCTCCTCGCGAGACGGTCGAGTCTCGTGCAAACTAAGGTGTCGCCATCTCGAACGAAGTCGAGCGCCATGGCGAGTTGCTCGCGCTCGTTGGTCGAGCGTCCTGACATCTTCTCCGAGAAGACCTTCTCGCACCCGGCTTGGGCGAGGGCTTCATGTTGGATGTCGAGGCTTTGCCTCTCGCTACTCACCCGACCGTATCCGACCAGCATCTGCGTCTCCGTCTCAATAGGCTCTAAGACGAAGGCTCTCACGGATACCAAAATTGTCACGAAACTTATTTTGGACAGCGAATCCGGGCGTGGTGAGACATCCCGTCAGGGCTTACCTGTTTGAGGCGGA
>NZ_BCYZ01000157.1 GCF_001598455.1 Sphingomonas pruni NBRC 15498
AGCTGGCGCGCGTCGCGATCTCGGCGGCTACCTCGACTTCGGTCCGGGCATCCTCGATCGCGCGGATCAATCCGGCCGCGGTTTGTGCCGCCTCGCGCATCGCCACTGCCGATTGCTCGGCTGCCGCCGCGACTTCGGCGGTCTTGTCGAGCATGCCCTGTGCCGAATTGGAGGTGCGTGCCGCCTGGCCGCGGATCTTGTTGCCGAGTTGCGCGGTGCCTTCGATCGACGCGGCGATCGATTCGCGGAATTTCTGCGAGCTTTCCAGCCGCGCTTCCTGCGCGCGGGTGCTGACCAGATGGCTGACATAGCTGGTCAGCAAATGCGCCTCGACCAGCGACACGCGCTGCATCACATCGGCATAGCGCGCCATGCGCGCGCCATCCTGGGCGCACGCTTCACCGACGACGCGGAACGTCGCCTGGTGCGCCGCGGCGAGCGACGAAAGCAACGGAGCAAGCGAGACGCCGGCACGGTCCGCGTCGCGGGCATGGGCGCAGGCCATCGCCTTCCATTCGCGGCCCAGCGGGTGCTCGAACTTGGCGCGCATATAGGCGACACTGCCGACGACCTGCGCCGCGAACTTCTCCGGCGTGTAATAGGATCGGACATGCGCGGTCGCGGGATGCGCGACATAATGATCCCAGAAGACGCGGCAGATGCTCTCGTAATGCTGGTCGATGATCGGGACGATCTCGGCGCAGATCGGTGCGACCTGCCCATCCCAGTCGAATGGGGGGAGGTCACGCTTGAGCGCTGCTCTCAATTCGTCGGGCCAGACGACCGGCGGAGTTTCTCCCACGTTTTCCTCTCCTGGGTTCATGCCGCGACCTTGGCGACGAAGTCGCTGGCGCTGGCCTTGAGTTGCCCGAGCTGACCGTCGAGCGAATCGAATCCCTTGCCGACGCCGTCGATTTCGTTGGCGACGGCTTCGGTATCCTCGCGGATGGTGGCGATGGTGTTCGACATCGAATCGGCGGCAAGCGCGGTCTCGTCGACCGCGGCGGTGATCGCCGTGACGGTCTGCGCCTGCGCTTCCATCGCGAAGCGGATGCGGTTGGCGCTTTCCTGCACCTCGGCGACGGTGGTCTTGATCGACGCGTTGGTATCGACGGTGGAACGAGTGGCGGACTGGATCGCGGCGATCTTGGCGGCGATGTCGTCGGTCGCGCGTGCGGTCTGGTTGGCCAGGCTCTTT
>NZ_BCYZ01000158.1 GCF_001598455.1 Sphingomonas pruni NBRC 15498
GCGGTCCCCCTCCCCACGCTTCGCGTAGGGAGGATTGATTACGGCAACGCCGCGATCGCATCCGCCAGCGGTCGGATCGCGTCCTCGGCCTGGTCCCAGCAGGTGACCAACCGTACCTCACCCGGCGCCCAGTCGTAAAAGTCGAAGCCCAAGGCGCGCAAACCCGCCGCTTCTTCGCGGGTCACGCGCAAAAACACCTCGTTCGCCTCGACCGGATAGACCAGCCGATCGCCCGCCGCGCGCGCGAGCAGCGCCGCGCCGGCGTTGGCCGCACGCGCATTGTCGAGCCACACGTCATTGTCGAGCATCGCCAGAATCTGCGCCGCCAGATAGCGCCCTTTCGACGCAAGCAACCCGGCGCGCTTGCGGCGATAATGGCTCGCCGCGGCAAGTCCCGACTTGAAGAACACCAGCGCCTCGGCGGTCATCCCGCCATTCTTGATGAACCCGAAACTCAGCGCATCGACCCCGGCTCGCCATGTCAGATCGGCGAGATCGGCGCCCGAATGCACCACGGCATTGGCGAAGCGCGCGCCGTCCATGTGGAACCCGAGCCCGCGCGCCTTGGCGAGATCGCCCAGCGCGGCGACTTCGTCGGGCGTGTAGGTCAGGCCGTATTCGGTGGCGTTGGTGATCGACAGCGCATGCGCCTGGACCTGGTGCACGTCGTTGCGGATCCCGGCGAGCACGTCTTTGATCGCTTCCGGCGTCACCTTGGCACCCGGCCCCTCGGCGAGCAGCAATTTCGCACCGTGGAGGTAGAAGCCCGGCGCGCCCGCCTCGTCATTGTTGATGTGCGCCTCACGGTGACAGATCACCGCGCCGTGCGGTTGGCAGAGCGCCGCCAGCGCCAGGCAGTTGGCCGAGGTGCCCGACGGGGTCCACAGTACCTCGACCGGCGTCCCGAACAGGTCGGAGAAGCGCCCGTTTAGCTGTTTCGACCAGCGGTCGCCGTCATAGGCGGTGTCGAGGACATTGGCGGCGGCGATCGCGTCGATCACTGCGGGGCAGGCCGGGGCGGCATTGTCGGAGAAGAAGCGCATGCGGCTCCATCCGCGATGCGGGGGCGTGAGGAAAGAGGGAAATCGTCGTGCTTAAGCCCTCTCCCGCTTGCGGGAGAGGGTTTGGGTGAGGTCTTCTTTCTTCTTTTTCGTCGGGCCGGTCGAAGAAGAAAGACGACCC
>NZ_BCYZ01000159.1 GCF_001598455.1 Sphingomonas pruni NBRC 15498
CCGTCATCAACTCAGTTGAGCATCTCGGATGCGGGCGTTTGCGATGACGATAATTTTGCGCATGACGGCGATGAGAGCGACGATGGGTTTTTTGCCGTTGTGTTTGAGGCGTTGGTAGAAGTCGCGGAGGGTCGGGTTGTGTCGAGCGGCGGCGAGGGCTGCCATGAACAGGGTCTGTTTGATCTCGGGTCTACCGCCGCGGGTTCGGCGATAGGCGTCGTTGCTGCCACTTTGCCTTGGATGGGGAGCGAGGCCAGCGAGAGCGGCGGCCTGGCGTCGCCCCAGGGTACCGAGCTCGGGCATGAGGGCGGCGAGCTGGGCGGCGGTGGTCTGGCCGATGCCGGCGATGGAGCGCAAGACGGAGACGGTCTGGCGTAGCGGTTCGCAGGCGTTGATGAGGGTATCGATGTCGGTATCGAGGCCGGCGATTTCGGCATCGAGCGCTGCGAGGATGCGGCTGAGGCGAGGTTCGATCGGGGCCATGCCGGGAGCCTGGAGGCGATTGCGGAAGGCGACGCGCTGGCGGACGAGGTCGCGGCGAGTGGAGACGAGAAGGTGAAGGCGGTCGCGTTGGCGATCGCGCGGCTGCCAGCGGGCGAGACGGTCGTGGCGTTCGCTACCATAGCGGGCGAGCGCACAGGCATCGATCGCGTCGCTTTTACCGAGGATGCCGAGCGAGCGGATGAAGGCCTTCACCTTGCGGGCATCGGCGCGGTGCACGGGGCGCCCGGCGGTGACCAGGGCCTCGAGCAAGACGGCTTCGTAGCCACCCGTTGCCTCGCAGATCACCAGCGCGTCAGGATCAAGGGACGCGGCAAAGCGCGCCAGCGCCGCGCCGGTATTGGATATCTTTGTCGTGCGCCCGGTTCGGCTGTCGAAGACGACGATCTCGACCTTGCCGACATCGCAGCCGACGAAGCAGGTCGGGATGGTGGTGGAAACATGCATTGCAGGCTATCCTCCAGTAGCTTGTGATTGTCTGCGGGCGTGGATCAGCGGCCCTGGCAACTCACCAAGCGTCAAGGGAAGCGATCAGGCGACCAAGATGACGACGGGCGCGAGCCCTATGCCGGGACGGTCGGACCGATCGCGCCCGGGCCGGGTGGCCACCCGGCCCGGGCATCCCGCTTATGAGCGGAACAGCCCGATCATACGACAACTCAAACAGACAATGCCGGGC
>NZ_BCYZ01000160.1 GCF_001598455.1 Sphingomonas pruni NBRC 15498
TCACCCTTGTATCTGGACGATCTGCGGATTGTTCGGTTGGAAGCGATGGAACACCGGGGTGGGCGGCCGCCCGCCCCGGTGTTCCGGCGATGTCGCCCGATCACCCTCTGGCTGCAACCGTGTGGGAGCCAGGGATCATCGCCGCAGTCACGTACAACCGAACAGTCGCTTGATCCGCAGTCGTACAGACAAGGCAGGTTACCGTGATGACGATCATTTGTGGAGTGGACGTATCCAAGTCGTGGCTCGATGCCTGGATCGAGCCGGCCGGCCATCAGCGCTTCGCCAACACCGCCGAAGGTGTTGCCGAGCTTGGGGCCTATTGTCGCGCGCATCATGCGGCGCTGGTGGTGATGGAGGCCAGCGGCGGTCTTGAGCAGCCCGCCTATCTGGCCCTGTGGCAGGCGGGTCAGCCCTGCGCCATCGCCAATGCCCGGTCGGTCCGCAAGTTCGCCGAGGCGATGGGGTATCTGGAAAAGACCGACCGTATCGACGCGATGATGATCGCGCGCTTCGCCGACGCCAAGCGCATGGTGGCAACGCCCCCGCCATCCGCCGACCAGCAGCGCCTCATCGCCCTGGCTGCGAGGTTGCGCCAGGTCACGGCCGATCTCGGCGTGCAGAAGCAGCGCCTGCACAGCGTCCGCGACCCCTTCGCGCGACAAAGCATCCAGGAGGCGATCGCTTTCTTCACCACCCAAGCCAGCCGGCTTGCCGGCGAGATCGCGGCCCTTATCGAGGTCGATCCGCTCTGGGTCGCGCTCGACCGCACCTTCCGTTCGATCAAGGGCGTCGCCGACCGCACGGTCGCCTATATCCTCGCCGAACTGCCCGAGATCGGCACCCTCTCCAATCGCGCCGTCACCAAACTCGTCGGTCTCGCTCCACTCCCCGACGACAGCGGCCAACGCCGAGGGCGACGCTCGATCCGCGGCGGACGAGCGGGCCTGCGCTCGATCCTCTTCCTCGTCGCAGATGTCGCACGCCGATACGATCAAAGCCTCACCGACTTCCGCGAACGCCTCCTGGCTCGTGGCCTCAGCAAAATGGAGGTCCGCATCGCCCTCGCCAGAAAACTCCTCGTCCGCCTCAATGCCAAAGCACGTGACGTCCGTGCCGAACTCGCCCATGCAATTTGACAATCCAGATAGTCGCT
>NZ_BCYZ01000161.1 GCF_001598455.1 Sphingomonas pruni NBRC 15498
GGGACCGTTGCAAAAGGTGTGCGGAGCTGATTCCTTGGTGGTCGAGGAGTGAGGCGATGGTTGAGAAGCGGACAGGTCAGTTCAGTTTCGTGGAGGCGCTGGCGCCGCAACTGAGCACGGGGAGTGGTCGGCTGGATCGGCTGCACGCTCTGGTGAAGTGGTACCGGTTCGAGAAGCTGTTGGTGTCGTTGCGGGAGGGTGGTGGCCGCCCGGCCTATCCGGTGCTTGTGATGTTCAAGGTGCTGCTGCTGCAGTCGCTGTACGGGCTGTCGGATGCGGAGACGGAGGAGGCGCTGCTCGACCGGTTGTCGTTCCGCCGGTTCGTGGGGTTGTCGCTGAGCGATGCAGCGCCGGACCACAGCACGATCTGTCGCTTTCGCAACCTGCTGGTCGAGCAGGGCGTGCTGGAGAAACTGTTCACGGAACTGGACCGGCAGCTGGACAAGGCGGGGCTGATCCTCAGGCGGGGCACGATGCTCGATGCAACCGTGATCGAGACATCGGCGGCACGTCCCGATGGCGATGCTCGTCCGTCGAGTGACCCCGATGCGCGCTTTGCCGCGCGTCAGGGGCGTCAGGGATCACGCTTCGGGTACAAGATGCACGTCGGCGTCGACCAGGGCTCGGGGCTGATCCGCGCGGTGATCACGACGCCGGCCAACGTCAACGACACGGTGCCCGCCGACGCGCTGATCCGCGGAGACGAACGCGCGGTGCTGGCCGATGCCGCCTATCACACCCATGCCCGCCAGGCCGCGCTCCAGGAACGTGGCATCAAGCCACGCCTGATGCGTCGCGCGAACAAGAACCACCCGGTGCTGCCGCCACGGCTCAGGCGCTACAACCGCCTGATCGGCTACCAGCGTGCTGCGGTCGAGACGACCTTCGCAACCCTCAAGCGCCGCATGGGCCACACCCTCATCCGCTACCGTGGCCTCGTCAAAGCCACCGCCCAGATCCAGCTCGCCGCCATCGCGTTCAACATGCGCCGATGGGTCACACTCGCAACAGCCTGACCACGCCCGGACTCCGTCCAGCGCACAACGGAATACCCCAAAACCAGCGAAAAACGACCTCAGCGGCGCCCTTGCTGCCGCCAACTTCACCCTAGCGTCGCCGGCACACCTCAAAACTCGACTTACGCAACGG
>NZ_BCYZ01000162.1 GCF_001598455.1 Sphingomonas pruni NBRC 15498
CGATAGCGTTTAGGATGGTGATCATCTTTCGCATAGCGGCGATGATGGCGACCTTGAAGGTTTTGCCCTTGGCCCTGAGGCGATCGTAGAAGGGAGTGAGGGCGGGATCGCGGGACCGGATGGCGCTCAAGGTTGCCATGTAGAGGATATCGCGCAGGTGTTTTCGGCCGCCCTGGCATCGGCCGGGTCGCTGCGAGTTACCGGATTGTCTGGCATGGGGAGCGACGCCGAGGAGGGCGGCGGCGGTTTTCGCAGATACGCGCCCGAGTTCGGGCATGTCGGCAACCAGCGTGCGGGAGAGGACAGGGCCGACACCGGTCTGGCAGCTTAGCCGAGCGCAGCGCCGTTCGAGCTGCGTGTGGGTGTCGAGGAAGGCTCGCACAGCCTTATCGAGGACGACCAGGGCGAGATCGATCGAGCGTATCCGAGCGCGGATCATGCGACGAACGAGCGGCTCTGCGATGGTATCGAGCTGGCCGTTCAGGCAGGCATGCTCGGCAACCAGGCGACGCCGATGTGCGAGCAGCGCGCTCAGCCGGTCGCGTGCTGGATCCGGAGCATAGGCCACGAGACGTTCGTGGGACGCTTCCAGGCAGCGTGCGATCATCATGGCATCGAGCGCGTCGGTCTTGGCATTCTGCCCGATGGCGCGCGCAAAGGCTCGTACGCGCGCGGGAGCCAGCACATAGACGCTGAGCCCTTCGGCATGCAGAAGCTGGATAGCCTGGCGCTCGTAGCCGCCCGATGCTTCCACCGCGACCGCTTCAGGCGCCAGTACGACGAGTTGGCGTGCCAGCTCCACGAGCGCCTTGGGCTGGTTCGCAGCGCTCAGCTGCTTGCCCGATGGATGCAGGTACACATCGACACGCGCCTTCGAGATGTCGATGCCAACGAACACTGGCCGGTGTATCATATCCTTGCTCCCTGGCTTGTGGTGCGGGCACTCAGCCCGATCAACCGTTCGGGGTCTAAGGGAGCGGACAGGGCCTAGCTTGTTCTCGGCTGTTGCAACCAGTCCGACATGCGGCCGCCTGCCCGCGCCGGCCGAGGTGCGCACCTCGGCCGGCG
>NZ_BCYZ01000163.1 GCF_001598455.1 Sphingomonas pruni NBRC 15498
TTAGACTCGTTTTCTGATTGATTGAATCGATTGGGGATTCCCAAGCGTGGTGGGTTCTGATTCAACCTACTGGCTGGGGATGGAGGCCAGCCGGTATGGCGAGACCCTATTCGAATGATCTGCGGGAGCGAGTAGCGTCGGCGGTGGCGTCGGGTCGGAGCTGCCGGGAGGTGGCGGGGCTGTTCGGGGTGAGCGTTGCGAGCGTGGTGAAGTGGTCGCAACGTCAGCGGGGGACGGGAACGGCGGCGTCGCGACCGATGGGCGGCCACCGCAAGCGGCTACTCGAGCCGCACCGTGCGCTGGTGATCGGGCGGGTGAAAGCAGTGCCGGACATCACGCTCAAGGCGCTGGTTGCCGAGCTGGCCGAACAGGGCATCCAGACCAGCACGGTGTCGGTGTGGCGGCTGGTGCGATCGGAAGGGCTGCGCTTCAAAAAAAACGCTGTTCGCCATCGAGCAGTTGAGGCCGAAGATCGCGCGAAGGCGGGCGCAGTGGAAGAAGTATCAGGGCCGGCTTGATCCCAGGCGCCTGGTCTTCATCGATGAGACCTGGGCCAAGACCAACATGACGCCGACCCGGGGCTGGGCACCGCGAGGGGCAAAGCTGGTCGCCCGAGCGCCGTTCGGCAAATGGCGCACGCTGACCTTCCTTGCAGCGTTGCGCCATGACCGGATCGATGCGCCGTGCGTCCTCGATGGACCGATCAACGGCCTCAGCTTCACCGCATGGGTCGAGCAGTTCCTCGTCCCCACGCTCAAGCCCGGCGACATCGTCATCATGGACAACCTCGGCAGCCACAAGGGCCGACCAGTACGCAACGCAATCCGCTCAGCCGGCGCCAGGCTGCTGTTCCTGCCGCCCTACTCGCCCGATCTGAACCCGATCGAGCAGGTCTTCGCAAAGCTCAAGCTGCTCCTCCGCAAGGCTGCCGAACGATCCGTCGAAGCAACCTGGCAGCGCATCGGAACCCTCCTCGACGCCTTCCCACCTCATGAATGCGCCAACTACCTCAGAAACTCCGGCTACGCTTCAACCTAAGTGAAAACG
>NZ_BCYZ01000164.1 GCF_001598455.1 Sphingomonas pruni NBRC 15498
GGGTGTGGATTCACATTCGAAGTGCAACGGGTTGAGGAAGACCTCGGCGGGAGTTTGGAAGCCGAGGCATTTTCTGGGCGTATGGTTGTAGTTTGCGAGGATGGCGTCGAGGCTGGCGTTGGGCAAGGTGGAGATGTCGGTTTTGCGGGGGAGGTTGCGTCTGAGGCGTCCGATGGCGTTTTCGACGCCGCCTTTTTGCCAGGGCGCACGGGGGTCGCAGAAGTAGGTTTGTGCGCCGAGTTGGCTTGCGATGCGCTGGTGGCGAGCGAACTCGGTACCGTTGTCGAAGGTGATCGAGCGGCGCAGGCTGTGGGGCATGGGATAGAGCATGCCGATCAGGGCGGTCGCTACGGGATCGGCCTTGAGGCTGTTCTGGCGCAGGGCGATGGTGAGCCGGGATCGGCGTTCGTGGGCGACGAGGATGGCCTGTCCCTGGGTTGAGAAGAGCATGGCGTCGGCTTCCCAATGGCCTGGCTGGACGCGTGTGGCGATGTCTGGCGGACGGGCGTGGATCGGCGTTCGGCCCTCCTGCCAGCGCAGCCACGGTCCGCCCTTGGTGCGCCAGCCGCGCTTGTATTTGGCGCGGGGCAGATACTGGCGCCAACGGCGATCGTTGGTCCGTTTGAGCTGGGCATAGACGAAGCGATAGATCGTCTCGTGGCTGATGATCCGGCGCCCTGCCTCGTGCGCCAGCCGCCCGGCGACCTGCTCGGGCGACCAGCCTTCGCCAAGGCGATCGAGGATGGTTTCGCGCAAAGCATCCTCACGCTCCAGCCGGGCACCGCTCCAGCGCCGGGCATCGGTCTGCTGCTGCGCATAGGCTGGACGATAGCCGATCCGCGACCCGCTGTTCCGCTTCAACTCCCGCGAGACGGTCGACGGCTGGCGATCCAGAGCTGCAGCGATCTGCCGGATCGATTGCCCGGCTTCATGAAGCCGGGCAATCGATGCCCGCTCCTCGAACGATAGCTGACGGTACGACATGGC
>NZ_BCYZ01000165.1 GCF_001598455.1 Sphingomonas pruni NBRC 15498
GCGACAGCGAGCACGGCCCGATCCTGGTCCATGTCGTGACCAAGAAGGGCAAGGGCTATGGTCCGGCGGAAGCGGCCGCGGACAAATATCATGGCGTGCAGAAGTTCGACGTGATCACCGGTGCCCAGGCCAAGGCGCCGCCGGGGCCGCCTGCTTATCAGAACGTGTTCGCCGACCAGCTGATCAAGGATGCGACACGCGATCCGACCATCGTCGCGATCACCGCGGCCATGCCGTCGGGCACCGGCATCGACCGCTTCGCCAAGGCGTTCCCGGATCGCACGTTCGATGTCGGCATTGCCGAGCAGCATGCGGTGACCTTTGCGGCGGGGCTCGCCGCACAAGGCATGCGGCCATTCTGTGCGATCTATTCGACGTTCCTGCAGCGCGCGTACGATCAGGTCGTCCACGACGTCGCGATCCAGAACCTGCCCGTCCGCTTCGCGATCGACCGCGCCGGGCTGGTCGGTGCCGATGGCGCGACCCATGCCGGCAGCTTCGACGTCACCTATCTTGCGACCTTGCCCAATTTCGTCGTGATGGCCGCCGCGGACGAGGCCGAGCTGGTGCACATGACGCATACCGCTTCGCTTCACGACAGCAGCCCGATCGCGGTGCGCTATCCGCGCGGCAACGGGGTCGGCATAGCCTTGCCCGAAACGCCCGAGCGGCTCGAGATCGGCAAGGGACGCATCGTGCGCGAGGGCAAGAAGGTGGCGATATTGTCGCTCGGCACGCGATTGCAGGAGGCCTTGAAGGCGGCCGACGCGCTCGACGCCAAGGGGCTGTCGACGACCGTCGCCGATCTGCGCTTCGCCAAGCCGCTCGACGAGGAGCTGATCCGTCGCCTGCTCACCACCCACGAGGTCGCGGTGACGATCGAGGAAGG
>NZ_BCYZ01000166.1 GCF_001598455.1 Sphingomonas pruni NBRC 15498
GGGGAGAGGGAATACTCACGCCGCTTCCGCCACGGATATCGCCGTCGCGAGGTCGAGCCGGCCGTCGTACAGCGCGCGGCCGGTAATGACCCCCTCGATCCCGTCGCGGGCGTGGAGCGCCAGGATGTGAATGTCGGCGATCCCGCCGACGCCGCCCGATGCGATTACCGGGATGTCGACCGCGCGCGCGAGATCGACCGTCGCCTGGACGTTGCAGCCCTTGAGCAGGCCGTCGCGTCCGACATCGGTGAACAGCAGGGCGGCGACCCCGGCATCCTCGAACCGCCGCGCCATATCCTCGACCGACACGTCCGAGACATCCGCCCAGCCGCGCGTCGCGACCATACCGTCCCTGGCGTCGACCGCGACGACGATGCCGCCCGGGAAATCGCGCGCGGCATCGCGCACCAATTCGGGATTATCGAGCGCGGCGGTGCCAATCACCAACCGCGAGACGCCCACGTCGAACCATCCCTCGATCGCAGTGCGGTCGCGGATCCCACCGCCCAATTGGACATGGCCCGGGAAAGCAGCGACCACCGCGCGGACGACGGCGCCATTGACCGATTTGCCCGCGAACGCGCCGTCGAGGTCGACCATATGCAGGTGCTGCGACCCGGCCGCGGCGAACGCCATTGCCTGCGCCACTGGATCGTCGCCATAGATCGTCGCACGGTCCATATCGCCCTCGGCCAGGCGCACTACATTGCCGCCCTTGAGGTCGATCGCCGGGAAAATGATGAGGGACACTAAAATTCCTCCCCGGCGCAGGGAGGGGGACCGCCAGCCGCAAGGCTGGTGGTGGAGGGGGTCCTCCACAAGCTGTAGCCGATGTGGAGGGTCCCCTCCACCGCGCCGCTTCGCGTCGCGGTCCCCC
>NZ_BCYZ01000167.1 GCF_001598455.1 Sphingomonas pruni NBRC 15498
CTAAAGCGGTCGGGCCGGCGACGACCCATTAGCAGACGTTTAGCCCCTCAGGGTTGGATAGTCCCATTGGCTGGCCAGCCGGCCCCGCGCAGCTTCGACTATGCGCGCATAATCGGCCGTGAAGGGTGCGACCAGTTGCTTCTCAAGATCGCAAAGCAGTCCGTTCAGTACTGCTCCTTCGGCCGTGCTTTCGAAGCATGAGGAGGCTGGGGTGTCCCCTGCGCCGGTTTCGGCGCTCCAACGGGTTAGGAGGTCGAACAGGACAATGGCCTCGTCGGGTGTCAATCGAAGGGTTGCTTCAACGCCATTCTCGGCCGAGATCGTCATACTGCTTGCTGCCATGAAGAATGCCAGCTTTCCACCCAGTTTTGCCGCTCGGCCCGCATGCCGATAGCAGTCATTCGTGGGTGAGAGAGTTGGCGATCTTCTGTACCTGGCTTCGGACAGCGCCGGTTGCATCGTGTTCCTGACGGCCCACCGCGATTTTACCAGGCCCCGTGCCCGGTGATGCCTTGCCGATATTCGGCGATCCGGCGAGCGGTGGCGGGGGATAGCGGCGTGGGCAGGGCGTCCGGCGCGAACCAGCTAGCCTCCTCTATCTCGGCCAGATCGGCGCGGCGCAACTCGGCGCCCGCATCGGGACCGCCCTGCACCACGAAAATGATGATATGGTCGTCCTTGCCCTCCCGCCGGCTATGATAGACGCCGAGGACGCGCTCGATCCTGGCGTCGGTGACGCCCACTTCTTCCGCCATCTCGCGGAGCA
>NZ_BCYZ01000168.1 GCF_001598455.1 Sphingomonas pruni NBRC 15498
TTGCCGACCAGTATAACGCGCTGACCTATCTCGACGAGGTCCATGCCGTCGGCATGTACGGTCCAAGAGGCGGCGGCATTTCGGAGCGCGACGGCGTTGCCGATCGCATCACGATCATCGAAGGCACTTTGGGCAAGGCGTTCGGGGTGATGGGCGGCTATATCGCCGCCGACCAGACGATCATCGACGTCATCCGCAGCTACGCGCCGGGGTTCATCTTCACGACCTCGCTGTCGCCGGTGCTGGTCGCCGGCGTCCTCGCCTCCGTCCGCCACCTCAAGGCGTCGACCGCGGAGCGCGACGGCCAGCAGGCCTCGGCGAAAATGCTCAAGGCGATGCTGGCCGATGCCGGGCTGCCGGTCCTGCCGGGTGACACCCATATCGTGCCCTTGATGGTCGGCGATCCGGTCAAGGCCAAGCGCATCAGCGACATCCTGCTCGCCGAATACGGCGTCTACGTCCAGCCGATCAATTACCCGACCGTGCCCCGCGGCACCGAACGCCTGCGCTTCACCCCAGGCCCGGCCCATGACGAAGCCATGATGCGCGACCTTACCAAGGC